>NZ_JABULX010000012.1 GCF_013328345.1 Marinifaba aquimaris
TAAATATCATACGTACCCACATTCTCTGGACATTCAAACTGCGCCGATTTGCTCATCGCAGGTGTTTCGACAAATTCACCGGCTTCCCAGTGACGACAGGCGGCCGTCACCTCTCGAATGTTAATCTCTGGGTTGAAGTTTGTCGCAAACGGGTAACCGTGATCCCCGCCATTGACATCCACAATGTCTAAATAATGGATTTCATCAAAGTGATGTTTTGCCATATGGGCTGTAAATACGTTCGTCGTACCTGGGTCAAAACCTGAGCCTAACAGCGCCATTAACCCGGCTTTTTCAAACTTCTCTTGGTACGCCCACTGCCAGTGGTATTCGAACTTCGCCGTATCTTCAGGCTCATAGTTCGCCGTATCTAAATAGTGCACGCCCGCTTCTAAACACGCATCCATAATATGTAAATCTTGGTACGGTAACGCAACGTTTATCACTAACTTCGGCTGTTCTTTTTTCAGTAACGCCACCATCTCTGGCACATTGTCCGCATCCACTTGAGCGGTGCGAACTTCACGACCTGTCTTTGCCGCAATCTGCGCTGCAATCTTATCGCACTTAGCCACCGTTCGGCTCGCTAAAACAATCTCACTAAATACTTCTGCCACTTGTGCACACTTGTGTGCAACCACACCACCAACGCCTCCGGCGCCAACAATGATCACTTTTGACATTTATCGATCCTCAAAAAGAAAAACCCGAATGGGTAAATTACATGTGCAAGTAGATTTACTCGCTACTTTTCAAAATAGGTATAGCCAGTCAGGCTCGCGGCAAAATCAGCCAACATCACTTGGCGCTCTTTTGGTGAAATTTTCCCCGCTCTAACCGCTTTTTCAGCTGTGCTTCTGAAACTTTCAGATAAAAACTTAGGATAGTATTCGACATAACTCAATACATCAGCAATGCAATCGCCTTCTAACTCACGTACATAGTCAAAACTGCCATCGGCATTAACGCGTACACTCACCACATGCGTATCACCAAATAGATTGTGTAAGTCACCTAAGGTTTCTTGATAAGCACCCACTAAAAAGGCGCCCATAAAGTAATCTTCACCTTTTTCAATCGCATGAACGGGTAATGTCGATCTTTCTATGCCATCAACCGTGAAGGTATCTATCTTGCCATCACAGTCACACGTTAAATCAGCCAGTATCGCATCGCGAGTCGGTGCTTGATCGAGCTTGTGGATAGGCATAATAGGGAAAATCTGATCAATAGCCCATGCATCGGGTAAAGACTGGAACACACTAAAGTTGCCATAATAAATATCTGAAAGACTTTCAGGCAAGTTTTCGAGCTCAGTTGGAATGCGCTTAACTTTAGGCATTTCGGCAACTATACGTTGCATAATCGCCAAGAATAAATTCTCTGCTAATGCGCGATTGCGCAGGCTTTCTTGGCCTCGGCTAAAGTCTTCACGAACTTGATCACGATAATGAACTGCATCGTTGTAGCACTCTTGTAAGGTTCGTGGTGCTATAACATCAAGGACGGCATAAAGCCCTTTTAACGAAGCGGATGTATCTTCAGGTAATGAAGACAGCTCGGGATAAGGCGCAGGTTCAAAATGTGTAACATCTAGAATGTTAAACAACAAAATAGAAGAGTAAGCAACCGTCGCTCTACCCGACTCAGTTAAAATCACCGGGTGTTCGATTTGCTCCTGATCTAAGGTTTCAGCAATCGCTTCAACAATATCGACACAGTATTCGTTTAAGCCATAATTCATACTGTGAGTGGCGTTAGTACAAGCGCCTTCATAATCGACGGCCAAACCGCCTCCCATATCGAGATAGCCCAATGGCACCCCTTCTTTGATAAGGTCGACATAATAACGGCACGCTTCTAAGACACCTGCGCGAATATTGCGAATGTTAGGAATTTGCGAGCCTAGGTGGCAGTGAAGTAATTGGAAGCAATCGAGCATGTCTGCTTGTTTTAGTTGATCGACCACGTCCATTAATTGCGCAGTAGATAAGCCAAAGATACTGCGATCGCCGCTGTCATTATTCCAGTAACCATCTACTTTGGCCGCTAACTTAAGGCGAGTGCCAATCAGTGGTCGCACACCCATTTTTTTGGCGCAATTGATAATAATGGGTAATTCAGCCGGGGTTTCTATGACAAAAAAGCAGCGAATCCCCAATTTAATTGCGTGTAAACCAAGTGTGATGAATTCCTCATCTTTATAACCATTACAGACAATGCACGCATCGGTATCATTTAGTGATGCTAAGGCAATGATCAACTCGGCTTTACTGCCAGCCTCAAAGCCGTGATGATAGCGCGAACCAAAACGCGCAATCTCTTCAATAACTTGCGCTTGTTGGTTAACTTTAATTGGGTATACACCGCGATAGTGGTTTTTATAACCCGTCTTTTCAATGGCATTGGCAAAGGCTTGATTGAGCTTTGAGATACGCTCATCGAGTAAGTTTTCAAAGCGAAGTAGTACGGGCATTTCTAAACCACGTGCCTGTAAACCTTCAACGATTTCGGTTAAAGGTACATTAACTTTTTTTAGGTCATTAGCCGGTAAGCCATTAGCAGGTTCACCTTGGTTATCAAATTTCAGTGAACAAACTAAATTACCTTCGCTATTGATATCAAAATAACCAGCGCTCCATTCACGCACACCGTATACTTCTGCCGCACGCTCAATTGACCAATTGTCTAATGGGATACTTTTCACTGACTACTCCAAATACCATCTACAAGCCGATTGCGATTTATCGCAAGCGAATTTTTTATTCTTTTATCTTGGCTTTTTTAACATAAAATTTTGCGCGCACTTTCGCATATTTTTGTAAAAAGTAAAGTTATTTTTAACATCGATAAATTAGCCGAAATACTTATAAAAAAGGCTTAACTAAAAGTACTGCACACGCTGTCAATAACACGCTAAATGTCAGTCCCATTCCTACCACGCGAAAGCGAAAATTTTCTTTCACTTGACTGATACCGCATGCATGAATTATTCGTCCTAAAAACAATAAACTACCTAATATGATCACCAGCCATGTATTACCTACGTAGTTTTGCTCAACCAAATAAATAAGCACCAATGCAAAAGGTGTGTATTCAGCAAAGTTACCATGTGCACGCATCGCTTTAGATAATGCTGTGTGGCCACCGTCACCGACAATCACGCGATTTTTCTTGCGTAATTTAATGGTATTGATACTTAACTTTATAAATAACAGGCCAAGTAAAGCCGCAAAAATACTGGTTATCATTGTTGTTCTCCTTTTTTAGGTATAAAAAAACCCTAGCTCAAAAAGCTAGGGTTTTAAATAAGTTGATGATGTCAATCAATACTAAGTTAAATCAACACAAATGGACTCTTCAAGCCCCAACATAATATTCATATTTTGAACACAAGCCCCGCTTGCACCTTTACCTAAATTATCTAGGCGAGCAACAAGTAAGTGCCTGTCATCATTATCAGAAGATAAAACAGCAAGGTCACAATAGTTGGTGTTGGCGTTACCCTCAACATTAAAAAATGTCTCTGATAGTACCTCTTCAGCACTGTGAACACGCACGTAGGTCTGTTCTTTATAGTAATCAGCTAACACCATGGCCAAATCGCTTGCACTGCCCTTTACATCGTCATTTGAAAGTGGAATTTGAATGACCATGCCTTGCTTTAAATTAACGACAGATGGGAAGAAATTAGGCGTGTGCTCAAGCCCCGTCCATTTTACAATTTCAGGTAAGTGTTTATGGTTGAAGTTTAAACCGTATAGCGCGTAAGCAGACGGTGTTTGTTCACCTTCATAGGCATCGATCAAGGCATTACCGCCACCTGAATAACCAGAAACAGCATTAATGTTAATTCTGGCATCGGCTTTTAACAGTCCACTGTAAATTAATGGCTTAAGTAATAAGTTAGCCCCTGTAGGGTAACAACCAGGATTAGAAACATATTTAGCCTGGGCAATAAGGTCGCGTTGTTCTTCAGATAATTCTGCTAAGCCATAAACCCATCCATCTGCAATACGGTGCGCTGTTGATGCGTCAATAAAGCGCACATCTAACCCTTGCGCTAATTTAACCGTTTCGATGGCAGCTGCATCAGGTAAACACAAAATACAGATATCGGCTTGAGCTAAAATAGCTTTCTTTTCTTCAACGTCTTTGCGTTTGTCGTGATCAATACTGATCACCTCAACATGCGGATGACTTTTTAATCGATCACGAATTTGTAAACCAGTTGTTCCTGCTTCGCCATCAATAAAAATTTTAAATTTATCCGTCATGTCTTTACCTTATTTCTGTTTATCGGGAATAGCTTTGAATTTTAATGCATCCAAAATGCATAACCAAGCAATTTATGAGAATATTAGTTTATATACGGTATAAGTACTAACAATACTAACCAAGCCATCAAACCAGCGAATACATCGTCGAGCATAATACCGGTGCCACCGTGTACTTTTTGGTCTGCCCATTTAATTGGCCAAGGTTTTAAAATATCGAAAAACCTAAACAATACAAACCCAGCTAATAAATTTTGCCAGCTAAGTGGTATCGCAATAAAAGTGATCATTAAACCCACCACTTCATCCCATACAATAGCTGGGTGATCATGTGTTTTAAGCGCATTAGCCGTATAGCCACAAATAAAACAGCCTATGACGGCAAAAATAAAAGTCAGCGCCACATAGCCTGTTAGTGGTAAAAGGCTTGCTAAATAAACAACGGGAATTGCGGCTAACGTACCAAAAGTACCAGGGGCTTTAGGTGCGTAGCCACTGCCAAAACCTAAAGCAAGAAAATGAATGGGATTAAGAAAATTTAATTGCTTTAATTCGGGTCTAATTTTCATTATTTAATGATCTTCTGAAAAATGTTGATAGCCAGCTCGATCAAACTCAAACGGCTGTTCGTCAAGCGTGCATTTAACCTGATGCCTTGATTGCTCGCTTTGTTTCATACTACCTATCACAGTCCAATGAATACCTTGTTGCTGCATTATTTCAGTCAACTGACAAAGCTTGTCTTTTGCGAAGGTAAAACACAATTGGTAATCATCGCCCCCTGTAGCGGCATAGCGAATAGCTTGCTGTTGGCCAAATTGTGCAATGAGGTCATCAGACAAAGGTAGTTTATCTAATGAAATTTGAGCAGATAATTGCGATGCAGCACAAATGTGTTGTAAATCAGCCAGTAATCCATCAGAGATATCCAATGCACTATTGGCAATACCCAATAAAGCTTGGCCCGCGTCTAGTTGCGGTTTGGGGTATTGATAAGCGGCAATAATATTTTGCTGGGCTAATGGTAATTGCGAGATATTTTTTGCTGGTAAAAATTGAAGTGCAGCCGCCGCATCACCCAATTGATTAGTTACGGCAATTAAATCATCCGGTTTAGCATTATTTCTCTTAAGTGCAGTATTGCCATTAACTTCACCAATAACCGTAATACTAATGGCCAGAGGCCCTTTAGTCGTATCACCACCAGTCAGATAAATACCATGTAAATCAGCTAATTCGAATAAGCCCCGGCTAAATTCAGCTAACCAAGTTTCATCAACGGAAGGTAATGTCAGTGCTAAAGAAAACCATTTGGGCTTGGCACCCATTGCCGCCAGATCACTTAAATTGGATGCTAATGCGCGGTGAGCAATACTGTGAGCCGACATATCAGCAAAAAAATGAACATCCGCAACAAGCGTATCCGTACTAATTGCTAACTGTTTACCCTGACTGGGTTGTAATAAGGCACAATCATCACCCTTATCAAGCAAAACGCCAGCAGAGCTGGCGTTTTGTTGGCTATTCTGATGACTGAAGAATCGAGCTATAACGTCAAATTCTTGCATCTTAATAGATTACTCGCTGTCTGAAGCCACTTCGTCTTTACGAATAAACTTAACGGCTTTATCTAAAACACCGTTCACAAACTTGTGGCTGTCATCAGCGGCAAATACTTTAGCAACTTCAATAGCTTCGTTGATAACAACACGATATGGCACGTCATGACATTCACTTAATTCGAATGTTGAAACGCGTAAAATCGCTTGTTCAACTAAATCAAGTTCTTCCATCGAACGCGCTAAATGTGGTTTATAAGCTTGATCGATTGAGTCAACATTGACAAAAACACCATTTACTAACTTTTGAAAATAAGCCGCGTCGAAGGTCTTTACATCATTTTCTTCAATCATAGCTTCGATAACGACATCGATTTTATTACCTGTCATTTGCCATGAATAAATAGCTTGTGCAGCTAACTCACGCGATTTTCTGCGGTGTGTTGTTTTCACTTAACTTAAGTCCTAAAAATTAAATTTGATCTAAAACGTTAACCATCTCAATAGCAGTCAGTGCAGCTTCTGCACCTTTGTTACCCGCTTTAGTACCAGAGCGTTCAATTGCTTGTTCAATTGACTCTGTAGTGATCACACCAAAAGCAACTGGTGTTGTGAACTCTAAAGCGACTTGAGATAAACCTTTACTTGCTTCACCAGCAACAAAGTCAAAGTGTGGCGTACCACCGCGAATAACCGCACCTAAAGCGATAATTGCATCGTACTTACCTGACTCAGCTACTTTTTTAGCAACGATTGGTAGTTCATGTGCGCCTGGAACGCGAATTAAAGTAATGTCTTCATCATTTACATCGCCGCTGCGCTTAAGTGCATCAATAGCACCTTCTACTAAGCTCTCAACAACAAAGCTGTTGAAACGAGCGATTACTAATGCAAACTTTTTGCCTTTAGCTGAAATTTTACCTTCGATTACTTGCATGACTGACCTTAATAATTTTATTCAATTTCTTATTTGAAAATTGGCGCGCATTCTAGCAAAAAACTCACGCCAATGTTGTAACTTTTTTCTAATCTGGCTGGTATTAGTTTTCTACGTACTCAACCACTTCTAAACCAAAACCAGATAAAGCGTGATATTTCTTCTTAGCAGAAAGTAAACGCATTTTACCAACACCCAAGGCAGCCAGTATTTGTGAGCCCACACCCACGTTACGAGAAGCACCGGCATTTGGCTTAGCTTTTAACTGCTTACCCTGATCTAATGCGGCAAAACGTTCAACAGTATTGAGCAGCTCGTTGGTTGATTCCGTTTTACCTAACAACACCAATACACCGCCTTCTTCGGCAATGCGTTTCATTGAGTTATCTAACGACCAGTTTGTATTGTTCTCTCTTGTCGAGCGAAACAAATCATTTAACGCATTGATAAGATGTACACGGACTAATGTCGGCTCATCAGAACTAATATCTGTGTTCTTAAGTGCGAAGTGTACTTGACCATCGATCGTATCTTTGAAAGTAATCAGATCAAAATCGCCATATTGCGTCGGTAATTTACACTCTGCAATGCGCTCAATTGTGGTTTCAGTCACATTGCGATACTCGATGAGATCAGCAATGGTACCTATTTTGATATTGTGTTTTTCAGCAAAGACTTCTAAATCAGGACGACGTGCCATCGTGCCATCTTCATTTAAAATCTCAACGATAACACCCGCTGGTGAACAACCTGCCAATCTAGCCAAGTCACAACCGGCTTCTGTATGACCTGCACGGTTTAATACGCCACCTTCGGCTGCCATTAATGGGAAAATATGACCCGGCTGCACAATATCTTCAGCTTTTGCATCCGCTGCCACTGCAGCTTGTATCGTACGAGCGCGATCAGCCGCTGAAATCCCTGTTGTTACGCCCTCTGCCGCTTCAATTGAAACGGTGAAGTTAGTTGCAAACGCGGCTTTGTTTCTATCGGCCATCAGGGGTAAATCTAATAATTCACAGCGCTCGCGTGTAATAGGCATACAAATTAAGCCACGACCATAAGTAGCCATGAAGTTGATCGCTTCTGCTGTTACGTGATCAGCAGCCATAATCAGGTCGCCTTCATTTTCCCTATCTTCATCGTCCATCAAAATCACCATTTTCCCTTGGCGAATATCTTCAATTAACTCTGCGGCTGTATTTAATTTCATTTCTTTATCCAAAATATCTCAAGTTGAGACAGCTTTGTTGTTGTTTTTATTGCTTGTAATTAGCTGGTAAAACCAGATTTAACTAATAAATCTAGCATAGCATCATCTTTTTGCTGACGACTCTGTTCAGGTGTTTGATAGCTCATCAGTCTTTCTAAATATCTAGCAATGACATCGACTTCTAAATTAACTGAAGTACCAATTTGCCATGACTTAATGGTTGTTTCTTGTGCGGTATGCGGAATAATCGTTAAACGAAACGCATCGCCACTCACTTCATTGCTCGTCAAGCTAATACCATCTACTGTGATAGAGCCTTTTTCAGCAATATATTTAGCTAAACCATCAGGTGCGCTCACCCAATAGTCGGTAGCGCTGCCATTTTCAATGACATTGATAATTTGACCGACACCATCAACATGACCAGAGACAATATGGCCACCAAGACGGGTATCAGGTGTACAGGCTTTTTCTAAGTTGACCTTATCGCCAGTTTTGGCTTGTTGTAACTTGGTTCGCTTGATTGATTCGCTTGATACATCGGCACTAAATTCATCATGGTTAAATGCCGTGACAGTTAAACACGTGCCATTAACGGCAATTGAATCACCTAGTTGCACATCCGACATATCTAACTTGCCAACAGCGATAACTAATTCGAAATCACCCGATTTTGCGTTAATGGCCTTTATTGAACCTAATGACGCTATGATGCCAGTAAACATAACACTACCTTATTCGCATTCTTGATTGGGTGTTAACACCAACTTTAAATCGTTACCCACTTGAGTCACAGACTGAAACTGCCATTGGCTTGCCTGTTTTAATTCTGTGAGTGTATCTATCTTGAGTAATCCTTGGGTATTTTCTGCAAGTAACTTAGGCGCTTGATACAAAATAAGCTCATCAACTAAGTTCTGCTCGATAAATGCACCCGCAAGTACACTCCCTGCCTCTAACCAGACTTCATTAATTTCACGTTTGCCCAGTTCAAGTAGTAATTCATTTAAATCGACATAACGGCCGGTTTGTTCCAGCGTCAAATTGCTAACATGCGGATGTGGCCAGCTCGCTCTTTCATTATTACTGACCATTAAAACCGGACTGGTATGATTAAATAAACCATTTTCAGCCAATACGCTATGCTGATTATCAATGACAACTCGTAACGGTTGCCTAATGCTATCTAGTGGATAATCTGAGCAACCAAGCTGGGCTTCTCGCACCACCAGTGCGGGGTTATCTACATTAACCGTACCTGAGCCTGTTAGTATTGCACAGCTCATCGCTCGATATTTTTGTACATCGGCTCTAGCTTGTGGACCAGTGATCCACTGACTTTCACCTGATGCCATGGCCGTTCGGCCATCTAAACTTGAGGCCATTTTAAGCCGAACCCACGGTTTTTTGACAAGCATGCGTTTGATAAAACCAGGATTAAGCGCCTTGGCATCTGTTTCTAAACAGCCCGAAATAACCTCAATACCCGCATCTTTTAACATTTTAATACCGCGGCCAGAGACCTTAGGGTTGGGATCGGTCATGCCAATCACGACTTTTTTGACACCCGCATTAATTAAACCAAGTGCACAAGGAGGTGTACGACCGAAATGCGAACAAGGCTCAAGCGTAACGTAAGCTGTTGCACCATTAGCATTTTCGCCAGCAGCTCGCATAGCGTGAACTTCAGCGTGCGGTTCACCCGCTTGAATGTGGTAACCTTCACCTACAATCGTTTCACCTTGAGTGATGACACACCCCACACGTGGGTTGGGCGATGTCGTGTATAACGCCTTTTTAGCGAGTTTGATGGCACGAGCCATCATCTGAAAGTCGAATGTCGATAACGTCATTAAGTAAGCTTAGCCCTTTTTATGACTGGTTTTGGAGCGCTTTTTATCAAGGCCTGCAATAGCCTCACCAAATTCTTTAATATCTTCAAATGAACGGTAAACTGAAGCAAAACGCACATACGCCACTTGGTCTAACTCTTTGAGTCCATCCATCAATAAGTTTCCCACCATTTCACTAGGGAGTTCACGTTCACCCGTCGCACGAAGTTGAGACTTGACCCGATGAATTAACCTTTCAATTTGCTCAACGCTCACAGGGCGCTTTTCTAACGCGCGATTTAAACCCGAGCGCAATTTATCTTCGTTAAATGGTTCGCGCGTGCCGTCTGTTTTTACTACTTTTGGCATCACTAATTCAGCCATTTCAAAGGTAGTAAAACGTTCATTACATTGAGCACATTCACGTCTTCGCCTAATTTGTGAACCCTCACCGACTAAACGACTGTCAATGACTTTTGTTTCCTGGTTGGTACAAAATGGACAATGCATGGGTAATTCTCAATCAAATAAACACTTTTTCTACACAGTTATCACGTGTGTATAGATGGCAAAAAAGGCCGCCAAGGCGACCTTTTTAATTTCTAGCAATAGCAGAAATTAAGCGTATACAGGTAAGCGCTTACAAATTTCTAATACTTTAGCTTTAACTTGGTTTTGAACGTCTGCGCTTTCGATGTTATCTAACACGTCACAGATCCAACCTGCTAATTCTTTTGCTTCTGCTTCTTTGAAACCACGACGCGTGATAGAAGGCGTACCAATACGTAAGCCTGAAGTTACGAATGGAGAGCGTGGATCATTTGGTACAGAGTTTTTGTTAACAGTGATGTTAGCTAAACCTAAAGCAGCATCTGCATCCTTACCTGTGATGTCTTTGTCGATTAAGTCAACTAAGAACAAGTGGTTGTCAGTACCGTTAGATACTACTTTGTAACCGCGCTCTTGTAATACTGCAACCATAGCTTTTGCGTTAGCAACAACTTGTTGTTGGTATACTTTGAACTCAGGCTCTAAAGCTTCTTTAAATGCAACCGCTTTACCTGCAATAACGTGACATAAAGGACCACCTTGGCCACCAGGGAAAACCGCAGAGTTTAATTTCTTCTGGATGGTTTCGTCTTCTTTAGCCGTTAAGATTAAGCCACCACGTGGACCAGCTAATGTTTTGTGAGTAGTTGTTGTAACTACATCAGCAAATGGCATTGGTGAAGGGTAAACGCCAGCAGCGATTAGACCGGCAACGTGAGCCATATCAACGAAAAGGTATGCACCTACTTTATCAGCGATTTCACGGAAACGCGCCCAATCAACGATACCTGAGTATGCAGAGAAACCAGCAATGATCATTTTTGGCTTGTGCTCAAGTGCTAATGCTTCAACGTTATCGTAATCGATTTCGCCAGTTGCTTCATTTAAACCATACTGAACAGCGTTGTAGATTTTACCTGAAAAGCTTACGTGTGCACCGTGCGTTAAGTGACCACCGTGCGCTAAGCTCATGCCTAATACCGTTTCACCCGGTTGTAATAAAGCTTGGAACACAGCGCTGTTTGCTTGTGAACCTGAGTGAGGCTGTACGTTTGCGTATACCGCACCGAATAACTCTTTAGCACGGTCAATTGCTAATTGCTCAACGATATCAACGTGCTCACAACCGCCGTAATAACGCTTGTTCGGGTAGCCTTCTGCATATTTATTTGTTAACTGTGAACCTTGGGCTTCTAAAACACGTGGGCTACAGTAGTTTTCAGAGGCGATTAATTCAATGTGCTCTTCTTGACGAGTCGTTTCATCTTGAATCGCTTGGTAAAGTTGTGGATCAAAGTCCGCTATGTTCATGTCACGAGTTAACATCTTATCTCCTGCAAATATGCATAAGTGAACGCAATGGGAAGGGCTCGCAATCTGGCGAGCGATAATGGCACGTATTGTATAGTTTTTCTATCTTATTGCATAGTCTTGCATCATATAAAGTATTCAGCTTAACCTTGAAATCTATACAAGCTGCTTAAAAATCAAACGTTCATCAAAAATTAACCATTAAAGACTAGTCTAGAATTTGTATTTTACCGCTAACTTACTATTTTTATTAAATAAATAGAATTTTAAGCAGACCAATGACAAGCACAAAATCAACGCAGACAGCCAAGCCCAAGAGAACAAAGAGCAAAGGTCATATTGCTTTGCTGCTATGTGGAGGGGGCGCACGTGCTGCTTATCAAGTTGGTGTGCTCAAAGCCATTGCTCATGACCTACCAAGAAACACGCGCATTCCCTTCCCTATTTTAACGGGCACATCCGCAGGTGCGATCAATTCAACGGCATTGGCCGTTTATGCATCTTGTTTTCATCTTGGCGTTAAAAAATTAGAATGGGTTTGGAAAAACTTTTCTACATCTCGCGTTTATCGAAGCGATGCGCTGGGTGTATTTTGGCACCTTAGTAAAGGTATAGGCTCAGGTACTCAAGCCAGTTATGCTAATAAAAGAGCCAATTCTTGGTTTAACAATCAGCCTTTGAGAAAACTCCTCAACGAGTTATTAGATTTTAAACGCATCGACCAAAATATTTTATCCGGTCATTTAAAAGCACTATCGGTCAACGCATCGAGTTACAGCACAGGTGATGCGGTGTGTTTTTTCCAAGCCAATCGTCATATTAAACCTTGGCGACGTTCGCACCGACGAGGAGAAAAAGCCTTAATTAATACTGAACATTTAATGGCATCGGCAGCTATTCCTTTAGTTTTTCCAAGTATTCACATCCAACAAGATTATTACGGCGATGGCTCGGTACACCAGCTTGCGCCACTGAGCCCACCTATACATTTAGGTGCCAAAAAGATTTTTTTAATTGGCATGTCTGATATTTCGCAAGAAGATCGCAGTCAAATACCCCAACATCACCCCAGTCTTGGCACTATCACAGGTCATTTACTCGATACTATCTTTAACGAAGCATTGAACTCTGATTTAGAGCGTTTAGAGCGTGTTAATCAAACGATGGCGCTGCTCGATAAAGATGAGCGCAAAAAAGTAAAGTTAAGAAAAGTTGAGACTTTTCAGATCAAACCCAGTCAGAGTTTTAATACTATTGCGGCTAAGCACTACGAAGATATGCCCAAAGCCATCAAGATGCTACTCAAGGTTTTTGGCATCAGCGCAGACTCTGAATCCAGTATCGTCAGTTATTTAATGTTTGAAAAAGCCTATTGTAGTGAGTTAATTGAGCTAGGCTTTAAAGATGCGATGGCTCAAATAGACGATATAAAAGCGTTTTTAGAGCTAGATTAATGTCCCCTCAATATGTAAAGTAAAACATAACAGGGAGTTGTTTTGAAAGGTTAATATTTGATGAAATACAAGTATCAATTAGTCCTCATTGGTTGCAGTTTTGTTTTTTTCTTATTCACCGCCTCTATTACGCCGATACTTACGCCGGATGACTATTTCGAACTTACCTCTGAAGTTGTCATGCTTTTAGCGTGTATTGCGGTGATGTTCTATATCGAAAACCTCAATTTCCCTAAGGTCTATTGGATTTTATTTTTTGGTGCCAGTTTAAGTTACCTCGGCTTCTTTTTTGATTTTGCCGAAGAGTTTATCGGTGAAGGCGTCTACTTTAGAAGTGATGTGGAAGATACCCTGCAAACAACGGGCTTCGTATTACTTTGCATTGGTATCCAAACTTGGATTGGCGTACACCGCCAAGTGCTCAGAGAACTAAAAAAACTAGCGAAGACCGACCAACTAACCGGCTTACTCAATCGCCATGCTTTTTATCACTTAATAGACAATGAACCTGATGTCCCCGAAAAGCCAACTTACCTGCTGATGGATATTGACCATTTTAAACGCTTCAATGACGATCACGGTCATGATTTAGGGGACAAAATGCTCGCAAAAGTGGCACAGTGCTTATCAAAGCAACTTTCATCCGACAATGCTTTGGTTAG
Source organism: Marinifaba aquimaris (assembly GCF_013328345.1). Lineage (GTDB taxonomy): Bacteria > Pseudomonadota > Gammaproteobacteria > Enterobacterales > Alteromonadaceae > Marinifaba > Marinifaba aquimaris. Next base: position 13,795 of record NZ_JABULX010000012.1, read on the forward strand.
ATGGGGCGGCGAAGAGTTTTTGGTTTACATCAAAGATTTTGATTTAACGTCTGCAACTCAGCTAGCTGAAAAGCTGCGCGAGAGCATCGAAAAATTGCAGGTCAACTTTAAAGGTCAATCTTTTAAATGCACCATGAGCGTTGGCGTTCACATGGGTAATGACAAAGTTAGTTTAGAAGAAAATATTAGCTGTGCAGACCAAGCGCTCTATCAAGCAAAAGCAAATGGCAGAAACCGCGTTGAACTATACAACGCGATGATGGCTTAATAAGGTTATTGCTCAACGGGCTTTTTCGCTAACTTTCGCTGCAAGGTTCTGCGATGCATATTAAGCTGCCTCGCCGTCGCTGAAATATTGCCATCGTTTTGGGCTAGCACGCGCTGTATATGCTCCCAAGTTAAACGCTCTGCTGAGAGCACTTGCATATTGGTCGTTGCATGCTCACCTTCGCTATGTTCAATATCCTCTACTTTTTTACCCAACATTGCGGCATGGAGCTGTTTATAATCAATTGGTTTTGGTAAATAGTCATCGGCACCAGATTTTATCGCATGAACAGTAGAAGCAATGCTCGCATAGCCTGTCACAACAAGTATGCGTGCTTGTTTTTGTGCCTGCCTTAATTTTTCAATATAAGGTAAGCTCGACTCAATACCTAAGTTCATATCTAATAAACAAACATCAAAGCTATCTTGGCGAGCTTGTTCGAGAAGCTGCTCACCCGTCTCTACGTGAATGACTTGATGTTCGTCCCTGATAAGCTGCCTAGACAGTACCTTTGCATAGGCGATATCATCTTCTAATAATAAAATATTCATCTTTGTCATTGTCTAAATTACCTTAGGTAAACGCAATTGAGTCAGCGCACCCTGCTCAGTATTTTGAATGCACAACTTTCCACCTAAGCGTTCAACCGTTGCATTGGCCAGCACGAGACCAAGTCCCATACCCTGTGCATCCTCACCTAACGCCTTTTTACCCAAGCTATGTAAAATATTACTATTGATACCTTGGCCGAAATCAAAAACATTAATTTCAATATAGTCTTGTTGGTGATAACGAGCGAGATTCACCAACACCTTTACCTTATCACACCCCTCAGCTAGGCTCGCTCTGGCGGCATTCTCAAGTATATTGATTATCGATAATTCAAGGTTTAAGTTAATTTCAATTTGGACTTGTGTGACCTTAGGGTCAATATTTAAATCTTGTATAATATCGTTGTGAGTAACCCACCAAGTGCGATAAACCTGCTCGATAAAGTCGGCAGCATTGACATTTTTTTGAGCTTCAGGTTGGTTAGAGCGCGCTTGATTGGAGATCTGTTGGACACTGTTTTGGCAGCGTTTAATTTGCTCTTCTAATTCTTCGGTTAAATCTTCAAATTCAAAACGATCAGCTTGAGTTAAATCAGCCTCTTCAATACTCTGTTTAAATTCATCGATCAATAAATTAGCCGCGGAAATTGGCGTTGCTAGAGCATGCGCTGCATTAGCAGCAGTGGTCGCAACGGCGAGAATTTGCTCATCTCGCAGTTGTTTTTCTTTTAACTCACTTATTTGCTGTTCTTTGTTCAGTAACCATTGTCTTTGCAGCGTTAAAAACCAATTCATTAACATGGAAGAAAAAACAAACGTCAGCCACATTCCTAACACATGTTCATTAAAAAAGGCCTGATTATCTGATGCAGGTTTGTCATCAACCATATGATGCATATGATGATGCACAGTGTTGTGATTAGTATGGTGGTTTGCGTGTTCGTTACTTTGGCCATCAAATAAACTAAATAAAAAGCTATATACACAGATAGCAATTAGCCAAATCAACCAAGCCACTTTTTTGTGTTGGCAAACGGCTGCAACCACTATGGGTATATATAAAATCGAGACTGCGGCATTACTTGCCCCACCGTATTGGTTTAACAACAAAGCATAAAATAACGTTTCACAGACCAGTGCAGGTAGCCTTGCCGTTTCTTCATTTAGTTTAAATAAAACCTGAAGTTTATTTTGCTGTAATAAAGCCAGTAGTAGCGCATATCCAGCTGATAGGGATAAAAAACCAAACGTTAACTGAGCGCCAGATAAGACAAGTGTTAGAAAGATAGCCAGTAACACTAACCAAGGTAGGCTGTTAAATACTTTATTTTGCGATACGTAGGATAAAAAACTCATAACAAAAAGAACCATCAAGTGGTTAAAACAGCTTACCTTCTCGTTGCCATTGCTCTTCAAGCTCTGCGAGTTTGGGCTGAAGCTTAGGGTGGTATTTGCCATAAAAATTCGTCTTAGGGTATAACTCAGTTTCCCCGGCATAAAAGCGTTTAGCAAAGTCAAAATCACCTTGGCTTGCTGCTAATAAGACTAATACGGCACCTTGTTGGTAACAAATTTCTTTTTGTTTGGCTAAGGCAAGTACCGTCGCGTCATCTTTAGCGCCCGGCCAAGCTTGCTGTAAATAAGCCTCGCCTTGAATAATCCAGCGGCGAATCTCCTCTTTTGCTAATTCTTTGTCATCAAACGTGCCCGGGGTAGGATGCCGGAACCATCTATCTTTTAATAAACTTTTATTGCGTATATTTAATTTTTGCTCAAAAAATGTAAATTGGTTTTTGTGCTTACATTCAAAGACTTTATCCATGTATTTAGTAAATTTAGGCAAATACACACCGGTATCATAATCAAAGCTGGTAAAGCCAGGCCTGCAGTGAAAATTAGTATAAATGACCCAATGCAAACCCTTATTGGCTCGATTTACAAATTGCTGATTGATAAATTGCCAATTATCAAATTCACTGGCCACTTCTTTACACAATGCCAATAGGGCCTTTCTGTTTGCGCTCATGGTTTTACTTATCGATAAATAATAGATAAAAGATTCTATCGTTTTTTTATAGGCTATCAAGCCAATAAAAAAGGACAACTTAACGGTTGTCCTTTTTTTAAACGTCCATCAAAGCGGCTTAGAACGCCATTTGCCAGCCAAGTGTTGCCGTCCAATCTGTTTTCATTTGAATGCCGTCATAGTCTTGTGAAATAGGTGTAGATATTTCAAAAGCAATTCGCTGACCGGATAAAGCACCATCAGTAAATAAATAGTTAGCACCAATGGCAGCATCCACTAATGTGCCACCGCGCTGCTTTGGATCAGCAGTAGGCATCATCATAGGATTTAAGCGATCATCCATACCTGAGTAGTTATCTTTATCTGTAACCGATAAACGCAACGATGTGCTTAAACTTTGAGCCCAACTGTAGCTAACCCAGTTGTGAACCAGGAATTTATCGCCTGGTTTGTAATCTTCATCATTTTCATCAAGTGCCGTTTCATAGTTAGCTTGAAAACCGTATTGCCAATCTTGATGTTGGTATACATAGGTGAATGCACCAAATAGATTGTAAGTACCTGTGCCAAGTTGCATTGGATAACCAGATACCACTTTTTTACCCATGGCATTGGTGTGCATCACATCAATATCACCCGTTGGTAAATTTAAACCCACATTAAAGTGCGTTCTATAATTTTCACCTTCAATACCGCGAATTAACGCACCTAAGCGGCTATCACCAAAACCACTGCTCGACATGCTCGTTTGCATATCCATTGTCATGGTGTGCATTGCATTATCCATGTCCGCATGCATGTCATCCATGCCAGTGTGCATATCTGAATCCATGCCGTTGTGCATATCATTCATGCCGGCATCCATATCCATGTCGGTCATATCTGAATGCATATCGCCCATGCCATCGCTGTGATCCATCGACATTTGCATACGCATAACCGAGTCCATTTCATTATCTAAATAATTGGTCATGAACATTAATGTGATGTCATCAGTTGGCGCATACATCATGCCAAACATATGCATCTTCATGGTCATTTCTTTTGGCACCATCATGTAATCATTTAACGCTTCATCGATGCTGATATCGTCATCACCTTTCATCAAATCAGCCATATCCATATGCATATAACGATATGACACCATCCACTCCCCTTCTTTGTGAAGGTGATCGCCCATTACAGCAATAGGCGCATGCCCATCGGCACGAGCCGTTGTATGCGCATGGGTGTTAGTAGAAAAACAAGCTGTGGCCACAGCTGCGGCTAAAATTGATGATTGGAAAGCTTTGATATTCATAATGAAACTGCACTTGTTATAATTTTGTTACATTTATAGTATCAAATCACAAACAAAAAAGGGTGCGACATATTGTCGCACCCCAGTATTAGTTGAGTTAGCTTATATGAGTTAGCTATTTGCGTTAACTAATTGGATATCAATCAATAGTTAGTCTGTTTGTTTTTTAATTAGCGCTTTTGATAAATAGTAATCAACACTGACATAGCGACCACCGCCATAGAAAAAGAGCACCATCAACATAAATAAGTACGTGATGGCAAATTCAATACCGTTATTGAGAATGACAAAACTACCGGAACTCGTTAGCCAATCGTAATTACCGTATTCTTGCAAAATACTTTTTGCCATCGCCAATTTTTCTTGTGCCGCAATGACATTGTCATTTGCCAGCCAGCTACCACCATCTGCAATGGCTAACCAACCATTTTCAATATGCACACTAAATGCAGCGACAAACATGGTCACCATTAACGGGATACTGACCCACCTAGTTGCTAAGCCAATAATAAGTAGTATTCCCCCACCTAGTTCGGCCGCAATGGCTAAAAAGGCCATTACCCCTGGTAGTGGCATGCCCAAATAGTCACCAAACCACTGTACCGTACTATCAAAAGCTGAGAGTTTGTTGTAACCGGCCTGGATCATAATGGGCGCTAAGTACAGCCTTAAAAGTAACAGTGGTAAGCCGTCTAAGCACTTGGATTTATCTAATAATTGATGCAGTGGCAGGTAGAATCTCTCGATTGCGTTCATTGTTGTTCCTATGTATTTTCCGTTATTAGATAAGACCGTGAAATTGGCTGTTTTATTTCAGGCAAAAAAATACCGCTTATTAAAATAAACGGTATTTTTATCATCTAACTTATCTCAAGCGTATTACGACTCAGCCACTTCATCTGCTTTGAGTGTAGTGATCTTACCTGTGTAATAGCCCTTCATTGCATAGAAGAGTATGTAGGCGTAACAAACAGCACATAGTAAGAATGCCAATTTGTAACCTACGCTATCAGCGATAGCACCTATTGCCAGTGGAATAACTGCACCGCCAAATACACCCGCAACCATGACACCAGAACCTTGAGAAGTGTGTTTGCCTAATTTAGCAATACCCAAAGTAAAGATTGAAGGCCACATGACTGAATGGCACAAACCACACAGTACTAGACAGATAGCAGCAACGGGCACGCTAATACTCTCAAACCCCATAGAGAAAGGACTTGGGTTAAGAACAAATACCGAAACATCCATAAAGCTATTTAAGGTAAATGGCATGAAACTTAATGCCAGTAATACAATTGCTGCAATCGTTACAAAACGCAAAATGACCTGAGCTTCCACTTTGGTGCCAACATAAGAACCAATGAAACGCCCTACCATTGCACTACCCCAATAATAAGCAAGGAGTGATGCAGCGAGCATATGATCTATGCCGCCCATTTCATCCGTTTCAAGATATAAAATTAAAATGGCACCGATAGATACTTCAACACCTACGTAGAAGAAAATAGCTAATGCACCGAGCTTCATGTGCATGTAATCCCAGGCAGAGCCATGAACGTGCTCACCTTCTTTGAGCTCTTCACTTTCTATCTTAGGTAATTTTACATAGACCAAAGCAATTGCGAGTAAGAATGTAATCACGGCAAGTGCAACGTATGGCACTAATACAGAATCGGCGTTTTTCAGTTTATACGCCCACCATACATCTTTGGCTTGACCTTCAATTGTGGCAAATTGCTCAGATGTGAAAATAGTTAAGACAATTGGTTTTACTTGTCGCAACAATTGGTCTGCTTGTTCAGGTGTGGTGCGTTTAAGATCAGCAACTGCTGGAGAGATAATTTCAACCGCTCGGGTTAAACCTTGCTCATCAAGTTGGCGAACAATTTGATAATCTAACGTGTTTTTTAATGAGGCAAGTGCTGCTACCGATGTCAGTTCCGGATTATCTTGCTCGACCGATAAGCTATAAATCGATTTTACATTGTTGATATCACTTGGTTTTGGGAATTCAGGAGAAGCAATGTGCTGAAGAATAAAAGCACCACCTATGATAGGCCCAATAAAGGTTGCAGTTGAATTCAGTGCCCCACCAAGGTTTAGCCGCGATGCACCTGTTTCAGGTGGCCCGAGCGCAATCAAATAGGGGTTTATACACACTTGCAGTAATGTTAACCCGGATGCGACAACAAATAGCGCAAGGAGGAAGATCCAATATTGCACAGCATGAGCCGCTGGCACAAACAGTGCTAAGCCAAGACCAACGGTTGCCAACGCACCAATAATACCTTTTTTAAAGCCTATCTTTTGAACGATCATACCGGATGGATATGACCAAACTAAATAAGCGCCAAAAAAGACAAACATCACTAGCATTGCGTCTTGGTTGGTCAAGCTAAAGAGATCTTTTAATCGAGGGATCAAAACATCGTTAAGAACAGTGATAAAGCCAATCATGAAGAAGAGTGTCACCATGATGACTAAAGCCAAGCCGTATTTACTACTACCTTGGTTGTCTGTAGTGACAGCACTACCGCCCGTAGGCATTGCACCAGCCATAAAATGATTCCTTATTGCAGTTTAGAAACTGATTACATCGGTTAGGTAATCTAAACATTAAGCTTAGCTAAGGAAAAGCGTTAAGTACAAGATATTGAAGAAAATTTTCTGAATATAAATTCACTAAACTCGGGTTAATTGGGCGTCAATTTCAACTCAATGCTATCTTCACCCAAGTTGCAATGATGAGTTTGCTCTACCCATAACCCCACTGCAGCAACTAATTTTTCATCATAAAAAATGAAGGGAACACGAGAGCGAAGCCATGGCGGTACCGAATATTCATGCAGTAATTTTTTCACTGACCGGCTGCCAGCTCTGCCATAGGGTTTAGCTTTTGTACTACCCGGTATTTCAAATCTAATGCTCACTTGTTGATTATTATCAGGTGCTTTTAAATTGCCTTGCTGACCTCTTACCATCTGTAAAATACGATCATCTTCTAGTTTAATAGTTGCTTGGCCAATCCACTTGATATCACAATACTTGTTATCAGGCGCTAACTTTTGCAAATAAAGATGACCTTGATAATGGCGGATAGAAAACTCTCCAAGCTTGAAATTAAGCCCTGAGTCCGATTCACTATCTCTTATTTGCTTTAACAATTCTTCGAGCTGAGCAAGTGAAGGCATATCAATTTGGTGATCATTTAACCAAAGCCTAATCAGGTTTTTTTGTCTTAAATCAGAAAGCAGTAGCAGTGATGCAATGTTAAGGCGCTGCTCATCCAAGACAGATGCTAGGTCGGTTTTAGCGACCTCTTCAACTAAATCCGCATATTCACCACATAACTGTGCACTTCTAGCAACACAGTCAGCAAAGCCTGAAAACCTTTGTTCAAGCTCAGGGATCACTTCATTGCGATAGTAATTTCGATCAAACCGATTATCGAGGTTACTTTCATCATCAACCCAAGATAATTGTTGTTGCTCTGCATATGCGACAAGTTGCTTTCGTTTGAAAGTAAGTAAAGGTCTAACCAAGTATATACTTTGGTTCAGCGGCCTGACAGATGACATGGCACTAAGTCCTTTAGGTCCACTTCCCCTATTTAACCTAAGTAAAAACGTTTCAACTTGATCGTCTAAATGCTGGCCAGTAAAAACGAGCGCCTTACCCGATATTGCCTTTTCAATTAATTGATAACGAGCATCTCTGGCCTGTGCTTCTAAGCTCAGTTGAGCTTGTGGCTTAATTTCGGCTTTTAATACTTCACAATCTAAAGACAGTGACTGTGCAACGTTTTGACAATGCTGCGCCCATTTATCGGCATTTGGGCTTAAACCGTGATGAACGTGCAATGCCTTAAGTGAAATATCTGCTCGGTTTTGACAGTAATGCGCAAGTAAATGAAACAAACAAATGGAATCTAAACCGCCACTTAACGCAACATACCACTGCTGCTTAGCATTTGAAGCAAGTGAGTGCTTATCGAGTAACTGAGTTAAAGATTGATTAAAATGGTGTTGTTTCATATCAGTGATTAAATTGAAAAAAAATGCCGCTAATAAGCGGCATTTTTATGTACTTGCATTATCGAAGACTTAGCAATAGCCGAATGACATTAAACGGTTATAACGCTCATCTCTTAAAGTATCTGTATCTTTTTCTTTTAACTCTGCAAGTTGCTGAGTTAATAATTGCTTGATGTTATGAGCCATAAAATCAAAATCACGGTGTGCACCACCTAATGGCTCTTCGATAATTTCGTTAATTAAGTCTAGCTCTTTTAAACGCTGAGCTGTAATACCCATAGCTTCAGCTGCAACAGATGCTTTTTCAGCACTCTTCCATAAAATAGAGGCACAGCCTTCAGGCGAAATAACTGAGTAGGTAGAATACTGAAGCATATTTACGCGATCACCAACACCGATAGCTAATGCACCACCTGAACCACCTTCACCGATAACAGTACAGATAACAGGTACTTTTAAATTAGCCATTACCTTTAAGTTTTTAGCAATGGCTTCACTTTGACCACGCTCTTCAGCACCTACACCTGGGTATGCACCTGGGGTGTCGATGAAAGTAATGATAGGCATATTAAAGCGCTCAGCCATTTCCATTAAACGCAATGCTTTGCGGTAACCTTCTGGGCGAGGCATACCAAAGTTACGTCTAATTTTCTCTGCAGTGTCACGGCCTTTTTGTTGACCGATGACCATAACTGACTCGCCGTTAAAGCGCGCAATACCACCAACAATCGCTTCGTCATTTGCATAAGCACGATCGCCTGCTAATTCATCGAATTCAGTAAAAATTAAATCGATGTAGTCTTGGGTGTATGGACGTTTTGGATGACGTGCAATTTGTGCAACTTGCCATGCACCTAAGTCTGAAAAGATCTTCTCACTCAGCTCTTTGCTTTTTTGCTTTAAGCGACTGATCTCTTCTTCAATGTCCATATCTAATTCAGAGCCTTGGTTTACGTTTTTTAGCTCTTCAATTTTTGCTTCAAGCTCAGCAACTGGCTGCTCGAAATCTAAGAAATTCAAACTCATTCTGTTACCTGTGATAAATCTTTCACGTTAATAAATCAGTCTTGCTTGGTTTTCACCGGCAATTTGTTGTAGATCATACAACAAACGGTCCTCTGGTGTCACATACCAATCAATACCTAATTGAATTTTTGCAGCTGCTTGATCCGTTTGATAATTTATAACCAAAGGAACAGCACCTTCTTTGTAGGGTTCTAGGCAATCATGCAAGGTATTGATAAAGTTTTTACCAAAATGATTACCGGTTAAATTAACTTCTAATGCCGATACCGTTTTCTCGCGCATTTGCACAATTGACGTCGCTTGTTTACAGCTCATACAGTTTCCGCCAGAAAAGTCGTCATAGCGCACTGAGCCTTCACAAATGATGACATTGTCTTTTTCTAACAGTGTTTCGTATTCTTCAAATGCATCAGGGAAAAACTGCACATCGATGCGGCCGCTCTTATCATCTAACGTCACAATTGCCCAGCGACGCCCTTTTTTATTAACCATGGTTTTCACACCTATGATTAAGCCAGCTGCTTTTGCGATCTGATCTCGACGTCCAGGTTCAAGATCGGCAATGCGGCTTTGTATGTAGTGTCCTAGCTCTTTACGATATCGGTTTATCGGGTGGCCAGTTAAGTACAGACCTAATGTTTCTCTTTCAGCCTCTAGCCAGATTTCTTCAGGCCACTTAGGTACATTGGCAAAAGCCATTTCAACATCTTCAGGTTCAGTGGTTAACACACCGAATAAGTCTGATTGTCCGATTTGTTGATCTTTGGCATGTTGCTCTGCTGCACGCATTGCATCCGAGACACTGGCAATTAAAATGGCGCGATAAGGGCCTGGTTTATCCCCTTCTGGTATTGTTGGCCCTAACTTGTCCATAGCGCCTGCTTTGATAAGGTTTTCTAATACGCGGCGGTTAATTTTCTTTAAATCGACTTTATTACAGAAATCAAACAAATCACTGAATTTACCGTGTTCTTCACGAGCAGAGATAATGGCCTCAATCGGACCTTCACCCACACCTTTAATAGCTCCAATACCGTAAACAATTGCATTTTGGTCATTTACCGTAAATTTATACTGGCCGGCATTAACATCAGGTGGCTCGATGATGATTTTCATGCGATCACATTCATCAACAAGCGTCACGACCTTATCGGTATTATCCATATCAGCAGACATTACCGCAGCCATAAACTCTGCAGGATAATGCGCTTTCATCCAAAGTGTTTGGTATGACACTAGCGCGTATGCAGCAGAGTGCGACTTGTTAAAACCGTAACCCGCAAATTTCTCTACCAAGTCAAAGATTTTCATCGCCAAGTTGCCATCAATACCATTATTGACCGCACCCTCTTCGAATACACTTCGCTGTTTGGCCATTTCTTCTGGTTTTTTCTTACCCATGGCACGACGAAGCATGTCAGCACCACCCAGTGTATAACCAGACATCGCCTGGGCAATCTGCATTACCTGTTCTTGATAAAGAATAATGCCGTATGTAGGCTCAAGAATTTCTTTTAAGCATTCGTGTTGGTATTCAGCATCAGGATAAGAAACTTCTTCTCTACCGTGTTTACGGTCAATGAAGTTATCTACCATGCCCGATGATAATGGACCCGGTCGGAACAAGGCTACCAAGGCGATCATATCTTCAAAGCAATCAGGTTGGAGACGCTTGATAAGATCCTTCATACCTCGTGATTCAAGCTGGAAGACCGCGGTTGTTTCAGAACGCTGTAACATCGCAAAGCTTTTAGCATCGTCAACCGGAATAGCGGCGATATCGATTTTTTCTTTGCCTTTTTTCGCATTTCTGACATCGGCCATGTCAATCGCCCACTGCAAAATAGTCAGTGTTCTTAAACCTAAGAAATCGAATTTAACTAAACCTGCTGTTTCAACATCGTTTTTATCAAACTGGGTTACCGGTTGTTTACCCTCTGAATCACAATATAAAGGCGCAAAATCTGTGATGGTTGTTGGAGAAATAACCACGCCACCAGCATGTTTACCAGCATTACGCGTAGTGCCTTCTAGCTTACGCGCCATATCGATCATGGCTTTTACTTCTTCATCAGCATCGTAAGACTCTTGTAACCTTGGCTCGACATCAAATGCTTTAGCCAAAGTCATACCAGGATCACCCGGAATGAGCTTAGAGATACGATCAACAAAACCATAACCGTGACCTAATACCCTACCTACGTCTCGAATAACGGCTTTAGCAGCCATCGTACCGAAGGTGATAATTTGCGATACCGCATCTCGACCATAAAGCTCAGCTACGTGGTCGATTACTTCATCACGTCTATCCATACAAAAATCGACATCGAAATCTGGCATAGAGACACGTTCTGGGTTTAAGAAACGCTCGAAAAGTAAGTCAAATTCGAGCGGATCAAGGTCGGTAATTTTTTGTGCATAAGCGACGAGTGAACCGGCACCAGAACCACGACCAGGACCTACGGGGATATTGTTATCCTTACTCCACTGGATAAACTCCATAACGATTAAGAAGTAGCCTGGAAACCCCATTTGGTTGATAACGTCCATTTCAATTTGTAGACGCTCATCATATTCGCCGCGCTTTTGTGCTCTTTCTTCAGGATCTGGGAATAAGAACTCTAATCGGTCTTCTAAGCCCTCTTTCGAAACTTTAACTAAGTAGTCTTCATCAGAGAGGCCACCTGTTGGGAATTTTGGTAAGAAATATTCGCCTAAACGAACAGTAACGTTACAACGCTTAGCAATTTCTACAGTATTGGCGAGTGCTTCAGGAATATCTTCAAAACGACGACACATTTCCGCTTCGTCACAAAAATACTGTTGTTCAGAGAAACGTTTAGGTCGATTGGGGTCTGCAAGCGTAAAACCATCATTTATTGCCACACGGATTTCATGAGCTTCAAAATCATCAGCTTCTAAAAACACGACTTCATTAGTAGCCACAACAGGAAGTGATAATTGATGCGCTAAATCGACCGCAGCGTGAATATAGGTTTCTTCATCTTTACGACCTGAGCGAATAAGCTCTAAATAGAAATGATTAGGGAAATGTTCTAAATAAAATTGGGCTCGTTCAGATGCTAAGGCCAAGTTTCCTTTAACTAAAGCTTCACCAATATCCCCGTTAACTGCACCAGATAGTAAAATAATGCCTTCGGCATATTCAGCTAACCAAGCTTTGTCAACGACTGCTTTGTCTTGTATAGAGCCTCTTTGATAGGCTTTAGATATCAATAAAGTGAGGTTTTTATAACCTTCATTGTTTGTACAAAGTGCAACTAATCTGAAGATTTCATTTTCCATATCATCAGATTGCACCCACAAATCAGCACCGACAATAGGCTTGATACCCGCACCGTGGGCAGCGCCATAAAAACGAACTAAACCACATAAATTCATTTGATCGGTAATAGCAAAGGCAGGCATGCTTAACGACTCTGCTTTGGCGACAAGCGGTTTGGTTTTTGCTACGCCATCAACCATAGAAAAGTCAGAGTGGACTCTGAGATGAACAAATTTGGGGTCAGTCATAAATTGGCTACTATTATCAGTATTATTATCTGTGGTTATCTTTAGTTCGTTAGTTTGTGCTTTATCAGAATGAGTGTCGGCCTGCTGGCGCTTTCAATTTTTATGCGCAAGTAATGCACGCATCACTGGTTTAAAGCTCTTTCTGTGTTGGTCTATTGCACCGAACTGCTCCAGCTTCTCCATATGCAACTTAGTTGGGTAACCTTTGTGCTTTTCAAACTGATAATCAGGATAAAGCTTAGCTAATTCAACCATTTGCCTATCTCGATATTCCTTAGCCAGTATTGATGCAGCAGCAATGGCTTTTATTTTACTATCACCTTTGACGATTGCCTGACAGGGTGTGGAAATATCTAATACCTTGTTGCCATCTACTAATACATGCTCAGCCTTAACTGGTAAAAGCTCAAGAGCTCGTTTCATGGCTAAAAAGCTAGCTTGCAAAATATTGATATCATCAATTTCAGCTGGGCTGGCTTCTGCCACTGCAAAACTGAGTGCTTTTTCTTTAATTTCTATTTCAAGTAAGGCACGCTTCTTTGCCGATAACTTTTTAGAATCAGCTAAGCCTTCAATTGGCTTATCAGGGTCTAGAATAACCGCAGCCGCCACGACAGAGCCTACAAGAGGCCCTCTGCCTACTTCATCCACACCTGCAATGAGGTGAGTTTCAATAGGCGCTAGAATGATTTCTTCTTCAGTCATTATTTGTTCTGTATAAGGTTAGCGATTGCCAGTGAAGCGTGTTTGCCCGCATCTTTTTTCAGCGTTAAATGTAAATCTGTATAAGTTTGAATGAGTGCATCTTGCTTATCAAACATTAAGTGTTCTATTTCAGTGACTAAATTCTCTGGTGTGACTTGTTCTTGTAAAAGCTCTTTTACTAAAGCTCTATTGGCTAGCAAATTAGGTAATGAGAAGTGAGCTATTTTGACCATACGTTTGAAAATTTGATAAGACAGCCACTTAAACTTGTAACCAACAACCATAGGCCTTTTAATTAACATCGCCTCTAAAGTAGCGGTACCTGAAGCCATAATTAGCACATCGCTTGCCGCCATTACCACTCTAGAGTCATCACCGAAAAAGTGGAGTTTGAGATCCGGTGCTACATCTTGTTTGATAGCTTCAAGTTGAGCCCGCCTCTTTTCATTGACAAAAGCAGTGATGACCTGCAATGTTTTCCCTTGTTTTTGAGCTTTATCGACTAACTGCTGAGCGGCCTTTAAATACTCAGGCCCAAGGAGTGCAACTTCTGCATTTCGGCTACCACAAAAAAGCCCTAACGTTGTAGTATCCGTTAAACCTAATTGCTTACGCGCTTGTGTTTTAGATGATTCAAGAGGTATTTGATCCGCTAAAGTATGGCCTACAAATTGGCAAGGTACGTTAAATTTGTCATAGAACGCTTTCTCAAAAGGCAATAAGGCAAGTACTAAATCCGTTGCTGCTTTTACTTTAAACACGCGCTTTTGGCGCCAAGCCCAAATAGAGGGGCTGACGTAATGAACGGTTTTAATGCCCACACTTTTGAGTTCACGCTCTAGCGTCAAATTAAAATCAGGTGCATCGATACCAATAAAGATATCTGGAGGACTGGCTTGCCACTTTTGAATCAGTGTTTTTCGTATAAAGAGCAGTCTTCTGAGTCTACCCAGGACTTCTACAAGCCCCATCACAGCCAACTCTTCCATTGGAAAATAGCTTTGGCAGCCCTGCTCTAACATTCCTTTCCCAGCTATGCCTTCAAAAGAGGCATTTGGATAAAGCTTTTTTAATTCTTGAATCAAGTTAGCCCCAAGAATATCTCCAGATACTTCGCCGGCTACAATGGCTATTTTTAAAGGCTTGGAGGAAATAACAGCCGTAGACTCTGATTCAATACTGTCTACTTGTTGTTCAGCATTATTATTCATTATTCGGCGCTGTAAAATATGAAAAAGCTACCTAAGGTAGCTTTTATTTATCGGATGATACCGCGTTCTGAGAGCGCAATAAAGTCAACAAACTCTTTAAGTGCGGGTTGATTATCTGCCTCGGTTGAGATGCGCTCAATCGCTTCGGTTAAGGTTAACCCTTTGCGATAAATGGTCTTGTAAGCATCGCGTACTGCTTTGATTGCTTCTGGTGAAAAACCACGGCGCTTTAAACCCTCAGTGTTAATACCATGCGGTACCGCGTTTTGCCCTGCCACCATAACATAAGGGGGAATATCTTTGACGACAACAGAACCAACAGCACAAAAGGAATGACTTCCTACTTTACAGAATTGATGCACTCCCGTAAATCCACCTAAAATAGCCCAGTCCCCCACATGTACGTGGCCCGCCAATGTAGCATTATTAGCTAAGATATTGTTATCGCCGACGATACAGTCATGAGCAACATGGGCGTAGGCCATAAACAAATTATTAGAACCAACTTTAGTCAAGCTGTTATCTTGGCTAGTACCTCGGTGAATGGTAACCGATTCACGAAAAACGTTGTTGTCACCAATGATTAATTCTGTTGGTTCACCTGGGATAAATTTTTTATCTTGGCAATCTTCACCAATCGAAGCAAATTGAAATATACGGTTGCCTTGACCAATTTTGGTCGGGCCTTTAATGACAACATGCGAGCTTATTTGGCAGTTATCACCGATAACAACATTTGCACCAACATAAGTCCAAGGGCCGATAGCAACATTGGCGCCAATTTGGGCACCCTCTTCTATAATTGCAGTTTGATGGATAAGATTGCTCACGCTTGATTACATCTCTCTAGCAGCACACATGATATCTGCAGCACATGCTACTTCGCCATCAACTTTCGCTTCACAGGCAAATTTCCACATACCGCGACGTTCTTTGATTAATTCTGCGTGTAATTCCAAGCGATCTCCAGGCACAACTGGACGCTTGAAACGCACATTATCAATAGATGCTAATAAGTAAAGCTCATTACCTGTACGACCGCCACGCGCTTGCATCGTTTTAAAGCCTAGTACACCTGTTGCTTGAGCAAGTGCTTCTACAATTAGCACACCAGGGAAAATTGGCTTACCTGGAAAGTGACCATTAAAAATAGGTTCGTTGATTGTGATGTTCTTGTAGCCGTGGATAGATTTTTCAACTTCAAAATCAACTACACGGTCAATTAATAAAAATGGATAACGGTGGGGTAATAATTCAAAAATTTCTTGGATATCAACCGTATTTAGCTCTGTGCTCACAACAAAATTCCTATGGTGCTCGTTTCGCTGAATTATAACGGATTTTATTCAGCTCACTATGCATTTCTTATTTCTTTATTTATTTAATCTTTAGCTTGTAACTCAGCTAAAGCTTTCTCTAACGATTTGACTCGATCAAATAAGCTGTCGACTTGTCTTAGCTTAACTGTATTTTTACGCCAAGATTTATTGTCAGTAGCAGGCATACCGGATGAGTAAACTCCCGCTTCATTTAAGCTTTTTGTTACCATCGAAAAACCAGTCACATGGACATCATCTGCAATATTGATGTGTCCATTTAATGCGACACCACCTGCCATAGTACAGCGCTTACCAATTTTGGTACTGCCAGCCATAATGACACCTGCTGCTAACGCTGTATCAGTATCGATTACTACATTATGTGCAATATGGACAAGGTTATCTATTTTCACACCATCGTGGATAATCGTGTCTTTGATGGTACCTCTGTCAATAGATGTGTTTGAACCCACTTCAACGTTATCGCCCAAAACAACATTACCCACTTGAGGGATTTTTACCCATTTGCCTTTATCATTAGCAAACCCAAAGCCATCCGATCCAATCACAGCATTTGCATGGATGATTGCATTACTACCTACTTTAGTACCAAAGTACAAACAAGCATTGGCGTATACACGGCAATTGTCACCGAGCTTTACCCCATGACCTATATAAGCACCTGATGCAATCTGACAGTTCTCACCCACTTCTGCGCCAGCTTCAATGGTACAAAATGGCGCCAATTTAGCACTAGACGCAACTTTAGCTGTAGGATGGATATTGGTTACATCAGCTTGCTCAATCGCTACATCTGGTGTTGGGTCTAGATATTGTGCAGTAAGTGCATATGCGAGATAAGGATTATTGCTCAATAATCGATTGCCAGCGAAATCATCCTTGTGGTTAGGATGTAAAATCACTACACCTGCTTGAGTATCACCAAGCTGAGATAAGTATTTCTTATCCGTTAAAAAAGTCGCTTGATTAACTGTAGCATCGGTGATGCTAGCAACAGAATCAATCTGCAGGTCAGCTTCACCAATAAGTTCAGAACCGGTATGTTCTGCTAATTCAGCAAGTGTAATTGATTTCATATTTCTTATTTAGCAGACGTTAATTTCTTTAATACTTTTTCTGAGATGTTTGCATCGCCATCTTCGTCAATGTATGCAACAGCGGCTGCTGTTAAAACGATGTCTAACTTTTCTTCTTTAGCGATCTCATCGATAGCACCTTTGATAAGAGCTGCAATTTTATTGCGCTCTTCAGTTTGACGTTGACGAATTTTAGCGTCTAACTCTTTACCTTTAGTTGTGTACTCTTGGCGAAGTTGCAACACTTTTTGCTGTGCTTCTTCTTTCTCTTTTTCGCTCATGGTAGCGCCATCACGCTTTAATTTTTCCATGTAGTAAGCGATATCTTTCTCAAGACGATTTACAGATTCGATTTGATCTTTAAATTCTGAACGAATAGCTGTTTCAACTTCTGCTGCTTGAGGTAATTGTTGAAAAACTGCTTGAGTGTTAATCACTCCAATTTTTTGTGCTGCAGTAGCGTTTGCTGCGAATAAACCAGTAGAAAGTGCCAAAGTTAAAGCAGCTGCTTTTGTAAAACGTTTCACTCTAATTCCCCTGTTATATTTTTCTTAGAATGTTGTACCTACGTTGAAACTAAAGAATTTAGTATCATCGTCATAGTATTTTTTAAGTGGTTTAGAAAAACTAAACACAATAGGTCCCATTGGTGAAATCCACTGCATGGAAAGACCCGCTGACGCTCTGAAACGTTCAGGATCAGAGTAATCATCGATTTTTTCAAGCTCACTCGCAGCTAAATCTTCATAGCGGCTTAAGCTGAATTCAGTATCCCATACATTACCCGCATCGACGAATAATGATGTTCTAAAAGATGTTGATGCTTCTTCTTCAACAAATGGTAATGGGAAGATTAACTCAATCGTCCCCAGTGCTTGGGCATTACCACCACTTGAACGGGCAACAGTGCCACCACCTGTTGTATATTTTCTTATCGTATCAAATTCAGGTCCCAAGAAGATAGGATCTGATTGGCCGTTTTCATCCGGAATCCCCTCTACTACCGTAGGGATACGCTGGAACATTTTAGGGCCTACAGAGTTATTTTCAAAACCACGCATGGTTGACTGGCCACCTGCACGGAAGTATTCCCAGATAGGTAACACGTGCTCATTGCCGTTGTCTAACTTACCGTAACCATTGGCGTAACCTAAACGCAAGCGAGAGGTAAATACCCAATTGTGTTTTCTGTCTAGTGGTAAGTAGTATTTGTTATCAAAATCGATTTTGAAATATTCGTTATCAGAGCCCGGCACAGTAATTTCACCGTTTAAGCGCTGCTGTGAACCATCTGTAGGGAACAAACCTTTGTTTAATGTGCTTCTAAACCAACCAGCACTTAACTCAAAGTTATCAAAAATTAACTTGTTATCAGTGTCATATGGGTCTTGATAAACATTAAAGAAAGCCTTTTGGTGCTCGTAACGCGTGCCAAATCCAGATAATTCATTATGCGCATAGGCGATACCATAACTAATGCGGTTAGTCTCGTTGATTGGGTAACCAACTTCGATACCAGCATTGACACGAATAACGTCGTATTCTTCAGTATTAGAGCGACCTTCACCATAGTTAATTTCAGAGTAACCTAGGCTACCACCAAGACTGACCCCATCAATTGTAAAATATGGGTCAGTGTATGAAATACTCGCACTCTTAGCATATGAATAAGTGTTAACTTTGAATGCTAATGTGTTACCTGTAC
Organism: Marinifaba aquimaris; assembly: GCF_013328345.1. Taxonomy (GTDB): domain Bacteria; phylum Pseudomonadota; class Gammaproteobacteria; order Enterobacterales; family Alteromonadaceae; genus Marinifaba; species Marinifaba aquimaris. Next base: position 32,574 of record NZ_JABULX010000012.1, read on the forward strand.
CTAAGAAATTAGACTCTTGTACACCCGCTTGTAAGCTTAAACCCGTGGCATCGCCATAACCGACACCCGCATTAAATGAACCAGATGATTGCTCTTTTAGCGAGAACACTATGTCAACCTGATCGTCAGAACCTGGCAAACGAACAGTTTCAAATTCAACCGACTCGACATAAGGTAAACGCGCGATACGCGCTTTTGATAATTCGAGCATGTAGCTAGATAACCAAGCAGATTCCATCTGACGCAACTCACGACGAATTACTTCATCATCAGTGATGTCGTTACCCTCAATTAAGATCCGTCTGACATTCATTCGCTTACCTGGGTTAACACTTACAGTAAGCGAAACTTCACGGTTTTCGTCATCAATTTCAGGGATTGTTCTGATTTCAGGGAATGCATACCCCCAGTTACCGAGTGACTTTTTCATTGCTTCTTCAGCAGCGGTCACTTTTGCTGCATTGTATAAAGCCCCTTCAGGGAAATACATAATGCGTTTGAATACTTCGTCTTGGTTGACTAAATCACCAACAAATTCAACGTTGGATACAGTGTAAGTTTCACCCTCTTCGACATTCATCGTGACATATATTTGCTCTTTGTCAGGAGTCAGGGCTACTTGAGTAGAATCAATGCTAAAGCGAATGTAACCTTTATCTTTGTAGAAAGATTCAATCGTCTCCATATCACCTTGCAAAGTCTGCTTTTGGTAACGGTCATTGGTGAAAAAGTCCCACCATGGTAGATCAGCTTGAGATTCGATTTTACTCAATAAAACATCGTCAGAAAAAAGTTCATTACCCACGAGGTTGATTTGCTTTAACCTAGCTGGCTCACCTTCAGTGAAATTAAAAGTCAGCTTAACGCGATTACGCGGAAGATAAGTGACTAAAGCTTCAACATTTGCATTGTATTTACCAATGCTTTGATAGAAGTCTTCTAGGCCCTTTTCGATATTAGAAAGGATCGTCTTATCAAGTGGCTCACCCACTTTAATATTTTGTTGATCTAAGTTTTCTGTCAGTTGTTCGTCTTTTAAATCGTCATTGCCTTCAAGAGTAATTTCACTAATAGTCGGACGTTCTTGAACTTTAAAAATTAAAGAATCGCCATTTCGATAAGCTTCAATCGCTTCGAAGTGTCCTGAAGAGAAAAGAGATTTAATTGTTTGCGTTAAACGAAACGAATTGACTTTGTCGCCTGTTTGAAGAGGGATATAAGTTAAGGTCGCGCCCAAGGCTACACGCTGTAGACCTTTGACCTGAATGTCATCAATGACAAATTCATCTACCGCATACGCAGGTGATAAAAGTGCTAAACCTATGGCACCTGCAATTAAAGATTTTTTAAATGACATCTGGAAAACTCAAAAATTATTCTTATAAGCGAGATAAGTCGTTAAATATGGCAATGCCCATCAAGCTGAAAATAACAAATAAACCGATACGAAAACCAACTTCTTGTACATGCTCAGGCACTGGCTTTCCACTTACTAGCTCAATAAGGTAATAAAGTAAGTGCCCGCCATCAAGTACTGGTAGGGGTAAAAGGTTAATTATTCCTAAATTAATGCTAATAAAAGCCATAAAGCTCAAAAAGTAGACTATTCCATAGCTCGCTGTGGTCCCCGCACCTTGTGCAATTGTAACAGGACCGCTAAGTGCGTCTAAAGATACATCACCCGTTAATAATTTACCAACCATAGCAAAACTCAACATTGTCGTACGCCAAGTACGTTCTAATGCTGCAGGGAAAGCCTCGATTAGTGAATATTGTTCGACTTGTTTGTATTTTTCAGGCCAAGGTTCAATTTTCGGGACAATACCTAAAAAGCCTTGTTTTTTGTTATCAGCAGATTCTCTGACGCCTAATTTAATGTAAAGTTCCGTTGCGATACCATTTCGATTAACAACAAATTGTATAGTCTGCTCAGGGTTTGACTTAATTAGGCGGTCAACTGCCTGCCAATCAACAACGGGACTGCCGTCGATTGAAAGAAACTTATCGCCTGGCTTTAACTGGCCTGAAGCTGGCGAATTATCAGATACATGAACCACTTCAGGAATAATATTCGGACGATAAGGAACAATACCAAGAGAAGTGAGTAGATCTTCTTTTTCAGGCTGTGCATTCCACTCTTGAGTATCTAAGTAGACCGTTCGCGACTTTTGCTCTAATGACTCTGCTATTGAAAGCGTTGCCTGTGGCTCACCGATTGAACCCGCAAGCTCAAGTTGAACATCTTGCCAATTCACTACTTTATTGCCATTGACGTGAGTAATGATTACTTCTTCAGGGATATTTGCATTGGCAGCTATTGAGTCAGGTGCAGTATGACCAATAACAGGTTTAACGCTGCTCACACCAATATTTAGCATTAAATAAAATGCGACAATGGCAAACAGGAAATTAAATAGAGGCCCTGCTGCAACAACGGCAATGCGTTGTAAAACAGGTTTGTGGTTAAAAGCAAGGTGTTTTAAGTCATCAGGTACGGTATCGGTTCGCTCGTCCAACATGCGAACATAGCCCCCTAATGGAATGGCGGCTACCACATATTCTGTACCTTGCTTGTCATACCAACTGAAAAGCGGTTTACCGAAACCAACAGCAAATCGAATCACTCGAATGCCACATTTTCGTGCAACCCAAAAATGACCAAACTCATGGACAGTGACAAGCACGCCAATGAGGATAAGAAAGAAAGCTATATTCCATATAAATGCCATGACAATTTCCTAATTTAACAGCTCATGGGCTAAGCTACGCGCCTGTTTATCAATTTCCAGAATATCAGTTAAATTGCATGCTTTTTGCGGTGATAACTTTTCAAGAATCCGCGCATTGTATTTAGCGATATCAGTAAAGGCGATTTGGCCTTTTAAAAATCTATCTACGTGTTCTTCGTTTGCAGCATTTAATACCGTTGTCACTTCTTGACCTTGCCTAAATGCTTCTTTAGCAAGATAAAGATTCGGGTATCGTTCTTGGCAAGGCGCTTGAAAAGTAAAGCCGCTGCATTTAACAAAATCAAAAGGTTCAACAGTTGAAGTGATTCTTTTAGGCCAAGCCATAGTGTGGGCAATGGGGGTTTTCATATCTGGCTGTCCCATCTGTGCTAATACACTTCCGTCTTGGTATCGCACCATTGAATGGATAACAGACTGAGGGTGGATTAAGACTTCTATGAAATCAGGACTGACGCCAAATAAATAACACGCTTCAATAAACTCTAAACCTTTATTCATCATAGAGGCAGAGTCGACAGATATTTTTTGTCCCATAGACCAATTTGGATGTGCGCATGCTTGTTTTGGTGTCTTGAACGGCAAATCTTCAAGCGCAGTTTCTCTAAAAGGTCCACCAGAGCCAGTTAATATAATTGAAGTAACACCGTAGTCCTCAATTGACTTATCCAAGTAACCTTGCTGGTAATCTAACGGTAAGCTCTGAAAAATAGCATTGTGCTCACTATCAACTGGCAATAAACAAGCATTGTATTTTTTAACTTCGTCAATAAAGAGCTGGCCTGACATCACCAAGGCTTCCTTATTAGCCAATAGGATGCGTTTAGAGGCTCTAGCTGCAGCCAAGCAAGATCGCATACCTGCAGCACCGACAATGGCCGCAACGACTGTATCGACGCCCTCAGCGCTAGCAACACGTTCAAGTGCTTGCTCACCGAATTCTATTTCAACGTTTAATTGGTGTTGTTCTACTAATGTGCGAGCTTCTTTAGCCAAATCGGCACTGCCCACGACAATAACCTCAGGGCGAAACTTAACCGCCTGCTCGACCAATTTTTTTACTTGGCTATGGCCTGTTAATGCATATATAGAAAACTGTTCAGGGTTTGCTTCAACAACTGCAAGAGTACTGATACCAATAGAGCCTGTCGCCCCTAAAACTGTCAATTTTTGCATCACAGATTTAAACTACTTTAACTAACGAAAAAAAACAAAAAGGCAAAGATAGGTAGTGCGGCAGTTAAGCTATCGATTCTGTCAAGAATACCGCCATGCCCAGGTAAAATAGTTCCACTATCTTTAACACCGGCTTGTCGCTTGAGCATACTTTCTAATAAATCGCCAAGGACCGAACTAAAAATAACAGCCAAGGCAATTAAGCTAACTTGAATGCCAGAGAGTTCACTGAGTAAGCTTGTCTGCGCGACCAAAAACACAACGGCAAAGGCGGCAACTAAACCGCCAAACATACCTTCCATTGTTTTTCCTGGACTGACATTCGGCATCAGCTTATGTTGACCAAATGCTTTACCAGCAAAATAAGCGCCGATATCAGCAGCCCAAACCAAAGCAAATACGAACAATAATAACCAAGCGCCCGTTATCGCTTCTGATTCATAGCCATGGCTTCTAATTGCAATTGCTGCAATCCATGTTGGCAGTAAAGTCACTAAACCAAATAAGCCTTTTAACCACGCAAAACTTTTCCAACCATGGGCAGATCTTGGGTAAGTGAGCACTAAACCAAGCGCTGCAATCCACCATGAAGCTGCCGCAATAAGCGCGTATTCGGTATATGCAGAGTTAAGAATATGATCGGTTGTGTGGTAAAGCTCGTAATGATTGAATAAGTAAGCCATTAGGCCAATAACAATGGCTACCAAAGACAGTCTGAGTCTCTTTTTAGAAAACCCGATAAATGGTCCCCATTCCCAAGCACCAATGGCAACAACAATACCCGTAAAAATTGAAAAGCCCCAAACTGGCAATTCAAATATTGAAAACAGCGCAATAGGCAAAAGTATCAATGCTGTTGCTATTCGCTTTTTTAAAGATGAGTTATTTTTTTTGTTGTTCAATTTGTTCACCCGTTAGTCCATAACGACGATTACGATTAGCAAAACACAATGAAGCACGAGCAAAACACTCTTCATCAAAATCTGGCCAGTACTCTTCAGCAAAGAAAAGCTCCGCATAAGCGACTTGCCATAGTAAAAAGTTACTGATTCTATGCTCACCACCTGTTCGAATTAGTAAATCCAAATCAGGTAATTCGCTTAAACAAGTCATCTGATGTAATTTTTCTTCAGTGATTTGTTCTGGGTTTAATTCACCAGCTTTAACTTGCTCAGCAAGTTTAGCGGCGGCTTGGCTAATATCCCAACGGCCGCCGTAATTAGCAGCAACATTAAAAACCAAACCTGTGTTGTCTTTTGTTAGTTCTTGAGCCTTGATGATTTGTTTTTGTAATCGCTCACTGAAAGCAGAAATATCACCAATGATCTGTAACTTTACATTGTTCTTATGCAGGTTTTTAACTTCTTTACTCAATACCAACATGAACAATTCCATTAGTAAACTGACTTCTTGTTCAGGGCGTTTCCAGTTTTCACTGCTAAATGCAAATACAGTTAAAGCTTGTACATTGTGTTGACGGCAAAATCTCACGGCATTTCTGACAGATTCAACACCCGCTTTGTGACCAAAAGCACGTGGTTTGCCCTGTGCCTGGGCCCATCGTCCATTGCCATCCATAATAACTGCGATATGGCCAGGTAAATCAGATTGAGGAATTTCAGCTAATTTTTCTAATGAAGACATTCAGTTTCCAAACTTGAATCGTTTAACTCATTTTTATTTTGTGCCGCAATATACCATTGTTCGTTGTAAGAACGTAGAAAAAGCACGGCTAAAAACGAAAAAAGCGCCGCAAATGGTGACATTTACGGCGCTTTTGAAAATCGTTAGATTAGATTTCCATCAATTCTTTTTCTTTGTCTGCTAATAAAGCATCGATCTCTTTAATCGCTGCATCAGTGATTTTTTGTACATCATCTTCACCTTTGCGTTGCTCATCTTCACTGATCTCTTTTTCTTTTTGAAGATCTTTTAGTGAGCCATTTGCATCACGACGAATATTACGAACAGCAACACGGCCACCTTCAGCTTCAGCACGCACTAACTTGATTAAGTCTTTACGGCGCTCTTCTGTTAATGGTGGTAAAGGAATACGAATGATTGTACCAGCTGAAGCAGGGTTTAAACCTAAATCTGAAGATAGAATTGCTTTTTCAACAGCTTGAATCATCGACTTATCAAAAACCGTTACAGCTAATGTACGAGAATCTTCAACAGTTACATTGCCCACTTGGTTTAACGGTGTTGGAGCACCGTAATATTCCACAGAAATACCGTCTAATAATGCAGGGTGCGCACGACCTGTGCGGATTTTAGACATTTGAGACTTTAATGCCTCGATACTTTTTTGCATACGCTCTTGCGCGTCTTGTTTTATTTCGTTGATCACGTCGATTACCTGCTTATTTTGCTAAATTTTCTTCATGGTCGATCACTGTACCTTCTTCGGCACCCATGATCACATTTTTTAATGCACCTGGCTTGTTCATACTGAATACACGAATTGGCAAGCTGTGATCACGAGCCAATGTAAATGCAGCCAAGTCCATTACTTTTAATTCTTTTTCTAACACTTCGTTGTAAGTAAGGTGGTTATGTAAAACCGCATCTGGGTTTTTAGCAGGATCATCAGAGTAAACACCGTCTACTTTGGTACCTTTTAAGACAGCATCCGCTTCAATTTCAATACCGCGAAGACAAGCAGCTGAATCTGTCGTGAAGAATGGGTTACCTGTACCTGCAGAGAAAATAACCACTTTGCCCGCTTTTAATGAGCTGATAGCTTCTGCCCAGTTGTAGCTATCACAAACACCTTTTAAATCAATCGCTGACATTAATCGAGCGTTTACATAAGCACGATGAAGCGCATCACGCATAGCAAGACCATTCATAACCGTTGCTAACATACCCATGTGATCGCCTACTACACGATTCATACCTGCTTGTGCTAAACCAGCGCCACGGAATAAATTACCGCCACCAATTACAATACCGACTTGGATACCAAGCTCAACTAATTCCTTGATTTCTTGAGCCATACGATCCAAAACTTTTGGGTCGATGCCAAAGTCCTCATCTCCCATTAAAGCTTCACCACTAAGCTTTAACAATACACGACGATATGCTGGTTTAGAATTCATTTATTTTTCTCTCTGCTAAAAATAAGCCGCTCAGTGAGCGGCTTAACAATTCAAGTGAAATTAAGCTTTCGCAGCTGCCATTTGAGCGGCAACTTCTGCAGCGAAGTCTTCTTCTTTCTTCTCGATACCTTCACCCACTTCTAAGCGAACGAAAGTAGAAACTGAAGCGCCTTTCTCTTTTAAGAATTCGCCAACAGCTTTTTTAGGTTCCATGATGAAAGCTTGACCAGTTAGTGAAACTTCACCAGTGAACTTCTTCATGCGACCAGTAACCATTTTCTCAGCGATTTCTTGAGGCTTACCTTCGTTCATCGCGATATCGATTTGGATAGCTTTTTCTTTTTCAACAACGTCAGCTGGTACGTCTTCTGGGTTTACGTACTCTGGCTTAGAAGCAGCTACGTGCATTGCGATGTGCTTTAATGTTTCAGCATCACCTTCACCAGCAACAACAACACCGATATTAGCACCGTGGCTGTATGAAGCTAAGTTAGCGCCATCGATGTACTCAACGCGACGTACGTTGATGTTTTCACCAATTTTAGCAACTAAAGCAACACGCGTTTCTTCGAATTGTGCTTTTAGAGCTTCAACATCAGTTTTTGCAGCAACAGCAGCGTCAGCAACTTCGTTAGCAAAACCTAAGAAGTTAGCATCTTTAGCTACGAAGTCAGTTTGACAGTTAACTTCTAATAATGCAGCGAAACCTTCGCCTTGCTTGATGATAATAGTACCTTCAGCAGCGATGTTGCCTGCTTTCTTAGCAGCTTTAGCTTGGCCAGACTTACGCATGTTTTCAATCGCTAATTCGATATCACCATCAGTCTCAACTAAAGCTTTTTTACAATCCATCATACCAGCGCCAGTGCGCTCACGAAGTTCTTTAACTAAAGCAGCAGTAATTGCCATCTTTTTTATTCCTCGTTAAAAATGTGCAGTTAAAAAATAGGGGCTATTCGCCCCTATTTACAAGGTTAATATGTAGTTATTGCAATCTTATTATTCAGCAGCTTCTACAAAACCGTCTTGTTCAGCTTGAACTTCGATGTTTTGCTCACGGCCTTCTGCAACTGCGTCAGCAGCAGCGTTTAAGTATAACTGGATTGCACGGATTGCATCGTCGTTACCAGGGATAACAAAATCTACACCGTCAGGCTTAGAGTTTGTATCAACAACAGCTACAACAGGGATACCTAAGTTGTTCGCTTCTTTGATAGCAATGTGCTCGTGCTCAGCATCGATTACAAAAATAACATCCGGTAAGCCGCCCATGTCTTTAATACCGCCTAAGCTCTTTTCAAGCTTCTCCATTTCACGAGTGCGCATTAAAGCTTCTTTCTTAGTTAGCTTCTCGAATGTACCGTCTTGGCTTTGAGCTTCAAGATCTTTCAAACGCTTGATTGATTGACGAACTGTTTTCCAGTTAGTCAACATACCACCTAACCAACGGTTGTTTACGTAGTACTGGTCACATTTTAAAGCAGCTTCTTTAACTGCGTCGGATGCAGCACGCTTAGTACCTACGAATAACACTTTACCTTTCTTAGCTGAAACAGTTGATAACTCGTTTAAAGCAGCTTTGAAAAGTGGAACTGTTTTTTCTAAGTTGATGATATGAATTTTGTTACGCGCGCCGAAGATGTACGGCTTCATTTTTGGTTCCCAGTAACGTGTTTGGTGACCGAAGTGAACACCTGCTTGTAGCATGTCGCGCATTGAAACGTTTGGCATAATAATTCCTCTAATATTGGGGTTGAGCCTCCACGCACCCATTGATTCCGACCTATCGATTATTAGACATAATCAGGCACCCCGGACAACGTTATAGTACGTGTGTGATTTCTCAGTTAATGATGGAAAAACCCATCGGTTTATTTTATGTGTTCTCTGACAATTCAGATAACGGCGCGCTTTATACCATATAGCTGGTAAAATCACAATCTAATACGTCATTTTTAGCACTTTTTTGTTTTGCCCAAACTGTAAAAACTAAGGTAGTAATACGGGCAAAGTCGATGGTAAGAAAAATCCGTTTTGTGACTTGTTTTTCAAAGAGAAACAAGTCACAAATTACAATGAGTAGAGATTGGAATTTATTGGCGGTTTAGTAACTTAACAAAGTCTGGCACAGGTACCGGTTTACTAAAGAAGTAACCTTGGTACTCTTCACAGCGCATAACGCCCAATTGTGCCTTATGTTCCGCAATTTCTACCCCTTCTGCTACAACAGATAAATTCAGAATATGGGCCAGTTCAATAATGGTTTTTACAATTTGCTGATCTGTCGTCGATTCGTGCATTTCCATGATAAAACTGCGATCAATTTTCAGAATATCAATCGGGAATTGCTTCAAGTAATTTAACGACGCAAAGCCAGTACCAAAATCATCTAGCACTAAGGTAAAGCCTAGCGACTTGATCAGATTCATTGTCTTGATTGCCGCATCGAGATCAGTCAATAACATGCTTTCGGTGATCTCAAGTTTCACACGAGAAGGTGCTATTTGATATTCAGTTAATTTGTCCGATAAAATTTGGATTAATCGCTCTGGCTGAGCAAACATTTTCGCAGATAAGTTAATCGATACAGGACCGAAATTAATACCCTCACCTTGCCAAGTAGCAATTTGCTTAAAGACTTGATCAATAACTAAAATATCAATTTTTTCAATCATCCCTGACTTTTCGGCCAATGGGATAAATCGGTCTGGAAAAATCATATTACCGTCAGCCGGTAACCAACGAATAAGTGCTTCAGCACCAGCAATGGTATTGTGAACTACATTAACAACAGGTTGGTAGTAGAAAATAAATTCATTATTTTCGATGCCGCGTAACAAGGCTTGTTCAGTTGCAAGTTCTGATTCAACTTCGTCATTCATCACTTTTTCATAGAAACTAAAGTTGTTAAGCCCTGAACTTTTCACATCAAATAACGCTAAAGCAGCCTGACGAATTAACTCTGTCGCATTAATACCTGACTCAGAGGAGAAAATCGAAATACCCATACTGACTGAAAGATTAAGCAAGTTACCTTCAATCTCAATGGCCTGCTCGAATAAATTAATAATTCGATTTGCAACAACTGCCGCACCGAACTCTGGTTCACTTAATTCAAGCAAAATGTGGAACTCACCACCAGATACATGCGCAATTACATCGCGTTCTTTAAGGCAGCTTGCCAAAGTAACGGCAACGTGTTGAATAACTTTATCGCCAAGGTCATGGCTAAATGCTTCATTGATTTTCTTGAAGTCGTCTATGTCAAAAGCAATGACAACAGGGGCTTGTTTATCTGAGCGATAATTGACACATGCACGCTCAGTAATTTCACGAAATAGCTGGGCATTCGGTAATTTAGTTAAATCATCATGTGTCGATAACTTAAGTAACTCTTCCTGTGCTCTTCTCTGCTCACTGATATCACGAAACACACCTAAGTAATGTGAAATTTCATCGGTATCATCAAATATCGCTTCTACTTCTAATTCTAACGGGTATATACGCCCCGATTTAGACTGATCATAAAGCTCACCACGCCAGCGCATATCGCGATCTGCACTGGCCTTGATTCGATTGGCCAGCTCTCCATCTTGGCCTTCTACTTCGGCAAATTTAACTTTTTTACCGATGACATTTTCTTCACGTGTTTTATTAAGTAGACAATACGATTTATTGACAACTTGTATATTAAAATCACCATCAGTGATCCAAACCGCATCAGAGGTATTTTTAAACGCAAGAGAAAGCAAATCTAACTGCTGCTCTCTAGAGGCAATTTCTTCATTGTGCTGAATAAGGCGCTTTTGCTCTTTTAAGCTGTATCGTCTAGAGAAAAGTAAAAGTGCAAAAGCCGTCGCCGAGAAAGCAACAAACATAATGAAGTATTGCTTTGTTTGTTCAGAGGTAAGTTTGGTTTCTTTGATCTGATTTTCAGCTTTGAGTAACTCAATTTTTTTCGACTGCTCATCCGCCTCGTATTCAGCCTTTAGCTTATTGACGGAATAGCTTTGTGCTTCTTGTTTAAGTTCGATGTTGATTTGATGATATTGTTTAAAATGTTCAAGCGCTTTATCGAACTCCCCCATTTTGTCGTAACTTTGGCTCAGCCATTCATGATACAGCGCCTGCGGTCGTCTCATGTTTTGCGCTTCGTAATAAACAAGTGCCTGAGATTGTAATTGAATGGACTCACTGTAACGTTTTTGAATATGTCTCAAGTTACCTTGAGTACCAATAGCACTCATTATCAGGCTTTCATCTTGTAGAAAACGTGCTATGGACAAGCCCTCATTAATAGCAAGCTCAGCCTTACCCGATTGATTCAGCTCAATATACGTATCGGCGAGACCAATCAAGGTATTCGACTTGATACGCAAGAAGTTATCAATTGCAGGGTTAGCTAACGATTTAGTGAAGGAATTTAACGCTAAGTTGTAGGCTTTTTTCTCTTTAAAATAGAGACCTTGATTGGTTAAACCTCTTAGGTATTCTTTATGGTCGCCTAATTTTTCTGATTGTTCGATTGATTTAGCTAAAAAAGAAAGCGCGGCATCGTAATCATTTTGTGCCCAAGCAATTAAAGATAAATTATTCAGGGCTTTTGCCTTGCCTTTTAAGTTGCCAGCACTATCAAAAATGGTACGCGCTTTAGCAAACAATACTTGAGCTTTAGTATATTCATCGGTGATAAAGTACGAATAACCGGCGCTGTTAATGAGCTCGCCGTATTCAACCGCAGAAATCACTAATGACTGGCTTGCTAGTTTAGTTTCATCTACATATTGAAATTGGTATTGATAAGGTTCAATGATCGTACTGGCCAATGCCAGTGCTTTTTGATCATTATTACCAAAATACAAATACTTAAATTGGGCTAATTGAACATAAAACCGCAAAGCCACTTGGCTATCACTCGAAGCTTTGTCTTGGTACTTTTCTAGTTTCTTTACCCAAAAATCGAAATCAAAGCGGTTTTGCTGCTGCGCATGGTAAGTAATAATTTCAAAAAGGCTATATAAATGTAGATTGGTCAGCGGTTGTTCTTTACGGCGTGATTCATAAATCTCCAGCCACTTTTCGAGTTTAAACTCATCAAGCGTTTGATAATCATTCTTTAACTGCTGGAAGGATTTAATCAAAGAAACGTTAGAATAACGAGCTTGTTCAGAAACGGCATCGTTAGCCAAGCTAGCATGACTGATAGCAAATAAAGAAAGAACAAAAAAGAAAAACTTAAACATGCAACTCATCATAAAAAAAACAAATCAAAAAAGCACAAAGCATGCTAAGCACTTAAATTCGATATCGCAAATGAATAGTAAAACTAAAAGTAACAAATAACAGCATAAGTTACATTCAGTATTTATCACTTAATTTATTGTAAATCTTACCATTAATAACAGATCTTAACGCTAACTACATTAGACTTTAGTCCAAGCTTTTACAAAAAATTACAAAAACACTACTTACTCCTTTGTAACAACTGGTCAAACCACACCCACTAAATGCGAATAATTATCACTTGCAAAAAATAAAAGCAACCATATAATGCGCACGCAAATCATTATCATTTACCTTAACTTTTGCAACGGTATTAAATATGCGGCTTTTAAATACGATCTCTCAGGCAATTGCTTTAGCATTAGCTAGCCCTATCGTTTTAGCTGCAACGGATGCAGATTCAGATACTCAAAAGGATGCACAAGAAGAGTATCAACACACAGAACATATCGTTGTTTCTGGTACGCGTACACCCAAGCTTTTATCAGATTCTCCGGTTTCAGTTCAGGTAATTGACGCTAAGACCATTGATGTTTTAACCACAGGCACCTTAGCGCAGGCGTTAAACTATATTCAAGGCGTAGTAGTGACTCGCAGTGTTAAAGATGGTTACAACATCCAAATGCAAGGTTTCGACGGCGACCATGTTTTAGTGCTAGTAAACAGTCGCCCCGTTGTATCCCCTACAGGTTCATCAACCGATCTCGACCAAATTAGTACTAATGACATAGTGCAGATAGAAGTAGTGCGAGGAGCCGCTTCTGTGATGTACGGTAGCTCTGCTATGGGTGGTGTGATCAATATTATTACGAAAACACCAGATGAAAACAGTGCCAAGATCAGTTACGAGCTTGCTCACTTTGATGACAATGCAATTAGTGGCGATGAATACGGTCATACTGCAAAGTTAAGCACAAGCATCATTACAGGTGAATGGGCTAACAGCCTCAATATCTTATATATAGATAACCCAGGTTTTGATTATGACAAAACGACAGTTAATCAAGATGCAGGTGGCAATGAAAAAAGCTTTGTTAATTTTTCATCTAGTAAAGAGTTTGAGCCATTAACTCTGACACTAGCCTACCAATACTTAGAAGAAGATAAATCTAGAGCAACGAGTCAAATACCCGGCCAAGATAAATACATCAGTTATTTGTCAGAAGTTGAACAACATCAATTTGATATCAACCTAGCAAGTGCCATTTTTGATAAGGCACAGCACAAAACAGCTCAAACAAGCTGGCAGTTAAATGGTCGTTACATCAACCATGAAGAAACAAGTGGTCAATCAAATAGTCTGCGTGATACCGAAATAGAGCTGATTGAACTAGATGGACAGCATGTTTGGTCAGGAAGTTCACTGGAAGTCGTCGCCGGTGGCGTTGCTCATGTTGATACATTAAATCAAATAAAACCAAGCTCAGGTTCAGTTGAAATTGATGATGAATCAAGACAAAGCGTTGAAGCTTACCTGCAATCTAATTGGATTGATAAAGATTACCAAATCTTAGCGGGTCTTCGAGCTCAACATGATTCTGATTTTGGCGAGCACAGCGCAATTCGTATTTCAGGCATGATGAATTTGGGCAATAAGGAAAACCGTGTCCAATGGCGAACAGGTTTGGGGCAAGGTTATCGCGTACCAAACTTAAAAGAACGCTTCTACGTTTTCGATCATTCAAACTTAGGTTACAAGGTATACGGTAATGAAGATTTAAAACCAGAGGAATCATTAAGTTTTAACAGTACTTTGAGCTATGAAACACTGGTTTTTGAACAATCCAGCTGGCTATCCTCTGCTGAATTATCCGCAGAGATAAATCTGCACTATACCCAAACCGAAAATTTCATTGAAACCGTCATTGATGCAGAAAAGTCAGCTGAAGAAGGTTTAGAAATATCGACCTACGAAAATATCAGTGAGGCCACACTACAAGGCGTAGATGTCAGTACCGAATTGAGATTCGATAACTGGTATGGACAACTTAATTACAGTTATTTAGATGCCAGAGATGAAAACGGCCAACGCCTTGAAGAAAGACCTTACCATCAAGTTAAAGCGAATTTAGGCTATAGCAATCTAAACCAAGATATCGATGCACTTTTATACCTTGTCTATCAGGCTAATGAATCATACAGCAACAGTTTCACACAAAGCATCGACAACGAATGGGTGACCGTAAACTTTAGTTTCACCCATGGCATAACCGACAACCTATCTTGGCGTTTCGGTATCGAAAATATTTTTGATGAACACTCATCCCCAGTCGCTGACCAAGAACAATTATTCGATGCAAGAGAAGTGTCGAGTCGTCGTTTCAGTCTTGGCGCCAGCTACAAATTTTAATTATTAACCGTATTAGAGGAGTAAAAGATGAATAAACAATTAACGTTAACAGCCCTACTCGCATTAACTTTGGGTTTAACAGCATGTGGTGGAGGTGGAAGTAATAATGGCTCTAACCGTGATAAAACCCCAACTGCAACAGAGACAGATACGCAAACTGAAACAGAGACCGAAACGGAAACGAGTACAGAGACTGAAACACAAACTGAGACTGAAACTGAAACACAAACTGAGACAGAAACTCAAACCGACAATGATGTACTCGTTGTGGATTTAGCCAGCGTGTGTGCTAGTGATGAGGCGGTCTATGTTGATTTAGGAGCAAAAGCCGTCGTCGATAGTACCAGTGATTGGGATATCAACTACCCGTGTAATGAAAGTAAAACGGGTGGTACTTTTGATGCGCACATTGCCAGTGATGCAACAGCCTTACAAGATTTCGACAATCATTATGCTGGCATCGACCAAGCTGCCCTTCCTTATTATGGTTTTAAAGAAGATGAATATCAGGAGCTCGCTGTCAGTACCGCTTTTACCAACGATTGGTATCAATATGGTTTAGCCGGCGGTCATTTGTTGTGGTCTGAATACGGTGTGTACATAGTTAAAAATCAAGGTAATTATTACCGTCTTCAAATCACTAGTTACTACAACAATGAAGGCACGTCAGGTCATTACAATTTCCGCGCAGGCCAAATTGCAACAACAAATGAAGATACTATCGAAGCGGTAACCGATTTAGATACTGGTGATATTTACGGCCCTTACTCAACAGGTTCAACACAAGCACCTAATCGCGTTTATTTTGATTTAGATACCATGAAAACGGTATCAGCAGATGATGCTTGGGAAGTTGCTTTTGAAAGA
This sequence comes from Marinifaba aquimaris, assembly GCF_013328345.1. Taxonomy (GTDB): domain Bacteria; phylum Pseudomonadota; class Gammaproteobacteria; order Enterobacterales; family Alteromonadaceae; genus Marinifaba; species Marinifaba aquimaris. Next base: position 48,098 of record NZ_JABULX010000012.1, read on the forward strand.
ACGTCTGTGTTGTTAAATTCATCGGCCAGTATTTATCACACCAACAATAATGCCGACTTTTTTGATGCCGAAGGTAAAGCTATCGCTGATCAATTCACGAGTGCATCTGCTGCATCTGAACTGGATGATTATTTAGCCGTTACTCATAACAGTATTCCTGCTGATAGCGATATGTTTGCTGCTGATGTATCAGAGCACATCCTTGATGGTTTTTATCACTATGACTTTATGACACATATTCTAACGCCAGCTACCGAGCATTACTTCATTGTAAATTCTGACGGTATTTTCTCTAAGTTCCGTGCTGTAGCGATTGAAACGGCTGGCCGTTCAATGGGTACGATCACATTAAGTATCGCCAACCAATATGAAGGTGAAACCGCGTTTGAAGCCGAGCCGATAATTGAGCAGAGCGCTCAATAGTTGAGGCAACACGAGATGAATTAATCTCATGCTGAACACTCAAGGATGACGCGACAGGTAAGTTGCATTGATTAAGTCGACATCGGATGTTTGCCATGTCGACTTAATGCGTTTATCGCCTTATCACCCGTTTATATACATTACAGAGTTTTTATTATGGTTCGCGAAATCGAAGTCCTCATGTACCAGTTGTCAGATTTTTTTATGGCACCGGTACTTATATTAATTTCCGTTTTATTCATTTATTCACTTTATGCATCTGGTTGCTTTTTAATGCAGATTGCTCAGCGCAGACAATCAAAAAGTAACTTCTATAAGTTGATTGTGAGTAAACTCGGTGCACAACCCGAACTCAAACTAGCCGGTTTCCCCCTTGCACAACTGGCTAACCAACACCCAAATATCTCAAAAGATCAACTCGATGTCGCTGCACTTGCCGATATTGAAGGGGTAAGAAATGTCAGCCGTTTAGCTCCCATGTTGGGGTTAATTGCCACTATGGTTCCTATGGGTCCAGCGCTCAAAGGTTTAGCAGATGGCAATATTCAGGGTATCAGTGAAAACCTTATTGTTGCTTTTTCTGCCGTCATTTTTGGCCTTGTAATAGCCTCAATAACGTTTTGGATAGCCTCAGTTAAAAAACGTTGGTTAGCAGAAGAGTTAGTATCACTCACTCCCTTACTTAATGTTAGCCCAGTGATGGTTACACACGCCGCAAATGAAACACTTAGCCAAAATAGCAAAGGACAAAACAATGCGGTTGCTTGATGAAGATGAATCAATGAACCCCGCATTATCAGCGGTTAACTTAGTCGATGTTTTTTTAGTGTTAATTGCTGCTCTGTTAATTGCGATTGCACAAAACCCACTCAACCCTTTTATGAGTGAAGATGTGACCGTTATCAAAAACGAAGGTAAAGACAATATGGAAATTATCGTCAAAAAGGGTGACAAAATTGAAACCTTTAAGAGTGAAGGACAAACCGGTAGCGGAACGGGAAAAAAAGCAGGTACCGCTTATGAGATGGCGGATGGTTCGATTATTTACGTAGCAGAATAAGAAAAATGAAACAGATACTCACAGTGTGTTCACTCATCGTTTTATGTTTTAGCGCCCTAGCACAAAAACTCGAAACCGTTGAATCAACACCAATAAACAAGCCACAAGTTTTATTAATTGGCTCATCTCATGCTGCAAAAGCCAAAAGCGATTTACTGGCAGAATTGGCACGTGATAAAAATTTTGTACTCAAAATAACAACCACCTCAAAATCTTCAGACGATGAGTTAAAGTCCTTATGGGCCAAATCAAGTTTAGTGATGTTAGATGGCATCAACCCGGCCCTGTCTAAATTTATGTTTGCTAAATATTCGGCTTGGCCTAATCAAATGCCAGATGTGCCCGTTATTTCACTGGGTGACTTAAATAACCCAGCACTTAATAAAGGCCTTGAAGCAGAGCTTCATCGTCAAATAGGTGCTTATTTCAAAAATGCGGGTCGCCAAAATTATGCCAATATGATGCATTACATCGACAGTCGCTTTATTGAAAAAAAAACCGATATTGAAATAGCAGCCCCTTTTATCGTACCTAATATTGGTTTGTATCATCCGAACTTTAAAGGACAAGTGACTAAAGACGAATCCGCTTTTTATCAATTTTTGGCCGCCAGTGAAAACCAGCCTAAAATAGCGATCGCCATGCATCGCAGTATTGTTGATTATGAACAACAACAAATTGTTGATGCCATCATAGCTGGCATAGAGCAAAAAGGAGCAAAGGCCTTTGGTTTTTTCTTTGAAGGTGAAGACAAAGACTTAACCTACCCTGAGCTATTACTAGACGATAATCAAATGGCGCGTATTGATTTAATGATCAACTACCGTGCCCTGCACTATGTGGAAAAACGCCGCAAAGAGTTTAGCCAAATAGGCGTACCCGTTATTCACGCACTTAATTACACAGAAGGCAGTGAAGCGGACTTTAAAGCCGATAATTCAGGTGTTTCCCCTTCTTTAACGCCTTTTTTCTTGGTGATGCCAGAAGATACGGGCAGTACCGACCCAACCATTATTGCAGCCACACCTAAAAAAGGTGAAAACGCCGGTAACAAAGTAGCGATTCCCTATCAAATGGATGCACTTGTTGAAAGAGCATACAACCACGCTCGCTTGGCGCATCTCAATAAAGCGGATAAAAAAATAGCGGCCTTTATTTGGAACTACCCACCGGGTGAAAAAAACGTAGGTGCGGCTTTTTTAGATGTCCCCAGCTCAATTGAAAAAATAGCCACCGCATTAAAAGCGCAAGGCTATCAAATTGAATTAAAAGGTGAATCGGGACAAACAACCGATTGGCTAATTGAATCGGCTGGTTTATTACTCAGGCCATATTATCGCGATGAAGATGCACAAAGCCTCATTGCCAAAAACTTAGCTGACTATTTACCACTTAGCACATATCTCGATTGGTTTAATCAGTTACCAGAAGATGTGCGCAAGCCAATTATCGAAAAATGGGGTACCCCACAACAAAGTGCCATGCTGCGCCAAGCAAATATTAATGGTAAGCAAGTTGATGCTTATGTGATCCCAAGAATGGATTTAGGCAATATGATCATCATGCCTCAAGGGTTACGGGGTACCAATGCACAAGAGAGCGCTGACTTGTATCACGACAAAACCGTACCAGCGAATCACTCCTATTTAGCCATATATCTATACGCGCGTGAACAATTTGGTGCACACGCTTTTGTACATATGGGCACACACGGGTCACAAGAATGGTTATCGGGTAAAGAGCGTGGCTTATCAGCTTACGATGCCCCTAATTTAGTCATAGGTAATATACCTGTGTTTTACCCTTATATTATCGATAATGTCGGTGAAGCCATGCAGGCCAAACGCCGAGGTCGTGCAACGATGATCAGTCACCTAACACCTGGCTTTGCTAAAGCGGGCTTATATGCGGATATTGCCGTATTAAACGAAAAGCTCGCTAACTACATGGTATTAGAAGCAGGTCAAACCAAAGCCAATACTGAAAAAGAAGTTATAAAGCTAGCAACTGAGCTTGATATGTTAAAAGACCTATCACTTTCAAAAGAAGCTCTTAAAGATAATTTCGAGCAACACGTCCCTGCCCTGCAAGATCACTTAAACGGCCTGGCCGCCATGAGTCAGCCGCTTGGTATTCACACTTTTGGCGAACTACCAAAAGATGCACATCTGTATACAACTATACTGCAAATGCTAGGTGATGAATATGTTGAACGTGCCGCTATTTATGAACAAGAAAACGGTTTGATGCTCTCAAGTAACGATGAAAAAAACAGAGCCAACACAACACTAACAAAGTTAGATGTAGCTGATTTAGCCAGTTTAGATGGCTATCAGTTACTAAAAGCACACATCAGTGGCCAAACACTCAATGATTTAACACCAGAGCTAGTAGCCGATTTAACTCAAGCACAAGAATATTGGGACAACTTCCAAGCAATCAGTGAAATAGAAAACTTACTCAAAGCTCTTGATGGAAAGTACATTCCTGTAAGTCATGGTGGCGATCCTATTCGCAACCCCAATGCGGCACCAACCGGGCGAAATTTAATTGGTTTTAATCCTGCCAAAGTCCCTTCAAAAGAGGCTTATGAGGCAGGTGTTCAGTTGATGGAACAAACCATAGATACTTATGTTGCCAAACACGGACGTTACCCAGATAAACTAGCATTTTCACTTTGGTCACTTGAAACCATGCGCCACCAAGGTGCGTTAGAAGCGCAAATCCTCCACGCTTTAGGTTTAAAACCAAAATGGAATCGACAAGGTAATGTCACAGGTACTGAAGTCATTGAATATAAAGACTTAGGTCGCCCACGTATTGATGTTGTTATTTCAGCCACAGGTTTATATCGCGATGCCTTCCCTAACGTCATGTTATGGCTTGCTGAAGCGATTGATAAAGTGGCGAAAATGAAAGAGGAAAACAACTTTGTTTATCGTCATGCCCAGACGCTAAAAGAAAGTTTAATTGCTGAAGGTAAAACCGAGGACGATGCCGATTATTTATCATCTGTACGCATTTTCTCAAATGAAAGCGGTAACTATGGTACTGGATTAGCAGGCGCGAGTTTAGCCTCAGGCACTTGGGATGATGACAGCAAATTAGCTGATTTGTATATGCGCCGCATGGGTTTTGCATTTGGCAAAGATGAAAGCCGATGGAGTGAAAACATGGGCGATACCCAGTTGTATAGCAAAGTATTATCTGGGACAGATGGCGTGATTTTCTCTCGTTCAACCAATCTATACGCCATGATGACCAACGACGACCCATTTCAGTACTTTGGTGGTTTAGGCTTAGCCGTTCGTAATTTAGATGGTGCAACACCTGAAATGTACGTCTCAAATTTACGTAAAAAAGATCAGCTCAAAACCCAAACTCTAGAGCAATTTGTTAACCAAGAATTGCGCTCGCGTTATTTCCACCCTCGCTGGATCCAAGCAATGCAAGCGTCAGGTTATGCCGGTGCAACCGCCATTTTAGACAGAGTAAACAACCTTTGGGGCTGGGAAGTAATGACACCAGAAGCCATTCGCGATGACCAATGGCAGGAGTTTTTTGAAATTTACGTCGATGATAAATATCAAATGGATATGCGTGAATTCTTTCAAAGCAATAACGCAGAGAGCTTAGCGCAAATTATTGAACGCATGTTAGAAGCCGAGCGTAAAGACTACTGGCAAACTGACGAAGCAACCGTCAAAAAGTTAGTAGAAACTTATGCAGAGCTCGCCGTTGAATTTGACGTAGCGACAGATAATGACAAGTTTAACGAATACATGGATCAAAAGCTCGTTGGTTTTGGCTATCAACCCCTTTCAGAGCAACTCGTTGCACTTGAACCCGTACCAGCGATATCAACAAGCAGCTCAAATGCTCAAACCGAACAAGTATCAGGACAAAAATTAGAGAAACAAACCCAGCAACAACAAGCAGTAAAAGATGACTATTTCTTATATAAAGCTTTGTTCTTTATGATATTAATTATTGCAGCAGGTGGTTATGCTCAAATGCGTAAAGCAAAAAGCCCCAACTTAAAAATGGTTGGATAAATAGTGAAACCTATCATTTAAAACAACAAAAGGCCGATGCAATATCGGCCTTTTTTATTGGCTAAGGCGTTATTATTTGCTGCAGTGAATAAGACGATAACTACACTACAGGTTTTATCAAAAATTAATCAAACATCTAACTTAAATTTGAATTTAAACCCAGTTAAACGATCACTATTTAGTCAAAAACACAGATAAGGTTTATTTTTTAACCAAAGACATCTAAATAACTCACAAAAACACATAACCCTTTGTTTTTATTTAAATTTATCAAATCACAGCACAACTAAAAGTACTATTTTTAAACAAAAAAAGCCTTGTATCACAAGGTATTCAAACTACTCCACACAGTTATCCACAAACTCTGGGGGTAACTTTGGATAAAAACTTAAAATTTGTCATTTAATTAACAATTTTAATCTGATCACGTGATAATTATCTTAATATGTATAAGTAACCAGTACTTTTTAAGTTTATGCTGGCCATTAGAATACAATTATGTGAATTCCATACGCTTCAAACCTGCGCAAACGATTCACCTGTGGATAGTTTATTGCCAATAATGATTAGTAAATTTTCAGGCCAAAAGAAGCTAGACAATAAAGATAGGGTTTGAACAAAACCAAGGCTCCTAACCGGCTTTTATTTTGATAGCTGAGGTCATGTATATAAAACAATGCCACCAGTTTATGGCCACTCGACACATGGCACACAGTTATCAACTGCATAAATGATAAATGACTTGTTATAAAAACCTCAAAAAACAACTGTATACAAAAACAGTAAAGTAAAAATTCCCGTATAATGCAAGAAACAGGAACAGCCTCGTTTTTGTGCACTGCAATTTTAGGGGTTGTCTAGAAAGCAGGTGTGACGTAGAGTACAGAGAATGTAAAAATTTATTAATGTATTAGACGGGAAAGTTGTTTCTGTAAAAAACGGGAACGTTCCTTCTAATAAACTGTTATGTGTCAGTTAGCAAGATGAAAAATATCGAAAATTCACTAAAAAATTGGTTGTCCCTAGAAGTAGATGATGAATACTTTAAAGAGTTCGTTGAAACTTTCCGGCATGAAATCGAAAATAACTTTTCGAGAGGCGAGTACCTTAAGCTTAAAAATTGTGATCGGTTAGTCGGCCGTAATGTCTTAGAACAATTAGTATCTTGCAACCATTGTAGCTCAATCAAAACTATAGACGACGCATTAAGTTTAACTAAGAATGATAACTATAAAGGCATCCAGCGCCCTGAATATTTAAAATTTGAGTTTAAATATCAAGGCGTAACAGGGCCAAATTCGTATTGGCAATGTAATAAATGCGGTAGTATAACTATGTTTGTTTTACCTGAACGCGCTTTTAAAGGGTGGTGGGGTAAAATAGCGTGAATAAACACATAACAAGCTGTTAAATAAGGACAAATTTCACTGTATCGCTTTTTGCTATTCTGCTCCGCAGGCAAAAATTAACCCAGCAAAATTTGCCTATTAACAGGGCGTTATGTACCTATGAGAAAACCTACGTCTGATGAACTTATTATTTTAAGTTTCCTACTAGAGAATGCAGGGCTTGAAGTTGAATTAGGTAAAATTTGGGTTGAACCAATGACCGACGGCGGAATGGGTAGCTTAAAGCTGTACCCAAATCGAGAAAATCCAAAATATGAATTTGGGCATAATGCTGCTGAGTGTTGGTTTAAGGATTCTGATGGAGTAGCTGCTTCAGGTGCTCTTTACTTAAATACTCAAGGTGTTCCTTTTGAACTTGATATGTGGAAAGTTGATTTTAGTACGTTAATAAAATGGCCAAAAAGAGAAGAGCTAACTCTAACAAGTAGCGGTACATAACAAACGCCTCAAGGTAATCGGACACATAAAGGTTGGTTTGTGCTCGTACCTCGCAAAAGATTAACCAACCTTTATTTAGCCGCTTAGGCGGGCGTTATAACCCAAGGTAGATCATGCCAATATTCAAGAAGAAAGATTCCAATTTAGAAAGACTTGAAAATATCCTTGGTAAAATCAAGGATGCAGATACGCCTGAAGGGTGGGAAAAGGTTACTTCTGCCGCAGTGGGAGGTTTAACTGATTTAGGATTTTCAAAAAGTAATCCATATCTGCTAATTATTTCCAGCCAAGGGCGAGGAGTATTTGATTGTAACACTGGTGAAAAAGTTGCTAGAGATGATGAGTCATACGGCGAATGGTTTAATGAACGCGAACTTAAGTGTCGGGGTATAGGCCCAATTGAATCTGAAGAAATTCTAACAACTGGACTTCAAGGCGGAGGGCTACCAATGACTACTCTGCATGGTGAAAGTATTGAAGTAGTAGCACCTAACTGGCCTACCTATGATATGTATTTCTGCAAGGATTATAAGTCAGCACTAATTGAAGGTCACGGTAGTTACTGTACAAAAATAGATTCAGAGCATCTGAGAGCATATGGATTCTCTTGGTGTGGTAATTATTTAGTCTCCGCAATTGGCAGTGACTTCACATTATGGAAAAGGTTATAACAATTGCGTGCAATCTGACCTCCGGCCACTGTCACCTTTTGTGCAAAAACCGCACAAAAGGCGCCAGTAGCCTCCGGCAGTTGACGCAGGCGTTATAAGCACAGGGAGAACAATGCATAATATTCTAATAATATTTTACTTTTTCTCATTTGCATCTTTAGCGGTTATGGTCCCGCCAGACGTTGAATTAACACCAAAAAATGCATTTTGCCTTGGCTTTACTTTAGAGCGCCCAACCGATGAATATGTTGGTTTAAATTACCCTAAAGTCATCGAAAAAAAGTGGATTCCTGTTTCAATAATGGTCGAGTACAGATTAAATGAAAACCCAATATTCATTACAAAAACAAACTTTGAAAAAGTAAATGAGCTAGATGCAACCGTAATTCTCGGGTTTCACGAAACTATTCATTCGGGTGGTGACGCAGCAGTTTTGATTACATACCAATGCACTAGTAAATGCGGAACAAACTATTTAAAAAGTTACAGCGTCCCCTCGATTGTTAAGTATATGGAAGCCAACGTGAAGCAGTGCTTATAACAAGCGCATCAAAAATGACGTCAAACGCTTGGCTGGCGCTCATTCTTCGCTAATTATAGCCAAGCATTTTCCGCCTCTTAGGCGGGCGTTAGATGATGTCGTCAATTGAAAAAGGAGCATACATATGAAAATAGCACTAATTTCTTTTTTATTTTTAATTTCTACAGCTATATACGCATCGGATTTTGGATTTCCCTCAGAAACTGTGGAGACCCTTGGTGATTCAATCCCACTCATTCAAAACTGTAATAACTGTCAAATTCCTGGGCATCACTCACCAAGCCCGACTCCACCAATGGCAGGAAATCATCACAATACGTTTTCAACTCCAGCTTCGTTGTATATGGCTACAATAGAACAACAAAAAAAGACTATTGAAAAATTGAAGCTAAAAATTTATCTCCTAGAGAAAAAAATTAAGGAGCAGGAAAATGAGTGATATAGACAAGCAACTGGAAGAACTTAATACGAGCATTCAAAAAGATGAGTCAAGTTTAAATCAATCTTATGATGCTATATCTAAAATCCCTCAGGCTACTGATGATTCTAACTGGTGGTCTGCTACCGAGGCTATGACAATAAGCTCAGTTCTCCTTGTCTTTTTCTTAATTGTCCTTTGTCTAGCGACATATTTGATAAAGCTTGGTCGAAGCCCTGAAATGGTTATGAAATTCTTTGGAACTATATTGATCATAGCAGTAGCTTCTTTCCTTGTAGTTGCTGGATACGATGACAAGCAAATAGCTCCAGTAATAGGACTTTTGGGTACCATAGCTGGGTATCTACTGGGTAAGGAAAATAGAACTGATGAGGAAAAATCATCTAACAAGTCAACCAACACGGACGCCGAAAACGGCGCCGGTTCTTGAGGCGTTAGCAGTAAGTTATGAATCGAATTTATCCTTATAGCTGTAGAACGACACGGTGTGATACAGGCGAAGTAATACTTGATGAGAAGTATGATCTTCGACTAACTCAATCTGCTTCTTTTAAGGAGTTAGAGTTAATCAAGCTTTCAGAAAAAGTAGGCGGTGGCGTACATTGGGGAGTGGTTCTTCCCGATAATTGGGATGATTTAACGCCGGATGAGAAAGCTGACATTGTCGAATCAAGTGAATTCGATATTAAGGTAGAGGGTATATACTTTAGGCATGATGTTAATCTTGAAGATATACAAAAAATTACTTCATATACAGAAATTGATGGTTTACATATTTGTCGAAGTACACTAAAAAATGAAGATATTCAGCTTTTAACGTGCTTTGTAAATTTGGATCATCTTTGGTTGCGTGGTGGCCAGTTTACTGACGCTGTTATAGAGCACCTTGCGGTATTTGAAAAGCTTCGGAACCTAGATATATTTGAAACCTCTATATCTGAGAACGGAGTCAAAGAGCTGAAGCGCTTGCTTCCAGGGTGCAGTATTTGGGGGCCGTAAAAACTGCTAACATAGCCATCAAGCGCGGACGTAAAAAGTTTGGCTTTACGCTCCTTCGTCGCCAAATTGTAGCCAAACCATTTACGCCACTTATGGCAACGTTAGCTTAAGATTAGAGGAATCATGCAAGATTTACTGTTTCACTCGAAGCCAAAAGTATATGGCCTTATCTATTTGTCATTGATACCAGTCTTTGGCCTTGTTTTTTTCTTTCTTCCAGAAACAACGGGTAATAAAATTTCGTTAATTGAGAGCTTGTACTTTAGTGCTGTAACAATTACAACCCTAGGTTACGGTGATATATTACCAACGAATGATTTAGGCCGGGTGATAGCTGCTACAGAATCTGTATTGGGAATAACGCTAATTGGTTTGTTTCTAAATGCTCTTTCGAGGGTTAGAGGAGAAACATCTCGAAATGAAGAAATTCTAAAGGAAGAGCGCACCTACCGTGAGGGAGAAATTGCGAAATTAAATGGTTTTTATAATCTAATCCGACCACTCGCAGGCAAATACAAATTAGCGACAATACAGATTACAAGTCCTCTGAAATCAAGGAAGCAAGAATACAACCCTGATTTCACGTTGAACGACATGATGGATTTGTATAAACCATCAATGCTGATGACTCAAAACCATAATGAACCCGCAGTAAAGTACTATTTTTCTAGTTTAAGTCTACTTAGCATTGAAGTTTCTGATCTCATCAAAAATGTGGACTTAAGACTATTTCCTGAATTGGAGAAACACTGCTTATCGTTTGTTGATGGTGTTCATTCTTTCGATTTCTCAGACGCTATTTTGGGCGCGGTCAGGAATAAGAAGATGACCGATTTAGTGAGTGAAATGCTAGAGAAGCATGAGGGTGAAGTGAAGTTTCTAAAATCAAATTTGATTAATGGATATGTAGCTTTATACCAACAAATAAAGCTTCTAATGGGATTGCTGGATTTAATCGACAGCGAGATAAGTAACGCTGTCAAAAGCTAACAAGCGCATGTTGCAGGACTGGTTTTCCGCTACGCTTCAAACCAGCCGCAAATGCGGGCGTTAGCTATTTTCGAAGGTTCGTTTTACTATTCACTAAAAACTTATAGGGATATATATGAAAGACAGGATGTTTTGGAAGTTATGGTTTTGGTTTGTCTTGGTGTTTTCAAGCTACAGTGTTTACGAATCACTCATGGAACCAGATATTACTCAACCTCAAATCCCCATGGAACTGTCTGTTTTAAATTTGCTTTTACTTCCGGTGTTATTATTTGGGTTATATAGCTATGCGTATAAATATAGTTGCTATTACCTAACTAAAATTCGCTATTTTTGGGACATAACTGCTTGTCTTTTTATTTTGACCAACATAGCTACTCTGGCTTATGAATTCTCTGCTGGAGGATACTCCCAAGAAGAGACAATCATTATATCCATCTTAACAGCTATTTTTTTAACACCCAATTTATACGTTTTTTTTCAACTGTCTAAACAATTAAAAGGAATTAATTATGTCGGCAACTAAAATCTTTGGTTTTCCTGTTGATGCAGCAAAAAAACTTTATAAGCTGTTTAATGATAAACAAGACGCTAATAAAAAATACAAAAAGCTACTACCAGTTTTAAAAACTGTAATTGCTGCCCATGGAAGAAACTCGTCACAAGCTAACGATGTATTAGATTTATTATCAGGGCTAGTTCCTAACGGGGCACGGAGGAATAATTTTAAACGTCGATACGTTGATAAAAAAGATGGATGGAGATTGTTACCAGATGATCCAGAAAAAATACCTTATGGGCATTGGCATTAAATAGCTAACAAGAAAATCAATCGGACTAAAAACGCTTGGCTTGGTTCGCTGCGCTCACAAGTATAGCCAAGCTCTTTAAGCCCGTTATTTGGGCGTTGGTATGACTCCCCCTGTCAATAAGCGCACAATATTTCCTGCTCTTATTTCAAACCATAATTCGTTTTCTGTTGCTCAATGAAATTGAGTTAATGCAGAATGAAGTCAGTACTTTCGTCGGTTTACATGCTGGTATTCGTAGGTTATTCACTTTCGTGAACAGAGCTGGCCTTACTTGTTCCGTCGTGGTATCTATCTTCAGTCACCGCTCTTGGCATCCTGCCTCCGCTGGCACTCGTATGTCCTATAGGTCTTATGCTCGTAGGTATATGAAACGGTTAAGCCCCATAGCTATCATAAAGCTTCCGCTCCTGCTCACGCTCCTTACCTACATCCATGTAGGCAACGCCGTCGGTGTTTATACCAATGCCGTGACTTCATTCTTTGCATTAACTCAAAACGGTTTAACATGTTATGCAGGCACTCTAGCTAGCCTTAAGCTCGGATTAACTGGCACCAGTACCACTTCTTTTGTTATCGCCTAGATATAAGCAATCATCTCTCTTGCGATTGCTGTCACAACGACATTGTAATGTTTACCTCTGTTTATCAACCGTTGATATCGGCGACATAATCGCAATTGTGCCTGCCAAGCCATATCACTTACGGTTTTGGGTAACCCTTCTTGCCGTTTTTGTAATTCCGTTGAGATATTCGCTGCGTAACGATAGCTATGTGCCCCTTCAATTAACAATCGCCTTGCTCGCTGATTCCCACACTTAGTGATAGCGCCCAATCGTCTTTTCCCGCCACTTGAATGTTCGCTGGGCACCAGTCCAAGGTAACTCATTAGTTTTCTAGGGTGGTCAAATCGGTTTAAATCACCCAGCTCTGCAACAATACCGGTGGCGACCAGTAGCCTGACCCCTCGCATCGCTTGAATGGCTTTAACTACGGGATAATAACGCCAATGCCTGACTTGATGTTCAAGCTCGTTGTCTAGGCGCTTTAGTCGTTTGCTCGTTCATCTATGGTTTGAATATATTCTTGTAAGGCAATCTGTTGTGCTGGGTGCGGTAAGACTATTTCCTTTAACCACCTAAGGTGTTTGAGTGACCAGTTTGCTGTGCTTGCATAGTTGATGTCATTTCTCAGCAGTAAGGCTTTGAGTTGGTACTTCGCATCTTTTAGGTCTTTCATGGCCGTTTCACGGGCACGTGATAAATCACGCACCGCTTCATCCTCTGGCTCTGGCACATAGATAGGGCTTAAATCTTCTGATTTGAGTAATTTAGCCAGTTTTAATGCATCTCGTCTGTCCGTTTTGACGCGCTCACCGGGTTTCTTAGGGATAAGGGATGGAGCGACCACATAACAACAGTGCCCAAGTGATGTCAGCAAACGATATATCCAATAGCCACAAGGACCTGCCTCATAAACAAAGTGTAATGTGGCATTGGGGTATTTAGATTGCATCTGCGTTGCAAATTTTTTGATAGCCACTTTGCTATTCGGTATACGCCCGTAATGAACCGCGTGCCTACCTCTTTGGTCTTCAATATAAGCCGCTTCATTAAATGCTTTATGGGTATCCAAGCCAATGAATATTATGCTATTTTTAGACATGTTAGCCTCCAAGTTTAGTTATTTATCAAACTAATTATGGCTCTGGCTTTGCTAACCCACGACATTGGAGGCTAACACCTTGTGGGGAGTCATTATGTCTATAAGTCTCTGGAGGTTTGGTGGTAAATTTAGATTTTGCAACATTTCCAGTAATTGAAGAAGGAAGTGTTTTTTGGAAACTACCAAATGATGCGCTTAAAGTAATCCCTGATGTTTATGAAAAAGCAGTCGCAGCCCAATATATGCTTTTTAAAATGAGTGAAGAGCCAAAATCTCAAAATGTACCTTTGCAAATAAGTGCTAGAGCACATTTCAGAGCTTCATTAGTTGAGTTTGCTGGAATTGAAGAAGCTTTAATTAGGAATGGTTATGATTTCAAAATTAGGAAGCTACCAAATCCAGCTCTTCATTTGTTACGGTTATTACGTAATTACCAAGTTCATTTTTCATCAATTAATTTTGGCAACAAAGATATAGATATAATTTGGAATTCAGAAAACCACAGTATTAATGTTTTGGTCATTGATAATATTACTGTGCAAGGTTTATCAGAGCTAGACGCGGTAAAAAGATATAAAAATTATTCTACTGAGCAACTTGAAAATATGGTTGCGCATTTCAACGAACAGCAGAGTAAACTAGGTGTTTATCAGTTTGTTTTAACGTGTATGAATCTTTATCTTACCGATGTTGAAAGGCTTATAACAAGCAACTAAAGCGGTACAAATAAAGCTTGGCTTTTGTCACTGCGTTCCAAATCATAGCCAAGCCAACTATTTACCCCTTAGCGGGGCGTTACATGCCTAATTGAGACTAGTTAAATGTATGAGCCTTGGATAAACGGAATTATTAAAAAGTGGTCTTTAGATAAGCCTGAGGAAGAGCTTTATGAATTAATGGTTCATAAAGAAAAAACTGTTACTGTTGCTTATGGTCGTTTTGCTCATTCTAGTGGTTCAAAGGCAGTTTCTTGGGCAGAGTTTTCTGCAGGAGAGCTTGATGATTTAGTTGCCAAAACAATGGGAAAAGATATATTAAATCAAGCTCATAAATACATTAGAGAACAAGGCATATAACAAGCTGTTCTATGTTGCTAGATTATAACCCGACTCAAGGAAAAGTGGCTGGCGATTGCGACTATCAAACGTCAGTTCCCCTGTCACCGTTAAACCGGTGGGTGCAATCGTATTGGCAACTAACAGTACCAAAAGGCCAATTTCAATACCGCAGTGTGCCGGATAACTGTGTTGATTGGATCATCAATCTAGATTGCTTCGAGGATAATTTTCTTATCCCTCCATTTCTTTCATCTACGTTATTTCAGCTTGATGGACCCGCATCTTTTTTTGGTATTCGTTTTCGAATTCTAGGGCATAAAGGCTTGATCGCTGCGCCTCTGGGGGAATGGGTCGAAATTGGCAGTGTACAGGCACAAGAATTAATCCCTAAAGATATCGTTTACTCGGTATTTGAAGTGATAAATCACACAAAGTATTTTGACCAGCGCTGCAATCGCTTATCGGTGGCATTACTTCCTTCTATCAAATTTGCCAAGGTCGACCCTCGCCTAGCGCGTTATATTCGATATTGTCACGCAAGTGTCAGCAGCTCTACTATTGAGCTATTCGACAGCAAGAGCGCGGAATTTGGAGTGTCTGAGCGCCAGCTTAGGCGGCTTGCCAAACAGCATATTGGCTTAGTACCTAAAGATTTTGCCAGAGTGCTAAAATTTCAGCATGTACTTAAAGCGATGAATGCATCACAACACAACAAGGCCTATCTGGATCACTACTACGACCAACCTCATTTTATACGCGAATTTAAACGTTTATCTGGCGTTACCCCAGCCCAGTTCAAAAAAATGTCCGTTTTATACAATCTATAACCTGCTAAGTAGCTAATAATATTTCACCTTTAATTAAGGATGAAAGGTGAAAAATATGATTGAAATAGACGCGATGTTTCCTGTGATGGTAGCGGCAAATTTAGCAGAGGTGAAAGCCTTCTATGAAGAAGTATTTGGTTTTAATGCGGTATTTTATGACGCCAATTTTTATTTGCATTTAGTGTCGCCCAGTTCAGGTGTTCAACTTGGCTTTTTAATGCCTGCGCATGCAAGCCAACCGGAATTCCTTCAACCGTTAATGTCTCCCGATGGCTATGTGATATCGCTCGAAGTTAAAGATGCCGCTCACGCCTATAGTGATGCACAAAAAATGGAGTTGAAAATGGCGATGCCACTCAAAGAAGAAGTATGGGGGCAAATACATTTTATGTTGCAAGACCCGGCAGGTTTTCGAATCGACGTGGTCCAACATTTAGAGGTTTCAGGTAACTAGCCAGAGTAAACCATAAAGGGCGCTGCAATACTGAAGCTTTAAAAAATATAAAGTCGCGCCATCAAGACACATGGCGTCAATCGCTCATTCTGACCTTTGGCGCTTCTAACAAAAATATATATTAAATATTTAACTCAATGTCATTATCTTTCAAATGAGGGTAATAACAGTTGGTGCTTATGGTTTTTCTCAAAAAAATCATTGGTATATCTCAATAATCAAACTAGCCCAGTTATTAATGAGTACTCAGCAAAGTTAAAATAATGATAAATGCAACAAAAATAAGTCTATCGAAACGAAACAAAATTTTGATTAGGCATATACCTTCATAATGACATATCAAATCGATCGGTATTTTCACTAAGAAACATTTAGGCTTATTTGGTAAGTGATTTTTGTGGTTTCTTTTGTGCCTCCATTATCGTTAGTCACGTTGAAATATTTATCAGTTGGTCAATATCGAGCCCAAACTTGCTTGTATCAACACTGCAGTAATTCTTTGATCTGTTGTATTTTTCATATTAAGCTGGTCTTGAATTTACAATACTTATAGTAGCTCTAGCATATACCGTAGTAATTTAATATAAGCCATCTAAATTGCTCTGGTTGACTTTATTTAAATAGCTTTTCAATATGTTTAAAGTTCTCCTTTAAACATATTATTTGGTCTCAGGAATAACTAAATAATGATTTCAGATATTGCATTAGTGCTATCTACATTGATGTGTTCGCTAATCGCAGGGCTCCTTTTTTGCTATGCAATATTGATAATGCCTGGCCTTAAAAAACTGGATGACAAGAGCTTCATCAAAGCTTTTCAAGTTACTGATAGGATCATTCAGAATAATCATCCTTTGTTTATCTTAATCTGGCTTGGTTCAGCATTGTCTATAATTGTTTTAGCTATCAGCAGCTTAGGTAAGCTTGAGGGTATAGATGTTTACATAATGCTGTTCGCTTTAACTGGATATTTTTGCGGTATTCAAGCACCTACAATTCTCGTAAACCTACCACTGAATAAAAAATTACAGAAATTAAATGTGGCACATAGCAGCGAAGAAGAACTAAGGGCGTCGCGTATTGAATTCGAGGCTCCTTGGAATAAGTCAAACGAAATTAGGACTATCATGGCCTGCATGACGTCTCTGGCCTTAATAGTGTTGTGCCTAAAACAATAATTTGATGCTTATTGTCCTTAGACTTTTTAAGTGAAAGCATTATCCGTACCTGCTATTGTTCAATCTTAGTCGCTTGCAAATTAGCATCTTGTGTTAACTGATTTTGCAAGGACAGATGCTTTATGATCCGACGAATAGTAAAATCATATTTAGTTTGTTTTAGGTGAGTTAAACTAAACTGCTTGAAGTTAATATTTTCCCAACTTGAATTAAAAATGATTGGCTCTAACATATCTAAGTTATGTGAATTAATCACTTGAAATGGCATAGCAGCTTCGGCGAATTTGTTACCATTTTGGTAGTAATCATAAGCCCTCACTAACATCCAGCCCATACTTAAATAATTACCACCGACAGATGCGGCAAGCTGCCCATTTTTAATTGCCAATAAGCCATTTTTAGTCCAATCAAAACCGCCAATAAAAATATCTTTATTGGGTTTCAAGCCAAGCTCTTTAGCTGCCTCGATTACTCCCAAAGCCATCGTGTCAGAGGATGCCCAAACCAGATTAATATAATCGTGTCTATTGTATAGTGCAATGAACTTCTCTTTTGCTTCAGCTCCACTCCAATTAACCACCAAATTTTGGACAAACTCAACATCACTTTGTTTTGATAATCTGTCGTGTATGCCTAATAGCCTTAGTTCAGAGTCGGCAGTTCTGTCACCACTAATAGACAGAAATCTTATTGTTTTTTTTTGTTCACTTTGATGGTATTGCCGAATTAATTCATCAGCCAATAAATAGCCTCCATAACGCTCATCATAAGAGTGCTCCGCCAACCAATAATTGTAATTTTTTGGTATTAGCTCTGATTGAGATTTTTCTAATTCGGATAACCGAGTAAGTGTTACAAATGGTATTTTTGCTTGCTCCAAACCATTAAAAATAAATTTTGCACCTTGTTTGTATGGGTAAAAAACCAATAAATCTGGTTTTGATTTACCCTTTATTATCTGCTCAATAACTGACTTTTGAGAATATTTATGGTCGGCTTCAATAACATTCAGGTTAATATTTAAATCTTCCGCAGCAGCAAAAGCTATACTCAATACATTCTGCCAGTAATCATTATTTTCAGATTCTGAAGCAATAAAAGTAACCTCAAAAGCACGAACAGGAAGCGAGAAAAAGACGACGAGAAACCAAAACTTCATAGCGGAAAAGTGATTAATACAGGTTATCTAAGTATATATTGATAATGGTAATTTTCTTACTACAAAGACCCGTTTAGATAAACTTTTGTGAAACTAGGTAGCGCTTAATTTTAAAAGATTCACCACTTGTACTTCCAGTTACTGGGCTTTTAACTTGCTGTTTAATAAGAAACATCCAAAAAAAGCTTTCTAAAATATCAGCCAAACCAATATTTCTCACATTTAACCTATCTTGGCTTGCGTTATAACAATCAGTCCAGCTGTAATAATACCTGTTTGTCAGTAATTGGTTTTGATAATAAAAGCGACAATATCCATCCATTGCCCTAACAGCGGCTTGAAGAAACGCTAAATCAAATGCTTGATATAAGTTGGCCAGCTCTCTATTTATTAGGCTAGCAAGACAATGTGCAAAAACCATAGAAGCGATTGTCAGGTAAAAGGCAAGCATAAAAAAAGCCTTGCAGGAAAAACTGCAAGGCTTGTGTCAGATAAAAGCTTTATCGCTTTACTACAGCATTATTTATTAATGCCATGTGCTTTTAACATGAAAGCAAATTCTTGTGCGTAATCTAATAATCGCGCATAACGACCAGAGCTCGAGAAGTGCCCTGCCCCCATGTGCATACGCATTACAAGCAAGTTATCGTCTGTTTTGTATTCACGCATTTTTGCTGTCCATTTAGCGGGCTCCCAGTAGGTGACACGAGGGTCATTTAAACCACCAGTTACCATCATAGGAGGGTAATCGCGCTTTTCGATGTTGTCGTATGGGCTATAAGCTAAGATGGTTTGATAGTCTTTCGCAGACTTAATTGGGTTACCCCACTCTGGCCATTCAATAGGTGTCAGCGGTAATGTATCGTCCAACATGGTATTGAGGACATCGACAAAAGGCACACCTAAAATAACGCTACGCCATAATTCTGGTGCCTGTACTGTCACTACTCCCATTAATTCACCGCCCGCACTGCGGCCAGAAATAGAGATATTACCTTTTGACGTGTACTGCTGTTCGATTAAGAAATTCGCTGAATCAATAAAGTCATTAAAAGTATTTTGACGTTTTTCTAATTTACCATCTAAGTACCATTGATAACCCATTTCATCACCGCCACGAATGTGCGCAATGGCATAGGCAAAACCACGGTCTAATAAACTTAAGTTAATCGTCGAGAAGTTCGCACTCATGCCTAAGCCGTAAGCACCGTAGGCGTATAAATGCACAGGTTGAGAGCCATCGCGCTTAAAGCCTTTTTTATAAACAATCGAGATTGGAATTTTAGCGCCATCTCTAGCCGGTGCCCATAAGCGCTCCGTTTGGTATTGACTCTTATCGTAACCAGAAGGAATATTTCGTTCCTTTTTGGTCACCAATTTTTGTTCTGCAAATTGATAATCTAGAACCGATTCAGGTGTAACCATCGACTCGTAGTTAATACGAATATGGTTTTGATCAAACTCTGGGTTGTTACCTAAATTGGCTGAATAAGCGGCTTCAGGAAATGCCACATAGCTTTGCTCGCCTTGATAGCTAAATAAGCGTACTTGATCTAAACCTTGTTTGCGCTCTTGCACAACTAAGGTGTTTTTAAGTGGCAACAAACCTGTGAAGTAAACCTCATCAGATGGCGCGATCAGTGTTTGCCAATTATCAAAAGTCGGCTCTGTATCCTTGGTTTTAGCAATGTGGAAATTAACGTGTTGATCATTGGTACGAATGTAAAAATCACCGTGGGCATGATCAACATAATAATCAATCGCCTTATCACGAGAAGCCATCAGTGTAAGTGGGCTAAGCGGTGCATCGGCTTTAACAACATAGTTTTCAGCAACGGTATGACTGGCCGTTCGAATAACTAAGTAATCGCCAGAGTGGCTTTTGTCTATCCCCACAAAAAAGCCGATGTCTGACTCTTTGTATAAGGTTTTATCAGCGGTATTGTCTGTACCTAGCACGTGTGCTTTGGCTTCAAACGGGCGCCACTCTTCACTAACAATTACATACAACAGGGTTTTACTATCGTTAGCCCAGATAATATCGCCGCTTGTTTGGGTAATGGTATCTTTGAGTAACTCACCTGTTTTCAAATCTTTTATATAAATAGTAAAGCGCTCAGAACCGTTGGTATCAACACTCCAAGCAAGATACTGATTATTTGGGCTAACCGAGATATCCGCTACTTTATAAAACTCATAAGACTTTGCTTCAACGGCTTCATCAAGAATGACGTGTTCAGTTGTATCGCCCGTTAGCGCTTTTCGCACCCAAGTGCGGTATTCCGCGCCTTTTTCAAAATACCAACGGTATTGATAGCCATTTTTAACCCAAGGAACCGACGTTTCTTCGTCGTCTTCTCGGCCTTTGTACTCTTCAAATAAAGTATCAACTAACGCTTGGTGAGGCTTAATAAAAGACTCAAAATAAGCGTTCTCTTCTTTTAAATAATCAAGTACGGGCTCGTCATTGATTTCTGGGTAAGACTTATCTTTTAACCAGTTGTAGTCATCTGAGAGTTTAAAGTCGTGATATTGTGCGGTATAGCTTTTTTTATCCGCTACGGGTGCAACGGTATTAGCATCCGCTTTTAATCTTGGATATGCAGTCACGGTATCGTCTTTTGCTTCTTGTTGGTCCGCTGTTTGGGTACATGCAGAAAGTGCTAAGCAACCAAGTGTTGCCAGCAATACAGCGGGTTTATTAAATTTGGATGTGATTTTACCTGCTTGGCTTTTTAAGCTAAACAATTTCATTATTCCCTATCCTATGGTTTTACAAAGAAAAGTTAGTATAGGTGAGGCCAATTGAACTTCAATATCAGTGACTAAATTATCAATTGGCAAAAACCTGAGTGTTGTAAAGTGCTCGCCTGCTCTATTTATTTATGAAGAGCAGCTGTAGTGATTAATGCCACCAACGCCAAAATACTCAACGGGCCTTAAACGATAAAACTTATCTGTTACTTCTGAAGATTGCTCTTCGTAAGGCTGAGTTAACATCGCTTGCAACTCATTAATTAACGAATAATCACCTTTTGCCGCACTTTGATAAGCGGGCACGACTAACCATTCACGCCAAGTAAATTTAGGGTTCACTTGTTTCATTTGCTTGCTAATGACCTTTGCATTGGCAGGGTTAGCATCAACCCCTATTTTATTGCGCCATTTTGCTAACCATCCCGACCACATATCATCTTGCTCTTGGCTGGTTTTTTTATAAAAACACTTTGTAAGCTGGGTCATATCTTCAGGGATTGCTGATAACTCACGAAACAGCATGTTGTAGTCAACACCGCTTTGAACCATCAGTTGTAACAGTTCAACAAAAAGAGCTGAATCATATTCGTCGAGCCCTAGTTTAGCGGCCCACATCTTATCGAGCTTGGCTTCCATTAATGCAGAAAAGCCCTCTTCTATCGCTTCGAGCTTTGAAGTGGCCAAATCATCATCTTGCAGTAATACCTTTAAACTGCGACAGAACATTTCAAAGTTCTTTTGTGCAGCCATTGGCTGGTTCAAAAATGAAAAGTGCTGACCGCCCCCTGTCCAAGGCTGAAATACAGGGTCGAATAATTCACTGAACCCGAACGGACCATAATCTAAGGTATAACCACCAGCGGCGCAGTTATCACTGTTAAAGTTGCCTTGGCAAAAACCTACACGCAGCCAGTGAGTCACTAACGTAGTTAATCTATCGCGAAACGCACTTGCTAGCTGTAATACTTGTTCAGTAAATACAAGGTTTTGATCAACGTCATTTGGGTATTCTCTTTCAATTAAATGTTGCACAATTTGAGTCAACTCTGCCATTGCGTTGTCGTGTTCATTAACCCTAGCGCGGCGGGCAAAGAGCTCAATTTGACCCACTCGTAAGAATGAAGGTGCAACACGTGTCGATATCGCCACTGGGTTAGAGACCATAATTTCAGGATCTTGAGAGCGAGAACCTTCGTAGTACCAAGGGCGATCAACCGTTTCTGTTTTTGACACAAATAAGCTTAACGAGCGAGACGTGGCAATACCTAAAGCGTGCATATGTTCCTGTGCTAAAAACTCTCTGACACTTGAGCGCAGCACAGCACGACCATCACCGCCACGACAATAAGGTGTTTGCCCTGCACCTTTAAGTTGCATTTCCCAGCGTTTATCTTTGGCAACTAACTCAAGTACCGAAATAGCTCGGCCATCACCATATGCATTACCCGTTCTAAACGGGCATTGCTGGGTATATTCGGTTCCATAAATCGATAAGGCATAGCCTGTCGCCCAACCTAATTTGCGCATCGGCTCTGGTGAGGCACTGACATCACCTGAAAACAAACGTGTAAAACCATCGGTTGTTGCCAAACTATCTGCAAAACCCAATTCATCAAATAACGTATGGCTGTGTGCAATATATTCAGGTTGCGCCAAAGGCGTTGGTTTGACGGGTACATAGTGGCCAGAAAATACTTGTCTTGGGTAATAGTCTTCCCCACTTTCTGTTGCATCTGGGTCTGGCGTTAAATTATCTAAAAAAGAATAATCGGCAAGTTTGGCAAGTTCAGTAAAACTGCTCACTTTATCTGGGTTAGGCATAAGGATTGTCTTGGTTTGAAAAAAGCTAAAGGTAGATGTATATACCCAATTGGTTGTGATGCCGTTCAACGTTAGTAGCCCGTGCTACTTTATTGAATCACTCATCGAATCATACGTCATACTAGCTCGAATTATTCCATTTAAACAATCTGGGTATTGAGTTTTGAATGCCCCCAAACTTGGTCCAATAGTAAATATTAAACCTAAAAAGCCCAGCAGGGTTTTATCCAACTATCAATTTTCGCTGCCACTTTACTTATGGTCTCAGTCTCATTAAAACATGTGGTAGGTGAAGTTAATTGAGCTAAACTTAAATTGTTATATTTTGATTTAATCTGTTAGCACTTGATAGAGTAACCAATGACTAAGCTTAAATTAATTTTGATCTTTATTTTTGTATTTTATCCCGTGTCTGCTTGGTCTAACTGTACAATAAAAATGGTCTTTAAGCTTGGCGATAAGTATCCATTGATGAATGCAGCTCCCGATAATTCAGGCATTTTTCAAGATTTATACACTGAGGCGAGTCATCGTATTGGTTGCGAATTATCAATAACACGTTTACCTAAACAAAGAGCACACCAAGGCCTTGAACAAGGTAGGTTTGATTTTTACCCCGCCGCATCATTTTCTACGCAACGATCTCGTTATTTAATCTACCTAGATAATGGTTTGACAACAAGTGAATATGGCATTTCATCAAAAGGCGTCCCCACTATTACCCAGTTAAGCCAACTGAAAAAAGTCCCTTCCCTTATATGGCTATTGGAAACAAATAGCTCCAAAGATGAAGTAGCTTCTAATTTAGGCATTGCAGCACAGAAGGTTAAGTACCTGAATATTGAGAAAGTTATTGAATTTGTAAATAAAAGAAGAAGTTACCAGTACTTCTATGTCGCCGATAAAGAAATACTTGATAGTTTTATCGCTAAGAATGATTTATCGAATTTGAATACATTTGGCTTAAAAATTCATAGACACTGCTGCGGGCAACAACAACCTATGTATATGGGCGTGTCGAGATATTCTCCTTCAATTAGAGAACAGCTTAATGACGATTTCGACCCAACATTAAATGCATCACCACAAAATCAAGTTACAACGGTCAAAGCGAACTCACTGATTGAACAATTTTACCAAGCACTTTCAGAGCTGAAAAAAGAGGGAGTCACCGACACTATTTATAAAAAATGGTACGCTCAACTTGAAGATACTAACTAATTTTATAATTTGTCTGACGACTACTTTTTCATACTATGATTAAAAAAACGGCGCTATTAGCGCCGTTTTATAGTTAGCTTTTAGCGTTTACTTAATTTTATGGATTAAGATAAGGGCCTAAATCACTGATTCGCCCCGCTTGAGTGCCTTTACTCGATAGACCTTGAACATTGATATTTTTTAACGTCACATTTGCTTGAATCCATATCATAAATACCGGTACCCGCCCAATCGCAACAAGACCATTTACAATTGCATTCATAATATTTTTTACAACAACAGGGCTGTCCAAGTAGGCATGATGGCCGTTGCTGGGGTTAATACTTTTTTATCTGGCAGTCCACTCAGTATGCGCATCAACCCTGCTCACGCTCCCGAAGGTAAAACCATAGTATCGGTATTTCAACGCGGCGGTTGTGACGGTCTCAATTGTGTTATCCCATACAATGAAGGCCATTACTACGATATGCGCCCAACAATAGCAATTGGTGCACCCGATGCACCGACTAATGCGGCTCTAGATTTAAATGGTCAATTTGATTTGCACCCTGCACTTAGTGGCTTGCATCAACTTTATCAAGCGGGCTCGTTAGCTATTTTACCGACAGTACACGACCCAAATGGCAGCCGCTCGCACTTCCAAAGCCAGCATTATATCGAAAGTGGGCAAAGGCAAAGTGTGTCCGATGGTTGGCTAAATAGGCATTTACAAACACAAAACAGTAATGCCTCTTTTAGAGCGGTGGGATTTGGCAGCAACTTAGCGCAATCGTTAAGAAGTGATGAAACAGTGGCGTCACTGACTCGTTTGGCCAACTACAACATTGGCTTGGACAATGAAGAGGAAACCTTGTTATTGCAGAGGCTATCCCCGCTTTATCAACAAAGTGCCAGCTCTGCCAATCAAAGCTTGCTGAATCGATTTGGCTTAAGAGTGTTTAATGACTTAGATTTAATAGGCCAAATTCGCAGCCAAGATTATCAACCGGAAAATGGTGCACAATATCCCAACAATAATTTTGGTAATCAGCTAAGAGAAGTCGCGCAGTTGATTAAATCAGGTGTGGGGCTAGAAGCCGCTACCGTTGATATAGGTGGGTGGGACACGCACTCCAATCAAGGAACAGCCAATGGTTCACAAGCGCGCTCTTTGACTGCATTTTCACAAGGTATCCACGCTTTTGTTACCGACTTAGCTGACTATATGCAAGATGTGGTGTTGCTTACCAGTACTGAGTTTAGCAGACCGGCACATGAAAATGGCTCTCGTGGTACTGACCACGGCTATGCCTCTACGTGGTTTGCCATTGGAGGAGGAATTCAAGGTGGGTTGTTTGGTGATTGGCCGGGGCTTAGCCAAAATCAATTAAGAGATGGCCGTTATTTAGATGCCACGGTTGATTATCGCGATATTTATGCTGAGATATTAACGCATCATTTAACTCACAATCAGTTAGCAAGTTTGTTACCGGATTTCACTCCACAAACCCTCAATTTATTTGCTAATAGTTAGCGGGCTACTATGTAGCAACTGGCTCAATTAATGTAAATTATTTGAGCCAGTTGTTAGTTAACAAGCAAAAGTGCCAAGCTTTATTTACAAGCACGGATAGACAATTAGTGCTGTTAGCTATCCAATATATGCCAGTTTAATTACACTGCCGTTATGTTTACAGACACGATTAGAGAAAGTATATGACTTACCCTATCGGCACGCCCGGTCAAAAGTGGGGCCCACAAGAGAACCAGCAATGGTTTGAATTACAAACCGTCAAACGTTCATACCAAGAACAAGTGGTTAGTAAAATCCAAGCACTAGCAGATCAGGTCACAATTGATCACTACGGCACGTTAGACTACCCAAATCAAAGCTATTCACTCTATGCTATGCGCTCTAATAACTTTGATGAGTCTAAGCCAAGTGTATTGATAACAGGTGGTGTGCACGGCTACGAAACATCAGGTGTTCAAGGTGCTATTCGCTTTGTTGAGAGCCAACTCGCTCAATTTCAGTCGGCATTCAACTTTGTTGTGTTACCTTGCATCAGCCCTTGGGGTTATGAAACGATCAATCGCTGGAACCCCAATGCCATTGACCCTAATCGCTCATTTTACCCAGACTCACCTGCCGGTGAATCTTCATTAGCGATGAGCTATGTTGAATCTTTAGGTATCAACTTTGTGATGCACATTGATTTGCATGAAACAACCGATACAGATAACACACAGTTCAGACCTGCATTATCAGCACGAGACGCGATTGAGCAAAAAAGCTGGGATATTCCGGATGGCTTTTATTTAGTTGGCGACAGTGAAAACCCAAGCCCAGCATTCCAAAAAGCAGTGGTTGATGAGGTCTTAAAAGTAACGCATATCGCACCGAGTGACAGTGACAATCAACTCATTGGTGTACCTTTAGAGCAATTAGGCGTCATTCATTACACAGCTAAAAAATCAGGTTTGTGTATGGGTATGACTAATGCCACTTATGTGACAACGACAGAAGTCTATCCAGATAGCCCAAAAGTAGATGACGAAAACTGTATTTTGGCCCAAGTTGCTGCGGTAACAGGTGGTTTAAATCACATCTTATCTGCTTAAAGTTAATCGGTTCACCTTGTTAAATTTTTAATAAGGTGAACTTAAATTATCGACTTTCCCCCTTCTAGCTTGCATACTTTCACTACCCTACTCATTATTTTCAAGCTATATGGCCACACCGCCCTTTGATGCCAGCTACGGTTATACACTTAATCAACTCAAAAAAGTTACCGCTCCCCCTGCACCAAGCGACTTTAGCCAGTTTTGGCAAAACTGTTATCACAAAACCTTAATGACTCAGCCTCGACCGAGTATCACCGATACGGGCCGTTGCCATAAAAACTGGCGTATATTCACTATTAGTTTTCATTCTACTCAGAACTATCTGATTAGCGGTTGGTTATTATTACCCATAGATAGTGCGCCAAAACGAGGCTTTGTAATTGGTCATGGTTATGCGGGAAGAGACGAGCCAGATTTCGATTTACCGTTCTCAGATAGCGCTTTATTTTTTCCTTGCTGTCGTGGCATCAGCTTAAGCCAACACCCGCCGATATCCCCCGATCCAATTTGGCATGTCCTTCATGATATTGACAAAAAAGACCATTACATTATCCGAGGTTGTGTTGAAGATACTTGGCTCGCCATCAGTAGTTTGCTTGTATTATTTCCTTATTTATCAGGTAAGTTAGGCTATTTAGGTATCAGTTTTTCTGGTGGTGTTGGTGCGCTTGCCATGGCATTTGAACAGCGAGTCAGTAAAGCGCATTTTAATGTACCTAGCTTTGGTCATCATAGACTGCGCTTAAAACTGCCAACTTGGGGCAGTGGCGATGCTGTCCAACGTTTTTTTAAGCAACATCCGAAAATGACCTTAAGAACACTGAGATATTATGATGCGGCAAATGCAGCTGAATACATCAATATGCCCGTACATTGTGCACTGGCAAAAGACGATCCTGTGGTTGCGCCACCCGGTCAATTTGCCATTTACAACGCACTGCATTGTGAAAAGCAATTATTGGTGTTGGATAAAGGTCACAGTGAATATAAAAACCAAGCGAAACAAAAGAAATTGTTACTCAATCAATTAGATAAATTTTTTGCCGAACTCGAATAGCTAACGACACAATGAACTAGCGATATCTGAGCAAGGATGCAAACAAAGATGTAAAGGACATGAACAGACAATATCACAAGTGGTTTAGCCCAAACCTAGAAAGAGAAATGGAGTTATTAGTTTTTGGCCATGCCGGCGCAAAGGTATTAGTCTTTCCAACCCGTGGCGGACGTTTCTATGAATATGAAAATTTGCGCATGGTTGATCAAATTCGAGATAAGTTAGAGCAAGGTCAACTTCAACTTTTTTGTATCGATGGACTCGATGCTGAGACATTTTACTGCTTTTGGGCACACCCATCAGGCCGATTGCAACGTCATAACGAATACGAGGCTTATGTACTCAATGAAGTGATTCCCTTTATGCACAGCATTAACAGTCATCCATGTGTGATCAGTCACGGCTGCAGTTTGGGAGCGTACCAAGCAGCCAATATTGCGTTTAGACATCCACATATTTTCAATAAGCTGTGTGCATTTAGTGGACGATATGATTTAACACTCAACGTAGAGTATTTTTATGACTTACTTGATGGCTATTACGATGAGAATGTTTATTACCACACCCCTACCCATTTTTTACCTAATTTAGCTTGTTACTATTCACTTGAGCATTTAAGGAGAATGGATATTGTTGTCGTGATTGGCGAGCAAGATCCTTTTTTAAAAAATAACCAAGAGCTCAGTCAAATACTCCATAGCAAAGGCATTGAACATACATTTCATATTTGGCCCGATCGCGCCCACACAGGCTACTATTGGCGAAGAATGGTTAGAGAATATCTGTAAACGATGAGGTGATTACTTGAGGCTTAAACTCATCACCAAGGCATCCTCTTTACCAGTTTTACACGGATAGTAATTCTCCCTGACCGCGACTTCGCTAAAACCTAATTGTTGGTAAAGAGATATGGCATTGTCATTAGACACCCTCACCTCTAACCAAAGCAACTGATTACCTTGAGTACGGCACCAGTCAATACCCTGATTCAACAAAGCACGTCCAAGGCCTTGGCCTTGATGGTTAGGTGCAATGGCAATATCCATTAACGTTGCTTCGCCACAGATATGTTCAAAAAAAGCAAAACCTAATAGCTGATTATTTTGTTTAAGCCCTAAGCAATAGTATCTCGGCCCAAAACAAGAAGAAATCGTATTTAAAGACCAGGGTACTTGATGGCAGGCTTGCTCTATTTTAAAAATAGCCTCTATATCGGCCTCACTTAACGCGTGAAACTCATATGTATCCATGATCTATCCAATCAGTGTTCTAGAGCGAGGTAAATGTAGTGCCAAATAAAGCGTTTTTTCTCAGCTAAACTGACATTTTTACCAAGTTGAGGAAGCTGCTGCAATAGTTCGACATTTTCAAGCTTTATACCTGATTCATCTTGTAATACACCGAGGCCAGCCAGGTCTTTTTGTAAACAGGCAATAGATAGGTCATCCGCTGTTACTGGCTCATCAAACTGAATATGGACTGCAAGCGGTTCTTGTTCCGTTTGATTTACTGAATTAAGCAGTAAAGTGTCACCACCCACATTTAAATCATCTTGTTGAGTAACAGTGTCCTGAGTAGCGATCTCTGCAGGCTCAACATTCTGAGATGATGACGTTGATATTGATTGGCTCGCCATAGACAAGACTTGAGATGCTAACGTATCCAGGCGCTTTTGCTGCTCTGTTTGTTCATCACTTGTTAGCAGTTGTTCCTGTTTTTGACTGGCTGAATTGACATCACTTGGCGCTTGATTCGATGCCGTTTGTTCATCTGACATACCCAAGCTTTGTTTAAGCTGAGCTAGATGCGATAAACCGGATACTGAACTTGGTTTGGTATGAGCTACACCATCGGCAGTGTGTGATTCAAAAGATTGCGCTGCGTTTTCATGCTGCGGCATTCTTGCTTGATCACTAAATGCATTGCTATCAACTGAACCCGGATGATGTTCGAGCCCTGAAGCAACGCCATCAGACACTATGTGAGTATGTGAAGAGACTTGCTGTTTTTCAGTAACCAGCGGCAAATTTTCAGGTCGACAATAAATGTCTATACCCATCTGCGTTAGTAAAGCTTGGTGATATTCAGATAGTGATTGCATGCATGAAAATAACTATAAACTCTAATCGTCATTCTGGCGTAAACGATTCAAGAATGAAAGTAAATTATCGGGAATTAGTTAACAGTAAAAAGAATTCGATCAACAATTAACTATTAGGAAATATTAAAGTTTTTATTTTTTGTAATTTAACTGATTGGATAATCAAGGAAAGAGTTGGCAGGGGTGGAGAGACTCGAACTCCCAACCATCGGTTTTGGAGACCGCTGTTCTACCAATTGGAACTACACCCCTGCAACGTGGGGCGCATTATAAGGCGAACTTTTACAAAAGGTAAAGCACTTTATTGAGAAAAATTAATAAAAATGAACTGTTTGGACATTTTTACAACAAAGTGCTCAAAATCAAAACAGCCTAGCTTATTTCTTGTTCAACTCGTTCAAGAATATAAGTTAACTCATCATCCTCTAACTTACAGAATTGAAGAATTTGATCGCGAACGGCTTCCCATTCAACGGATGAATCTTCTCCATTTAGTCGATCAAGGGCGACATGGCGAGCTATTTTTAATATCGCGAGTATCCACAAGCCGACTTTGGAAAGTTCATCAGACAAAAAGATGCCATTGGTATCATGTTGATAATAAATCACTTCGACTAAATCTTTAGCAAGCTTCCACTGTTGAGCTAATAAAGCCCCTACTGTGGTATGCGCGGTATCAAATTGATCTCGCTCTTTTTCAATCATTTCAAAATCCCAGCCATCAACTTTCGCCGATTGAATGATAGCCGCGTATGCCTCATCATATTGCAACATGACAGGAATACCCGCATTGTGAAATAAACCTAACATATAAGCATTATCTGCCAATTGCGGCTTTTCTAACTCTCGACTGACGATAGAGCACGCTTGAGCGATTTTGTCTGAGCTTTGCCAAAAATCATCTAATACCGGGGTTTGTGCCATTGATGCTTTTACCGCAACGGCTTTTACAATGGGAAAGACACGCTTTAAACCAAGTACCATGACGGCTTGATCAATGGATTCAATCTCTCGCGTTCGACGAAATGCAGCCGAATTAACAACTTGAAGCACAGCAGCTGAAATACCTACGTCATGGGAGATAGCTTCGGCAATGATACTAATGTCAGGCTCAGGCTTTTTAGCTTCTTCGCTGACTTTGATTAAAGCTTCAGGTCGTGGCGGGATAGTAACGTTTTGCAGAATAGCTTTTTCTGCACTGGTGATTTTAATAGCCATATAATTTCAAACATCCAAATTAAGCTAAAAAATGTAAAGTATATACATTACATATTAAACCGAGCAAAGCACTTTAAGCCAGTGATAAACCGTAACAATTATTTTAACGCCTCGCTCAATAAACAAACTTGTCTTGAATCAATAAAAATCCCCTAATTTATTAGCGTATGCAGTGATCTTTAACAATACTTATTGTGTGAACGATTATTGATGGACCAAAACCAATGAAATGCTTGTCTCTAGTATTTGATGAAAAGGGAAACCAAATCTCCAGCTCCAATTCAGCCTTTGATGATTTATCTTTGACCGAGATCCTCGATAACCCCAAAACGATAGAAAATGCCAAACACACACCGCAATTTGTGCAAATGAAAGTCGCAGGAGAGAACAGGCATGCGCTGTGTGAAATAAAAGAATTTCAAATAAATCAATACACCTTCTCTAATCTCATTTTTTCGTTTAATTCGACCCGAGATACGCGTTTTCAAAAAGCAGCCGATAACTGCCAACTTGGTATTTGGCAAACCGAGCTTACTTTGGATAAAAGCCAAGATGGCTATTTGGATTTTTTAAAAGCATTTATGACCTCACAAAGCAGCTTTTTCTCAATGACAATGAAAAAAATGTTGGGCTTATCCCATGGTCAGATAAATACTTGGCAAGACATCATCCAATTTATCCATCCTGATGATGTCCCCATTTTCGATTTACTGATGAACAATCACCTTGAGTTTGAAATACCCTTGAGTATTGAATGCCGTATCTTAGATAAAAACCATGATTATCAATGGTATCGCATTATCGGCGATTCCACGCGTAACATAAATGCCGAGCCACTTGTTGTCACTGGCAGTATTACCAACTGCACAGCACAAAAGGAAATGCTACACGCATTATTAGACTCAGAAGAAGCCAAAAAGATGGCGTTAGAAACCGCTAATATTGGTATTTGGACAGGAAACCTCTTAAACGGACAATGGAGTTGGGATCAAAAAGTATCAGATATTTTCTCATTTACACATGAACAGCTTGGTCAGCTTGATGCCTGGAAAGAAAGCATATACCCTGACGATCAAGATAGAGTCATTAGCGCCTTGAACTATTCAATATCTGAAGCCCAGCCTTTTTGTGAAAATTACCGCATCATCAAGCCTGATAAACAATTGAGATACATTGTTGCCAAAGGAGTTGTCAGTAAAAATGTCTTTGGTGAAAAAGTCAGGATTGATGGACTATGCTATGACAATACAGATGAAGTTATCTCAAAAACGAAAATGGCTGAACTTAATGCCAAGCTGGAAAGCCGAGTAATAGAGCGAACAACTCAACTCGAGGCAGCAAAAGATTTAGCCGAACAGGCCAGCCGAGCAAAATCAGACTTCCTAGCAATGATGAGCCATGAAATACGCACCCCAATGAACGGGGTAATTGGCGCCTTAGATTTGTTTGATACCCAATCTTTAACTGAAGAACAGACTAGCTTAATCAGTATCGCAAAAAGCTCAGCGCTTTCTATGGTAACGATTTTAAATGACATCCTCGATTTAAATAAAATCGAAGCAGGTAAACTTGATATAGAGTCTGTACCTATGTCTATCAGTGAAGTTGTTGACTCACTGACCAGCATTTACGGCAAACTAGCTAAAGATAAAGGCTTATTTTTTGAAGTGTATGAAAGTAATCATTACCCAGATAAAGTGGTTTCAGATCCAATCAGGTTAAGGCAAATACTCGGTAATTTACTCAGCAATGCCGTTAAATTTACTGAAGCAGAGCAAAACAAACAAAGTGGTATCAGCTTAATAGTTAAAAATAACAACGAAAAAAACACGGGTGATTTAATTAATTTAGTGTTCGAAATTACTGATACTGGCATAGGTATTTCAAAAGAGGCACAAAAAAAACTATTTTCACCTTTCACGCAAGCAGAAACATCAACTACACGAAAGTATGGCGGTACCGGTTTAGGTTTATCTATTTGTGGCAAGTTGTGCGATCTACTTGGTGGCTCTATTGAGCTGACCAGCGAACTCAACCAAGGTACAACCTTTAAGGTTTCTTTGCCCATTTGGCAAGCCAAAGGCCAAGATGAACTCGCATCTTTATTCGGTATGTCCATTAATTATTTTGCTAAGCCAGACATGACGCAAATAAAGGCCCGAAAAATATTTCTAGAAGACAAAGGTGCTTGGTTAACCAGCTTTGATTTAACCGAGCAAAACCTTAGCTTTTCAAATTTTGATAGCACAGATATTAACATCATTGATCTGAGCCACAGCCTCGAAGAAGACATTAATAACATTATCAAAGCCTGTCTTTTAGCTTCGCATTGCCAGTTTATTATCATCAACAAAAAAGCAGACGAACTAGCACAGACTCAAGCTAATCATTTACATTTTTGTTTACAAGGTAATTTTGGCGCACTAGAGAAGCTCCTCATCAATATTCAAAATAATGACGTTAATTTACTAGCTAGGAACGACTCCAAGCTAAGCACTAAGAGTAAACCTAGTGCTGAATATTCAGATATCCTCATTGTTGAAGATAACCCACTTAATCAAGATTTACTCTTTCAACAATTTGAGCGACTGGGCTATCAAACAGACTTAGCTGATGATGGTGCTATAGGCTTGGGTATGTTTAAGGATCACAACTACAAAATAATCGTTACCGACTGTCACATGCCTAATATGGACGGCTACCAACTAACCAAAGCAATAAGACAATACGAAAATCAGCAAGACTTATTACCCATCCCAATTGTCGCGCTAACAGGTGCTGCAATGTCAGGCGATAAAGAAAAGTGTTTAGCCATGGGCATGACTGATTTCTTGTCTAAGCCCATTCAAATGAATCAACTCAAAGCGATGATGGAAAAATGGTATGAATCAAATTAGCCCGTTACCCGTTTATGACAAGGAAGTCATCACCAGTTTAATTGGTGATGACCCCACTTTGATCCGTAAATATCAGAATCAATTTTTTCACCAAGCCAAACTGTCACTTCGCAGCTTTGTTAGTAATTACCGCAGCCAAGACTCAGGGGCATTAAAAGAAGGCGCACACTTTTTAAAAACGTCAGCTAAAGCTATTGGTGCACTTGCGTGTGCCGATTTATTAGAAAGGCTTGAGCAAGCCTGTTTAAATAAAAATGCCTCCTTACAGAAAGAGTTGTTATCACAAATACAACTTAGCTTGAAAGAATTACAGAGCGTGCTCTCTCATGAAAGTAAATAGTTCCATTATTTGTAGGCACCCTAAGGTCATTATGATTCATGACCACCGAGAAGATAGCGGTGCAGCTGCAATTATCAGTGATTGTGTTAGGCAATTTAGAAGTTTTCGCATTGGTGATGAAGCCGTTAAAGCCATTCAAGAATACCAACCCTATATTTTACTGATTGAAGTTGAAACGGTAGCAGATGCCCTTCGGCATTACGTTACTTTAGTTAAAGAATTCGACTGTCTTCAGCACCCTCACCACGTCGTGTTGTTGTGTCCAAATAAAGAAGTAGGACTGGCTTATGATATATGCAGTCAGGGGGTATTTTATGATTACTTCGTATCACGACCCATGTATGAAAAGTATCGTTTAAAGTCCATTATCAACACACTGGCTAAAAGTTACGATGAAAATGAGTTACTGCTTGATAAATCGGCTGAGTACATAGATGAAAATAACTGTGACATCGTGGAATTAATTGATGAAATCAAGGCCATGTCATCACAGGTTGAAGAAACCATTGCCGATTGCAAAACATCCATTAAACAGGACTTATCGGCAGAGCAACACGCTGAGCAAGTATCCGATACAGTATCTGAATTACTCAATAAAATTGAAGGTGACATTCATCAAAGCCTAGCCAAAATAATGGCTGGTTTAACCCAACACAAAGAGAAAAACCTAGATGGTAAAAACCTTCTCGAACAGGCCATTAAACAAAGAAGTACCCAGCAAATCGATAAGCTGGCAAAGCTAAAGGCTAAACAAAAAACAGATACCCTCGCTAATTCATCTGATCCAACATCAGTAGAACCGGTAGAAACGGCGGCAAAAATTTTACTGGTTGAGGATAATCACATATACCGAGATATGATCAAGCAGATCTTACAAAAAGCGGATTACAAAGTAGATGAATCTGCTGATGGAATGGAAGCGTTAAGACAAGTCAAAAAAAGTAAATACGACCTGATTATCATGGACTTATTTATGCCCAAGTTAGATGGATTAAATACGACTAAACAATTTAGAAAAATGGCTAATAAAAAAGACCTACCAATTATTGCTTTAACCAGTAATAAAAACAAAGAACTGGTGCAAAAGTGGGTTAAATACGGAATCAATAGCTATATTATGAAACCGTCAAAACAGGAAAATATTCTCGCGGCAGTAGACAAAGCCCTCAGTTAGCCTTGTCTAAATTAGTTACAGCACTTACAACTTTTCGCTTTTCTCAAACCAATTTGAGAAAAGCTCAACTGCCAAGCATCAAAACTTGTTAATTTACCTGCACTTTTGGTTTGCCCCAAAATTAACTTCATCGTTTCAAGCGCTTGCAAGCTTCCCATCACACCTAATAAGGGAGAAATTACGCCTGCCGTGGCACAGTTAAGCCCAGCTTGGCTTTCTTCGTTTGGTTCTGGTTCAGGGAACAAACATGCGTAACAAGGTGAATTTTCATCTCTTAAATTGAATGCCATTAACTGACCATTCCCTGCAATTGCTGCAGCGGTCACTAATGGCACTTTATTATCGACACAAGCTTGGTTAATAAAATAACGGGTCTTAAAATTATCAGTGCAATCAAGTACTACATCTGCATTTTGAATCAATGATGTAAAGTTGCTATTGAACACCGATTGGTTGATAGCATTAATCTTTATCTCTGGATTAGTGGCGCCCAACTGTTGTTGCGCCACTTCCACTTTACTGCGCTTTAAGTGGTTGGTTTTATAAAGAATTTGTCGCTGTAGGTTACTCAATTCAATTTTATCGTGCTCAATAAGGGTTAACTCCCCGACTCCTGCTGCAGTCAAATAAAGTGCAGCAGGACAACCTAACCCTCCTACGCCAACGATGACAACCTTAGCTTGTTTCAGTTTGACCTGCCCTGCTTCAGCAATATGTTCAACTAAAAGGTGTCTGGCATACCTGAGTTGTTCTTTATCTGACAGCATACTAATCCTTATAAAGCCGGTTATTGAGCTTGTTCAATGATCTGGTTAAACTGTTCAACCACTGTTTCGGGTTGTTCAGACAAGGTGATTGCCGTGACAACTGCAATACTACCTACTCCAGTTGCAGCCACATCGACAGCGCGTGTTAAATTAATACCACCAATGGCAACAAAAGGCATATCCGGTAATAGCTTAACAAACTTTTCTAAGCGGTCTAAGCCTTGTATTTGCCCTGTCATATCTTTGGTGACGGTCGGATAAATTGCACCAATCGCAAGGTAACTCGGTTTTAATTGAGCAACTTTTAGCATTTCATAATACCCGTGGGTACTAATACCCAACCTCAAGCCTGCTGCTTTGATTTCAGCTAAATTAGCATCGAGAATATCTTCTTGTCCCAAATGAACACCGTAAGCCTTGTGCTTAATAGCTAACTGCCAGTAGTCATTAATAAAGAGTCTTGCTTGGTATTGGTTTTGTAATTCAACTGCGCGAGCAATGGCTGATTCAAGCTCATCATTCGTTTTATTTTTCAAACGTATTTGAATGGTTTTAACGCCGGCTTTTAATAAGCGTTCAATCCACTCAACGGAGTCAACCACAGGATAAAGACCCAGCTCAGTTGTATCGGTTTGTGCAAACCCTTCTACATAAGGCCTTTGTGCCTCTCCAGAATCAAAGCTCGACTCTGGACACCAATCCAACTCTTTAGCAAGCGCTGAACCAGGCGTTAACATGTTAGGGAAATAAGCGTGCTCAGTCGGCCACTGGCCTTGCCAAATACCTGCGTAGCGGGCATCAAAGTGCTGTGATTTAGCTAACCCTTGGTTAATAAAGGCTTTAGCTACAACAATTGCATCTCTTAGTAAGTAATCTTGTGCAAGGGCCGCTGCTACCGCAGAAGCATAGGTACAACCTGTGCCATGGGTATGTTCGGTATCAATTTTAGGACTGGCTAACCAAAAATGTTGTTGACCGTCAGTGCAATAATCAACACAGTGATATCGGTCTATATCCATATGGCCGCCTTTAATGATAACTGCTCCAACCCCCATTTCGATGATAGCTCGACCAGCCTGCTCTACACTGTCCCAGCCAATGAGGTATATACCCGCAATACGTTGTACTTCATTGGCGTTTGGCGTTAATACATCGACCAGAGGTAGTAGTTTAGTTTTAATAGTCGGTAGGATGTCTTCTTCAGTTAAATCACCACCGCTTGAAGCAATAGCAACAGGGTCATAAACCACCCTTGGTGGTTCTGGCCATTTGTCTTTGGCTTTTTGAATAAATTCACTGATGGCAAGAACCTGACGTTTATTCGACAATAAACCAATCTTTATCACATCGGCAATTTTATCTTGCTCTAACGCAGCGAGTTGTGACCAAAGGACATCATCACTGACGGCGTTAATCTCCAGTACACCTTGACTATTTTGAGCCGTTACAGCCGTTATCACTGAACACGCATCACATCCCAAGTTGTGCAAGGTTTTTACATCGGCTTGTATGCCTGCGCCCGCAGTTGGATCAGAGCCTGCGATACTCCAAACAATTGGTCTATACATTTAATAATGTCTTTCTAAAGAAAAATTCCAATTTAAGGAATTAGAAATAAGCTGAAAATTGTATTTGGCAATAAAGTTGGCGTTTAGACAAAGCCGTCAAGCTTTCTGGCCCCATGAGCATAGCTTGTCTATGTGATAGGGGTAGAAAGTGAAGACAATCTCGACTAAACGTCAAATAAAAAGCCAAATTATTCTTGGTGCCAAAATGGCATGCCTAGTGTTGGTGTCGATGCTGAGGCCATATTTTTTTCAGGCATTTGCCCCGCTAAATAACCTAGGCGCCCAGCCTCAATAGCTTTTGCAAAAGCTTGAGCCATGACTTCGGGGTTTTGGGCTTCAGCAACGGCTGAATTTAGCAATACTCCATCGTAACCTAACTCTAAAGCTTTAGTGGCATGCGAAGGGACACCTAAACCAGCATCAATGATAAGTGTCGTATCGTTAAATCGATCACGTATTGCACTCAATGCATATTCATTTAAAAGGCCTTTACCGGTTCCAATTGGCGCGCCCCAAGGCATTAATACTTGGCAACCTAGCTCAACTAAGTGTCGACAAATAACTAAGTCATCTGTGCAGTAAGGCAATACTTTAAAACCTTCATTAAGTAAAATCTCGGTGGCTTTAACTAACTCAATCGGATCAGGTTGAAGGTTGTATTCATCGCCAATGAGTTCGAGCTTAATCCAGTCGGTGCCAAAGATTTCGCGCGACATCTTAGCCAGTGTTACGGCTTCTTTGATGGTGTGACAACCTGCCGTATTGGGCAATAAATGCAAACCTAAATCTTTGATCATCTGCCAAAACGCTTGGCCCTCTTTCGATTGAGGCGATTGACGGCGTAGTGATAACGTCACCACTTGCGAGCCGCTTTGACGAATCGATTCTTGCATTATGGTAGGCGATGGATACAACGCACTTCCAATTAAAAAACGGCTCTGTAGTTCAGTGCCGTAAATTGACCATGTATCAGACATGTTTTTGTCCTACTATTGTGGCACTAGCCACCTTGAATAGGTGAAAGAAACTCGAGAGAGTCACCTGAGTTTACCTGTGTGTGATATTCATCTTTACTAATAAAATCACCGTTTAGTGCAACCGCGAAAGGCGGTTTGATACTCAGTTCAATGGCGACGTTATTAATGTCTGTGGCAGCAACGGAATGATTTTGACCGTTTACAGTAATATCTATCATATTAAAAACTATCTATTAATTGGCTATCCGTTTGCTCAACTTGACTAAAATTCAAAGCAAGGCCTGTTTCAGCCTCAAGTAAATTAAGCGCTTGATTGACTAGATAAGGCGTCAATAAATAACCGTGTCGGTATAAACCATTAATTTGAATCAGCGCATCTTTGACAGACACTTTCGGTTCATTGTCTTGGCGTGTTGGCCTTAGCCCCGCATTCATCGAGAGTACCTCAGCTTCTGCAAAACCTGTGTGCAGAGAGTAAGCTGCTGAAAGTAGCTCTAATGCCGATCTCACCGTAATGGGTTTATCATCTTGCGATTCTATTTCAGTCGCACCAATAACAAATTCATTGTCAGGTTTGGGTACACAATAAATTGGGTACCTAGGGTGCATTAATCGAATCGGTCGAGTGATATCTACTTCGGGTGCTCTGACGCGAATCACTTCACCTCGTACACCACGCAAAGCGTCGGATTTAGCAACAAGATCTTGTTTAGCACCTAAACCACGACAATCGATAACCCAATCAAATTCTAAATGATGGTCCGTTAACGACTCGCCATCAGGACAACTGACTTCAACTTTTCCCTGCTCATGTTGATAAACAGTCGAGGTCACCAGAGATTGTGTCAGTAATTTAATTTGGCTTTGTTCAATAGCGCGCTCAGTTTCGCGGTATAAACCTTGGTTATCAACTTGAGCTTCATCAGGAATAAAGTAGCCGGAACTAAATCGACGGCTTAATTCTGGTTCAAGTGCTTGCATCTTAGTACGATCGATACGCTCAATCGCATCGGGCTTACTGGTTTTGATACGCTGAACAAAGCTCGATAAATGAGCAATATCTTGTTGGTGTGCCAAGACCAGGCTACCAGCTTGTTGAAACACGACATCAAGTTTGTTGTAGTCTAATAATTTAGGCCACAGGTTCAGTGAAGCGGATCCCATAGCCACAATATGCTCACTAGCAACAACTGATTCAGCTGTTGGCGAAACCATAGCAGCGGCAATAAGCCCAGGCCCTTGAGGCTGAGCTAGCTTACCTTGCTCAATCAAAGTGATTTGCAGTGCGTCTGCATCGCTGGCGTTAATTTTATCTAACGTCAAACTCAACAAACGCCCAACTAAACCAGCGCCTAAAATGGCAACTTTAATCATTGGCTATTACCACCAATTATTGAACTTTGTGATAAATCTCAGAGCCCGTTGCTTTAAATTCAGCTGACTTCTCTGCCATGCCTTTTTGCGCGGCTTCAAGTGCATCAGCATCGGCGGTAACGGTCTCATCTAATAGTTTGATCTCTATTGGTTGAGCACCATCAGCTTCAAGCTTAGCGGCATAGTCACGTACATCTTGTGTGATCTTCATTGAGCAGAACTTAGGTCCACACATAGAGCAGAAGTGGGCTACTTTACCCGATTCCTGCGGAAGTGTTTCATCGTGGTATTCACGCGCTCGCTCAGGATCTAAACCTAAGTTGAACTGGTCGTGCCATCTGAACTCGAAACGCGCTTTAGATAGAGCATTATCTCGAATTTGAGCACCTGGGTGTCCCTTCGCTAGATCACCCGCATGAGCGGCGATTTTGTATGTGATAAGACCTTCTTTAACGTCTTCTTTGTTTGGTAAACCTAAGTGTTCTTTTGGAGTTACATAACACAGCATGGCACAGCCGTACCAACCAATATTGGCAGCACCAATACCCGATGTGATGTGATCATAACCTGGCGCAATATCTGTCGTTAATGGGCCTAATGTATAGAAAGGCGCTTCATGACAGTGCTTAAGTTGCTCTTCCATGTTCTCTTTAACCATGTGAAGCGGAACGTGACCAGGGCCTTCGATCATTACTTGAACATCGTGCTCCCAAGCAATTTTTGTCAATTCACCTAACGTGCGTAACTCACTAAATTGTGCTTCATCATTAGCATCAGCAATTGAACCAGGACGCAGGCCATCACCTAGAGAGAATGAAACGTCATATTGCTTACAGATTTCACAAATGTCTTCAAAGTGCGTGTATAAGAAGTTTTCTTTATGGTGAGATAGACACCATTTGGCCATGATACTACCGCCGCGTGAAACGATACCGGTAACGCGTTTAGCTGTCATTGGCACGTAACGAAGTAATACACCAGCGTGGATAGTGAAGTAATCTACGCCCTGCTCTGCTTGCTCGATTAACGTGTCACGGAACACTTCCCACGTTAAGTTTTCGGCAACACCGTTTACTTTTTCTAAAGCTTGATAAATAGGAACGGTACCAATTGGAACAGGCGAGTTACGTAAGATCCATTCACGTGTTTCGTGAATATTTCGACCTGTAGATAGGTCCATAACCGTATCTGCACCCCATTTAGTAGACCAAACAAGTTTTTCAACTTCTTCTTCAATCGATGAAGTCACAGCTGAGTTACCAATGTTTGCGTTAACTTTAATTAAGAAGTTACGACCGATAATCATCGGCTCTGATTCAGGGTGGTTAATGTTTGCAGGGATGATTGCACGGCCTTCAGCCACTTCCTTGCGAACAAATTCAGGTGTAATTTCAGCAGGAATATTGGCACCAAAACTTTGACCTGGATGTTGGAATTTTAAAATTTCATCACGCATTTCAGCGCGCTTCATGTTTTCGCGAATCGCGATGTATTCCATTTCAGGTGTAATGATACCTTGGCGCGCATAGTGCATTTGAGTAACGTTTTTACCCGCTTTAGCACGACGTACTTTTGGTAGGTTTTCAAAGCGAATGTGATCTAAACCTTCATCAGCAAGACGTTGCTGAGAATAACCAGAGCTCGCACCTTCTAAATGTTCAGTATCTTCGCGAGATGCAATCCATTCGCTTCTTAATTTAGGTAACCCTTGGTGAACATCAACGGTTACTTCAGGATCAGTGTAAACGCCAGATGTATCATAAACACGAACAGGTTCGTTCGATTCAAAAATTGGATTTTCTTCTGTACCACCAGCAAAAGTATCACCTACTGATATTTCACGCATGGCGACTTCAATATCGTGGATTTGACCTTTTACATAGATTTTTTCTGAGTTCGGATAGCTTTGACCCGAAACGTTTTTAAGAAATTCTTCCGCCTGTTGACGACGTTCACGACGAGTTGGTTGAGTCATAGGTTTGCCTTTTTATGAACAATTAAAAAGACGGAGTGATACAGATATGTAGATACAGCAAATCAGCAATAGCTGATGCCTTGTTCCCTTACGCAGGTATTAGCCTGTTCAGGTTCTACGGATCCCGCTAATGCGATCTCAGCTATAGCTCTATAGGCCAAGCACTCCGACAAGTAATCACATGGTAACGCATCTTAGAAACAAAAGATAACAATTTTTAGTAAAGACCCAATTAAGCGTTTTTGCCATTAACAATCTAACATTTAATCTTAGGCAGGTATTTGCCATTAATTTAACTTCGCTGCTTTGGAGTTAAGTGAGTCAAATAATGGAATCGCATTGCGGAGAATTAAATGCAAAAGAAAACTTCACCTCAGAAGGGAGTGAGCGCAGCTGCTCATACAACATCGAGCACAGTCTCCGAGCCAAGTGACGACTTTGATTTAATCGTTAAAGAGCCGGTATCAAAATCCAATAAAAAAGTAGAAGTCTTAAGAAAAGATACTGCTGGCGATGTGCCTTACATGTATTTTACCGAAAAAGACCTCAACCGAATCCTCAGCAATCTAGACACCTTAAGAAATGAAGTCTATCCGAGTGAGCAGAGCCAAGAAGAAGTCGAACGTAAGCTACCCAACTTCCCTTCTGTCTGTTTAATTGGCCTCGGACGATGTGGGTCAAATATCGCTTTAGATGTTGCTTCACTTGTACACAACGCCAGAAACTTTTACTTGAGCGAGTTTCACAATGAACAGCAAATCGCCAAAGAAAAAGAATCTCGCCCCGTAAAATGGATCCAGCGAAATTTAAAGCTCAGTTCAGAAAAGTCGGTCAAGCCGGTATTTTTAATCGAGCCATTAGTCATGCTAGGCGACCTTGATAAAGACATTGAAGGTCGCATACGATTTTCATCAAAAGGTGAAGCAAGTAACTTTCTAAGAGACTACAACAAACTCAAGATAATGGACTTATCTGAAGTTCACGCAGGGGGTGCAGGTAATGCCCCTATTCTCGGTCAATATTTAGCAAAAATTATTCTCAATAAAGAAACAGAAGAGTTCACCAATGCTGATTGGAAATTTATTCATTCTTATCTAATTGACTCTTGTGGTATCAAAGCGAACCAATCGCGTTTGTACTTTTATATCTTCAGCGCAGGTGGTGGTACCGGTTCAGGGATGGCCTCGGAGTTTGGCTTAGCTCAGCAGTATTCATACATGAGTAAGACTTTTGATACCCGTCCTGATTCAGGGCTAGCAAGCCAAAATCAATCTTTTGTTTTTGAACCTATCTTTACGAGTGGTATTTGTATTCTACCCAATATTAATGACCATGGTGTTGAATTATCTGAAGCCTTGCATATCAACGCAGGCCGCCTGTTGTGCAAATATTTATCTGAGGAATGGAATTTCTCTTACAACATGGATAATGAAGAAAGCACATCAGAAAATGTGATCAATCGCATTAGGCCGTGGAATGCAATGATGCTGATTTCAAATGACATCATGCGTTATGCTGAGCAAAATGATTCCGATGGCGGTATTCAATACATTGATGTTAACTCAATGGAAAAGCACGCCAATCAATATATCAGCCAACAAATTTTTAATATTTTAACGGCACAAGCAGTAACAACGGACTACGATGAAAATTACTTCCGACGGGCGGGTATCGATATCGGAGAGACAATCCGCTTAGACGCTAATGATTTATTTATGAGCTTAGCAGGCCCCGTGGCCATCGCTTACGCTGAATCAGTTGTCGCGGATAATCCGGATCCAGAAAAACCCAAGTTATTTGATGGTGAACAACTTGATATAGACGATTTGTTTTTCCGCTCAATTGACCTGCCCCATTACAATAAACAAACGCAAGCGATAGAAGGGGTCAGTTTATTACCAATTGAATCTGAGCGTTATAGAGAAGCATTGCGTCAATACAAAGATTCAAACTACAACGCCAAGCACTTAAGTGAATTACACTTCTTTAAAAACTGCTCTTCCGTTGTATCAATCGTTTCATTACCTAAAGACTACAAACTTTCTTATATGGATTTGAATAAGCTGAAAATGCACTTAAACAGCCTATTCCCAAATACCACATTGAAACGCTACGCTTTAGTGATTGGGGCATCCGCAAATTTATCTTTGACGACCCTTATTGCAAAAAGTCCATGTCTCAGTGACGATTTCTTAACGTTGATCGTTTCATATATCAAACGCTGCTTTGCTAAAGATAACTACCGCTACGATGATGCACTAGATAGAGCTATCATTGATTTTATTAGAGCGGACGAGTTTGATGAATCTAAACTAGAAGCCATGTTAGTTGAGAACGAAAATCCAGCTAAGATCCTCGATACCAACTGGTACGCAATTAAACCTATGTATGAGAAAAAATATAGAGAGTTAATTCACGATCAAGGCAAGTTTACTTCAATTAACGATATTCGTTTAACAATAGAATGCGTGAAAAAAGCGATTCACTACTTAAGGGAAATCTACCGCCACCGAATCAGTAAAACGAAAATTATTTCACTTAATGATGGCTTTAGTTTCAGTGATGAACTGGCGAAAAAAGATTAATAAGCCATCAATTTTAATCTAACATCAAAAAAGCTCTTAAATGGGCTTTTTTGCTATTTAGCACACAATAAATTGAAGATTTAAATAAAAGTTAACAAAGAAATAGAAGAATATAAGAAAGGAAATGGCGTCCCATAGGGGATTCGAACCCCTGTTACCGCCGTGAAAGGGCGGTGTCCTAGGCCTCTAGACGAATGGGACACTATGAATAATGTCTTGCTAAAATAATCGTTACGCAAGGCTATGTTAACGATTAAGTGTTGGCGTCCCATAGGGGATTCGAACCCCTGTTACCGCCGTGAAAGGGCGGTGTCCTAGGCCTCTAGACGAATGGGACACTCATAAAAAA
The DNA here is from genome assembly GCF_013328345.1 of Marinifaba aquimaris. Taxonomy (GTDB): domain Bacteria; phylum Pseudomonadota; class Gammaproteobacteria; order Enterobacterales; family Alteromonadaceae; genus Marinifaba; species Marinifaba aquimaris. The sequence continues at coordinate 93,058 of NZ_JABULX010000012.1, forward strand.
TGTCTTGTTTTAAAATAAAGCTAACGCAAGGCTATGTTTAACGCTAAGTAGTGGCGTCCCATAGGGGATTCGAACCCCTGTTACCGCCGTGAAAGGGCGGTGTCCTAGGCCTCTAGACGAATGGGACGTCCGGTAAAAAACTTAACAGAAAATGGCCTAGACTGTTAAGTTAAACAAAAGCGTTGGTGGAGCTAAACGGGATCGAACCGTTGACCTCTTCGCTGCCAGCGAAGCGCTCTCCCAGCTGAGCTATAGCCCCGCTTTTGTGCACATTGATGGAAAACAAATTTGATTGCTGTCCCTCAAACGCGGGGCGCATTCTATGCACCACGCGTTATCAAGTCAATGCTTTTTTTGCGTTTTTTTAAGATTTTTCTCTTTGCTCAATAAACGTCAACGCTTGGCCGATTCTTTGTACAGATTTGGCCTGTCCGATTAAGTTTAGCGTAATATCTAAAGATGGAGAGTTACCGCTACCTGTTGTTGCAACACGTAATGGCATCCCTACTTTACCCATACCAATTTCTAATTCTTCTGCCGTTTCATTAATTGCAGCTTGAATTGATGCTTCAGACCAATCAGTAATGGCTGCTAATTTATCTTTCACTAACGCAAGTGGCTCAGCAGCAACAGGACGCAAGTGTTTTTTCGCCGCTTTTGCGTCAAACTCAGTAAAGTCTTCGTAATAATAACGAGAGATCTCCACTAATTCTTTAAGCGTTTTCACTCGTTCGGCTTGAGCAGTGATAACTGCTTCAATTGCTGGGCCGTTACTAATATCAAGTTTTTGATCATCTAAATGCCATTGCAGGTGCTCAGCAACCTCAGCGGCTGGTGTCGACTTAATATAGTGTTGGTTTAACCAAACTAATTTTTCGGTATTAAATGCAGATGCAGCTTTATTGATACCGTCTAGCTTGAATAGCTCTTTCATTTCTTGCAAAGAGAAGATCTCTTGATCGCCATGTGACCAACCTAAACGCACCAAGTAGTTAAGTAGTGCTTGAGGTAAATAACCTTCATCGCGATATTGCATCACGCTGACTGCACCATGGCGTTTTGATAACTTGGCACCGTCATCACCTAAAATCATCGATACGTGAGCATATTCTGGAATCGGTGCATCAAGCGCTTTTAAGATATTAATCTGACGAGGCGTATTATTAACATGGTCTTCACCACGCACTACGTGAGTAATGCCCATATCCCAGTCATCCACAACAACACAGAAGTTATAAGTTGGACTACCATCAGAGCGCAAAATGATTAAATCATCTAATTCCGCGTTTTGTACTTCTATACGACCACGTACGTGATCTTCAAAAACCACACTGCCCTCTTGTGGGTTTCTAAAACGGATAACATAGGGTTGATCTTCTGGGTAATCAGTACGATCACGCCAAACACCTGTATAACGAGGTTTTTCACCTTTAGCCATTTGTTCTTCGCGCATTGCATCTAATTCTTCTGGCGTGCAATAACAACGATAAGCTTTGTCTTGTTCAATTAACTGTTGAATCAACGATTTGTAACGGTCAAAACGTTTAGTTTGATAATGTGGGCCTTCAGTCCACTCTAAACCTAACCACTTCATACCTTCTAAGATGGCATCGATAGCTTCCTGAGTAGAACGTTCTAAATCTGTATCTTCAATACGCAGGACAAACTCACCACCTTGAGCTTGGGCAATAAGCCATGAGTAAAGAGCTGTACGTGCACCACCAACGTGAAGGTATCCAGTTGGGCTCGGTGCAAAACGTGTTTTGATTGTCATAATAAATAAAACCTTAAATCGATTGATGACCAATATTAGTCAGTCATTTTTTAAATTATTTAACGTCGGCGCTTTTTAGCTTTTTTCTTGCGGTCTTTGTCTTTATCCGCTTTTAACTCGCGTTGTTTTTCGACTTCTATTTCCTCAGCCTCAATCATTTCTGGCGTTTCCATTGAGATTAAGCCGATTGTTGCATCCCTTAATTCATTTAGGACGATATCCGCCGCTTTATTGATTTCCACTCGACCACCTGATCGCAAGCAGCCTCGTTTTTTACCAATTAGCTCTAATGTGTCGTAGCCAGTGTAGCCAAACTCTTCTAGATCGTAACGCGCTTTTAAAAGTTCAGGGTAAGCTTCCATTAGATAGTCAACTAAATAAGTGCCAACATCATCAGATTCCATCGCCGTATCTTTAACTGCGCCGGTAGCCGCTAGACGATAGCCAGAATTTTCATTTTCCACTTTTGGCCATAACATACCTGGTGTATCAGATAACACGACACCATTTTGTAGGTTGATACGCTGTTGCGCCTTAGTGACAGCAGGCTCATTCCCTACCTTTGCAACAATGCGATCGGCCAAAATATTAATCGTCGTCGATTTACCTACATTGGGAATACCACATATAAGTGCACGAATATTTTTGCCTTCTTGATCGCGGTGCGGTACTAAATCTCGACATAACCCGATGATCTGTTTTACTTCCTCAGGCTTTTTAGCTGATACAGCAATCGCTTTTACGCCCTGTTCTTGTTCAAAGTAAGCTAGCCATTGCTCAGTAATGACAGGATCAGCAAGATCTCTTTTATTAAGGATCTTAATAAAAGGTTTATCGCCTCTTAATTTAGCAATCATCGGATTATTACTACTATATGGAATGCGCGCATCTAATACTTCAATGATGACATCTATGCTTGGCATGATCTCAGCAATTTCTTTTTGCGCTTTGTGCATATGACCAGGATACCAATGAACTGCCATAAAAAGCCTTCCTACTATTAATAAAGTGGCGCGTATTTTAGCTTAAATATCACTAGCAACTAAAGGTTATTTAAAAGTAAGCGATTAATTAGCACAAAAAATCAACGGAAGTGGCTAAAAATGCTCAGCAAATAGGCAAACAAATAAATAATCGAAATTTCTCTAAATTTTCTGTTGACACTAATAAGTCCATCCCTATAATACCGCCCCACACAAGACGAGAGTCTTACGAGTTGGGTGATTAGCTCAGTTGGGAGAGCATCGCCCTTACAAGGCGAGGGTCACTGGTTCAAGTCCAGTATCACCCACCACTACCCTATTAGTGTTTCGCAAAGAATAATTTAAGGCGGGTGATTAGCTCAGTTGGGAGAGCATCGCCCTTACAAGGCGAGGGTCACTGGTTCAAGTCCAGTATCACCCACCACGACCCTATTCGTGTTTCGCAAAGAATAATTTAAGGCGGGTGATTAGCTCAGTTGGGAGAGCATCGCCCTTACAAGGCGAGGGTCACTGGTTCAAGTCCAGTATCACCCACCACTACCCTATTAGTGTTTCGCAAAGAATAATTTAAGGCGGGTGATTAGCTCAGTTGGGAGAGCATCGCCCTTACAAGGCGAGGGTCACTGGTTCAAGTCCAGTATCACCCACCACTCTATTTAGTGACCGTTTTATATTCTTTGCGGGTGATTAGCTCAGTTGGGAGAGCATCGCCCTTACAAGGCGAGGGTCACTGGTTCAAGTCCAGTATCACCCACCACTACCCTATTAGTGTTTCGCAAAGAATAATTTAAGGCGGGTGATTAGCTCAGTTGGGAGAGCATCGCCCTTACAAGGCGAGGGTCACTGGTTCAAGTCCAGTATCACCCACCAATTCTACATTGGTCACAAAAAACTTATCTAAACAACTCAATTAATATTATAAAGCTATATTGCATGCATAAAAAAACCGAACATTAAGCCCGGTCTTTTTCGTCAATATCTTTTAGTCGATTAAAGCGGAGTTACGTTCTCAGCTTGAGGACCTTTTTGACCATCTACGACTTCGAATGACACTGATTGACCATCTTTCAATGAACGACGACCTGTACCGTTAATAGCTCTGAAGTGAACAAAAATATCCGGACCACCTTCTTGAGCGATAAAACCGAAACCTTTTTCGTCGTTAAACCATTTTACTTGGCCTGTTTTTGTATCAGACATTTGTTGCATTTTCCTATAAATTAAAACGTGTTGCTGACCACTTAAATGTGATTGAGTTCTTGCGTAGAAGGTTTAGCGTTATGACGAAAGAGAGGGCTAAAGATTAGACTTCAATGTTCAGCACATAAGACAAAGCACTTCCTTGCTCTGAATAGTATTGACGTGTTTTTACTCAAGGTCAATTGATAATCACACAAAGCAACAAAAAATTAATATTGTTTGTCTTATAAAACCGGAGCTTAACGCAAAAATAGGTTTGACCACTATAAATAGATATTGACATCAATTGTAATTTAGCAAGAATGGTCACCTAGAAAAGAAAATTACAAATAGAGATATTTATCTTGCTATTACAAAGCAAATATAAATCTGCCCTGCTTTGCCCTGTTTTACTAGCGAGCACAGCACCTAGCCTAGCCGCTGATATTCACTGGTCAGGTTTTGCTTCTATTCGAGGCGGGCTAATGACAGACGATCTAGTGCGTCCTGCTTTCCACAATCTTTATCAAGACAAAGAGTTCACATTAAAAAAAGAATCCCTATTTGCATTACAAGCCACTACCGATTTAGGTGAAGGGTTAACAACGGCCTTACAACTGGTTGCAAGGGGTCATGAAGACTTCGATGTCGAAGCAAGATGGGCTTACATTGGTTATCAAATCAATGAAAACACGCAAGTGATTGCAGGACGCTTTGCTATTCCTATCTTCAAATTTTCAGATACTGTCGATATTGGTTTTGCTCGTAATCGCGGACGATTACCGACATCAGTTTATGTACCTTTCGATTTTTCTGTTATCGAAGGACTAAGGCTCGATTATAGCAATTACATTAATGAGAGCTGGAATTATCAAGTTATTGCGACGTACGGTAGCTGGGATGGCATCATTCCATCAACGGCACTGACACCATTTTCAGCAGAAGCCAGCAACATTACCCATTTATCAGTTGAGCTCAGTAATGAGTGGCTAACCCTATTTGCTGGCGGCATGACAACAAACTTTGTCAGTGAAGAGTTCGATCATGTTTTAGTTGATGGGACACTTGAGCAACTTGGTTTAAAGGATGAGTTAGACGCTATCGACTACGACTACAGTCAAATGTACATCTCTGAAGGTCGTGAATCTGAATATTTAATGGCAGGTTACTATATTGATTACAATGGATATATTAATCAGTTTGAGTGGACCCGTTACGGTACCCACAAATCAGTAGATCAATTCAATGACGGCTGGCAATTTACTATCGGTAAGCGATTCGACAAACTGACCGTTTTATTAACCCAAGAGCAAAATAAGCAAAATAATAGCTCGACAAATTTCCATGATGTCGAAGATAAATCATTGGCTGCCCGCTTAAAAGTAGTGGACGATCTGTTTTCACTCGGTAATGAGTATGAATCGCTCAGTTTAAACTTTCATTATAACTTTCACGAGCAAGCTAATCTGACGATGACCATTGCCGATTTAGAATTTGTAAATAAGGAATATAACAAAGACGAGAACGGAGACTATGCTAACGAAACCAAGATCATCAGTCTTGGCATAGATATAGTGTTTTAGGGGCTAATAATGAAAACACTTATTTGTGCATTGATGTTATTACTATCATTTGAGCTGTTCGCCAAAACGGCCATCATAGTGCACCCTAATAATGATAGTAACTTCAATAAAATAGAAGTTTCACGCATCTTTATCGGTAAAGCCAAATTCTTCAGTAATGGTCAAAAGGCCGTGCCTCTTTATTTAACAGATAAACCAGTGAAAGATAAATTCAACGGTCAGTTTTTAGGTCGTTCAACCATTCAAATTAAAACTTACTGGTCAAAGTTACTGTTTACTGGTCGTGGTGTGCCACCCAATGAAGTCACTAATGAAGAAATGCTAGAAAAAGTCGCTTCATCAGAAGAGTTCATCGGTTATATCGATGCGTCTTTGGTCAACGATCAAGTTAAGGTTATCTATACCTTCTAACCCCCAGATCTTACTCTGCCTTGCAGAGTAAGATTTTCTGCTTTATCACAAATGCGATTCTGTTAAAATCGGCGGCTGTTTTTTTCACTAGTAACATTCACTATGAATCAATTTGCCTGCATTGGATTATTCAACCCTAAAAGCCCTCAAAACGTCGGTACCATTATGCGTGCGGCTGGATGCTACGATGTCAATTCTGTTTTTTACACCGGTCGACGCTATGACAAAGCGCGAGAATTCACCACAGATACCAAGCAAGTTTATCAGCGTATACCTTTAACAGGCGTCAATGATTTAAAAGATGTGATCCCTTTTGGAGCCAAACCAGTGGCAATTGAATTAGTAGAAGGTGCAACCCCACTACCAGACTATCGACACCCACTTAACGCTTTTTATGTCTTTGGACCAGAAGATGGTTCGCTGTCGCAAGAAGTGGTGGATTGGTGTGAGGATGTTGTGTATATCCCAACGATTGGTTCAATGAATTTGGCGGCGACTGTAAATGTGTTGCTCTACGATAGATTTGTCAAACTTGGTGTCGATATGGGCGAAAATGATGCATTAATAAAAAAGAGCCGTGACAATAATAATCGTACTAAGGTCAAATAACGGTAAATTTAGCTTATTTTCTGGTTTTAATAATTAATTCATACGTATGCAAGCATTTGATTTATTGCCATTTTTATTATCAATGCCCAATAAAGCACCAAAAAAAGACACCCGCACCAAAACAATGCAGACAATTGGACTATATTAGTTATCAGGGATATTTGTTGTGCCAGAACAAAGTTAAATAATTCACGTAACCAAATGAATAAAAAGGATTTTTTACATTTGGCACAACCAATGCATTTCTCTATTTACAACAACAATAATAAAAATTACTCAAGTATTTTAAATTAAGGTAAATATGATGAAACTGACAAAAATCGCTACTTCAATCGCTTTACTCGCTTCAACTATTTCTGCGCCAGCAATGGCTCAAATCGAAGGCTTATCAGCAAATGTTGCTGCCACATCGAACTACTTATGGCGTGGTTTAGAACAATCAAGTGGTGATGCTGCTATCTCTGGCGGTATCGACTACGAAGCCGATTCAGGTTTATATCTAGGTACTTGGGCATCAAATGCCTCTTGGGATACAGATATGAGCTACGAATTAGACCTCTACGGTGGTTATGTTTTTGAATTAAGTGAAGGTGTCGACTTAGATGTAGGTTTTATTTACTTCGCTTACCCTGATGCCCTTAATGATGAACTCGATTTTTCAGAGGTCTATGCACATGTATCGGTGGGTGATTTCTCATTTGGCATCGATGTATTAGTAGACGCAGAAGGCTACGATGCAGGCGATAGTACTTATGCATCTGTCAGTTATGCGACTGAAATCAGCGAAGGCCTTGAATTGGCTATCAATGCTGGTATGTATTCAGGCGATTTAGTTGAAGATGGTTACGGTGATGACTTAATTGATGTAGGCATTTCACTATCAAAAGACGGCTTCTCATTTGGTTTATACAAATCAGATTACGACGGTGATGACGATGTTAAAGCCGTAGTAAGCTATTCAATGGATATCGATTTATAAATTCGTTTTTTAACTAGCTACTGTTGTATTTAAACCTGCAACAGTAGCTATTTAATAATGTTCGTCACATTAGTTATATAGCAGGATGAAAGTTAACCACGCGATACCCGACATCCCATACTTTCTTTTTATACCTACCCTAAGTTTTATCACCCTGACTTAACCCTATTGCAGCAGGCTATTAATAAGCTAAAAATCACGTCATAATCGCTTTAAAAGCAATTAATAAATGGAATATTTATGCAACTGACTTTAGAAATCAGCCTTTACCCTTTAGCTAATATGCAATTTGAAGACGAAATTTGGGACTTTCTTCGCCGCTTGAGAAATCACGAAGAATTAAAAGTAGATACCAATGGTGTCAGCACATTGGTTTATGGTGATTATGACGATGTCATGCAAAAGGTGATGGCAGAAATTAAACAGACACATGAAGAGGTTAATTCAGCCATTTTTATCGTAAAAATGTTGGCTAAAGACCGCTCAACCTTTAAAGACAAACTTGCTTGAACAACGCACAGCAAGCTTGTCTTCGCTTAAATACGTGATTAAAACGCGGCAGGATAACGTTTCAACAAGTCATCAACAGCTTGTTTTAATTCATCAGATAGCGGCATATAAAATGCGTCGATATCTTCTTTTAGCTGCGCCATAGAGGTTGCACCAATAATAGTCGACGTTACACCATCGACTTGATCACACCAAGCTAGCGCTAACTGAGATGGCGTATAACCAAACCTTTCGGCTAATTTAACGTATTCAGCCACAGCTGCATTTGACTGCTCAGTGTCTCTAAACAAACCGTTACGCTGTGATATTGTCCAACGCGTGCCCTCAGGACGAGCGCCATTTAAGTACTTACCACTGAGTACACCGCCCGCTAAAGGCGACCAAGGTAAGTAAGCAATATCTTCATGCATACAATTCTCAATTAAATAAGGCCAATCTTTACTGTGCAGTAAGTTAAACTCGTTTTGAATCGAGACCATTTTTGGCAAATCATATTTTTCACTGAGTTTTAAGTAAGTATTGATACCCCAAGTTGTATCATCAGATAAACCACAGTGCTTGATCTTCCCTGCCTTAACACACTTATCTAACCCCTGAAGAATATCTAGCATATCAGCGGTTTCTTTTGCGGCATCCGTTTCACTGAATTTCACCTGATTTAACCAGTGTTTACCAAAATGAGGTGATACTCGGTTAGGCCAGTGTAGTTGATATAAATCGATGTAGTCGGTTTGTAAGCGCTTTAGAGAATCATCAACTGCCTTGATCACGGCATCGCCCGTAATAGGCTGACCTCCCCTAATCCAAGGTAAGCCGCCTCCCGCAATTTTTGTCGCAATGACTAAGTCTTGGCGCTTATTTTGATGACGAGAAAGCCAATCACCAATGATACTCTCTGTCTTACCGTAGGTATCTGGCGAAGGTGGAACGGCGTACATCTCAGCTGTATCGATAAAGTTAACTCCCTGCTCCATGGCGTAGTGAATTTGCTCATCAGCATCAGCCTGATTATTTTGCAGTCCCCAAGTCATCGAGCCTAAACAAACTCTAGATACATCAACACCACTACTACCTAGCTTGTCATATTTCATTATTATTCCTTGATTGATTCAATTGCATTTACAAAAGGTTCATTACGTTTTAACTGATAAAAATAGATTAAAACAAACTTAATATTTAGCGCTTAGCTCAATAAAAATCATGTCTTATAAAGCACTTAACGATAGTTAATTGAAGAAGTTTTTGTTTATAGTAATCAATCTCAACCAGCATCACAGAAATGATTATCTGGCTAAAAAGTTATAACCTAAAGTTAAGACTAGCGCATTACCATACAATTCAACATTTCTAATAAGGCCAAAAACATGTCTGCCATCAAAGCACTCGATCAATTACTTCAATCTATGGCACCGGTATTAACAAACAAAGAATATGTTTTTTGCACCGTGAAAAGCGATTTAGCCAGTTGCGTTAGCTATCAGCCGATAGCTAGTTTTATCGAAGATGAAGGGTTGACCTTAGTGCTAGAAAAACAAACTGCTATTAAAGCTGGGCTAAATTTTGAAGGCGTATTTAAAAAAATAACATTAACCGTTCATTCAAGTTTAGAAGCCGTTGGTTTAACCGCGGCCATTGCCACAAAACTAGCCGAGCGCGATATAAGCGCCAATGTGATCGCAGCTTATTATCACGACCATATCTTTGTGCCAGCCAACAAAGCTGATTTGGCCCTCAACGCTTTAAAGACCTTCTCTGACTAAATATTCACTAGCTAAATAGTGAAAATACCCAATTTGTTACTTGGCATAAACGGTAAAAAAGAGGAAGTTAATAACAAACCAAGCTATTGAGATAAGCCAATGCCAGAGCTAAAAACCTTAGGGCTATTTATTATTACCGCCATTGCTGAAATCGTCGGCTGCTACCTCCCCTACTTGTGGTTACGAGAAGGTAAAACCATATGGCTATTGCTACCAGCCGCGTTAAGTTTGGCACTCTTTGTTTGGTTATTAACTCTTCATCCTACGGCATCAGGCAGAGTTTATGCAGCTTATGGCGGTGTATACGTTTTTGTCGCTATTTTTTGGTTATGGACAGTTGATGGCATTAAACCCACTCAATGGGATCTCATTGGAGCTTTAGTCGCTTTAATCGGTATGGCCATTATCATGTTTGCGCCAAGAGCGAGCTGAAAAACAACAGGCTAAATCCAAAACCTAGCATTGTTCTGATAATAATAGGGGAAAAATACAAACACTGAATGCGAATCATTATCAGTTATGTTATAACATAACTAAATATATTAGCTATTCAGATGTATGAAACCAGAATTACAACACACTAAAGTCGTTATTGTTGGCGCAGGCCCTTCGGGAATAGGCTGTGCTGCCCTATTAAAACAAATGGGGTTGACCGATGACGCGATGCGCATTTTCGAAGCCAAACAAATAGGTAGTACGTTTAAGGCTTGGCCAAAAGAAATGAAGATGATCACGCCTTCTTTCCCAAGCAATGGCTTTCACCAAACCGACCTTAATGCCATTACGCCCGATACCTCCCCTGCTTTTAGCATAGGAAAAGAGCATTTAACCGGTGAAGACTACGCCACTTACTTACAGAATGTAGTCAAACACTACGATATTAAAGTTGAAGAAAACCAAAAAGTTATCGACGTCTTACCGCAAGGCGAAGATGATGACTTTTTGATCACCCTCGCATCGGGTGAACAAATTGCAACTCAATATCTAATTTGGGCTGGTGGTGAATTTTCTTCTCCTAAAAAGGCCACGTTTGGTGGCAGCGAACTCTGTACCCACAACAGTGAAATTGATAGCTGGGCAAATTGTGATGCTGATCATTATGCTGTGATTGGTTGCTATGAAAGCGGTGTAGATGCGGCCTATAACCTAGCCAGCTTGGGTAAAAAAGTAACCTTAATAGATGCCAGTTACGATCAGGCCGATACTTATGATCCCAGCCGCGTGTTAAGTCCATATACGGCAGAGCGTTTAGCGTCACTCGTTAACACTCAACTTGTCGAATTAGAACAATGCTTTGAAGTAAATCAAGTAATAGAAACCAGCTCAGGTTACGAGTTGATATCCATGACGGGCGATCGTTTATCCAGTCAAGGCAAGCCCATTAACTGCACGGGTTTTAATACTCACTTAGGCCCGGTCTCCGATTTATTTGATTTAGACAGTGAAGGTTTTCCACTTATCAATAAATTTGATGAATCAACCATTTGCAGAAACCTATTTTTAACCGGACCCAAATTAGTGCATGGCGAAGTATTACTGTGCTTTATCTATAAATTTAGAGGTCGATTCACCACACCTTGCAGCATTATTGCCACCGAATTGGATTTAGATTTATCAATACTCAAGCATTACCAGCAAGCAGGCATGCTGCTACAAGATCTTAGTTGTTGTGAAGACCAACAGTGTTTTTGTTAACTTATTAAGGAAGATTTATGTCAAAAGGAGACTTCAGCAAGGCCATTAGCCTTTTTAAAAATACCAGCGTCTATTTGCTACTCGCCATACTAGCAGGCTCACTCATTGGTGTTTACTCACCACAAGTCGCGACCATGGCGGGCAATAAAATTGACCCCACTATTTTGCTGCTCATATTCTTGCTACTGGTAGAAGTACCAATAAGCGGTATTTTTAAAGGTTTTACCCATTTCAAATTTCTCACTGTTGCTTGGCTGGTTAATTTTATTGCTATTCCGCTGATTGGGTTTTGTGTCGCCTCATTATTTTTATCGGGCAACGCCCTATTTTATACCGGCTTGGTGATCTACTTTATGGCGCCTTGTACCGATTGGTATTTAGGTTTTACCAAACTGGCAAAAGGCAATACTGAGCTAGGTGCTGCTATTTTACCGATTAATATGATCTCACAATTGATCTTATTCCCTGTTTATTTACTGCTCTTTGATACTGTGGTGGCTTATAAAGTCGATTTGTCTATGCTGATTGATTGGTTTATTCAGCCATTAGTAGCCGCATTTATTTTCAGATTAGTGTTAAAACCTTTTATGCAAAAAGTGCGGAACGTCTGTAAAACGCTTATCCCAGTAGTACTCACTTTATTAGTTGCACAAATATTTGCGGCCAATATTAACGTACTGACCCAGCACTTATCGGTAGTGCCATTATTACTGGCTGCCATTTTTGTGTTCTTTATATTAACTTACCTTTTAGGTGAAATGGTTGCTAAGGCAGCTAAGTTTGAATACCCAGAGCACTGCTTACTCACGTTTACCACATCGGCTAGAAACGCCCCATTAATGCTAGGTTTAAGTACCATAGCACTACCGAACCAACCGCTTATTTATGCCACCATCACCATAGGCATGTTAATTGAATTTCCGCATTTAACGGCTTTGAAATCAGTCATGTTAAGACGATTAAAAGGCGATATAACAAGCGATGAGCTTGTTAAAAACTAACCTTAGATTAGATAGCCGGTTATTTACCCTCCATCAATACACTTTGCAGCAAGCGCTGCAAAGTGTAATTTTATCAATTCATTTCAAAAATAATGGTTATAGTGCATAGTCATTGCCCTTTTTAATAACTAAGCGATAGGCTTTATTCATGGATTTTAGACAATTAACCGACCAAGCTATCTTAGCTATAGCAACGCCTATTATGGATGAGCTTATGCTGGCCTCAACTGAAATTAATCACAGCTTACATACCAAGCACTTTACCGACAGGCTAAAAACTATTGTCACCGCTGATTATTTTGAGAATGTCTGCAAGCACTATCAAGTGGAAAAAGGCTTCTTTACCGAGCGCTCGCCAGTAAGCGTATTTAAGCGACCAGATTCAGCGGCGATCATTTGGCGACAAGGCTTTAGCAAAAAACCGGGTGATTATGTTGCCGAGATGGTGTTGGTAAAAAGTGGCGATCAATACTTAGTGGATCACGTTATGGTGTTTTAAAATACCGCTTTTTCACCAAGGAGTTATCAATGAGCGTAGAAGCCTATATAGCATTAATTGCCGCTATGTTTTTTGTTGCGGTTTTACCCGGCCCAGCCGCTTTTACCGTGACATCAACGTCAATGACCTCAGGCTTTAAACAAGGCTCGATGATGACGCTTGGTATCGTTTTAGCCGATTACGTTTTTATCGCACTTGCCTTATCCGGTTTAACCTTTATTGCCGAGTTGCTCGGCAGTGCCTTTATTATCGTTAAATACGTCTGCGCTGTTTATCTAATTTGGCAAGGGGTTAGGCTAGTAACCGCAACGCCTGAACAATTTAATAACCCAAAACCTCGCTCAAATCGATCAGCGATAGTGACCGGCTTTTTACTGACAATGAGTAACCCCAAAGCCATCTTATTTTATGCTGCGCTATTTCCAACCTTTGTTAATTTAGCGCACATAACGATTCAAGATGCACTGGGTATTATGCTGTGCGCAACCTTGGTATTTGGTTCAGTCAATTTGGTCTTTGCTTACCTTGGTGTAAAAGCAACGAATTGGGTTAACAACAACCGGCAGTTAAACCTATTAAATAAAACGGCAGGCTCAGTACTGATGACTTCAGGCTTAGCTATCGCCATTAGAGAATAAAACCAGTTTTACGGAGTAAATAATGGAGTGGCTACTTGCCTGTATAACCTTGGTCACTTCATTTATCGCTGCGGTTGTTGGCTTTGGCGGGGGCATGTTACTCATTGCATTAATGCCACTTTTTGTAAGCCCACAATTGATCATTCCCGTTCACGGGCTCACCCAAATTAGCAGTAATGCTTCTCGCTTTATCTTTGCCCTTAAAGATGTGCAATGGCCAAAGGTCTGGCCATTTTTATTGGGCTCAATACTGGGTACGGCTTTTTTTAGCAGCTTTTTACTTATTATCCCACTTGATTATATTCCGATTGCGATCGGTGTTTATTTACTACTAAACCTTTGGAGTCCTTCGTTTAAAAAACAAATCAGCCGTTTTGAAAACTACTATCTGATTGGTTTTTTACAAACGGGCTTAGGTTTGATTGTGGGGGCAACGGGCCCTTTATCTTTAACGATACTAACCAAAGAGCTCAAAGATAAAGAACAAATTATCGCAACCAGTGCGGTTTTCATGACAATTAGCCACTTAGCCAAAATACCAGTTTTTATTTTTATATCTGTACAACTTTTGCCTCATCTACCAATTATTTTATTAATGGTAAGCGCCGCCATTTTAGGCTCGTATTTAGGGACGCGATTTAGGCTAAAACTGGATAATAAAACCGTGATCAAATGGTTAAAAATACTGTTAACCCTTCTGGCTTTACATATGATTTGGGCCTGTTTTCAGCTTTTATAACAATTAAAAACACCGTTTGTTCATATACTTTTTAACAGCTAAAAGAGTATTTAATCAGCAATTGTAATTTTCTGTAATTTGCTTTTTGACCTTTGGTCGTATTGGTAATTCAACGGCAATAAAAAACACTTCACCTGCAAATTAATGAGCAAAAAGAACAAATTAGATACAGTGGTTACAAACTAGAGCGTTGCTTTTGGGCGAGGAAAAAGAGCCCATAAGAGAAAACAAAAAGGACATCGCACATGCAACATCAAACCAGCTTAGCCTTATTAGTATCAAGTTTATTACTCACTGCCTGTGGTGGTGGCGGAGGGTCGGGTTCAAGTAACCAAACTCGAACAGCCACTGAAACAGATACCTCACCTGCACTTAATACCCTTTCTTTGCGTTACCAGTTACCCACTTGGTGTCATACCACAGTTAACGAGTCTGATTACCAAATCTATTTATATGACGCGCAATGGCAGCAAGTAGCCACACTTGAACCTGATAAATCTGGGTTAGTGACGTTTGAAACCGAGCTGGAAAACGTAAACCTAGTAAAAGTGAAAATGGATGATCCGAGCAATCCAGCAAGTCAGCAGCAATTCACCATTGTTGAAAATTTAACGGTGGAGGATCACGGTGATATCTTTATTGATGAGCCAACAAAAGCTGGGTGTGAGTGTCGTGAGTTATTATCTTACGTCTCGATGTCAGATGATTTTCGTGATCAAGCCTCGTCAGTATCAATTAATATTGGCTTTAATGACACCTTTACCCCGCGTTTAAATATTGACGAGATCACACTTAACACCGTATCCGATCAAACAGTCTGTAAAGTAACTGACGGCGATTACCCAACAACGCTTTCTTTTATAAGAAGTACTAAAACCACCGCTGATGGCATTGAAAACATAGGTTTACTATCAAATAATATTGATTATGAAAACTCAGATAACGCTTGGTTAGTGTGGTTTAAACACCCGGCAGAACATAAACAACTGACTAATTACCTAGACGAAGGCCATGCAACCTTAGTTAAGAACCTCACTTACCTGCGTCAAGGTCAAGCGATTTATCAAGCACCTGGTGCGGTAGATTCTTCAATTATCTCTTTTGAAACTGCCCTAAATAATCATCCAGATATCAGTGCAGATAAACTCAGCTATCGCCTTTTGTCGTACAACCCTATGTTCTCACTTAACCTGCCAGGTGATGACGAACAATCGAACAATGCAACTTATTACTTCCGTCAAGATGTTTTAAATACACTCGCTGAGACAGATGGGCTAGCTCAAATAAACATGGTTGCGAGCAACTTATATCAAGATCAAATACTGAATATAAAGAACCAGCCACTTGGTGATTTGAGTTTTGATTACTCAGACCAAAACTTTGACCACTCAAGGGTTGATTTATTTTTTGAAACGACAGAGCAATTAAATCCAGCAGAGCGCGATAATATTCATATTCGCTATTTTGGCCATCAACTAGATAGTAGTGAAATACCTTTCGCTAAAATTATTGCCGATGCGTTACCAGAAATAACGCAAATTGAGGTAAAAGCCTGGGATATATTATTAGGTGGTTTTGATATTACCGACCAAGGTAACTACAAAACCGAACAAGCGGTTTTATTATCAGGCTCGTATGAGCAAGGCTTAGTAGAAGTTAACGGTATACTGAGTACGTCGTACAGCATTAGCTTGCGTTAATAAGTATCAATAAGCGTACTCAAATTTTGGGTACGCTTGTTACCAAGGCTAACAGACGCTAAGAACCACCAAACACTTTACCAATCCCCTACTCCGTTGATTTCCCCCCCCCAACCTGCCACCAAATGTGCCTTACCCCAAAGCCAAATTAAAAACTTAAATGAAGGTTTCTCAATTATTGATTGGATAAAAAATAAATGACTTTTCAGAAAAAACCTCAAACAAAGGCTGTATATAAAAACAGTGGTATAAGGATTCCCGTATAATGCAAGAAACAGGAACAACCTCGTTTTTGTGCACCGCAATTTTAGGGGTTGTCTAGAAAGCAGGTGTGACGTAGAGTACAGAGAATGTAAAAATTTATTAATGTATTAGACGGGAAAGTTGTTTCTGTAAAAAACGGGAACGTTCCTTCTAATAAACTGTTATGTGTTCATCTAAGTTGTGCGTTTATGAATAAACCTAGTGTAAATAGTAAGAGCGAACTTTTATCATTGATAAAGTCCTTGTCCTCGGAAAACCCTAATAGTTGGGAAAACAAAACTGCTAGTGATTTTGTTGAAGCTCTTGGAGCTTGGCTAAATGATGCTGATGGTTATTATAAAAACTTCAATCTAGCAGTTGATGCTGATAAGCCAAGTTGGCAGCTATTTGCAGATGCAATTCAAGCAGCAAGACACTATGAGTAATTGAACACATAACAAACGCTTTAACCAAAGGACGCAAAACAGCAGGCTTGCGCTCCTTAGTCGCTAATTTTAGCCTGCTATTTTGCGCCGGTTAAGCGAGGCGTTATATGGCAAAGGGTAAGCTCCGTGTTGGCATTCAATGGAACAGCCGAATATACAGAAAATGATTCGGATAAGTTTGAAAATGGAAAGCGGTATGCTTTCTTAATGTTTTCGACTGATGAAAATTTAAGTGAAGTCATAGAAGATGTTGCTAATTTTCTTGGTGACTTAGGCTGGAATCAAATTGATATTCGTAGAACTAAAATTGTACCCAATGACGCAGAAATAGAAGACGGTGTTGTAAAGGAAGCTTTTGAGTATGCAAGAGATAATCGATTTGCTGTTATTCGTTATCCTGAAGCAGTAGATGAGATAGTCAATTTGTAATTGCCATATAACAAGTTACTCAAAAGGACGCAAAACGCTTGGCTTGTGCTCCTTCGTCGCAAATTTTAGCCAAGCATTTATACGCCCATTAGTAAGGCGTTAGATTTCAGCTGGTGTAGTGGTACCTGTGCCAGTCATGTTAATAAGGAGATTGAGTTTTGGAAAATAGAATAAGTGTTATCTCTGTTGATAAACTTTTCGGATTTTTAAATCATAAAGTAGAAATAAAAGAAGAGGGGGTAACATTCATCCATGGCCCTAACGGTTGTGGTAAAACAACATTTTTGAAACTTATTGCAAGCTTTTTTGAGTGGGATATTGCTAATTTGCACGATACCAATTTCGAAAAAATGTGCATCGAGTTTCAAGATAATAGGAAAATAACAATACAGAAAGCTATAACAATAAAGGAGTTTGAAAATGAAAAAGTAGAGACCCCTAACTTTATTTTTAAACTTTTTGAAAATAATGAGCAAATTGAGGTATTTGAATTTCACCGAAACTTAAAAGAAATAAGAATACCGCCATCACAACTAGATGAATATTTGCCATTCTTGCACCAAGTGGCAGCTAGAAGGTGGGTTGATGGAAGAACGGATGAAGTTCTTTCATATCATGAGGTAATTGAAAGGTTTTCACATAGACTTCCATTTACAAGTAGAAAGAAAAGACCAGATTGGCTGCAATCCCTTCAAGAAAATGCCAAGTTACACTTTGTCCAAACTCAAAGGCTATTGAAAGTTAATATTGAAAATAGAACTCACAGGTCAGAGCAGAATGTAACTAATGTAATCGAAATTTATTCAAATGAAATAAAAAATAAAATATCAAGGTTATTAGCTGAATCATCTGCGGTTTCTCAATCAAAAGACAGGTCATTTCCACAAAGGCTGCTATCAATGTACTCAACAGCAGCACTCTCAGAAGAAAAAATAAGAAGTGATTATGATGAAACTGAAAGAAAAATTGAGAAGTTAATGGAAGCAGGCTTGATTCAACAAGAAAAAAACCTTGCTCTACCTAGTAAGGCTTTTGAGGCCACTGAGAAGAAAGTACTGACACTCTATTTACAAGATATAAATGAGAAGTTAGCAGTTTTTGATGATTTGCTACTAAGAATAGAAACCTTTTTAAGCATAATAACTAAGAAGCTTAGAAATAAAAGCTTCAAAGTAAGCCAGAAAGATGGTTTTTTCATTGAAACAATTCAAGGAAAAAAACAAGTATTAAAGCCAACTCAATTATCCTCGGGTGAGCAGCATGAGATTGTTTTATTCTATGAATTGATATTTAAAACAAGTGACAATTCGTTCTTCTTAATTGATGAGCCAGAAATATCATTACACATAGATTGGCAACGACAGTTTTTATCTGATATTTCGAAAATAGCAAACTTAGGCCAGCATTCGTTTTTAGTTGCAACGCATTCACCACAAATAATTGGCACTAGGAGGGATCTCGCAGTATCTCTTGATGGAGGCATTTTGAATGACTAGTTGTTTAAGTCAAACTGCTGAAGAGATTGTTACGGAAATTTCAATGTCAGAGTCCCAAAAACCATGGTTAGTTGTCGAAGGAGATTCTGATGGAGTGTTTTTTTCTACTAAGACTCTCGAAAAAACACCGAATACTATTGTGGCTTTAGGATGGGAAAATGTAGTAGGTGTCATATCTCAAGTCATCGAAGAATCAATTGCTAAAGCAGTTTTTGGCTTCATTGACCGGGATTACAGAGAGGAATTAGGCGTTGTAGTTGATGAAAATTATATTGTTACAACCGACTTTCGAGACTTAGAAATATCTCTCTTTGAATCGACATCTTTACACCGATTAATCGTCGAGTATGGCTCAAAGTTCAAGCTCCCTTTAGATTCAAATGAAGAAATAGATATAAATGCAGTTAAAATTAAAATTTATTCCATAGCGTCAAAGATGGGAAGGTTGAGGTATTTTAGCTTAAAAGAAGGATATAACTATCCAATAAAAAAATTAGATTTTTCCAAGTTTGTCGATTCAAAAACGCTGGAGTTAAATGAAGGAAAGCTGATAAATCAGATAAATTCTAAGAGCGACACAAAAATAGATGCCGATATATTGAGCACAATTTTTGAAGCTGGTTTACCTAAAAGATTGCTAGATGTAAAAAATATATCTAGTGGTCATGATGTTGTCGAACTTTTAGGATTGGCACTGAGAAAAGTTTGGGGAACGAATAACTCAGGAGACGTAGCTCGTGAGAAGCTAGAATCTTCTTTCAGAATCGGCTATTCAAATGAAGAGTTTTCTCAAACGCCAATGTATAAAAAACTTAACGCGTTGATGAGTACTGAAATCTAACAAGAGACTATGGCGTCAATAGTTAATTTTGACATATTGTGTCATCCCACATGACGCCATCTCTCAACATCGAATT
>NZ_JABULX010000013.1 GCF_013328345.1 Marinifaba aquimaris
GTTCAATGACAGATGGTTATGACTGCTATCAAAATGCACTGGCTGAGAGAGTAAACGGTATTCTTAAAAACGAATACTTGTTAATGAAACCAAATAACCTAAATGAGGCAAGGGAAATGGTAAAACAATCAGTCGATTTATATAATCAACAAAGGCCACATTCGGCCTTAAAATACAAAACGCCCGATGAAATTCATCAGGCGTTTTAATCAAAAAAGTGTCAACCCATACTAGGATGGGTCACTTTGATAAGCTTTCAACTTAATGGAAGCTATATTTACTCGAAAATTTAAATGAAAAACTTTGAATACTCGTACAGGTTGAGTTGTTATCCGAAGCTTTCACTGTAACGAGGTACTCTCCAAGGTACGGTACTTCTAATGTTATATTACCCACTGTAGCTCCAATTGCTGCACTTGAATCGCCTACAGCTAATGGAAATGCTTCATTTTTTAGTAACCCATCAAAGTTTTTATACCAAGTAGTTTTCAATATTTCGTAGGTATAAGTCGATGTACCCGTTGAAGAGATACTACTCGTACTGACAGTGTAAGGAAACACTTTCTCAAGGTCATTGTATTCTGTTTTACCTACCAAATCGATATCAAACTCATTACCGGCAGGACAGCCTGCAGAAGAGATACTTCCACTAAAGCCTGAACTAGATGCCGTTGCATTACCTTTTAAAGTGTCAACGATAATTGGGCCTGTTGCATTACCAGATGTTAGGTCTACCTTGGCAGCCGGTGCTAGTAACATACCGTGCATGGCAGGTGATTTAATGGATTTTGCACCAGTAAAGTTCAAAATAACTCTAGATGCGAAAGTTGGAGACGTCTCAATTACAGTGTAGCCACCGGAAGTGACTGGGGGTTTACAGTCATGGTAGTCTAAAAAGCCAGAGCCAAAAGTAAAGCCAGCTCTCTCTGAACAATCGGTAGGGTTTGTAGCACCTGTCATGAAAGGCAGCGATGATTGATTCGTTATATCTATATCTTGTCCAGCAGCATCAATTACGTTAATGATGATTGAAACACCATCTGGTTGCCCATCAGTATTGACATCCATAGACTGTATTTCAGTTTTAGTAAAACCGTTTGGCTCTATACTCCAGTTGCTTTGAGTAAGTTGTGCAAGGGTAACATAAGCAACTTGAATGCCTGATTTTTGACCATCATCATTTAGTGTTAGTTGACAACCCCAGCCAAAACAATCTAAAGCAGTATTTGATGGGTAAGCAGTAGGGTCGTTTAAGGTTGAACCTAGATCGAATAAATTTAATCTATCGCTATCTTTAATTCTAAATTTATAAGTCAATCTGTCAGGGTCATTGATACAGTCTGTATCCGATACTTCGGTACCTGTATTACTATCAAAACAGGCCATAAAATAAGGCTTAGTTTGATGATAGGGCGTTGATAGGCTGTTTTCCCAATCAATTGAATAACAATTGGCTTGATCATCAGATGGGCGACCACAAATATTGAGCTTACCTTGATCAATATAGGGCTTACCGACGATACCAATATCAGATACAAGGGTTAACTTTCCACCCTGCCATAAATGCCCTCTGTTAAGCAAAATCGGAGCTGAGCCTTGAACTTCTACATCACCACCTGCAACTAACACCCAAGGCTTGGTTTTGAGAGGATCATAAGGGACGTTACCGCCAATTGTGTTTTTGGTAATGACGTCACCGTTTATTAATGTACTACTATGAAGAGCATTAGTTGTTGCCGACTCAACTGTATCGTCATAATCACCTAACACAATTACACCAAATTCAGAAGTTAGGCCAAGATCAGCAGCAAAAGGGACTGAGGGAACGAATAAAAGGCTTGATGTTATTATTGTATTGAGAGCTGTTTTTTTCATACTGAACTTATTAGTTAAAATTGTCTTAAACACAATCTATATCTTGAGCTTGGGCAGTCATACCATTTGACCAAAACTCGTGTTTGCCATCATCATTGATATCTGCGGACGATCTGGGGCGACCACCCAAATTGATTATCACAGCCCTTGAATGATTAGCTACATTATTAGCATTCGTGCTATGCGGACAGAATTCAAAACGGTAAGGTAAGCCATTTAATTCTTGGTTACTATACGTGCCATCCATGGTGTAACTGAAACTTGTTGCAGGGAAAAATAAATTACCAAATTCAACCAGTTCATTTCGAACAAATAAAAGTTTGTCGTTATCTTGGGTAAATGCACCATCAGCATTACCATCTAAGAAAACCATATAGCCCTCATTCCAGTCATTACCACATTCTGAAGAGTCATTTCTTGCTGCAAGGGGACAAATTGAGGCGGTAGTCTCGTAATTTATTGCGTGGTTACGCGTCGCGATGACATCTTTACTAATTCTGAGGATTTGCTCTTTGACAATGCTATCACGCATTGCGTCTTGCATGCTTGGGATACCGATAGCTAGAGCCACCCCCATAATTGCTATCACGACCATTAGTTCTAATAGAGTAAAACCTTTATTCGCTTGCATGCAAAGCCCCCTGATTGATACAACTGTTCAAAATTTAATTAAGCATTATTACAAACTTGTAAAAATATGTCACTAGGTTAAAGGTAATTTTAGTTTGTTTTTTGTACAATTTGCTGTCCGTTAGCTGCAGGTCAGATCACTTTTCTTATTGGAATAGTACTTTTCATCTACACCATCACCATCAATATCATATGAAGAACGAACTCTGCCTGCTAGAGAAACGATAAGCGCACGGCTCCAAATTGCTTTAGTATCTGTGGGTAAACAAAATTGAAATGTACCAGAGCCACTATCGAGCGTGCCAATACTATCAAATACTATTTTTTTGCCGCCGTTGTATTTCAAACTGAGGTTATTTGAAAGCTGATTCTTTACTAGTAATAGATCTGATTCCTCTGTAAATAACCCCATTTTTTGATTATCAACAAAAATACTATAGCCATTTTTCCAATTACTCTGACATTTACCGAATTTGTCTAGTGGGCAAACCGTAACCCTTGTTCCTAGATGTATAGCTTGAAAGCGAGCATAGTTTAGTTGCTTTTTTAATGTGATGACCTGTTTATCAACCATATAGGTGTTTTGCATGTTTAGTAAGCTGGGCACACCAAGCGATAAACAGACAAAGAGAATTGCTAGTGAAATCAATACTTCTAGTAGTGTAAATCCTTTCATTAAATTTAACCCTTTATTTTTGTTGTTATAAATTTAGAACAAGAAATGGGCAAATGAGCTAGCTTTGGTAGATCTTTATTTTATATAGGAAGGATTTTTTATAACGTCCAAATCAAAGGTGAACTTGGACGTTACAAAATAAATAGCAATTGTAGTTAGGTATTAATCGTAGATTGTTGCGATGGCTTGGCGCTTGTGTTGCGTTTTCATGTATATGTTGATTAATTTTTCAGCTGCATCTTTACTGATGGTTTTACCTTCGAGGAAATCATCAATTTGATCATAAGTAATACCCAGTGCATCTTCATCTTTTTTCTGTGGGCTCAAGCTTTCTAAATCGGCTGTCGGTGCCTTAAACACTAACTTCTCCGGTGCGCCTAAATGGCTTGCTATTTGTCTAACCTGACGTTTGTTCAAGCCAAATAACGGTGCAAGGTCACAAGCTCCATCCCCAAATTTCGTATAAAACCCCGTAATATTTTCTGCAGAGTGGTCAGTGCCCAGTACTAAACCTCTCACTAGGCCTGCGACTTCGTATTGAGCAACCATGCGTGCTCTCGCTTTGACATTACCTTTGACAAAATCAACATGGCTTTCAGACTCAGGCATTAGACCAATTGCTTGCATCGCTGTCGTTGCCTCTTGGTGAATCGCATCACTGCCTGGTTTTACATTAATGGTGATCGTATGAGATGGCTGAATAAAAGTTAAAGCTTGTTGAGCATCGTCTTCGTCGGCTTGCACGTCGTAAGGTAACCTGACTGCTATAAATTGATAACTCTGGCTATTAGTTTCTTGGTTAAGCTCATTAATTGCAATTTGGGCTAAGCGACCAAGTGTTGATGAATCGATACCACCACTAATACCTAATACTAAGCTCTTTAAACCAGATTGGGTTAGTTGATTTTTAATAAAATTAACACGCCTTTGGATTTCAAGTTTGACGTCAATTTCAGGTAAAACTCGCATTTCGGCAACGATTTGATCTTGGTTCATCCGATTATAATTCTCAAGGCTATCAATAAAG
Organism: Marinifaba aquimaris; assembly: GCF_013328345.1. GTDB lineage: Bacteria > Pseudomonadota > Gammaproteobacteria > Enterobacterales > Alteromonadaceae > Marinifaba > Marinifaba aquimaris. The sequence goes on from NZ_JABULX010000013.1 coordinate 4,209, forward strand.
GCCTAATTATAACAAAATTTGGAAAATAAACGCAGAAAAGACACATTTTTTCATTGCACTCCTTTGACTATGCTTTAAGCTAAATCTGTAGTTGAATTTCGATGATGGAGATAGAAATGAAGCGCGTAACAGCGGTAATTAAGCCTTTCAAACTAGATGACGTAAGAGAATCTCTTGCCGATTTAGGTATTACGGGTATGACAGTAACTGAAGTTAAAGGTTTTGGACGCCAAAAAGGACATACAGAGCTTTATCGAGGTGCGGAATACAATGTTGACTTTTTGCCTAAAGTTAAATTAGAAATTGTATTAAGTGATGACCAAGTTGATCGCTGTATCGAAGCTATTGTTGAATCGGCTGGCAGTGGCAAAATTGGTGACGGCAAAATATTTGTAACACCTGTCGAGCGCGTAATCCGTATTCGTACTGGGGAAGAGAACGACGAGGCGATTTAATTCGCTAAGTGATATGTGGTTAGCAAACCGTGCTAGCCACTTGTATCGTACTCGAATGGAAGTAGGTGAGTATGACGCCACAACATAGAAGTGTCTAGCACCTCTACTATCCCCATTAACTGTTTCGCAAAATTTTCAATTTCAATTGCTTTGTGCGGGTTAAAAGCCTGAATGTATTTAAAGGCATCTGCTACACAATCTAAATTCATTTCATTGATACTTTGGATATTCATATAAAGACTCGCAAACTCTCCCGTTTTTAACGCGCCTCTGACATAATCAAGGGTTAATTTGGGGTTACCTCCTGCACGGGCATGTTTGGGGATATCAATTCTATTGGGGAGTTTATTAAAGATAAGCTCATCGGATAACGCTTCTGCATTTTTACTAAAACGCGTCAGTGAGCGAATAAACGTTGGGTTGCGTTTAGGGTCATATATTAATTGAAAAACTGAGATTTGATTGTCGCTAATCGGGGATTGTAACTCACTGAGTACTTGCAGCTCATTAACGGATTTACTCGATACTAAAATTCGATTAAACCCAAGTAAGGCTTTATTATCTCGTAAAACGCCAAAAGCAATAGCTGGGTAAAAAGTAACAAATACAGTGCGTAGTGCTTTTTGCAAAAGGATAAACTTGTCATATTTATCATTCACTTTTAATTTAGCTGCATTGGCTTTTAGCACTTTTTTTACAAAATCTGCCGTGGCGTGTTGGTTATTGTCATTCAATAAGCAAAGATGAGCTTGTTTAAGGGCTGGGTTTAAGCCGACAACTCGAAATTTAGCTTTACTAAGCATGTTTGCTCGGCCAAAGCGTTCAAAGCTGGGAATACTGATCTCAACAATATCACCTTGTTCTAGCTGCTCTGTTGCTTTTAACTGTACTCGCATTCCATGACATGACAAATCCAGTGTCGAAGCTGCAAGCTTGGGTTGGTTGGGCTTATTTAAAACGGCTTGCGTTTGGAAAAAATACCTTACTTCGGCGCGTGCACAGCCTGGTTCAACATTGAGCGCTGAAAAGTTAATCGCTTTTAATTTAGGGCATGCAAATTCTGCTAAGTTATTTGCATCAATAGGGGTAGATGAAGGTTTTAACTTCATTAAACTCTCATGCTCAGACATTCTGTGAAGTAACACTAGATGATTGATACGTCCAAGAGGAGATAACGCGATATCTGCTTCTACTGCGGTTTTAAACCAATTGTGTTTTACTTGTTCTAATTGTGCTTCTGTAATTGCTAACTTTTGACAGGTAAACAATCCCAACTCGCCATTTGATTGGGCAAATTGGAAGAAACTTTCTAGTTTGCCTTTATTTGCCAAATTTTGTACTGATCTTGCATAAAAGCTAATTTTTCCTGCTTGTTTGATTTTTGCAACAGCGATGCACTCAGACCGATTTAGTGCTAACTCGGACCAAACTTTGACTAAAAACGTGTGAATGCGTTGAGCTTTAGTTTCATCGGCAAAGAAGTTCAAATCTTTTCTATTGAGTTGGTTGCATAAACCATGCCCCGCTTGACTGAGTTTGTCATCTTGGGCTGAGACATAAATAGAAAACCAGCCTGTCTTTTTGAGCAAATGATCTTCAATTAACCGAGATTCAACCATTTGACTTGCGTTAGTAATATCAACTTGAAATCGGGTTCGGTGCTCTTTGATAAATTTATCGAGAAATTGCGACCACTCAAAGTCGTTATCAACAAGTTGCAGACCTATTTTTTGAGTGCCGTCTTTTTCCGCTTTCGAGGCACAAAAAACTACTCTATATTTGTACTTAGCCGTTTGATTAAAAACGTAATCACGGGTTAAAGCGTGGAAGTTGACTTCGACAATACTGTCTTTTTGTACGCTACCAAAAGGCTCTACTTTTATTAGTAAGCCACTTCTTGAAATATTAGAGCTGAAAACTTGTAACTCATAACCGTTAGGCAGGAATAAACTCACAGGTTTTGAAAGGTAGATACGCTCTTCTAAACGACGAGTTGTCAGGCCAAGTTCTGTGATAGGTACTTCATACTGCTTGATTTTTTGCTCGTAAACGAATTGCTTTTCGAAAGCTTGATAATTAGCTTTGTCCTTAATACGTTCATACACACCTTCTGTGTATTGATCGCCAAAGCGTTCAACTTCGATTAAAAATATTCGCTTAGCAATATCATCAAAGTAAAAGCGTTTGCCGTTCCATTCAAACTCTTCAACTCGGTAATCACTCTCATCTGTTAAATCGATGGTTCGTTCGAAAGGTTTAAATAATCGAGCAAGCTCAGACTTGATTTTAAACTGTTGGCCGCGATCAAGTTTAGCTGTTGATTTTGCAAACACTTGCTCGAACTTTTCAGTTTTGTAAGCAGTCACTAGTGAATCGGCAATTTTCTTTAAATTACCATCCAGTTGGTAAGCCTGACTCTGCATCTCTTTCTTTTATAAGTATTTATTTAATAACTTAACAGTATAGGGTAATAAATCAACAGTTGAAAAGAGGGAGAAAAGTTTTACCAAGGAGTAAATACAATAAAAGCGCCATTAGGCGCTTTTATTTGAATCAATCAGTATGTACTGATTAGTGTAATACGCGGGCGCGAATCGTACCTTCAATTTGCTTTAATTCAGCTAATGCAGCTTGAGAGTCAGCAGTGTCAACTTCAACTACTACATAACCAATATCCGCATTGGTTTGTAAGAACTGAGCAGAGATATTAATACCTTTGTCAGCAAATGCTAAGTTGATTTGTGTTAATACACCAGGCTTGTTTTTGTGAACGTGCAGTAAGCGGCTGCGGCCTTCATGTGCTGGTAAAGATACTTCAGGGAAGTTAACCGCAGAAAGTGTAGAGCCATTATCGCTGTATTTTGCTAATTTCCCCGCTACTTCTAAACCGATATTTTCTTGTGCTTCTTGTGTAGAACCACCGATATGCGGCGTAAGAATAACATTGTCAAGGCCACGTAAAGGCGATTGGAACTCTTCGTCGTTACCTTTGGGCTCAACAGGGAATACGTCAATCGCGGCACCAGAAAGTTTATCCGATTGGATTGCTTCTGCTAATGCATCGATATCTACAACGGTACCACGAGATGCATTAATTAGGATTGAGCTGTGTTTCATCGCATCAATTTCAGCTGGACCAAACATGTTTTGCGTTGATGCTGTTTCAGGCACGTGCAACGAAACGACGTCTGATTGTGCTAACATCTCATTTAACTTCTTAACTTGCTTTGCATTACCAAGCGGTAACTTATCTTCGATATCGTAGAAAATAACATTCATACCGATTGTCTCAGCTAAGATACCAAGCTGAGTACCAATATGGCCGTAGCCGATAATGCCTAATGTCTTACCACGCGCTTCGAAAGAGCCTACTGCTGACTTATCCCAACCACCGCGGTGTGCTTGAGCGTTTTTAGCAGGAATGCGACGAAGTAATAATAAGATCTCACCTAAAACTAATTCAGCGACAGAGCGTGTATTTGAGAAAGGTGCATTGAAAACTGGGATGCCTAAGTTTTGTGCTGCTTGCAAGTCAACTTGGTTAGTACCAATACAGAAACAACCCACTGCTGTTAATTTTTCAGCTGTTGCTAATACTTTCTCTGTTAAGTGTGTACGTGAACGAATACCGATAAAGTGAACGTCTTTGATTTTCTCAATTAGCTCATCTTCTGGTAATGACGTTTTAAGGTACTCAATGTTCGAGTAGCCATTACTGCGTAAGCTTTCTAATGCAGTTTGGTGAACGCCTTCTAATAAAAGGATTTTAATTTTATCTTTCGCTAATGAAAAATTGCTCATAATTCTCTTTGCCGTTATTCGTTTTTATACAGTTAAAAACAAGAGTTAAAATAATAAAATGGGTTTGATTATTCGACGGTATTAACGCCGTTATCATCGGCTACCAATACAACATCTGCGCCACGGTGGGCGAATAAGCCGTTGGTTACGACACCAACCACTTGATTTAATGCTTTCTCTAAAACCATAGGTGCATCAATACGCATGTTGTAAACATCTAATATCACATTGCCGTTGTCAGTGACGACGCCTTCACGATAAACAGGGTCCCCACCAAGTTTAACGATTTCACGTGCAACATAGCTGCGCGCCATCGGAATAACTTCAACGGGTAATGGAAACTCACCTAAAGTTTCGACTTGCTTTGTGTCATCGACGATACAAATGAATTTTTTTGCTACCGCAGCAACAATTTTTTCACGTGTTAAGGCCGCACCACCGCCTTTAATCATGCATTTATCTGCGTCAATTTCATCAGCACCATCAACATAGATATCCATCATATCGACAGAATTCAGATCAAAAACGGGAATTCCCATTGCCTTTAATCGCTTCGTTGATGCTTCTGAGCTTGATACTGCACCTTCAATGTCCAGTTTTATCGGCTCTAATGCATCGATAAAATAATTGACCGTTGAACCTGTACCCACACCAATAATAGTGCCGGGTTCAACATATTTGATCGCAGCTTCAGCTGCAGCGCGCTTTTTATCGTCTTGAGTCATACGCAAATGCCCGTCTTTTTTGGAGCGCGGAGTATAGCAAAAAATGTGCAAATAGCCTACGACAAATATGTATTTTTGTTGAATAAAATTTGAATCAAAGTTAAATCTTATTCACTTAAAATAAATAATTATTCACTGGTGTAATGATTTGTTTCAAAGGTACATCCCAAGTTTCTATCGGTAACTTATCTACTTTTTGACATTCATGGGCAAGCCCAATTAATTGAGTTTTATGGCTTTTTTTTGTTTTCGTCAGGAAGTTAAAGGTTCTGTCATAATAGCCGCCTCCCATTCCAAGCCTATTTCCTGCCAGGTCAAATGCAACAAGGGGAGTAAAAGCAATATCAAGCTCAGCTACAGGGCAGATATTTCTGACATCGAGTACAGGCTCACAAATACCATATTTGTTGTTCTGAAGCTTGTCATTTTCTTGATAGCGCAAAAAGAGTAAATGACCTTTTGCAAAAGGGTGAAGAACAGGCAGGTATACTTCAGCAGATTGCTGCCAGCAAAGTTTAATTGCTTCTGTTACATCTAGCTCTCCATCGTTAGAGAGGTACAAAGCCACTTTTTTATGTTTTAGTTCAACTGCAAAGCGATTTTCTTTGATTACTGAAACCAGCCTACTAGCTGCTTCTTGTTGAAACTCAGGAGTCAGGCTTTGTCTTTTTTGGCGGATGAGTTGCCTGATTTGTTGGCGAGAAGTAGACATATCACTATAGGTTTAGGGCATGATATATCTAGGATAAAAGAAAACTTGCCCAGACAAAAGCAAGATTATGCCTACCACTCATTGTTATTTGGGAGCAGAAAAGCGTTTAGTCTGTCGGGCACTTTTTTTAAATGTCACATAGTCGTCATACAAGCTGCAACTAACAAATACAGTAATTACTGCAACAATAACTATCAATGTTATGAAAAAGTCCATTTTGGCTGTCCATCATTAACTTTTTAACTTTGATGTAAGTTTGGTCAATTGTTACCTTTCTGACAATCGAGGATATCAGCAACAAGCTTGAGACATTTGCTATAGCTAAAGTAGGTCGTTGGCAAATATAGACATGGCTTTTGACTAGGGTTAGTGATTGATAATCAACTACGCCTGTTTGAAAAAACAGAAGGTGTGTTGCGAGTCGCCAAGGAAAATACAGCGATTTAGCTTGAAGTCGAATTACACTTGAAAAGGTTCAACCTAAAGAATAGCTAGATGGATAAGCGTTACTTGTTGCTTTAAAGTCAAAGCGGAATAGAGCACGCTTTAACAAATCAGTCATACGCAAAAAGGGGCAAGTGATATTGCCCCTTTTTCAGTTACCTAGCAGAACAATTAAATTAATTAAAAGTTAACGATTAACTTTGCGTTAAATGAACGGCCAGGCTTTTGTACACCTATGTAATCATATAATTTTTCATCAGTTAAGTTTTGTACTTCAGCACTAATACTAACGTCAAAATCAGCAATATCTGTCGAATATGTTGTTCCTAAAGTATGACTCGTTTGCGATTCAACAGAGGTATCGAGAGATGTCGAGTTATTATTACCTAGCCCACTGAATAGTAGACTGTATTCATCAACAAAGCGCAAATTCCATGTGACACTTAACTCGTCTATATCTCTAAATAAATCCTGCCAATTAGCTCGTAGAGAGGCATTTAGATATTTGTATGGTTCGTTAGGAATTCGTCTATCTTCAAATGGGCTGCCATCAGTAGTATTAGTGAAATCCATTGAAGTAAAATTGACATCAAAATCAACAAAGCCTTCTGGAGACGTCCAACCTAATCCGCCTTGTACACCTTCTGATTTAGCACTGCCTATATTTTGATAGATTGCCGTTCTATCACCTGGCAAAAATCGAATTAAATCATCGATATCTCGTAAGAATAAATTTAACTCGCCTCGCCAATTACCCCATTTTGATTCAAGCTCGGTGATGTTATAGCCTAAATTGAAATTGTGGCTGACTTCCTCTGATAAATCGAGATTCTCAAGAATTAAGACCCCATCACCAAAAATCTCTTTTGGTGTCGGCAAACGTGTAGCATGCTCGTAAGATGCCTTTGCATAAGACCAATCATTTATATTGTAGCGAAAAGCGTTACCCCACCCAGTAAAGTTACTAGTGCGATCTTTTTTATTAATTCGATTGCCAATAAGAGGTTCTTCTGCGCTGACATCTAAATGATAGTGTTTAATGAATAAAATATTTTGAATGCGATCATCGAGTAAGTCTGCAGTGTGTTCGATACCCGAAACAATTGACAACATTTCTTGAGTTGGCGATTTTGCATTGCTTTCGTCATCGGTTAACAACAGATCTCTGTTTGAACGTTCGTTTAAGGTAGGTGCAACTAAAAACTTGATATTGTGGTTGCCATTTATTTGCCAAGCCAGTGATATTCGGGCAAAGCTATCATCACCACTAAAAATAGTGTTGTTAGGCTGGTTGCTGACTTCACCTGGGTTAGGAGCTGGGGTGATAATTTGTTCACCAAACCAGTTGTAATTGTAATCTGCTACATCGATATAATGGGTATCCGTTTCGGCTATGCCCATTGCCAAATTGAAGTTTAGAGCTTCCGATAAGGCATATTCGTAACGAAGATTCACCCCTTTGCTCTCTCTGCTATATTCAACTTCACCGTAAGGCACTGACATATTGATATTGTGTTGAACATCACTTTCAAATTCACTGTTATACAGAGAAATTTGCAAGTGATCTGCCCACTTTTGATCAGTGATACCTAAGTCTAATGTAATACCGTCAGCTGAGTAATCATCGTGAAAACGTTCTACGGTAGCATTGACTGGTCTTGCTTTTTCATCAGGAACAGTTACATCGATTTCATAGTCATTATCTGCGGCATCTGAATAGGCATTAAAGCGAACAAAAAAGCCATTATCGCTTTTGTGATTCAGTGATAAAGTTGTGCGACGGGTCCCAAAATCGCCAAACTGGAGTGAGAAACCACCGTTACTATCCAGTTTTTGGTCGGTAACAACATTAATGGCCCCACCGAGGGCATCAGCGCCAAAATCTATCGGTACTACACCGTGATACACTTCTATTCGTTCAACAAGATTGACCGGGATATTATTAATACCTAGCGAATAACCTGACATTTCAATCGGTACACCATCGACAAAAAAGCGAATTTGGTCATCTGTTAAACCATTTAGTGAAAAACGCGTTCTTGAACCTAAACCACCACTGCGGCGAACAGTTACCCCTGGGGTTCTCGCCATTATTTCAGCAATATCAACGGTGAGCTTTTGATCTTTAGTGGTATCAATTAAATCAACGGCTTTTGCTGAGTCTTTAAGTGTCTGAAATTCGGTTTTTTTTCCGACAACAGAAACACGTTCTAGTTCTGAATCATCAGTTTTAGGCTCGTTAACATTTTGGGCTAAAGCCTGTGTAGAAAAGCTAAAAAGAGCTGGCAATAAAGCCAAGCATGCTGAATGAGATTTACTTAAAGAGAGAGGTTTTTTACTGAACATAGCTGGATTACTCAAAATCTTAGGTTTTGTGATTGAGAAAAAGGGAGGTGAGTGGCTAAATTAAAGTTGATTAATTAAGGTATTATGAAGTTGGAATGCTACCTAAGGTATTCATTACGAATACAAAGGTAACACCCCAAAACATGAGTATCTAAATTAACGTAATCTCGACACTGTTTCTGCATCACCTGGAATTGTTGTTAAAACATTCCAGCTTTCTGTATTTGTTGCATTGTAAAGTGTTGATTCACTCCAATCTGCGCTGATGCGATGTACCCATGGCGTCGTACCATCAGCTTCATTTTTGAAAGAACCAGTTTTGATTCTATGGTTAGTCGGCTGAGTACCTTCGACTTTAGTTGCTGTTGCTAGTGCGTTATCTAACTCAAAACTATTGAATTCCCAGTTGTTAGTCCATGCTGTCGCTTCATAATTAGCAAGCGTAATTGGCTCTGCATCATCCGAGTAAATAAGGGTATAGGCTTTGTTACCATCAGCTGCAATAAGACCATAAGCTGGACGGTTATTGTCTGTTAACTGTGTTAAATCTAAGTAGTAGCTGTCATCCCAACCGTTTGCACCTGATTCCATACGGATGATACAAGGCGTTGGAATACCTGGTAGGCCAACTGTGTAAGCTACAGATTGCTGATGGTGAGTGGCAAAATAAACATTTCCTTCATCATCTTTAGCAGAAGAAGATACACCACCACATGCTGTGTGGCCGTCAACCGTAACACTATTATCATTAGTATCAATAACTAGTAAGTGGCTAACTGGCGCTGGGAATGAAATACCTTGAGCGTTAGTAATAGAGTGAGTCATAGCTGCTACAACGCGATCGCCATCAACAACTGGATAAATAGACCAACGCTCAGGATAACCTTCAACAGCATAATCAGAGATGTCGATCGTCTCAGTTAGCGTCATTTCAGTTGGGTTAAAAACAACGATTTGAAGTGAAGCAAAGTCGACGAAGTAACCTTTTTCAGCATTGAAGATAACTCCGGCACGCATCGCGTTACGCATGTCTGTAACACCTTGCTGAGTAAAATCCATTTCGCCATCTTGGTAAACATCACCATCTTCATCAACAACGTAACGTTGAAGTGTTGGCGTATTATCTACTGCTAAATGGAATGCTGTTTCTTCACCATCTGCTGACTCATTAACAGACACATAGTGGTAGCCTGGTAATACTAATTTTGCTTCAGCAGGGTTGAATACTGTTTCACTGTCTAATGAGTCTGTTACGAAAACCACACTTGTACCTTCGTCAGTTGACCAGTCAGTCGTTTTTACTAAATATAGTGGGCTTTGTTCTACTTCTGTTGCGGTATCAGTAGCTGTTGCCGTTGATGTACGGGCCGAGCTAGATGAGCCGCCACTACCGCCGCCACAGGCTGTTAAAACTGCTGTAATAGATGCGACTAACATGGTTCTTTTGAATGAAGTATTAATGTTCATTTTCCTTGCTCCTTAATCCAATTTATAAATTGTGTATAACGCTTAATAGACTGAACTTGTCCGCAAAATGAACACAGACCCACTAAAGTGTTAGTTGCAATTGAGTCGGCTTCGTTATAGAAGAGAACAGTCATGACTTTAAAAGTGTTAACACAAATGATAACAGTTATCATTTAATGAAACAACAAGTTATAGAGTGTGTCTAAATATTACTGATAATCAGTTACTTAGCCCTACCTAAGGTTTTCAAGGAAAAAACCAAAGGGTTGAAAGTGCAAAAAAGAGCAAAGTTATTTCTTAACCGCACGTAAATTAATGAGGTATTTTGTAATCTCTACTTTCCGTTTTTACACTTGGGTTTTGTACTGGGTTCATTGGTATTAATAGCAACACTTGCTAGCATGCGTGAGTTAAATTGACGATAACTATAAGTGTGTGTAGTGACTTAATGGGCATGGTGCAGTCAGCCAATTACCCGCGTTAATTTTTGCTGAATAACAATTAAAAGCGAGCGTTCAAAAGAGCGCAGCGCTAGTTACTCAACCTACTTGATTAGGTGGCGAGTTAACAATCCAGAAGAGAATACAATGACAATACGAAACTTTAAATTAAAAGCGTCTGCATTATTGTGTGCCAGTGCACTAAGCTTTGCTGCTTTTGCAGCACCTGTTCAAGCTGAAACTACAAGTAACAAACAAGTTGATGAGCAGCACATTTGGGATCTAACGGACTTTTACCCAAACAAGCAAGCTTGGGAAGATGAGCTAAAACGCTTACGCAGCGAAATTGATTCAATCGATGCGTACAAGGGCAAGCTTGGTAAAAGTGCTAAAACGCTGTTAGCTGCACTCGATGCAAAATCGACCTACACAAAAGAAGTGATGCGCGTTTGGACGTATGCATCAAATATGCGTAACACCAATTTAGGTGATGCGACTGGTCAAGAGATGGTTGGTCGCTTACAAGCTCTTTTTCAAGATGCCAGTGCAAAAGCAAGTTTCATGTCACCTGAGATTGTGGCTATTGGCCAAAAGCGCATTGAAAAGTTTATCAAAAGTGAACCAGGCTTAGAAAAGCACGCTTTTTATTTACGCAATGTGATTCGCAAAGGCGCACATGTTTTATCTCCTGAAACTGAAAAAGTACTATCTATGATGGGTACTGCACTTTCTGCTTCACAAAATGCACGTGACTTTTTAGCTAATGCTGAAATTGAGTGGCCACGCATTACTTTAAGCGATGGTACAGAAGCACACTTAACAAACGCTGGTTACTCATTGCACAGAGCTGCGGCTAATCGCGACGATCGCGTTGCGGTATTTGATGCGTTTTGGGGCACATATAAAGACTTCGAAAGTACATTAGGTGCAACACTTAATGGTGAAGTTCAAGCAAACGTTGCTATGGGTAAAGCCCGCAAATATGACAACACGCTACAATATTTCTTGTCAGGCGATAATATTCCTGAAGAGGTTTATCGCACCTTAGTTAAAGTAACGAATGAAAGAATTGATGTATTACACCGTTACTTTGAATTACGCGCTCGTATGTTGGGTGTCGACGATTTAGGTTATCACGATATTTACCCTGATTTAGTCGAAACAGACCTTACTTTCCCTATTGATAAAACGCGTGAATACATGTTGGCGTCTTTAGATATCATGGGTCAAGACTACAAAGACAAATTCGCTAAAGCGTCGGTTGATCGCTGGATGCACGTATACCCTCAACCAGGTAAGCGTTCTGGTGCTTATATGTCGGGCAGTGCTTATGATGTGCATCCACTGGTTTTATTAAACCATTTAGACAATTACAACAGTGCTTCAACTTATGCTCATGAGTGGGGACACGCACTTCACCAAGTGCTGACTAACGAAAACCAACCATACGAGTTATCGGGTTTTTCTATTTTTACCACTGAAATCGCAGCAATTGCCAAAGAAATTATCTTACAAGAGCACTTGTTAGAACAGGCAAAAACCGAAGAAGAAAAGCTATTTTATTTAGGTTACGCATTAGAGCAAATGCGCGGTACTTTCTTCCGTCAGGTCATGTTCTCTGAGTTTGAATTAGCAACGCATGAAGCTGTTGAGCGAGGTGAAGCATTAACGGGTGCTCGCATGACTCAAATCTACGGTGAGATCTTAAAGCGTTATCACGGTCATGATAAAGGTGTGATGAAAATAGAAGAAAGAGATATGATTGAATGGGCTTACATTCCTCATTTCTACTATAACTTCTATGTTTATCAGTATGCGACTTCAATTGCAGGTGCTGCCTATTTTGTTGATCAGTTAAAAACGGGTGGTGATGAAGCGCGTGAAACTTACCTTAATTTCTTAAAAGCTGGTGGTTCAGATTATCCTGTTGAAATCTTAAAAGATGCAGGCTTGGATATGACAAGCGCAGCACCATACAATTCTGTTATTAATCGTATGGATGCCGTAATGGATGAAATCGAAGCGATTCTAAACAAACGTGAAAAATAAACGCTGATTATTAATGCGTGTTAATTTAAAAGCCACATCCGTTGATGTGGCTTTTTTGTATCTATCAACGATTGCTTTTAGCGAACAATCAGCCAAGTGGTTACATTGTCAGTTCGGTAGTGACAGGTTATTTGATATTGGGTTCCTTTTTTTATCTCTGAAGTCAAAGATTGCAGCAAGATTAAAGTGACGGTATTGCTGTCAATACTTACTACTTGGGCATTTAAAAAATCAAAGTAGCGATTGACGCTTGGAAATAGGGCTTTAAATAAACTTTCTTTAGCTGAAAATACACAGGTGAGCAGTTCAGTAAAAGGAATTGATGATTGTTTGATTAATTTCTTTTCCTCTTCGTTAATAATAAGGTCTGTCATTTCTTCAGCTTGCTCATCATTGACATAGCTTTCTATATCGACACCTATTCCCCTTACGGTCGAACTATCTGTAATAACGCATATTGCACAACTTTCGTTGTGAGTGATAGAACCCTTAATGCCTTCAGGCCAGAGTGGCTCTCGCTGCTCACCAATATTGATTTGATGGTTGATGACCCCTAATTTTTTCAGGGCCAATTGGGCACAATATCGTCCGGCCAAAAACTCTGCTTTGCGCTTGGTTACCGCGTTAGATAGCGATAAAGGTTGGCTGATTACTAATTGCTGAAAAAAAGAGTCTTGGTAGTGTGCAGGGTTAAATTGACAGGTAAAAGCAATCGTATCATTCGCTATTTTCTGGTAGGGCTCTGTACTATGAATATAATCCGTTAATTGAAACATAAAATCCGCTTGGTAATGTATTCTCACTGTGCAAACTTAGCTTCTAGTTGAGTCTTAAGTTTGAATAAGTGTCTGCATCTTGTATGCAAGGGTATCAAATTTACGCCGCTTAATCGTAAAGCTTGTTAAGCTAAATATTGATTTTTTCTAAACCACTTGTAGCTGATTCATCAGTACTAAAATCGGCGCTGCAAGGTAGTGAATTTCAATTTTGCTGAAGTCTAACACTGTCCTATTAGTAACCCCTTTTTATATCTGTTTTTGCACTCTTCATCTTTTCATTAATTGAAAAAAGATATCTGCCAGAGCGCACTGATTTTAAGCGAAAAAAGAGAGCTTTTTAGTCTAGTTTTGTGAAATAAGACTCAGGTTATCAAAAAACATTCTGATAGAATAAGCCCAAAGTCACATATAAATCGTTGATTTGTATATGGATAAAATAATAAAAACCTAGGGTTCAAGGGTAGTAAGGAGACTTTGATGAAGAATGGTTACGCAGTAAATAGTCGCAGTGAAGAGCAGCAATTGGGAGAGCACTTTAAGCTACATCCCGCCCAAGAAAATATTCATCTCGAACAGTTACTGAATCCAAATAACCCATTATTTAATTTAGCTTGGTGTCAACGTGTCGAAAGCCATATTGATCCAGCGTTATTTCAGCAAGCTTGGCACTTATTGTTCCAGCATCTAGACGTACTGCGCACCCAATTCACTGCATCTGATGCCGCATTACCACTGCAATCATTTGATAGACAAGCTCTACCTGAACCTGCGTTACAATTTTTAGATTTTTCAGCAAAAAATAACCCTGAGCAAAGTATTCATCAATGGATGAAAGAGGACCTTCACCAAGTTAGGGACTATTTATCGGAATGTGTTTTCCAGATCACCTTATTTAAACAAAGTGACAGCGTTAGCATTATTTATTTTCGCTTTCATCACATTATTAACGACGGTGTTGGCATTTATGAACTATCAGAACTGTTTCATAAACTCTATGATTGCCTCGCTAATCAAAAATCAACAAGTTGGTTAGCAGACTTACCACAGTACCGAGAAGAGATCGATCTGGCACAGCGCTACATGCATTCACCTCGGTTCACCAAAGACCAAGCCTACTGGCAACAATTTGTTGAACAACATACCTTTTCGCGCTTACCTGTTCGCTATGAATCTAAGATTTCTGATATTCATAGCTTTGATTTATCAGCCCAGCTCGATAGCGAGTTAACCGCATTTTGTCAGCAGTACAGTCTCAGTCCACTTGCGGTCATTATCAGTATCGTTAGCCTGTATTTTAGCCGCACCACAGATCAAAATCAGTTTGCTGTCGGCACAGTAGTGCATGGGCGTAGGAGAAAAGGGAAAGTACCCGCTTTAGGTATGTGCTCAAATGGTATTCCAGTGTCATGTGAGCGATTAGAAGCGATGAGTTTTCTTGAGCACGCTCAATTAATCGCTAAATCGATCAGACAGGCTTGGCGTCATAGTCAATTTCCTGCTAGCCATATCGCGCGTTTGAGTAACGAAGAGCAAAATAATTTATGTGACATTCAGGTTTTATATGATGCATTTTCATCTTCGTTAAATGCCACCAATGTTAAATCTGTTCACCTTAATAACAATGCCGATATTCAACCTCTGCAAATTCGATTGCTCAATTATGAAGTTGATCCAGGGTTTAAGCTGAGAATTACTTACTCAACTCAATATTTTAATAAACAAGATATTACTCAACTCAGTGAACGACTCGTTTATTTATTACAAAGTGCTCTGGCTAAACCTGAGTTAGCTATTGAATCATTGCCTCTCATGCTAGAAAGAGAAGCCGATCTTTTATTAACTTCCCAAACCCGGTTAGCTAAAGTTTCTAACCAAAGTACAACGGTACATCAATGTTTTGCTGAACAAGCGCAAAACACACCAGATGCGATAGCGCTTACTTATCAAGATGAGTCTTTGACGTATCAAGCGTTAGATGAAAAAGCCAATAAGCTTGCTCAGGTGATTCGGGATACCTTTGAGCAAGGTCCAAAAGCCGATTCACTTATCGCGCTTTATTTAGATCGCAGTATAGATATGGTCGTCAGCATGTTGGCGATAATGAAAGCAGGCGCTGCTTATGTGCCTATTGACCCTAGCTTTCCAAGTGAACGTGTCGCATTTATCTTAAATGATACTAAGACTGAAATGGTATTAACTCAGCGTCACTTATTAACTGAACTGGAAGCTATCGCTGAAGATATACCAAGAAATATTCACCTCAATGCTCTTGATACGTTGGATTTATCTAATATTCAGTACCGTGATTTTGATGATAGTGATAACGCGGCAAGCGATCTGGCTTATGTCATTTACACCTCGGGCACAACGGGACAGCCCAAAGGGGTAATGGTAGAGCATCGAAATCTGTGCCATTTAGTTGATGCGCAATCTAAAGCGTTTAATGCCAATCAGTGTCAAAGTGCTTTGGCTTTTGCTTCTTATGTTTTTGATGCCAGCGTGTCAGAAATCTTTGTTAGTTTATTGCAAGGCCACCAGCTTTATATCTGTGATGAAGCGCAGCGCCAAGACCCTTATTTATTGGGACAACTCATCGTATCAGAACAAATCGAACTGGCCACGATACCACCTATCTTTTTAGCTCAAATGCAGCTGAACGACTTATCTTCGCTAAAAACTTTAGTCAGTGCGGGTGAATCGCCATCATTAGGGTTACTCGAAAAGTTAAGTCAGGTTTGCAGTGTAATTAATGCGTATGGACCAACAGAGATAACCGTATGTGCCAGTGCGCATTCGTTTAAACCGGGTGACATTGCAAACAACATAGGTTTGGCATTAGATAATGTCGATCTTTATATCTTAAATGCACAAGGTCAATTACAACCACCAGGCGAAGTCGGAGAGCTTTATATTGGTGGTGCCGGTGTTGCTAGGGGGTATTTAAATCGCGATGATTTAACTTCGCGCAATTTTATTGCTAACCCTTTTTCAGCTGATTCAAAAACGGGTGCTCGCCTATACCGCACTGGCGACTTAGTTCGTTGGTTGATGGATGAAACAGGGGTACTAATCGGCTTGGAATACTTAGGGCGTAATGACCAGCAAGTTAAGATAAGAGGTCATCGCATCGAGCTAAGTGAGATTGTTCATGCGCTTGATAAGTATCAGGGAATTGAGCAATCAGCTGTTATTGATCTGGATGAAAAGGGCAATAAATCGCTTGCTGCTTATTATGTTGCACAAGCTAATATCGAGATTGATATTAATCAGCTAAATCAATATTTAACGACCTTTTTACCTGATTATATGTTGCCCGCAAGCTTCACCCAAGTTGCGGTTATTCCCCGTACTTTAAATGGTAAGTTAGACAGAGCCGCTTTACCTAAAGTAAACAAAAAAATTACGACTAGCTATCAAGCACCACAATCATCGACAGAAAAACAACTGTGCTCTATTTGGCAGTCCTTGCTCGCAATAGAACCAATCAGCGTTAATGATAACTTCTTCCGAATTGGTGGTGACTCAATTATTGCTATCCAATTAACCTCAAAGTTGCGAAAAGAGGGGCTTGATGTTCGGGTAAAAGATATTTTTGATAACCCAACTGTTTCACAGCTGAGCCGATTTGTAGCTGATGCGTCTGAGAAAGTGAGTATCGATGCAGAGCAAGGTACATTAAAGGGCGACTTTTCTTTATTACCAGTACAGCAATGGTTTTTTGATAAAGCACTTGATAACCCGCATCATTGGAATCAGGCCTTTAGATTAACATTGCCAAGTACTGTTACTGAGCACGCACTAGAGCGTGCACTTAGTGAGTTAGCACTGCAGCACGATATGCTGCGTTGTACCTTTACCCAAACAGCAACGGGTCAGGTTATTCAACGTTACTCGGCTGATAGTCAAGCTAGCATGGGCGAGTTTCTCAAATTTGATGTATCTGGACTCGATAAAAACAGCTTATTTGAACAGTTGTCATCATGGCAAAGCAGCTTTGACATTTTTGATGGTCCCCTTTGGCGAGCTATTCACTTAACAGGAGCTGGTTCAAACCAGCTGTTATTTATATTCCATCACTTAGTGATTGATGCCGTCTCTTGGCGCATTATTAGCGAAGATCTTCAGCGTTTATTAGCAGGTGAGAAGCTAGAACGCAAAACGACGAGCTATCGTCAATGGGTCGATGCTGTTGAGCATTACGCCAAGCGCAATCTAACGGATGTGCAATATTGGCAAGCTGTTTTAGATGATTACAAGCTTAACGCTCCGTTAAATTTGAACAAAACGGGGGCAGAACAAAGTGAATGTTTGACGCTAGATAGCTCAAACACAGCATCGCTTATCAATCAATCAAACAGCGCTTTTAATACTGAAATTAATGACTTGTTGTTAAGTGCTTTGAGTGTGGCTTGTGCGCGCTGTTTTGATACTGAAGTGAATCATATTACTTTGGAAGGACACGGCCGAGAGACCATTGCCGATGAAATTGATGTATCCAATACCTTAGGTTGGTTTACTACGTTGTACCCGGTTAGGCTTAAACACTACACAAATTTAGATGACCTAATTGTCCACACCAAAGAAATGCTCCGAGCTATTCCGAGTAAAGGTTTAACGTATGGCGCATTAAAACAAAGTGGACATTTAGATAAGGCCGTATTACCCAACATTAGTTTCAACTACCTTGGTCAATTGGATGCGGGAAGTCGAGGTGATTGGCAAATTAATGCCCAAGATTGCGGCCCGTTATACGCCGAATCGAGCAGTGAGTTATTGTTGAACATCAATGCCTTTATTCAAGATGGCCAGTTACAGCTTCACCTAGACTCGAAATTACCTGCTGCAACAACAGAGCACTTTATTTCAGCTTATCAAACCGCAATTAATGAGATTATCGAA
The DNA here is from genome assembly GCF_013328345.1 of Marinifaba aquimaris. Classification (GTDB taxonomy): domain Bacteria; phylum Pseudomonadota; class Gammaproteobacteria; order Enterobacterales; family Alteromonadaceae; genus Marinifaba; species Marinifaba aquimaris. Next base: position 22,326 of record NZ_JABULX010000013.1, read on the forward strand.
CATACGCTTAAAGTGGCGCAACAAGGTGGCATTTCTACACCAAGTGATTATAAGCTTGATGGCTTATCAGTAGAGGTCTTGCGAAAGTTACAGCAGCAATATCAAATCGAGGCGATTTATCCAGCCACTAGTTTACAGCAAGGTTTTATTTTCCATCACCTAAGTCAACCGAATGATGATGCGTATAGTGTGCAGCTGTTGATGGACTACCATCAAGCACTCGACTTATCGCTTTATCAACAAGCTTGGGAGTTAGCATCTTTGCGTTTCCCAAGTTTGCGTATTGCTTTTGATTGGCAAAGTGACGGCTCTGCACTGCAAATTATAACCGCTGGCGCTAGCATCAAAGATCAACATTTTAGTTTCATTGATATTAGCGATAAACAAGAGTGTGAAAGAGCACGTTTAATTGCTGAAATTGAGCAAAAAGACAGAGCGTTAGGTTTTGATTTAAGTCAACCTGGTTTGTTGCGCATTACTGTTATTAAACAATCTGAGTACTTATTTACCGTTCTAAAAACGGAGCATCACAGTATTGGTGATGGTTGGAGTAGTTCCATTTTAATGCAGGCAGTGCATGATAATTACAACCAACTCAAAAAACAGCAAACGCCTGAACTACTCATTGATAATGCTTATCTTCTGAGCCAAGAGTATAACCAAGAACAAAGTGGCATCAGTGATGCTTTTTGGCAAGAAAATAGTCAGAGTTGGTCGACGGTTAACGATTTAAACGCCTTGTTTACCAATCGCATCGACCTTAATCAAACTAAGGTTTTACATAACCCTGCAGAGCAAGAGTTGTGTTTAGCCGGAGAGCAATATCAACAACTAAAAACGAAATGTCGCCAATTAGGTGTGACAGTCAATGTGGCCTTACAATTTGCCTGGCATAAATTAATACAGGTCTACACTCAAGATACACAAACTATCGTCGGGACAACGGTATCTGGTCGAGATATTCCTGTATTAGATGTAGAGACCAGTGTCGGTTTGTATATCAATACGCTACCACTTGCACTTGAGTGGGACGATAATCAAACGGTTGAGGCCTTACTTAAAACGATTCATCAGAAAATTGCTGACATCAATAGCCACAGTGCGAGTGAGCTTGGTCGCTTACAGCAAAATGGCGAGCGCTTGTTCCACAGCTTATTTGTTTTTGAAAACTATCCACTTGCAAAAGAAAACTCAACTGGGATTGAAACCGATTACCAACTAAAAGCGGCAAGAGAGAAGCTCGACTACCCAATAGCAGTCGTTGCTTTTGAAAAGTCTGATGCCTTAGTCATTAAACTAAAATACGACTTAGATTGGTTGGATGCCTCACATAGCTCGGTGTTATTAAACCAGCTCAATCGCATTTTATCTGTTGTCGTTGAACAATCTGACATTGAGCATCAGCTGATAAGTTTATCGCAGCTTGAACAATATCAAACGTTGGTAAAAGCTGCCGTTAAACCTTGCGAGCAGCAAGATGTAATCAAGCGGTTCGAACACTTTGCAATAGCGCAACCTAACAGCGTAGCGCTGACTTATGAAAATGAAGATATTACTTATCAGGCGTTAAATCAAAAAGCCAACCAGCTAGCAAGAGCCATTAAAAAAGCACAAGGGCAAACTAGTGGTGAGCAATTAGTGGGTTTATATCTAGATTCAAGTCCTGAGCTCATCATCAGTATACTTGCTGTGCTAAAGGCGGGCGCGGCTTATGTGCCTATTTCACCGAGCCAACCGCAAGCTCGTACCCAGTTTATACTTGAAGATACCCAGGCCTGCCTAGTTATCAGCCAAACTAAATACCTTTCTTTACTGAATGACTGTACAAGTAATTTAGTGACACAACCTCAAATAATCGAACTTGAACAGTTTAAATTAAGCACTGATGTCAGTACTGATAATTTAGATGTGCCTATTTCGAGTTCAAACCTTGCTTATATTATTTATACATCGGGGACAACTGGTCGCCCTAAAGGCGTCATGATTGAACGCCGTGCATTGAGTGATCATATTAATGCGATGACTCCACTGTATGGTATTGATGGCGCTGAACGATTATTACTCTTTTCTAATATCGTGTTTGATTGGGCACAAGAGCAAATATTTATAGCATTACTCAACGGTGTGCAATTATCTGTCTTGAAAGATAATCGCTTAACTTGTGAAGCCTTTATCGACCTTATTATTGAGCGAAAACTGACGGGTATTAATATTCCGCCAGTATTTGCTAAGGCAGTATTACCGACTTTATTTGCTGATGCCCAATTACTTGAACGCACTGAATTAAAGCGCATTATTATTGGCGGTGAAGCTTTCCCTAAAACGGTTTTACACCATTGGCAAGCTTCACAAGCGCACCAAAAAATTAAATTATTCAATGCATATGGCCCAACTGAAGCCACGGTAACGAGCCATATTTATCAATTCGATGTTGAAAAAACGCTGCAGACAAATACGCTTGGCTCGCATATTGGAGATGGCTTTAGTTTAGTCTTAGATAAAAACCAAAATATTCAACCAGTTGGTGCAGTAGGGGAACTCTATATCACAGGGTCTCGACTGGCTCGTGGCTACTTAAATAAGCCTGATTTAACCGAACAATTTTTTATTGCTAACCCATTTGAGTCAGGTTCTTCTGTTTATCCCAAAATGTATAAAACAGGGGACTTGGTTCGTCAGTTGCCAAAAGGAAATAAGACTGGCGGTTGCTTTGAATACATTGGACGTATTGATAATCAAGTTAAGATCCGCGGCTATCGTATTGAGCTTGCAGAAATAGAAAGTGTAATTGCTGAGTTAACGTCAGTGAAGCAAGTGGCCGTTATCGATTACACCAAAAATGATAATAAGTATTTGGTTGCCTACTTGGTGCCAGAATTGAGTACTCAACTTGATTTAGCCGCTTGTCAGTCATTACTAGCTGAACGCTTACCAGACTATATGTTGCCGTCTTATTTTGTTGAGTTAGCCCATATTCCGGTCAATAACAGTGGTAAATTAGACCGTTCAAAATTACCTGAACCTGAGTTGTCCCAAAATTCGCAATATGTTGCGCCAACAGGTCAATTAGAGAGCGCGTTATGTGATATTTGGCAGCATTTATTGGGGATAGAAAAAGTCGGTGTCGTTGATAACTTTTTTGCCCTAGGTGGTAACTCCATGGCTGCTTTGAAGTTGATCTCTAAAGTACGTCAAGCATTGTCGATAGATATTGGTTTAAACCTCATTTTTGAATACAAAACGATTAGGGGGATTGCGAACCATATCGATACTGAGCAAGTGATTAATATTCCGCGCTCGGAAAGTAGCCAATACCCGCTGTCTTTTGCTCAGCAAAGGCTGCGTTTTATCGAAGCGTTCGAACAAGGCTCAAGTGCTTATCACATTCCATATTTAGTCAGATTAGATGACGATGTGCAATTGGACGTTTTACGCGATGCAATTAACTATATCGCCGATCGTCATCCAATACTTAAAACCATTTACTCAGATACCCATCAGCAAGTGTTAGATGACCAGGTTAACTTCAAAGCGTGCCAATTTACGGATCAAACATCATTACTGGTTTTATTAAAATCCGAAATAGAACAGGTTTTTGATTTAGGATCTGAACTGCCATTTCGCGTTGTTCACTATCAGGGCATAAATGAGCGCTATTTACTATTGCTTTGGCATCACATTGCTTTTGACGGTTGGTCGATGAACATTTTTGTCGATGAGTTAGCCTGTATTTACCCTGCGATATGTAAACAGCAACCAATCGATTTACCTAAGTTGCCAATCAGCTATGGCGATTACGCAAGTTGGCAGCATGACTATATTCAGGGAGAGGTATTAAATACCCAGATAGAATATTGGCAAAAAACCTTGCTCGATTTTGAGAGCTTGGCACTACCGACTGATAAACCTCGCTTAAAAGAGATGGACTACCAAGGCGCCGATCTTCACTTTGAATTGCCAGAGGTGTTATCAGAACAGCTTCGCGAATTAGCAAAAGAGCAGCAAACAACCTTGTATACGGTTTTACTCAGTGCTTTTTATATTATGATTGGCAGGTTATCTGGTCAGAGTGATTTAATTATAGGGACCCCATCTGACAATCGTGAATTTGCCCAAACCCAGTCTATCATAGGCTTTTTTGTTAACTCATTGGCATTAAGAGCTCAATTTGATGGGGCGGTTTCAGTTGTCGATTTTATTGCTCAAGTACACGATGTTGTCAGACAAGCAAAAGCGCATCAACAGTTGCCATTTGAAAAGCTTCTCGATGTATTAAGCATTGATCGCGATCCATCAAGACACCCTGTTTTTCAAGTTTTGTTCAGCTTACAAGCATCCGCTTCAGTTGATGACGCTGCACTGCCGTTTAAGTCAACCTCATTACTTGAGGATGTGTATAGCCCAGCTAAATTTGATCTGAGTTTGATTCTAGATGACAGTAACGCGACGATAAAAGCTGCATTTAACTATGCGATTAGCTTGTTTGACGAAACTAGTATTGCTCGAATGGCGACTATGTATCAGCTGATCGTACAGAGTTTTGTCGAAGATGCTCGTCAGCCGATAGGTACAATTTCACTGCTATGTGAACAAGACCGTCAGTTACTTCTGCAGATAAACAAACAAGCTTTACCGTATCCCGATAGTAAAAGTTTGGTGCAATTGTTTTCCGAACAAGCGCTCGCAACACCTGATAACACGGCGTTAATTTTGAACGGTAACAAGTTAAGTTATGCCGAACTTGAGCAAAGATCTAACCAATTAGCGCATTACATTGGCCATGTATACCAACAGCAAAAAGCGCAGCCTCTTACGAAAGGAAGTTTGATTGCTACCTACCTAGATCGCAGTTTTGAGCTCGTTATTAGTATGTTAGCAATATTGAAATCAGGTGCGGCCTATGTACCTATATCATCTGATTACCCTGCAGAGCGTTGCCAGTTTATGCTCGAAGATACAGCTGCATCTATGGTGCTCACCGAAGCTGCATTTAACCAACGATTAACTTTGTGGTTAGAGCAAAGCAGTAGTGAAAGTATCTTAATTGATGTTGATCATGTACAGGTTTCGATGCAAGAAAAAACGCCACTAGCGATCCCTGTTACGTCTACTGATCTTGCTTATGTTATGTATACCTCGGGAACAACGGGTAAACCTAAAGGGGTCAAAGTCCCTCATCGCGCGGTTGTTTCGCTTGTTTGCAACAATAATTTCGCTGAGCTTGATGCAAGCGATGTGTTTTTACAATTATCTAACCCTAATTTTGATGCGGCTACTTTTGAAATTTGGGCGCCGCTTTGCCATGGTGCTAGTTTAGTTCTGCCACAAATAGAGGGTACGGTTAGTGTGGCGCAATTGGCGCATTACCTTGAGCATGAAAAGGTCAGTGTGCTTTGGTTGACGCGTGCTTTATTTGATCACTTATACAACCAAGATCATGATTTATTTGCCTCTTTACAATACTTATTAGTGGGTGGCGAAGCGCTAACGGCTAATTTAATTGACCAGCTCATTAAACAGCCAAATCGACCGCATAAGATACTCAATGGCTATGGACCTACAGAAAGTACTACTTTCACTACAATTTATGATTGCGATCAATTTAATTTAGATATATCAGCCAACAACTCGGTACCAATTGGCCAAGCGATCAATACTCGCCAGCTCTATGTTTTATCTCCTGAGCAACAGTTATTACCAATTGGCGCTAAAGGTGAGTTGTATATATCTGGTGCTGGTTTAGCCACAGGTTACCTCAACCGAGAAACACTGACAGCTGAGCGATTTATTGAGAATGTTTTTGCTAGTGAAGACGATCTCGAAAAAGGTTACACGCGTTTGTATAAAACTGGCGATTTGGTCCGTTGGTTAACCGATGAAGAGGGTAAGCCCAACGTTCTTGAGTACTTAGGGCGAAATGATTGCCAAGTGAAAATTCGCGGTTATCGAATCGAACTAGGCGAAGCTGAAGTAGCGCTATGTCAGTTAGACGGAGTAGAACAAGCTATTGCGCTGGATTATCAAAGAGCAGGCAATAACACACTTGTTGCTTATATTTGTGCTCAAGCCGGTGTTAATTTAGATCTAAACAACTTACGCATGGCGCTATCTGAGTCTTTACCCGATTACATGGTACCGGCGAGTTTCACGTTAATTGATGCAATACCGCTGACATTAAATGGCAAATTAGATCGAGCCAAGTTGCCTGAGCCGGTATTTACTAACAGCGATGATTATGTTGCACCAAGAAATGAATTAGAAACCTTACTGTGTCAGGTATGGCAAGAAGTGTTGGGTATAGAAAAAGTGGGTATTCAAGATAACTTTTTCCGTATCGGTGGCGATTCAATTATCAGTATTCAACTGACTTCATCACTTAGAAAGCACGACTTAAATGTCCAGGTTAAGGATATCTTTAATGCATCCACTGTTGAGAAGTTAGCGGTGTTACTCGCTAAACCTACTGACAGTGTTTCGATTGAAGCAGAGCAAGGTGAGTTAACTGGCGAATTTAGCTTATTGCCAATTCAGCAATGGTTTTTCGATAAATCATTGTCAAATCAACAGCACTGGAATCAGGCGTTCATGTTACAGATTCCGGCTGATATTAAAGTAGATGATATCCATAGTGCTATTGCGTCTTTAACTGAGCAGCACGATATATTGCGCTGTGTATTCAATGGCAGCGATAGACAAGAATATCTACCGACAGATTCTCAATTGAACGCACCGCTAGTCGAAGTGGATGTGTCGTCATTAGATAGTGAACAGTTTCAGCAAAAATTAACCCAGTTACAAAGTCACTTTGATATTGAGCGTGGCCCATTATGGCAAATTGCCCATTTAACTGGCTTTGATGATGGTAGCTGCCGATTGTTTTTTGCATTTCATCACTTAATTATTGATGCTGTTTCTTGGCGTATTATTGCTGATGACATGCAAAGTTTATTGACGGGTCAGTCGTTGCCAGAAAAAACCAGCAGCTATCGTCAATGGGTCGATGCGATTAATTCATATGCTAAAAAATACGATAATGAATTAGATTATTGGGAAAGTGTAATAAGCGAAGCTGATTGCAATGTGGTTGCTGAACCTGCAAAGAGCGCTATTACTCTTGACGTAAAACTCGATAGTGAGAAAACAGACCAGTTATTACAACAATCAAATAATACCTACAACACGGAAATTAATGACTTGTTGTTAAGTGCTCTTTGTCTCGCAGCAGAGCGCACATTTAAACAAGATAGTTACCTTGTAAAACTCGAAGGCCATGGTCGAGAAGCGATTGACGAGCGCTTAGATGTATCGAGAACCGTGGGTTGGTTTACTTCACTTTTCCCTGTGAAGCTAACGACTCAGAGCGCGTTATCCGACTTAATTATTCACACCAAAGAAATGCTAAGAGCCATTCCAAATAAAGGGATAGGTTTTGGCGCAATGCAAAATAAAGCGCTTAATTGCGCTGTTGAATCATTGCAAATTAGCTTCAATTACCTTGGGCAGTTAGATGCAAATCAAACGGCTGATTGGCAAATCAATGCGGGGAATTGTGGTCAGCAAATTATCGATAGTACCAGTGATGATGTTTTACTGAATATTAACGGTGCGGTGCAGCTTGGTTGTTTATCTTTCCGTTTAGATTGCCGATTTGATCGTGAACTAAGTCAGCATTTTGCAACCCATTTTGAGCAAGCATTAATTGATGTTATTCAACATACCTGTGATGTTTCTGTTGATGGTGGGCAAGCAACTCCAAGTGATTATCAGGTTGAAAACTTATCGATACCTTTATTAAAGCAGTTGCAACAAACGTATCAAATAGAAGCGATTTATCCTGCTACGAGTTTGCAACAAGGTTTTATTTATCATCATTTAAGTCAGCCTAATGATGATGCATATCGCGTCCAGCTATTAATTGATTATCATCAAGACCTTGATATCCAAGCCTATAAAAAAGCTTGGAGTATGGCATCAATGCGCTTCCCAATTTTGCGTACTGCTTTTAACTGGCAGCAAGATGTTATTCAAATTATCAGCTCACAAAATAGCATTGGTGAAAGCCAGTTCAATTATCTTGATATCAGTGATTTTAGTGAACACGAGCGCGAACAGAAGATTGCTGAGATCCAAGAAAAAGACAGGCTCATTCCATTCGATTTGAGTCAACCTGGGTTAATTCGATTTACCATTATTAAACAAGCTGAGTCGTATTACACGTTACTAAAAACAGAGCACCACAGTATTACTGATGGCTGGAGCACACCTGTTTTAATGCAGGCTGTCCATGATAACTACAATGAGCTGGTAAATGGCCGACTTCCTCAGTTCCAAGAGGATAAGGCTTACACTGCGACACAAGCTTACCTATTTGAACAAAAAGAGACGGCACAAACTTATTGGCAACAAGCCCAACTTGGTTTTGAGCAAGCGAATGATATTAACGGTTTGCTCAGTCAAACCATTGATTTAACGCAAGTTAGAGCGGTTGAGCAACCTGCGGCTGAACAACTTCGTATCGAAGGAGATGACTACGCCAAGCTTAAATCAATGTGTTTATCTGAAGGGGTAACCATAAACGTGGCGTTGCAATTTGCTTGGCACAAGTTGTTGCAAACATATTGTCGCGATTCACAAACGATTGTGGGTACAACAGTATCGGGTCGAGATATTCCTGTTGAAGGCATCGATACGAGTGTTGGTCTTTACATTAATACTTTGCCGCTTTGGGTTAACTGGCAAGATGAAGCAAATGTGTTAACTGTTCTACAGCAAATCCAGAAAAATATTGCTGATATTAATACATATTCAGGCATGTCTCTGGGGCAAATCCAGCAAAATGGTGAGCGACTTTTCCACTCGCTATTTGTTTTTGAAAACTATCCGCTAGACAAATCGGTCAAGACTCAGGGTATTGAAAAAGATGTGGTGCTCAGAGCGGCTATCGAAAAAACAGACTACCCATTGTCACTTATCGCTTATGAGGAATCCGAAGCTCTAGTTGTTAACTTAAAATACAGTGAACAGTGGTTAACTCTTGCTCAATCAAAACGATTACTGAATCAGCTTAACGTGATCATTGAGCAAATTAGTCAATCTGTTGAACAGCCTCATACTCAGTTATCACTGCTTAGTAATACCGAGGTGATGGCAATGCTAGATGAGCAAAGTCAACCGGATAGGGTATTTGCGCAACATCAAAGTCTTGCTCAGTTATTCGAGCAACAAGTTGATTTAACGCCTAATAACGTGGCTTTAGTCTATCAAGGTAAACAATTAACGTATGCTGAACTTAATGGAAAAGCTAACCAACTTGCTCGGTATATCAAGCAGCTTTACCAAGAGCAAACGCACTCTGATATCAGCCCTGATACGTTAATTGGTTTGTATTTCGATACTGGCCTAGAAATGATTATCAGTATGTTGGCTGTGTTGAAAACAGGGGCGGCCTATGTGCCTATATCGCCTCAATATCCTGAGCAACGCACCCAGGTTATTTTGCAAGATACCGCGATGCGTATCATAGTTACCGAGCAAAAATACTTATCTATCTTAGATACCTGTATCGATACGTTAGCATTAAAACCAGGACTTATCGCCGCTGATAATATGGCGCCTTGCTCTGTTGAGAAAAACCTACCGCTTAATATAAAAAGCACTGATTTGGCTTATGTCATTTTTACCTCGGGCACAACAGGAAAGCCTAAAGGGGTTTGTATAGAAAATGCTTCAGTATTAAATACCTTACATGCCATGAGTACGGTTTATGACTTCAATGAAGAGCAAAGTAAAGCAACGCTGTTTAGTAGTTATACCTTTGATGTATCCGTCTCTGAAATATTCAACTGTATTGGTTTTGGTGGTGAGCTACACATTCTCCCTCAGCACATTCGTACCAGTTCAGATCTATTAGTAGATTATGTCAAAGACAATGAAATTAACTTTGTCTTTGTGCCTCCTTCTGTTTTATCCGTGCTACCTCAGGTACCAATGCCAAGTGTTAAAAAGCTTATTTTTGCCGGAGATAAGTGCGAACAAAACCGCTGTGTCTATTGGGCTGAACATTATGATTTATATAATTTTTATGGTCCAACTGAAGCATCTATTTATGCGTCGGGTAAAAAGGCACAAGTTCACAACTTAAATGAAATAGGCCAGTCTCTGACAAATGGCCGTTTATATGTGCTCGATCCGTGGTTAAACATTTTACCGCCAGGTGTTGCTGGTGAGCTTTACATAGGTGGCGCAGGCCTAGCCCGAGGCTACTTCAACAGGCCAGATTTAACCGATGATAAATTTATTGCGAACCCGTTTATTACAGAGGCCGATCGCGTTAAAGGGTTTGAACGCATATACAAAACAGGTGATCTGGTTCGCTGGAGAGTCGATAAACAAGGCCAGACCTGTGACTTAGAGTACCTTGGACGTAATGACAACCAGGTTAAGATCAGAGGGTTCCGTATTGAACTTGGAGAGATTGAAAACGCACTTGCCGCACATGACTCGATACAACAGGCCGTTGTCATTGATTATGAAAGGGAAGGGAGTAAGTGTTTAGTTGCTTATATCATACTAAACCCTGAGCAGGTACTTGACCGAACAGTGTTACGCAATTGGCTACTATCGAGTATGCCAGAATACATGTTACCTGCTAGTTATTGTGAAATTACCCATCTGCCATTAACAATCAATGGCAAGTTAGATAGAAGGGCGTTACCAGAACCTGAATTTGTTGATAAGCAGGATTATGTTGCACCTAGAAGCGCACTCGAAAGATCTATCGCGACTATTTGGCAAGAGGTGTTAGGGCTTAACGAAATTAGCATTCACGATAACTTTTTCCGTATTGGTGGTGATTCAATTATTAGCATTCAATTGACATCGCGTTTAAGAAAAGAAGGTTACAACCTTCAAGTTAAAGATATTTTCTCTGCACCAAATATTGCGCAGCTCGCAGTATTGTTAGCCGCGCAAGCTAAGTCCAATAAAATTGAGGCTGAACAAGGCGTGCTAACGGGAGACTTTAACTTGTTACCTGTTCAGCAATGGTTCTTTGAACAACCTCTGAAGCAGCCAAACCATTGGAATCAAGCCTTTAAATTATTAACACCAGCCAGCGTTTCGAGCCTTGAAATTAAACAAGCATTGAGCGCGTTAGTTGAGCAGCACGACATACTCACTGGCCAGTTTTATCTCGACGAGGGGCCTGTTCCAATGCAGCGCTATACAGGCGCCGTTAGTGACGACATTTTTGATGTCGTTGATATCAGCGAATTCAGCCAAGCCTCTTTACAGCAAAAGCTAACAGACTGGCAAAGTGCGTTTGATATTTATAAAGGCCCGCTTTGGACTGCAAAATTATTGACGGGGTTTGATGATAAGCAGCACCGACTGTTTTTTGCATTCCATCATTTAGTTATCGATGCCGTTTCATGGCGTATTATCGCTGATGATATGCAAACGCTCCTAACTGGCGGTGAGCTCGGCGCTAAAACGAGTAGTTATCGCCAATGGGTCAAAACGGTGAAATCTTATGCCAATCAGCATCAAGATGAAGCTAAATATTGGCAAGCGATTAATGCTAAAACTCAAGCCTTACCGATGCAATCATCACCATCGATGGTAGAGTTGGCATTGACACCTGAGCTGACAACCCATTTGTTAGTTCGCGCCAATAAAGCTTTCAACACTGAAATTAATGATTTGCTACTCAGTGCATTGTCTAAAGCTTTACCAAGTACCTCTTTAAATTCGAGTAATGTTATCACGTTAGAGGGCCATGGCCGTGAAGATATTGATGAGCATATTGATGTGTCGAAAACCCTGGGCTGGTTTACAACCATGTATCCGGTTGAGCTTCAGGCTTACCCAGATTTAACTGAGCAGATCATCAAAACTAAAGAAATGCTGCGCGCGATACCAAATAAAGGAATTGGTTTTGGCGCTTTGTGTCAATCGGGTAAGGTAACACAAGCATCTGTTGCCAATATAAGTTTCAATTATTTAGGGCAGCTAGATACGCATTCCGACTCGGATGACTTTTCGATTATAATGGCTGACTGCGGTAATACGGCAAGTGACGAAAATACTTCAACACTGGCGTTAAATATCAATGGTGCTATTCAAAATTCACGCTTGTATTTTAGAGTGGAATCAAGATTGGGTGATGAGCAAACTCATCGCTTCATTGCCGCTTTCAAAACTGCATTAACTGATGTTATTGAACACACTGCGAAGTTAGCTCAATCTGCTGCGATTAAAACGCCAAGTGATTACCATCTAACAATTAGTTACGAGCATTTAACTCAATTACAAAATAAATACGATGTTGAAGCGATTTACCCGGCAACGAGCTTACAACAGGGCTTTATTTATCATCATTTAAGCCAACCGCAAGATGATGCCTATCGCGTGCAGTTGATGCTCGATTATTGTGACGGCCTTGATATTGAAAAGTATCAGCAGGCTTGGCGTCTTGCTTCAGAGCGCTTTAGTGCACTTAGAATGGCCTTTGATTGGCAGCAAGATATCTTACAAATTGTCACTCGTGACGCGAGTATTAGTTCTGATAATTTCAGCTTAAATGACATCAGCCAGTTTGACAGCAATGTGCAAGCGATAATGTTGGAGAAAATCCAGCAGCAAGATCGCGCTGTGGCATTTGATTTGTCGAAACCTGGTTTAATCCGCTTCACCATTATCAAACGCTCTGACACGTTATTTACCGTATTAAAAACTGAACATCACAGTATTTGTGATGGTTGGAGTAGCACGGTTGTAATGCAAGTGGTGCACAGTTATTACAATCAATTAATGGCAGGCCAAGTAATTGAAGTAACTCCAGAGTCTACATACGGTGAAGCTCAGGATTACTATCGAATTCAAAAGTCTGCAATACAAAAATATTGGCACAAACAAAGTCAGACGTTTGAGCAAACCAATGATATCAATCCGCTATTAAGTCAAGCTATCGACCTTAATAATACATCGAGTATCAGCAAGCCCGGTGAGCGCTCAGTTACCATTACTGGAGACGGTTACAAACAACTTAAAACCATGTGTGCTGAGCAAGGTGTGACAGTGAATGCTGCATTACAGTTCGCTTGGCATAAGTTGCTTCAAACCTACACTCAAGATGATCAAACGATTGTTGGTACAACTGTTTCTGGTCGAGATATTCCCGTCAACGGCATCGAAACGAGTGTGGGCCTATACATCAATACGCTACCACTCAGTGTTGATTGGTTCGGCACAGAGCGATGTATTGATGTGCTTCGTGCTATTTCTCAAAATATCGCAGAGCTCAATAGCTACAGCGCCATGAACTTGAGCAAGTTACAACAACAGGGCGAACGTCTATTCCACAGTTTATTTGTATTTGAGAATTACCCTCAAGCTGATAAATCAGCAGATGGTATCGAGAGTACTGTGAAGTTTAACGCGGCAATTGAAAAAGCTGATTACCCATTATCTGTGCTCGCATTTGAACAAAATGATGGTTTAGTTGTTGGCTTAAAATACGGTGTTGATTGGTTAACAGAACATCAATCCGATAAATTACTAACACAGTTAACTGAAATTTTATCTGTGGTTAGCCAAGCGCCAGAACAAGCGCACCAAGATATAGTGTTAGTGAGTGAACAAGAGCGGCATCAGCAACTAGTACTGTGGAATGAAACCCGTAAGCCTTATCCGCACCAGCTCACTTTGCATCAAGCTTTTGAAGCGCAAGTTGAACTAACGCCAAACCAGCCGGCCATTTGTTTTGGTGAGCTAACCATAACTTACGACGAGCTTAATCAGCGCGCTAATAAATTAGCGCGTTATATTCGCGACCAATATGCAGCTTCGAATCGAGTCGATATTTCAGCGGATACACTTATTGCCTTGTACCTCGATAGAGGTATAGAAATGGTTGTGGCGATATTAGCTGTGTTAAAGGCAGGGGCTGCTTATGTCCCTATTTCACCTGATTACCCTCAAGCACGCACGCGTTATGTACTCGAAGATAGCCAAGCGTCATTAATTATTGGTCATCATCATTATGTTGAGCGTTTGCATGCACTAGAGAAATGCCCTGCATTCGTTGATATTGAAAGCGCGTTCATCAGTCACCAGCAAAGTAATAATCTAGCCCTTAATCATTCCTCTTCAGACCTAGCGTATATCTTATATACCTCTGGGACGACGGGAACACCTAAAGGGGTTATGATTGAACATCGCAATGCCATGCATCTTGCTCATGCTCAAATTTCAGGGTTTGCTGCTGATACATGTCAACGCGCTCTCGCTTTTGCATCTTATGTGTTTGATGCCAGTGTTTCTGAGATCTTTGTGAGCTTGCTTTCAGGCCATCAAGTGTTTATCTGTAGTGAAGAACAACGAAAAGATCCCATGTTGCTAGGTCAATACATTCAGCAACATAAGGTTGAGCTTGCAACACTGCCACCTATTATATTGTCGCAACTAAATGATGCTCATTTAGCATCAGTAAAAACACTGGTCAGTGCTGGTGAATCCGCCTCTGCTGAGCTGCTAGATAGACTCAGCCGTTCTTGTCAGGTGATTAATGCATATGGACCGACTGAAGCCAGTGTCTGTGCAAGCTTGCACTACTACCAATCTGGTGACTTGGCGAGCAACATTGGTAAAGCGATTGATAACGCTAAACTCTATGTATTAGATAAGCATGGTCAGTTACTACCTAATGGTGTTGCAGGTGAGTTATATATTGGTGGTGAAGGTGTTGGCCGAGGTTATTTAAATCGCCCAGAGCTGACCCAAGAGCGCTTTATCAAGAACACTTTTTGCGAAGGCCGTTTATATAAAACCGGTGATCTTGTTAGATGGTTAGATTCAGGAGAGTTACAGTATTTAGGTCGAAACGATAGCCAAGTTAAAATTCGAGGTAACCGAATTGAGCTGGGTGAAATTGAATCTCAACTACTGCAATACCCAGATATTAAACACGCAGCGGTAATCGATTATCGCAAAGGCAACAATGTTACGTTAGCGGCTTATCTGGTATTAGAAGCTGGATGTGAATTGGTTCAAACAGCACTTAGTTCATTCTTGTCTCAGTCCTTAACGGATTACATGTTGCCAACAAGCTTCAATGTACTTGAGCAACTGCCTTTAACTATTAATGGCAAGTTAAATCGCAAAGCACTACCTGAACCCACATTGGTCACTAAGGATTATGTAGCCGCTGGAGATGAATTAGAAAGCTTACTTTGCGAGATTTGGCAGCGCGTTTTAGGATTGGAAAAAGTGGGCGTTAACGACAACTTTTTCCATATCGGTGGTGATTCCATTTTAAGTATTCAGCTCACATCACAATTGCGAAAAGAAGGCTTTAGTCTGCAAGTAAAAGATGTGGTAAGTGCGCCAACTGTAGCTAAGTTGGCTGCTTTATTAGCTAAATCGAAACAAAAAAATATTAATGCTGAGCAAGGTGTGCTGACAGGCGCATTTCCATTAATGCCAATTCAAAAGTGGTTTTTTGATAATAACTACTCGCAACCAAACCACTGGAACCAAGCCTTCACAATTGCTATTCCTGAAGCCATTTCAGCTCAAGCAATTCAAGAGGCGCTGAACGCTCTAGCCAAACAACACGATATGTTGAGGTGTTGTTATCAAGTTAACGAATCAGGGCAAATGACCCAATGTTATCTTGATTCCGGTGCTGAATTAGCAGGTTGTTTGCAGAGTATTGATGTCACAGGGTTAAGTGATAGTGATATTCAGCGCAAGCTTACTGATTTACAGAGTCACTTTGACATTACTAAGGGACCATTATGGCAAGCTACGCATCTTTATGGCTTTAATGATGGGCATGCGCGATTGTTCTTTGCTTTCCATCACTTGATTATTGATGCCGTTTCTTGGCGTATTGTTATTGAGGATATGCGTCAATTGTTAAAGGGTAAAGCACTAGCAGCCAAGACCAGTAGCTATCGTCAATTCTCTGAAGCGATGCAGACTTATGCGAAAACAAGACGCAGTGATGCTCAATATTGGCAGTCTGTATTAGCTTCAGCAGCCCAAGTTGCGCCAGCAACTGTTGCCGATAATCAAGCGACAATTGAGTTATCAGCAGCGCATACTGAACAGTTATTACAACAAGCAAATGCAGGTTACCACACTGATATTAATGACTTGCTGCTGAGTGTATTAGCTCGTTCGCTCTTCGCTCTGACTGGTCATAGACAAAACCTCATCATTCTCGAAGGTCATGGTCGTGAATCAATTGATGATACTTTAGATGTATCCAATACGATTGGTTGGTTTACGAGTCGTTACCCAGTTGTGTTGAGCAATCAAAATGAATTACCGGAATTGATTGTGCAAACGAAAAATATGCTTCGAGCGATTCCTGATAAAGGCCTTAGTTATGGTGCGTTAGTCAATGCAGGTGTGATTGTTGAAAATGAACAAGCTGTTATTGGTTTTAATTACCTAGGTCAGCTTGATACAACAGGGCAGAATCAAACCAACGACTGGCAAATATTAAATACAGCAAGTGGTCAGCAAGTATCTACTGCTAATAAAGACAAGCTGCTGCTCAATATTAATGGCGGTGTTCAAAATGGTCGATTGAGCTTTAATGTTCAATCCAAATTTTCAGTACTCAAAACGTTGAGCTTTAAAACTAACTTCGAAAAAACACTGGTTGCAGTTATTGAGCACACATTACAAGTTGCAGAATCTGGAGGCGTAAAAACCAGCAGTGACTTCTCGGCAAAGACCTTATCTGATGATGGTTTGAAAGCGCTACAGCAGCGACTTGATAAGAATAAAAAAGAAAGCGGGACAGTGAAAAAGACAAAGTCCCCGAAAAATATCATAAGGATTTAAATGATGTTGGAACTATTAAAAGAATTATACAAAGAGACAATCTGTATTTGGGTTGAAGAGCAAGAGCTGAGTTTGGCTTTTGACGATGCTCCAGATGAAGAGGTGATTGATCTGGTTAGGTCTAACAAAAGTGATATTTTAGCTTTTCTTAATGAACATCAAGTATTTAGCCAAGAAGACTTTGAGCATCTAGTCGCTGATGTCAGTACGGATTCTCAGAGTATTCAGGCAATTTACCCTGCAACCAGTTTACAGCAAGGGTTTGTTTACCACTCTTTAAGTCAGCCAGATGACGATGCATATCGCGTACAAACACTGGTTGATTATCACCTAGCGCTTAATATTGCCCATTATCAACAAGCATGGCTGTATGCATCTTTAAAATTTCCCGCTCTTAGAATTGCTTTTGACTGGGAAGAAAGTGAGGAAATTTTACAGATCATTACGTCTGCTGCCAGCATCAATGAAGACAACTTTGATATTGTTGATATTAGCGACTTATCGGTAACGGATAGACAAGCTGCTATTGAGGGCATACAGACAGAAGATAGAAAGCGAGGTTTTGATTTAAAAGAGCCCGGTCTTATCCGGCTAACTCTTATTAAGCAAAGTGAGCAGCTATATACACTGTTAAAAACAGAGCATCACAGTATTGGAGACGGTTGGAGTGGCCCCGTTTTATGGCATACCGTTCATCAGTATTATGACCAGCTACAATCGGGTATTACGCCTGACGTTCAACCTGAAACGGCTTATTTAGAAGCGCAAACGTATTATGGGCAATATGCCGATCAAACTAATCAGTATTGGCAAAATAAAAAGCAACAATGGGGTGATGCAAATGACGTTAATGCATTATTGAGTCGTCAGGTTGATTTGTCACAACTTAGAACCATTGAACAACCTGCTGAGCAGCTGATCTCAATTGAAGGTGAGCAGTATCTCGAACTAAAAAACATGTGTCGTGAGCAGGGTGTCACATTAAATGCGGCTCTACAATTTGCTTGGCATAAGCTGATACAAAGTTACACCCAAGATGAGCAAACCATAGTAGGGACAACCGTTTCTGGCAGGGATATTCCTGTTGCTGGGATTGAAGTCAGTGTCGGTCTTTACATCAATACTTTGCCGATGATGATTGATTGGTTAGCCGATAAACCTGTAAGTGAGATCTTGCAAAACATTCAGCAGACGATTGCAGAACTTAACAGCTTTAGCAGTATGCCGTTAAGTCAGTTGCAAACGGGTGGTGATAGGTTATTTCACTCTCTATTTGTTTTTGAAAATTACCCCGCTTTATCACAAGAGCAACTCGATACTGAATCGATCTCGTCACAGTTAGCTTATCGCTCTGTGGTTGAAAAAATGGATTACCCGCTCAGCTTGATTGCTTACGAACAAGGTGAAAGTTTGAATGTTGGGCTTAAATATGGTGAAGACTGGTTAAGTGAAAATCAAGCTTTGCGCCTTCTTGAGCAAATCGCTCTGATACTCAATTGTATCAGTCAAAACCCTCAACTCTCACATCAGTTCGTTACACCGTTATCAGCAGATGAAAAGCATCTGTTGTTAGATACTTGGAATGACACTTGTGTTCCTTTTCCTGAAAATGACTGCCTGCATCATTTATTTGAACGCCAAGTTGAAAAAACGCCAGATAATATCGCCCTTGTTTTTAACGATGAGCAATTGACCTATCGCGCATTAAATGAAAAAGCGAATCAACTTGCGCGGGTTATTCAATCTCAACTTAGCAAACAATCAAGCGCAGAGTCTAAAACTGATACTTTTGTCGGGCTTTACCTCGATAGAAGTCTAGAAATGGTCATTAGTATTCTTGCCGTACTAAAAGCCGGTGCAGCATATGTGCCTATTTCAGTTGAAAACCCAACTGAGCGTAGCCAATTTATTTTAAGTGATTGTGCCACGAGTGTGCTGATTTGCCAGCAAGGTTTAATTGAGAGTGTAGAGCGCATTTGCGAAGACTTACCACATCAACCTGCGTTAGTTGTTGTTGATCAAGGTGATACCTATTTAGCTGAAGCAACTGAAAACTTGGACGTTGAAACTAACGTTAATGAATTAGCCTATGTGATTTATACATCTGGTACAACTGGACAACCTAAAGGTGTAATGGTACCTCATAGCGGTGTCGTTAACCGTCTAGATTGGATGCAAAAGCAATACCCGTTAACGAGTGGCGATAGGGTGTTACAAAAAACACCTTATAGCTTTGATGTATCTGTTTGGGAGTTGTTGTGGGCTAATCAAGTAGGGGCCTGTATTGTGATGGCGCCACCTAATGTACACAAAGAGCCCGAGCAGTTAGTTTCTTTATTTAATCAAGCGCAAATTACCGTTACTCACTTTGTGCCTTCGATGTTAGATGCTTTTTGTCAGTATTTAACATTGTCATCTTTACCTTTCCCCAAAAGTTTAAGTAAGGTGTTTTGTAGTGGTGAAGCGTTAACGCCTGCTCACATTAATAGCTTTAACCAAGTTGCAGTACATCAACAACAGCTGCATAACTTGTATGGCCCAACTGAAGCATCGATAGATGTGAGCTATTTTGACAATGCACACTTATGTCAGAGCGTGGTGCCTATCGGTAAACCGATTCAAAATACCCAACTGTATGTGCTCAATAGTGCGCTACAACCTGTTGCAATTGGTGCCGTTGGTGAGTTGTATATAGCGGGTGTTTGTTTGGCTCGCGGGTACCTAAATCGCCCTGAATTAACGGCCAATACTTTTATTGCAAACCCATTTTCAAATGATGACTTCAATCGTTCTGGTGTTAGTCAGCTATATAAAACAGGTGATGTTGTACGTTGGCTTGGTGATGGGAACATTGAATACATCGGTCGTAATGATAGCCAGGTTAAGATAAATGGCTTGCGTATTGAACTGGCTGAAATTGAAAGAGTGCTATCTGAATATCCAACAGTTAGTCAAGCTGTTGTCATTGATTTAGAGGTGCATAATCGCAAAGCATTAGTTGCTTATATTGTCAGTAATAATGATAGTCAGCTGAACGCTGATGAATTATCTGAATTCTTACGTCAGCGCTTACCCGAATACATGGTGCCGTCGAGTTTTAACTCAATTACCGATATTCCATTAACTGCAAATGGCAAGTTAAACAGAAAAGCCTTGGCTGTACCTGATATTGAAACTTTAGATGAGTACACCCCTGCAAGTACTGAAACTGAACATTGCTTAGCAGAGATTTGGCAGCAGGTATTGGCGAAGCAACAAATTGGTATTCATGACAATTTCTTTAGAATTGGTGGTGACTCAATTTTAGCTATTCGCGTTATTGCTAAAGCAAAAGCAGCGGGCTTAAATTTCTATGTTAGCGATCTGTTGGCTAAACCAACTATTGCTGAATTATCTAAGCTAGATGGCCAAGAGCAGCGCATTGAAACATATCAGCCTTTCTCTGTCATTAGTCACCAAGATGCGTCGTTATTTGCTTCACCACAAGATCGTACTCTTGTTGATGCTTATCCTGCATCATTAATGCAAACGGCCATGTTGTTGGAGTCAGTTCGTCAGTCTGGGACTTATCACGATGTCTTTAATTATTACATCAACGCGCATTTTGATTTAGCTAAGTTAGAAGCCGTTATTGCTGAACTGACTGAGCAACATGAAGTATTTCGAACGGCATTCTTTGATAACGAAGAGTACGGTTTTATGGCTGCGGTTTATGACTCGGTCGACACCACTATCGATGTGCTTACTCAAGATATATCCGTTGATGAATTAATTGCCCACGAACACGGTCGATTCTTCGAATTTTCAACGCCTGGGCTGTTTCGCTTTATTGTCAGTAAGGTGGGTGACAGTGGGTTTCGTCTGACCTTTTCATTCCACCATGCATTAATGGACGGTTGGAGTGTTGCCAATATGATGAAGCAACTCACTGATCTATATCAGTCGGTTGAGCCAATCGAAAAGGGCGTTCAACTTCACTATGGCCAATATATTCAAAATGAATTGGCTGCGATTAACAATGAGTCACTAACCCAATTTTGGCAATCATACCTTGCGGGTTATCAATTACCTGAATATGGCTTATCAAGTCGCACGTCAGGGCAAGCGCTGGCTTATCAGTACAGTTTAAGTGAAAGTGAATCAGCGGGTATTTTGGCATTGTCGGCCCAGTTGGGTGTGTCTGTTGATACTGTCTTTTTGACGTTATTCCATTCAACTATGTGCCTGATGTATGGCTGTGATGATTTAGCAATTGCGCTAGTAGTGAATAACCGCCTCGAGCAAGATGGCGGTGACAGCCAACTTGGTTTATTCCTCAATACGGTGCCACTGCGTGCTACGTTTGATAAAACTGAAACTGACATTCGCACTCACATCAACAATATTGCAAAGCACAAAGGGGAAGTACTTGCTCATAAACACTTACCTCTGAGTCACATTAAATCGCTTTGGGATGATCAACAAGTATTGTTTGATTGTATTTTCAACTATGTTCACTTCCATATGTTTGATGAACAAAGTCAGGCCGCACCTGTACTTGAAGGTGAGCAGTCTTTTGAAAGAACCGATATTCCCGTGTCGTTAACGGTTGCAAGACATCAGGACCAATTGACGCTATCGCTCAGTGCAAACGAAAACCATATTAGCGCGACCTGTTTTAATCAAATTAAGGCGTACTTAATAGCAAGTGTCGCACGAGCAAACAGTACTCAGGCTAAATCACTATTTGAACTGACTGATGCAGATAATTTACTGCTAAAAAACTGGAATAACACGGATGTTCAATACCCTGCAGTAAGCACGCTGCATCAATGTTTTGAGCAGCAAGCCAATAGTGAACCAGAAGCGATTGCATTGCATTTCGATGGCGCATCGATGACTTATCGTCAGCTCAATGAAAAAGCCAATCAGTTGGCTCATATGATTCAAAGTCATCAGCAACAAAAGGCTGATGGCAAAGACGCAGAGCCATTAGTTGCCTTGTATTTGGAACGCGGCTTTGACATGGTTGTTGCCATGTTAGCGGTACTAAAAGCCGGTGCAGCTTATGTACCTATTTCAACTGCTTACCCTAGTGAAAGAACTGACTTTATTTTGAGTGATACAAAGGCCTCATTAGTCATCACTCACGGTATGCATCGCCAGAGATTTATCCACCAATGCGATACTGTCGAAGTGGATGACGAACAGACCTTGGCATTGTATCAAACAACGAATTTGGGCAAGTCAGTTCAAAGCAGTCACCTAGCTTATGTGATTTATACGTCAGGTACGAGTGGTAAGCCAAAAGGCGTAATGGTAGAGCACAAAAATGCATTACACCTTGTTCAAGCACAAACCAAAGCATTTGATGCTGATAAATGCCAGCGAGCGTTACAGTTTGCTTCTTATGTATTCGATGCCAGTGTTTCAGAGATATTTGTGAGCTTACTCAACGGCCACGAACTATTCATTTGTACCGAGCAAGAGCGCCTAGATACTCAAGCATTGAGCCTCTTGATTGAATCTAATGGTATTGAGCTAGCGACCATTCCACCCATTGTATTAGCTCAAATTGAAACTCAAGTAATGGCTTCGGTTAAAAGCTTGGTCAGCGCGGGTGAGGTGCCAAGTGAGTCTATTCTGGACAGGTTTAGCCAAGTTTGTCAGGTCATTAATGCTTACGGCCCAACTGAAATTAGTGTGTGTGCAACAGCACATCGTTACCAAGTTGGGGATCTCAATACCAATATTGGTTTAGCGCTTGATAACGTTAAGCTTTACGTACTTGATAAACAGTTAAATCCAGTGCCGGTTGGTAGTGTTGGCGAGTTGTATATAGCGGGTGCAGGTGTTGCTCGCGGTTACCTGAACCGCGCGGAATTAACCGCAGAACGCTTTATCGACAACCCTTTTACTGATGCTTTTGATAAAGGCGAGGGGGAGAACCGCATTTACAAAACGGGCGATATTGTCCGTCGGTTAGCAGATGGGTGCTTAGAGTACCTAGGACGGAATGATGCACAAATTAAGATCCGTGGTCATCGAATTGAACCCAGTGAAATTAGCCATGTTATAGAGCAATTTAGTGCGGTTAATCAAGCCATTGTGATTGATAAAGGTGAAGGTACTCACAAATACCTGGCTGCTTATGTTGTACTGGCATCAGATAAAGACTATCAGTTGGCTGAGCTGCAGGCATTTTTAGCTGAAAGATTAGCCGACTATATGTTGCCATCAGCCATTACTGTGCTTGATGAAGTCCCGCTAACGATAAACGGCAAACTGGATATCAGGCGTTTACCTGAACCTGACTTAGTTGCAAATAATCAATATGTCGCGCCTAGAAACGAACTTGAGAGTCAATTGTGTCAAATTTGGCAAGATGTTCTCGTTGTTGAGCAGGTGGGAATTGAGGATAACTTCTTCGGCATTGGTGGTAACTCTATCACGGCGGTTAAATTAACCGCAGCGTGTAGAAAAGAGTTAGGGATGGAGCTATCTCTAACTATGTTATTTGAACATAAAACGATAGCTGCAATAGCCGCTAATTTGGATTCACAGCCTACTATTGTTATTCCTGCCTATCAGCAAGACGATTACCCATTGTCATTTGCTCAGGAGCGCCTTTTATTTATCGAGCGGTTTGAGCAAGGATCAAGTGCTTATCACATTCCGGCATTCTTTAAGCTTAAAGATGACATTAATTGGTCGGCACTAATCAGCGCATTTGAGTATATTGCCCAGCGTCATAAAGTCTTAAAAACAGTATATAAAACCGATAGTCAAGGCGTCGATTATCCATCAGTCGTTAACCATCAAGTAACGGTGGCAGATAAGTTTTTAGCAGAACACGAAGATTTATTTACTGCAGTGCAGCAAGAGATTACAAAGCCTTTCGATTTAAGCGGTGAAATGCCTATGAGGCTTGTTCGTTATGTCGCCAAGGGCCAAGCCTATTTACTGATTCTTTGGCACCATATTGCATTTGATGGCTGGTCGACGGATATATTTTTATCAGAATTAGCGCAAGCTTATCAGGCGGCATCTAATGGTGAAGCCATCAATTTAATCGAACCTGAAATTAGTTATGCCGATTATGCCAAGTGGCAAAGAGAGTATCTGCAAGGTGAGGTATTACAAAACCAATTAGATTATTGGCAAGGGGCATTGTCTGGTTATGAAACACTATCATTGCCAACGGATAAAACGCGCAATAAAGAGAGTGACTACCGAGGTAACGATTTGCACTTTACGTTATCTGAAGGTTTGTCTAATCAACTGCGCATCCTTGCTAAATCTGAGCAAACAACCTTGTACACCGTATTGCTAAGTGGCTTTTATATCACTTTAGCTAATATTTCTGGTCAGTCTGACATCGTAGTTGGGACACCAGCAGATAACCGACATCATGCTCAAACTCAGTCTCTTATTGGCTTTTTTATCAACTCTTTAGCGTTGAGAGCTCAAGTCGATGACGATACTTTAGTGAGTGCGTTTATTCAGCAGGTACACAGAGTTGTTACTTCGGCTAAGCAAAATCAAGATGTACCTTTTGAAAAGCTTGTCGACTTGCTTAAGGTTGAGCGTGAGCCTTCGCGCCATCCTATTTTCCAAGTGTTATTTAGTGTGCAGCATTTTGGTGAAAATGAAGCAGATCAATCTTTATTGCCTTTCATTGAGCAAGCATTTAGCAGTGATGATGCCTTGTACAGTCCTGCCAAGTTTGATTTGAGTTTGTTTTTAGATGATGGCCACCAGCAAATTTCAGGTATGTTTAACTATGCAATTGGCCTTTTTGATAAAGCAACGATTGAGCGTTTTAAACATGCCTTTGAACACGTGCTGGTTAAAATGGTTGAGCAAACCCGTTCGCCAATCTATCAAATTAGTGAATTACCTGACTCACAGCGAGACTACTTGCTTAATCATTTTAACAATAATGATGTTGCCAGAGAAAATCGGTTCACGCTAGCGCAGCAGTTTGAACAACAGGTAAGCGCGAACCCTGACCAAATCGCTTTGGTATGTGGCTCGGAGCCACTGAGTTATCAGGCGCTAAATCAGCAAGCAAATCAGTTAGCTCACCACATTAAGGCGCTTTACTTAGCGAATTCGGGTACTGATATCAAAGGCGATACTTTGATTGGCCTGTATTTCGATCGCGGTATCGATATGATGGTCAGTATGATTGCAGTGCTCAAAGCGGGGGCGGCATATGTCCCTATTTCACCTGATTATCCTGAGCAACGCAGTCAATTCATCCTTTCAGATACGGATACAAGACTGGTCCTAACAAATGACAAATATGTCGATGTACTTGAGCGTTTGTCAAAGCCAGCAGTCGATATTCTATCCGTTGATAAAAAAGCAATATTAGACACCTACAGCGAAGAAAATCCACAAGCGAGTAATGCCCTTAGTGATTTAGCTTATGTCATTTATACCTCTGGCACGACGGGTAAACCTAAAGGGGTGATGATTGAACAGCAAAATGTGAATCATTACTTGCAGGTTATTAACCAAACGTTGCCATCTGCATTTAACAACATCGATTTTTCTTCAAACTATTGTTTTGATTTATCGGTTACGACAACACTTTGCCCATTGATGAGTGGCCAGTGTATATATATTTATCAGGGCGATATCAGTGACATAGAAGCTTACCAACATCACTTAGAACAACACCCGATTAACTTTATTAAAACGACGCCAAGTATTGCGCATTTAGCTTTAGCTCAATCAAACCTTTTTGTTGAGACCTTAATGTTAGGTGGTGAAGCGTTAAGCACAACACATTTAGCTGATTTGTCAGCGCATACCAAGCAGATATTTGACGAATACGGGCCGACTGAAACAACTGTTGGTGCGATGATCTCACAAGTGCATCCGCCGTTGGATAAAGGGATTGGTAAAGGTTATCCGAACGTCAAACTTTATAATCTAAATGACAGGTTGCAGTTAGTGCCACTGGGAACACCTGGGGAGCTTTATATTGCAGGTGCCGGTCTTGCCCGCGGGTATTTGAATCGCCCAGCGTTAACGGCCGAACGATTTATCGACAATCATTTAATGAATGCTCGTGATGAATTACACGGTTACTCACGCTTGTATAAAACAGGTGACATTGTTCGATTCTGCCCTGATGACAATGAAGGTGTTGGTCATGTTGAGTATATGGGGCGAAATGATAGCCAAGTTAAAATACGAGGCTATCGAGTTGAATTACTTGAAATAGAACAAGTATTAGCAACACATCCGGCTATTAATCAGGCTGTAGTGACTACCTATGGTTCAGAAGGTAAACAGGGTGTTGCGGCTTATTACCTGGCTGATGACGCGAATGAGTTGACTCATAATGAGTTAACAGCGTTTATGACCACTCATTTAGCTGAATACATGGTACCAAGTCACTTCATCAAAATTGATAGTATTCCGCTGACTGTTAACGGTAAGATCGATTTTTCAGCGTTACCTGAACCCATATTATTAAGTGAAGATACTTACCTTGAAGCAAGTAATGAACTAGAAGAAAAGTTAGTTGGTATTTGGCAAACGTTACTCGGTTTAGAAAAAATAGGCGTTCAAGATAATTTCTTCCGTATTGGTGGCGACTCCATTCTCAGTATTCAGTTGGTCAGCCGTTTGCGAAAAGCAGGTTACCAATTACAGGTAAGGGATATCTTTAATGCCCCAACGATAGCTCAATTATCAAACTTATTAAGTACTACCAATAATACCCAAGCAATCGAAGCAGAGCAGGGGCTTTTATCGGGTTCATTTGACTTGCACCCTGTTCAGCAATGGTTTTTTGAACGCGGTTTGGCAAAAGAAAACCATTGGAACCAAGCTTTTAGCTTAGCTATACCCAATCAATTAACCCAATTGGCGCTAGAGCAAGCTTTAAATAAATTGATTCATCAGCACGATATGTTGCGCTGTACATTTGAGCGTTCGAGTTCTGGTCAGGTATTACAGCAATATCACGATTATTCAGCCGAACTAGTCGCACAGGTATCACTTGTGTCTATTGCAGGCATGGATTCAACGGCAATACAGCAGCGTTTAACAGAACTGCAAAATGACTTTGACATCACTGACGGTCCGCTTTGGCGAGCAGTGCGGCTAACAGGGTTTACCGATGGCCACGATAGGCTCTTTTTAGCATTTCACCATTTAATTATTGATACTGTTTCTTGGCGAATTATTGCTGATGACTTACGTGATTTTGTGGAGGGGGTAGATTTACCAGAAAAGACCAGTAGCTATCGACAATGGGTTGGTTTTTTAAATGAATATGCCGAAAACTATCCTCAAGAGACGCGTTATTGGCAATCTGTGCTCACAAAGCAAGTGGATACTTGGCTTGTGGCAGGTGCAACACCCAATAGCCACCAATTCAGTTTGTCGAATGAGCTAAGCGAACAGTTATTGCAACATGCCAATAATGCATTCAATACTGAGATTAACGATTTGTTATTAAGTGCTTTAAGCCGAGCATTAACACAAACGTTTAAACGAAGTGAGTGTGTGATCACGTTAGAAGGCCATGGTAGAGAGTCGCTTAATGAGTCTTTAGATGTGTCGAGAACGGTGGGGTGGTTCACCACTATGTATCCTGTTGAGCTGGTTCACTATCAAGACAATGCCGATTTAATTATTCAGACTAAAGAAATGTTACGCCAAATCCCAAATAAAGGGGTGGGGTATGGCGCATTGAAAAAACAAGGTGTACTGGATGCTGCATACACGACTAAGGTGTGTTTTAACTACTTAGGGCAGATTAATTCAGTATCACAAGAGGCTTTATCTGATTGGCAGATTAGTGCTGAGCAAACAGGTGAACACAGTGCCAGGGAAAATCGCGATAACTTTATTATCAACATTAATGGTGCAATTATCGACGGCCGTCTCGGCTTTAAATTGGATACCCAAATAGCCACAGCGCAAGCTAGCCAGCTAGCGGCTGCATTTGAACAGGCACTGAGCGAAATTATAACGTATGCAAGTGATAAGGCAGCACTGGGTACTGAGAGCACGCCAAGTGACTATGCGGTAGATAATTTAAGTTTAACGCACCTTCGCAAGTTACAAACAAACTACGAAATTGAAGCTATTTACCCAGCGACCAGTTTACAGCAAGGTTTTATCTATCATTATTTAAGCCAACCTGACGATGATGCATATCGCGTACAAGTCCTGCTTGATTATGATTACCCGCTTGATATTAACTTGTATCAACAAGCGTGGGCCGCAGCATCACTGCGTTTCCCAATCTTACGAACGTGTTTTGACTGGCAAGACGATGCTTTGCAAATTATTACTGCTAATTGCAGTATCACAGAAGCTAACTTCAATTTTGTTGATATCAGTGAGCTCAATGAGTCTGAGCGTGAACAAGCAATAATCGATATTCAACAACAAGACCGACAAGTCGCTTTTGACTTGAGCCAACCCGGGTTACTGCGTTTTACCATTATCAAGCAATCTGCCAGCAGTTATACCGTTTTGAAATCTGAGCATCACAGCATTGGTGATGGTTGGAGTGGCGCTATTTTATTAGAAGTGGTCCACGACAATTATCAGCAGCTTAGCAAGCAAAGCACTATTTTACCTGTGGTTGATAAGGCTTATGTGGCGGCTCAAGAGCATTATCAGCAAGAAAACCAAGCGACTAAGGATTACTGGTTAAGAACAACTAACCAATTTACCCAAGTAAATGATATTAACCTCTTGTTCAGTCAGCCTAT
This sequence comes from Marinifaba aquimaris, assembly GCF_013328345.1. Classification (GTDB taxonomy): domain Bacteria; phylum Pseudomonadota; class Gammaproteobacteria; order Enterobacterales; family Alteromonadaceae; genus Marinifaba; species Marinifaba aquimaris. The sequence continues at coordinate 50,912 of NZ_JABULX010000013.1, forward strand.
AAACCTAAATCAACCGATTGAAGTAAATACGCCTGCTGAACAAAAGCTGGTGATTTCAGGTTGTGATTACCAATCGATAAAAGCGATGTGTCGAAATATCGGGGTGACCACCAACGCTGCACTGCAGTTTGCATGGCATAAGCTCATTCAAATTTACACGCAAGATGAGCAAACGATAGTTGGTACCACTGTCTCTGGTAGAGATATTCCAATTGAAGGCATAGAGCAAAGTGTTGGTTTGTATATTAATACTCTGCCATTAGCCGTAAATTGGCATAGCACTGATAGTTGTGCTGATGTACTTCAAGGTATTCAACGAAATATTGCAGATATAAACAGCTACAGCGCAATACCATTGAGCCAACTACAACAAAAAGGTGAGCGCTTATTCCACAGCTTATTTGTCTTTGAGAACTACCCACAGCAAACGAACGTCGAGAGTGCTTCGGGCATTTCCTCCAGCGTTTCGCTAAGACAAGTTATTGAAAAAGTAGATTACGCCATTTCAATTATTGCCTTTGAACAGGCTGATAGCCTTATTGTTGAAATGAAATACGGCCAAGAGTGGTTAGCACAATCACACAGTCAAATGCTACTTGAGAAGCTTGCTCTAATTTTGCAATCGATCAGCTCTGATGTGGATAGTGCACAGCAAAGCGTGTCGGCTGTAGTTGCAAAGGAGCAAGATCAGCTACTGCGGGTGTTTAACGATGCTGAGCTAAACGCGATAGACAAGTTGCCGTTAGATAAACAATTTGAAGCGCAGGCTGATAAAACCCCAGAGCACATTGCCTTGCGTTGTCAGTCGCAGCAGTTGACTTATCGAGAGTTAAACCAGCAAGCAGAACAACTGGCTATGGTCATTAGAGCCGAATTTAAAAATAAAAATGGTTTTGAGATGCCCAAGCAGAGCTTGGTGGCCTTGTACTTCGATCGCAGTATTGAAATGTGTATTGCTATGTTAGCGGTGTTAAAAGCAGGAGCGGCTTATGTTCCTTTATCTCCAACACACCCAGAGGAGCGCATTGAGTTTATGCTAGCCGATAGCGCTGCAGAACTCGTATTAACACAATCGCACCATATCGATTCACTACAGGCCCTTTGTCAAAATACTCAGCAAGCGCCTTGTATCATTGATACGAATAAAAAGTCGCAAGTCACTTGTGCTTTAGAGGCGAGCAATGATGCAAATAGTTTGGCATATGTCATCTATACCTCTGGTACTACAGGTAAACCAAAAGGGGTATTAGTCGAGCATCAATCACTGAGCAATTTAATTGCAAGTCAAACCGCTGCTTTTGAATTTACTCAAGATGAAGTCGCCATTTTACTGGCACCTTATATTTTTGATGCATCAGTCGAATCGATTTGGTTACCCCTGCTTAATGGTGCCGAGTTGATTATTCCAACTGAGTCGCAGGTTCAATCTGTTGATGTGATCAAACACGTCATTGCTCAGCAAGGCGTCACACATGTGCTAGCGTCTGCGAGTTATTTACAAGCGTTAGGACAAGTTGAACAAGCGCATGCTATCAAGCGCGTGATCACTGGTGGTGAAGTCTGTAGTGCACAATTAAAAGCTATTTGGGGTGATAAGCTGGTCAATGAGTACGGGCCAACAGAAACGACTGTAACTGCGCTTAGTTGTATCGATTATCATCGACAAGATGCATTAAATATCATTGGTAAACCGCTGAAAAATGTTCAAGCTCTTGTCCTTGATGCAGGCTTGAATTTATTGCCTGTAGGCGCGGTGGGCGAGCTGTATATCGGCGGTGCAGGCGTCACAAGAGGTTACTTAAATCAGCAGCAACTGACCGAAGAACGTTTCATTAAAAACCCCTATGCCCTCTGTTCTGAATACGAAACTATGTACAAAACAGGTGACTTGGTGTGCTGGACTGCAAGCGGTCAGTTGAAATTTATCGGCCGAAAAGACAGCCAAGTAAAAATGCGTGGTTATCGAATTGAGTTAGCTGAAATTGAACTGGCTATCAATGAAATGTCTGATATTTGCCAAGCCGTTGTTGTGATTAAAGAGCAGCCTAGTCACCAGTATTTGGCTGCGTATTGCGTATTTGAACAGTTAGCAATGGATCACAGCCAGCGTGTTAAAGACTTTCTAGCAAGTAAGCTCCCAAGCTATATGGTACCTGAGAGAATTGTCGCGATTGACAAGATCCCACTAACCCCTAATGGCAAGTTGGATGAAACAGCCTTAAATGCGTTAGACGATGAGCTAGAACTGGCCCATCGACTTGTTGTTAATACTGAAACTGAGCAGGCATTGGCCGGTTTATGGTCAGATATATTGTCTGTTCCTGTCAGTGATATTTTTGCCAGCGACAACTTCTTTACCTTAGGTGGGCACTCTCTGTTATTGGTTAAATTAAGAAACCAAATTAGAGAACAGTTTGATATTGAAATGACGATATCCGAGCTGACTCAAATTCAAAGTTTGAGAGCGTTAGCTGAAGTGATAGATAAAAACGCGTTATTAAAAATTGTCGTCAACAACGATAGCGAAACAGATGGTTCAGGTGAATTTGAAGAGTTTGAAATATGATACTAACAGAATTACTTTCTCAATTAGCAAAATTAAATATTTCGTTGTCGTTAGAGCAAGGAAGTTTAAAGTGCAAAGCACCTGTTGGTGCGATGAATAACGAGTTAAAACTCGCATTAAAATCACATAAACAGGAGATTATCGAGTACCTATCTAAACAAAAATCGGATACTCGCATAAACCCCGTTGCGTTAAATAAAGTTAAAGCAAGCTTTAGGATGCTTGACTGGTTTAACGCTGAAATGCAGGGCGGAAAAAACTACCAAATTACCCCAACCATTGTGCATTTTACTCAAGAGTATCAACCTGAGTTATTTGACAAAGCGTTACGCGCACTTTGTCAGCGTCATACTATTTTAAATGCGGTGTTTTCTTGTGAACAAGAGCAATTGCATATCGAGATTGATAGCAATTTTTCTCCTTATATTCGCTATCAGGATATGCGTGAACAAGCTTATGAGCAGGCAGATGTCGATCATGTCATATCCAAAAGCCTAAACTTAGATTGTATAACTAAAGGTAAACCGCTAAATGAGATTGGCGTTCCGCCTTGGTTTGCTCAAGTGATCGAGTTGAAAAACCAAGAGTTTATCTTGGTATTGGTCATTGACCATATGATCACCGATGCGGTATCGAGTTCAATTCTGGCCGAAGAGTTACCTTTGATATACAGCGCTATGTTGCAAGATCAGAAGGCTGATTTACCTAAGCTCGATTTCTCCGTACTCGATTATTGTCATTGGCAATCTGTGGTTTACCCCAGTAGCGATGTTTGGCGAGAAGGCCAGGCCTTTTGGACTGAACTGTATCAACAAAGTGAGAAAGCCCGACTTACTCATCAGCAGACTTTAACACATGAAAAAGCCACCTCTGTGGTGAGTTTTAATACTTATTTACTACCCAAAGTGGCTAGCCAACGTTTTGTTCGTCAAATACAAGAGCGAAAAATTAGTTTATCTCATGCGCTATACGTGCTGACAGCTCAGTGTTTAGCTGAGTTAACCGACACTAATAACCCGTGTTTAGGTAATGTACTGGCAGGGCGTTCAATGGCGGGCATTGAGCGAGTCGTGAATAATTTTGCTGATATGTATTTTATTCCCGTATTTGGTGTGAAAGACACTTGTTTTATTGAGTTGGCTGAGCAAGTCGCTAGCTCAATTGGCAAGGTTAATCACTATCAACATCAAGAGCATAGGGCTTTCATTCCTGAGCACTATTCGCCAGGTGTACATACTGAAATACCAGAGCCAAGCTCAGCTTTTGCTTTTGGTATGGAAGTTAATACTTTCGCCACTATCGAAACGCTCAAGAATGCTCAAGTAGGCAAGCTCTATTCGCATTACTCAGAGCTTGATATTCCATTTGAATGGATTGGTATTCGTTTTAGCGAAAAGGAAGGGTATTTGACCTGTAGCATCAATATAAACGAGCTGCACTTTAGCCAAAATATGGCTGAACAGGTCTTTAATTTGTTAACTGAAAAGCTTAACCAAGTTAACCACGACCTAGAAAAACAATCCCTGTGCTTTGCATAATTTATCAATGTTCATTAATTAAAAATAAATATAAGAGGTTCAATTGAGTAAGGTTTTTTTAATATTTGCTATTGGCCAAATTGTCATTGCATTTGGTTCGGCGATAACTGCTTTTTCCATGTCTGTCTGGATTTATCAGCATACTAATTCTGTTGCTATGTACACCATGGGGATGGTGTTTTTTACGCTACCAGGTGCAATCCTTTCGCCCTTTTTAGGGGTTCTGATTGATAAATACGACCCGAGGAAAGTCGCTTTAATCGCCGATTCTGCTCTAGCTGCTTGTATTAGTATTTTACTGGCTTTATATAGTTTTGACCGATTGGCAATTGAGGTCATATTTGCAATGGGTATCATTTTTTCTATCGCAGGGGTGTTAAAGTTTGCTTCATTGGCGACTGTTGTGCCTATGTTGGTGTCACAAGATAACTTGGCTAAAGCCAATGGTTTGTTATCAATGGGAACCGCATTAACTCAGACTATCGCTCCATTATTGGCCGGCATGCTGTTGTTGATGATTGGGTTAAATGGCATTTTTGTGTTTAATCTTTTTACCTTTATGCTCGGTAGCTTGTCTTTTATCTTTTTGTTTAAGCATTCAATTGCGCAGCAACAGGGTCAAAAGGAAGCGCCTGATTTTACGCTATCCGAAGCATTTAAAATTTTTGACTATTTTAAAGCTCACACTAATCAAACACGTTTTGTTATTTACTTAGCGTTGCAAAATTTTGTGATTTCTTTGGTCGCTATTTTGACGTTACCACTGATCATGGCGATGTACACTGAATACGAGTTAGGCTTAGTGATGACAATTACATCATTTGGTGCGCTTGTTGGTGGTGGGCTTATTTTTATGTTCCCACCTAAGAGCTTTATCCGCTCCATTCTAATTTGTAATTTAATTTTAGGTGCGCTTGTAGCGGTTTTAGGTTGTACCCAATGGTTACCACTTATCATGGCGTGTGGGTTCTTGATTGCTTTATTTGGCCCGTTTATTGATAGCTGTGAGAAAAGTTACTGGCAGATAAAAATACCGAAAAAAATCTTAGGGCGCTTTTTTTCTTTTCGTGCGGCAATTGAGTCATGTACTTTCCCTATCGCAGCGGTGGTTAGTGGTGTATTAGTCGATCAAGTTTTTGCCCCCGCTATGCGTGAAAATGGCAGCTTAGTCCCTATCTTTGGCGATCTTGTCGGGGTCGGAGAAGGAAGAGGAATTGGTGTTTTATTCTTATTAGCAGGTGTGATTTATGCTTTAGTGGCATTACTTATCTTAGTGTTTAATCGCAATAAGTTGGCTGCATCATCAGCTCCCCAACTTGATAAGCTACCTGAAGAAAAGGTCGTATCAGAGTAAAGCTAATCACAACGGGTGTGTCAGCATTTCTTATTTTTCAGAAATGTTGGCACATCAATACTGAAGAGTTAAACCGGCGTAAAGGCACTATTTACTTGTTTAGATAAACGAAAGGTTTGCTTTTTTACGTAAGGGAGATATTTGTATCGTAGTCGGTGTACGTGCCGCATGTGCTTGAGTGGGAGTTGACATTCTCCAGAGTGCCATTTCGGGTGTTAGCCCTTGAACCCATCGGTTCAAGGCGGGACTTATATGTCCACCGTAGGCTTCTCGGTACGAGCCGAGCTTGCTCAATAGCAGTCAAAATAAGACCCTAAGGTGTGATTATCGGCTCAGGGACATAACCTTCCACGAACACTCCAGAGAACAAGCGCAGTATAACAAGCAATAAATACGTATTACCAGTACAGAAAGACCGTTTGTACAAACGATTAACAATAAGAATGTTATCTGACCAAAGCTTGTGGAATATCAAATCAGTAGCGTGATAATTCATCTCATATAATGGCGTGATTTAGGCGCAGATGTTAGCATAAAGCTATTATTGAAATTGCATTTGAGCTAGCTATGAGCGACTTAACTTTACCTGATTACGACGACTTCGATTTTTTACTTTCAACCCAGAAACTTCCTTGTTCAGCTTCTGAATTACACGGCATTTTATGTGGTGCAATTTGTGGTGGTATGGCAAAACAATCACGTGAATGGCTGATGATTATTCGCGACTTTTGTTTAGATGGTGCTGTTGTACCCGATGATATTGTTACTGGCTTAATTGAAATTTACGATTTAACTTTTGCTCAGTTACAAGACGGTGAGTTGAGCTTTCAGTTGTACTTACCAGAAGATGACTGCGCTATGGCTGAAAGAGCTGAGGCGATAACAGAGTGGTTATCGGGCTTTTTGGGCGCATTGGGCGTACAACAAGTTAATATGCAAGCGGCCGATGAAGAAGTTAGAGACAGCTTTAACGACTTAGTTGCGATTAGCCAAATGGATACTGACTTAGATGATGATGATGAAACCTTTGCTTCATTCGAAGAGATCACTGAGTACGTGCGTATGGCTACCATTATGACATTTAGCGAATTTGGCCAAAAGCCAGAAAATCAAGCTGAGAATGTCAAAGCCGATGGTGTAGACGGCAGTAATAAACACTTATTTCATTAATTTTTAGAGTTGGTTTTATGTTAGCAGTATCGACTTTCCAAGCGAGACGCCTAGCTTTTGCTAAGCACATGCAGAATAACAGTGTGGCTATTTTTGCTGCGCATAAAGAGTTAACCCGCAGTCGCGATACCGAATACCTTTTCAGGCAAGATTCTGATTTTCATTATTTAACGAATTTTCCAGAACCAGACGCCTATTGTGTGATCACTAAATCATCAGCAGGCGATGTCGTTTCGCATCTGTTTTGTCGTGAAAAAGATGAATTAGCTGAAATTTGGCACGGGCGTCGAATTGGCGCTGAAAAAGCGAAAGACGATTATTTGTTTGATCAAACCAGCACGATTGAAAATCTAGACGCTAAGCTTATCGACCTCATTAAAGACCGCGTAGCTTGTTACTGGCCTTTAGGTGAGCTTAGTTATGCTGATGAGCTGATTCAAGCTTGTATCAATAAAGTGCGCAGTCAGCACAAATTGATGACTGCACCTAAGCAGTTACTCGATAGCCGAGAGGTACTGCACGAAATGCGCTTAATCAAGTCAGCTGAAGAAATTGAAGTGATGAGCAAAGCAGGCGTTATTTCTGCGAATGCTCATAAACGCGCGATGCAATTTAGCCAAGCGGGAAAGTTTGAATATCAACTTGAAGCTGAAATCTTACATGAATTTGCGATGAACGGTGCGCGATTTGCCGCTTACAATTCAATTGTGGCAAGTGGCGATAACGCCAATATTTTGCATTACACAGAAAACAGCGATGAGCTTGTTGATGGCGATTTAATTCTAATTGATGCAGGTTGTGAGCTTGCTGGTTATGCGGCGGATATTACACGTACCTTTCCAGTTAATGGGCAATTCTCTAGCCAGCAACGAGCTATATATCAGTTGGTATTAGATGCACAATTAGCTTCATTTGAACTGATTAAACCAGGCAATACGCTAAAACAAGCGACAGACAAAGCCATCGAAGTGATCAGTCAAGGGTTAGTCGACTTAGGCATTTTATCTGGCTCGTTAGACGAGGTCATAGAACAGCGTGCTTACCGAGATTATTTTATGCATGGTTTATCACACTGGTTAGGTTTAGATGTCCATGATGTGGGCGCATACAAAGTGGCCAATGAGCAGGGTGAAATGCAAGAGCGTCCATTACTGCCAGGTATGGTGATCACCGTTGAGCCAGGTATTTATATCCCTAAAGGGTGCCAAGCACCGGAGCAGTATCACGGTATTGGTGTGCGGATTGAAGATAACTTAGTGATTACTGAAACGGGTTATCAAAATCTAACGGAAGCGGCACCAAAAACCATCGACGATATTGAAGCGCTAATGCGTAACGCAGATTAACCACCATTTATTATCAAAAGGAATGATAGTTTATAATGTCAGCCCAAACACTCATTAGGTCGCTTATTGCGACCTTTAGTTTACTTTGTACTTTTACTGCTTTTGCTCAGCAAGCAGCACCACACAAGCCTCAACCTTTGTGTCAAAGTGAATGCGCTATGTTGATTAAAGCTAAACGCGGTGACTATGTATATCAGTACAATCATCAGCGAATTAGCCGTCGATATACGCCTTTCTCAAGCTTTAAAATAGCGAATACCTTGATTGCACTAGACTCTGGAAAAATCACCTCACTTAATCAGCCGCTAACGTTTGATTTAACTAAGTATCCCGTTGAGAAGTGGTGGCCAAAAATTTGGTATCAAGCACCAGTAGATATCAGAACTGCCTTTCAGAGTTCTGCGTTACCTGTTTATCAGCAGCTTGCACTTGAGATGGGAGCGAAAACCGTTCAACAATATGTTGATCAATTTGACTATGGCAACAAAGATATTTCATCTGGCATTGATAGTTTTTGGCTCAACGGCAGTATAGAAATCTCAGCCGCTGAACAAGTAGAACTTATCGCGAATATCGAACAACAAAATTACCCATTAAAGGCGACAACCTATTCGCTATTCAAACAAGTTATGCTGGTTGAAAAAACGGATGATTATGCTCTTTATGCTAAAACAGGTACTGGACCTGTTGGGCCTAAAAAATACATAGGTTGGTATGTTGGTTATATTGAACGAGCAGATAATACCTTTTATTTTGCGTTCAATTTAGATGGCACAAACTTTAAAGGTATCGTCAAAGAAAGGGTGCCAACAGCGAAAAAGATCTTGAAACAACAAGGGCTATTATAAGCTTTAAAACTAAAATGACAGCACAAAACACCAATCAAGCCATTGAACATTTTGATATTGCTATTGTAGGTGGCGGTTTAGCAGGCACCACTCTGGCCTTAGCAATTGCTCAGCAATCAAGCCATTATAAGGTGGCCGTGATTGAACCGTTTTCTTTTGATGAAAGTGCTGCTCATCCCAGTTTTGATGGGCGTGCATTAGCGCTCGCTTACGGCTCAGCTAAACTATTCAATCAATGGCAGCTTTGGCAAGACATTCAACCTCATGTTGGGGCCATTGAACAAATACAAGTTTCAGATGCCGGTCATTTAGGTTACACCCAGCTCGATTGTGCCAGTCATCAATTACCTGCATTAGGTTATGTGATTGAAGCTCAAGTACTAGGTGGTCTGCTTGCTAAACGCTATGCTGCACTGTGTAGGCAGTCTTCTCAATTTAGTTTGTTTTGCCCTGAAAAGGTTGAGCAGCTTACACAAGCGAACGAACAAGTCACTTTAAGCCTGTCATCAGGCAAGCAAATCACCAGTCAATTAGTCATTGCTGCTGATGGTGCTGATTCTTTTATCAGGCAGCAAACGGGTATCAATCAAGCTATCGAAGATTACCCACAAGTTGCAATAACGGCAAATGTTGAGGTCGAACGGACTGAGCACTTAGCTCAAGTTAACACGGCCTATGAGCGATTTACCGAATCAGGCCCTCTTGCTATGTTGCCCATGTCGAATAATCGTTATGGTTTAGTTTGGTGCGTTAACCGCTATGATGCTGGCCATTATTTAGCGCTTTGTGATGGTCAATTTACCTCTGCTTTGCAGGCTAAGTTTGGTTTTAAAGCGGGTAAAATATCCAAGGTGGGTAAAAGAGCGAGCTACCCACTTAAAAGGGTTTATGCTGAACAAAACTATCACCACAGGTGTTTATTGATGGCCAATGCTTCTCACACGCTTCATCCTATTGCAGGGCAGGGGCTCAACCTTGGGCTAAGAGATATTGCCAGTATTGTTGAGGTATTAGCAAATGCTGAAGAACAAGATATTGGTTTGTATTCTATATGGCAGCAGCACCTTAGTCAGCGCCAAGTCGATATTGATAGGCTGCTGACAGCCACTGATGGGCTAGTGAGGCTATTCTCTAATCAAACTCAGCCGCAACTATTGGCTAGAAATGCCAGTTTACTTATTTTGAACCAATTATCTTGGTGTAAAGATTCATTTGCCAAAGCCGCTATGGGGTTATAAACACATGATAGAAAAAGTTGATATTGCCATTGTTGGCGCGGGCATGGTGGGGTTGACGTGTGCACTAGCTATCGCCAAAGAATCTGATTTAACCGTTGCCGTTATCGATGTTGCAGAGCAACCCGTTAAAATCCAAAGTGACGATGCGCCACACAACCGAGTCAGTGCAATAAATAAAGCGGCTACCTGTGCATTTGAAAAACTTGATGTCTGGCAAGCCATTGCAGAGCAGCGTATTGCACCTTATCAAGGTATGCAAGTTTGGGATAAGGACAACATTGGTCGAATTGAATTTCATGCTGCTGATGTCAATGAGACAGATCTGGGCCACATTATTGAAAATGACGTGATTCAGGCTGCACTTTGGCAAAATGCGAATACACATCAACAAATTAAAGTTATTAACGGTCCAAGTGCTGAGTTAAAGCAAATAGACAGTGAGTTAGGGCAAAATTTACTTGTTTTACAGTCTGGTCAGTTAATACAGGCTAAATGGGTTATTGCCGCTGATGGTGCCAATTCAAAGCTTCGCCAGTTAATGGATATGCCCTTAACTTTTTCTGATTATGGCCAAAAAGCCATTGTTGCAACGATTAAAACTGAATTACCGCACCAAGGGGTTGCCCGACAAGTCTTTACACCAGACGGCCCATTAGCTTTTTTACCCCTTGCTGATAAACACCTTTGCTCTATCGTTTTTTCACAAACAGCTGATAAAGCCGACGCTTTAATGGCCAGTGATGACGCTGCATTTAATAAAGTATTAAGTGCGACGTTTGACGGTAGTATGGGAAGAGTTGAACTAGTCTCTAAACGACAAACCTTCCCACTGATGATGCGCTACGCCAGAGATTTTATTAAACAAGGTGTTATTTTAATTGGTGATGCAGCGCATACCATACATCCTCTAGCTGGGCAGGGTGCAAACTTAGGCTTGATGGATGCATTAGCTGTTGCTGAATATTTTACTGAACAAGCAAAAGCAAATACGGATATGGCCGAGCTTGATGAGTTAGGCCTAAAACAGGTCATGCGCTGGCGAAAATCAGATGCGTTTGATCGCATTGCTGCGATGCAGGCTTTTCACAATGGTTTTAGCAACGAGATCGCGCCTATCAAAGTGCTGCGCGGTTTAGCACTTTGTGTGGCAGATAAGCTGACGCCGTTGAAAAATACATTGATCAAAGAAGCCATGGGCATCAATGGTCGTTTACCAGCCCTTGCCAAAAATAAGTTATAATCCGCCAGTCTTTTTTACAGGAATCTCTATGTTAAGTTACCGTCATTCATTTCACGCTGGCAATTATGCAGATGTGTTAAAACACACTGTGCAACAAGCTATTCTCGATTATCTTTTATTAAAAGATAAGCCATTTTGTGTAGTGGATACTCACGCAGGTGCTGGTGCTTACCAACTTGATTCTGCACATGCACAAAAGACCAATGAATATGTAGATGGTATTGCTAAAATTTGGCAATACGCAGATAAACACAATGATCTACACGAGTTGATAGAAAACTATTTAAATAGTGTCAAAGCATTTAATCAGGATAATAGTCTAAAGTACTACCCAGGTTCACCATGGTTTAGTCAGCAGGCTTTACGTGCAGGCGATAAACTATTTGCTTATGAATTGCACCCTGCCGATTTTGATTTATTAACGCAAGCAAAAGGCCGTGATCGCAAAGTAAAACTCTTTCACGATGATGGTTTTAAAAGTTGCTTGGGTTTATTACCACCTGAACAAAAACGTGGCTTTATTATTATTGACCCGCCTTACGAAGTAAAAAAAGACTATGACACGGTTGTAAAAACGGTGGCTAAAGCGCATAAAAAGTTTGCTAATGGCGTTTATGCTATTTGGTACCCTGTGGTTGATCGCTATCGTATCAATAAAATGCGCGATGACTTAATTGCATCTGGGATCACACGGATTCACTGTTACGAAATGGGGTTGAGCCAAGATACAGAACAACACGGTATGACATCCGCAGGCATGATTGTCATTAACCCGCCTTGGACATTAAAAGCTCAGATGGAAGAGGTACTGCCCCAGTTGGTTGATATTCTTGCACCTGAGCAGGGTTGCTACCGTTGTGAAGAATGGGTCGGCGAATAACAAGAGACAAAAAAGGCTAGTCGATACTAGTCTTTTTTATTGTTAAATCGTACAGCTCAGTTAAAAACGGTATTCAATACCTAACGTTAAATCAGTTTGAGTGAGGATATCGCTATCCACTTGCATTAAACAGCCTTCAGGGCCACAGAATAGTTCTTTTTCTGTGTTAAAGAAGGTACCGAAAACGCGCGCGTCACCGCGAAGGTGCCAATCTTCGTTGATTTCATAAGCTAGACCTAAGCCCAAGTGACCTGATAACTCGGTTTCGCTATTGTAGTCACCATCTGGTGCGAAATGTGTTGCACCGATACCAGCTGAAACGCTAATTTTAACTACCTTTTGCGGAAACCAAATACGACCGCCAAAGTGTAAATAGGTAATATCAATATCTTCAGATAAAACGACGCTTCTGTCATCATCGCGCACGCGTGCCTCTTGTGAACTGGTGCTAAATAAAACTTCACCTTCTTTTCTTGGTGCGTAATACCAAGACACTTGCACCTGAGATACGGCTTCATCACTGAGGTACATGTTAGTAATTGAAGCGTCGACACTATCATTGCTATCAGTTTGATTGTCTAGTTCGCCGCCTAGACGTTGACCCGCTTGAATCGTGATGCCAATGTACTCTTTGTTTTTATCTGCATCTGTAAATGAAGGATGTTTTTCAACAGGTGCGGCTAGGGCATTTGAAGTGAAACCAAGCGCTAAAGCACAGGCTAAAAAAATCTTATTTTTCATGTGTTTTATCCTAAAACCATTTTCCAAGAGCTGTTGTTTTCTAGTCTATCAGACTCGTTTGCTTTGATAAGTGTTTTTGCTTATTTTATCGAATGGTTTAAATAGGGTTGGGCTCTAAACCATAAATTACAGGCCCATTTTTCTCCTGATACAACGGGAATACTAGCGTGTAAGCTAGCGGGTGCTGGTGTTTGGTTATCGGCTAAACAGTTGTCAAAACTCAGTAAATAACCAGCGCGTGGCTTGATGGCTATATTTAAGTTAGGGAAGCTCGTTTGCCCGCCTTCCGTCACAGTCGATAAATATAGCAACGCCGTATGTAAGCGCTGGCCACCGTGCTTAGTATTATTTTGCCCCGTTGGTGTATTTAAGTCATATGCATCAAAATGGGCTTGATACTCTTGATTTTGTTGATAACGGATAACTTGTAAGCTTTCTGCATGAGATAGTGGACATGAAACTAAATCGGCAATGCGCTGACAGATTGTTTGAATTGTCTGGTCTTTTTGCCAAGACAACCAGGCGACTTGGTTGGTCCTAGCTTGGCTAACAAAACCTTGCTCATCATCGCTAACTTGGGCACGACTTAGCTGAGGTTCTGCTTGTGCCTTGATATAGTTGATTTCTTCGCAAGTGATAACGTCACTAAATAGTCTGATGTTAGGTTGGACGTTAATGGTTTTAGAACGATATTGCTTCATTTGATCCTATAGATAAGGTGAGCTATAGATAAGCCTAGAATGAGTTCTGCTTTGTGTCAGCTTTTAAAGTACAGAGTCTGAAAACACTGAGGATTTGTTAGGGCAAATAAAAAAGCTGGGATAAAAGATCGTTTCTGACGTTTATTCCCAGCTTTTTATTTAGACATTAAGGTCTAACCATCACCTAAAGCCAGTAAGCTTGCATTACCGCCGATAGCTGTAATGTTATTACTGATCGTTTTTTCAGTAATAAAGCGGCTTAAGTAATGAGGGCCACCTGCTTTTGGACCTGTACCTGATAGACCCTGGCCACCAAACGGTTGAACACCTACAACGGCACCAATTTGGTTGCGGTTAATGTACACGTTACCGACATTGACGTTGCGAGCTACATAGTCGGCAAATGTTTCATTGCGTGAATGTATGCCCAATGTTAAGCCAAAACCAGTATTGTTGATGCTATCAATAACTTGCTGTAATTCATCTGCAGCGTAATGAACAACGTGTAAGATCGGACCAAAGTGCTCTTGATCTAATTGCTCAATTGAATCAATGCGAACAGCTGTTGGTGGAACGAAGTAACCATCACTGACACTTAGGTTAGTTTGGTAAATTAATTCACCTTCCATTGAAATTTGATTAATGTGGTGCATTAATTTTTCTTTCGCTGTTGCGTCAATGACCGGACCAACATCCGTACTGTATAGGGCTGGATCGCCTACTTTTAATTCAGCCATTGCACCTTTTAATAGCTCTTCGACTCGCGGTGCAATATCTTTTTGTACAAACAGTACACGTAGAGCTGAACAGCGTTGGCCAGCACTTGCAAAGGCTGAGCTAACCACATCACTGACAACTTGCTCAGGAAGGGCTGTAGAGTCAACAATCATGGCGTTTTGGCCACCTGTTTCGGCGATAAGCGGTGCAATCGCACCTGCTTTATTCGCTAAAACGTGTTGAATGTGTTTTGCTGTTCCGGTAGAACCCGTAAAACAAACACCAGCAATTTTGCTATCACTGGTAAGCGTATCACCAATATCACGACCGACACCTGGTACAAACTGTAAAACGTTCTTAGGAATACCGGCTTGATAGCAAAGATCAACTGCACGGTGGGCAATTAAACTTGTTTGTTCTGCTGGTTTGGCAAGTACAGCATTACCTGTTACAAGTGCAGCCGTTACTTGACCTAAGAAGATGGCTAATGGGAAGTTCCAAGGGCTAACGCAAACAAATACCCCGCGACCCAGTGCATAAAGCGTATTAGTTTCACCGGTAGGACCAGGCATAACCTGTGGTTCAAACAGGGCTCTGGCTTGAACTGCGTAGTAGCGGCAAAAATCGACTGCTTCACGAACTTCATCAATACAGTCTTGTAGGGTTTTACCTGCTTCTTGGTTACAAAGTGCAATTAACTCTGCACTGTGCTTTTCAAGTAAGTCAGCTAATTTATCTAAACATGCAGCACGGGTTTCAACAGGGGTGTCACGCCATTCTGGGTAGGCTTGATAGGCTGTGTTAATCGCATTTTGTGCTTCTGCTGGTGTTGTAAAGTAAACATCGCCAATTTTTGCTTCTGCTTGTGGGCTTAATACGGCTCTAGGCTCACTTGATGTGCGCGTTTTACTGGCGATGACCGGCGCAGCAAAGTAGTCACTGTGCTTGTATTTATCAACACCATCAAAAAATGGTGTACGCAGTGCTTCGATATGTAAGTTATCGCCTTTCGAGTTGGTTCTATCAACGAAGATATTTGCAGGCAACTTAATTTTATCATTGGCAAAAGAAGGGACTTTTTTCAATGATAAATACGGGTGCTCTGCAAGCTCGCCAACAGGCTCTTTTGGATCAATTAACTTATGAACAAATGAACTGTTTGCACCGTTCTCAAGTAACCGTCTTACTAAGTAAGGTAATAAATCTTTGTGTGCCCCCACTGGCGCATAGATACGGCAGTTTGTTGCTGTATTTTGCTCCAGTACAGTGTTGTATAGGTCATCACCCATACCGTGTAAGCGCTGGAATTCATAATCACGGCCATTGGCAACTGCATTAATCGCGACCACAGTATGTGCATTATGAGTAGCAAATTGTGGGTAAATCACACCTTTAGTGTGCTCGCTTAACAAGAATTGAGCACAAGCTAAATAGCTTAAATCTGTTCCCGCTTTGCGTGTATAAACAGGGTAACCAGCAATGCCCATTTGCTGACATAGCTTAATTTCACTATCCCAGTAAGCACCTTTTACTAGGCGAAGTGGGATTAAATCACCTTGCTCTTTAGCGAGTTGAGTGATCCACATAAGAACAGGTAAAGCGCGTTTTGAATAAGCTTGTACCACTAGACCTAATTGGCCCCAGCCTTTGGCTGCTTCTGAGCGATACACTTTGGCAAATAAGTCGAGCGATAACTCTAAACGGTCAGCTTCTTCTGCATCGATTTGAATCGAAACATTTAAAGAGCGTGCTAATTCAATTAAACCAATCAAGCTAGCGGCTAATTCGTTCAATACACCTTCGCGTTGTGCTTCTTCGTATCTTGGGTGCAGTGCTGATAATTTGATAGAAATACTTGGACGTGGCGCATCGCTTTCATCAAACTTTTGTTGACCTATGCTCTCGATAGCGCGGCGGTATGCCTGTAAATACTTTGCAGCATCCGCTTGTGTTAAAGCCGCTTCACCCAACATGTCGTATGAGTGTGTGTAACCCACTTTGCGGTTGTCTTTACTAGTCTTTAAAGCTTCTTCAATATCGCGACCTAATACAAACTGTTTACCCATGATCTTCATGGCTGTGTACATGGCGTTGCGAACAACTGGTTCACCTAGGCGGTTAAGCATACGACCCATTAAGCCTTTTTTCTCTTTTTCGTATTGGCTATCTAGGTTAATGACTTTACCCGTTAACATCAGTCCCCATGTTGAGGCATTAACAAGTAGTGAGTCACTGCTTTTGAGGTGTTTTTCCCAATCGGCTCCATTGAGCTTATCTTTGATTAAGCTGTCAGCTGTTTCGCTGTCAGGAATGCGAAGCAGTGCTTCGGCTAAACACATTAAAATGATGCCTTCTTCAGTATCTAAGCTGTACTGTTGTAAAAACGCATCAATACCGTCACCGCCTTGTGCTTTTTCGCGAACTTTAGCGATAAGTTGCTCTGCACTGCGTGTAAGGGAAGAAATAGCTTGCTCATCGGTTTTAATGAGCTGTGATAGTTCGGCCAAATAGGCACTTTCATCCACACAGTAGTTATGACTGATAATGGATTTTAATTCGTTCAGCGATGGTAGTTGGTAACCATCGGTTAAAACTTGGCTCGCTTTGAACATTCTGACAAAACCTTCGTATATTTTCTCTTTTAATGCTTTGCAGTATAGATTTTTGTCTTCGCTTCAAAAACTCAAAGCTATGAGATGACATTTACACTCGGTGGGGATTTTGTATTAATCATTTTACAGTTGCAGAATAGTTACGCAACTTTAACAGGAAATGTAAAATATAAAATACAAAAGCCCGCGAATGCGGGCTTTTTGTCTAAAAATGGCTCGTTGGACTTACCATTGTTCGCGACGACGCTTTTTCGGTAATAAGGTTAAAATATAACCTAAAAGTACACCGCCGGCTAAAACTCCACCACCTTTTAAGAACCACTGCAGTAAAACTTTTTGCTCAGATTCTTTGTTGTTTGTATCTACTTTGCTCAATGCTTGCTCTTTTTCAGTAAGCAAACTTTGGGTTTCAGATAAGCTTTGCTCTAACTGATTGACTTGCTGTTGTAGCGATAAAATTTGTTCGTCTTTAGCAGCTAACGTTTGTGTTTGTGCTGACAAGTTTGTTGTTTGCTCAGCAAGTTCAGCTTGAGCTGCTTCTAGCTGGCTTTTTAAACCCGCTTGTTGCGTTAAATATTGGCTTTCAACCCAACCCGTTTTGCTGTTGTTATTCACTTG
Source organism: Marinifaba aquimaris (assembly GCF_013328345.1). Taxonomy (GTDB): domain Bacteria; phylum Pseudomonadota; class Gammaproteobacteria; order Enterobacterales; family Alteromonadaceae; genus Marinifaba; species Marinifaba aquimaris. Next base: position 68,481 of record NZ_JABULX010000013.1, read on the forward strand.
AGTGAATTTAGTTTCAGTGTTGATATCTAAAACTTCAAGTTCAGTGCCTGCTTGAATGGAACCTATGATGCGATATTGACGACTTGGACCCGCGTGTAAAAATACCGTCAGTTTATCTGAGATATAAGCGGTTTCTTGATTGGCGTCTGTAGATTCAACTTCTTCTGCTAGCGTATAGGTCGAGGTTAGAAGCGCTAGGCTTAATGCTAAATGTCTCAACATAAGTGACTGTCCGGTATCGTAAAATTATTATTTGAATTATGCGTCCAAGAGTAACGAGCCAAACCCTTGCCTGCAAGTGATAAATGATTGCAGTTGATAAAAAGTGGCCCTTGGCAGCATAAATCTAGCTTAAACCTTGAGGCTAAGCAATTTAAAGGCTGCTCTGAAGTATTGAACTTACTCGGTTGCTGCGGTATTTTGGAGGTTAATTTATACCTCTGGGTTTACCTTACATTCATTTATGGATACTGAAATAGAACTTAAGTTCTTTATCTCTAAACAAGCTGATATTAGTAATGAAGATATTCAATCTCAGCTCAATACTTTACTTACCGACTTATGTACTGAACCTGCCAATAAAAAACACTTGGTTAACAGCTACTTTGATACCAAAACGCAAACGCTGAGGAGCTTTGACTTTGGTTTAAGAGTTCGCGCGGTTGATGGGCACATTGAACAAACCATCAAAACGGCGGGCAGTGTAGTGGGTGGATTGCACAAAAGACCTGAGTACAATATCGATATCCAACAAATGCGCCCTGAGCTTGGGTTGTTCCCTCAGCACATTTGGCCACAAGACACTGACCTAGATGAATTAGCTCAAGAGCTTATCCCACTATTTACGACAACTTTTGATCGACACAAGTGGTTGTGTTTATTTCAGCAAAGCACCATTGAAGTCGTGCTCGATTTAGGTGAAATCGATGCTGGTAAAGACACGGTTGAAATTCGTGAGATTGAGCTTGAATTAGTTGATGGGGATGTCAGGCACCTGTGTGAACTTGCCGAGCAACTCAGTGCTAAATTACCGCTCAGATTATCAAACGATTCAAAGGCCGCACGTGGTTATCGCTTGTTCACTGAAAAGGCGATGAAAAATAAAGAGTCATTGGGGGCAGTGCCTTTAACACTGGAAGATAGTGTTGAAGCGGCATTTATTAAAACCATTCAACACGGTTTATCGTATTGGCAATACCATGAAGAGGTCTATGTAAATAGTGGCAAGTTAAGTAGCTTAACTGAAATGGCAAAAGGTTTGTGGTTAGTTAAACACGGCTTGTGGTTATATCGCTTTGCTATTCCAGAAGCGGCTACTGGGCAAATTTGGCAAGGGTTGGAATTGATCTTAGCTCAATTTGAATGGCTAGAAGATGAAGAGCGTTTAAAGCGCTTAGTCTCCAAAAAAGGCAGCTTTAGTAAGAAGCTCAGTAACTTTGCTAAGTTTAGAAAGTACCTCTCAAGCTTGAGGGTAACGAAAGACAAAGAAGCCGAGCTATTGACATTCATGCACTCAAAGACCTATTCAAGTTTTATTATTCGTTTGGTTAAGTGGCTATATGAACGCTCGTGGCGTTGTCACTCAGAAGTGGATGAAAAGCTACTCAATTCTGCGGTCATTGAACGCAGCGGTCAGTTTCAAGAAAACAGTTGGGATAAGGTCAGGGAATTAATGCCGGAGCGCATTGAGATGTCAGCCCTCGATTATATGCAAGCAAAATCCAAGCTCGGTCGCAGTTTGTTAACGGGCAATTGTGTTGGGCGTCTGTATCCTGACTCAGAGTGGCAAGACTTTCGTTCGCCTTGGTTAGATATTATCCATGGTATTGAAGAGCTGGGGGCATTTGGCATCTTGTACAAAGCGATGCTTGATTACAAAGACGAAGATACCCAAGCATTGCAAGAGTGGTGCAAAAACAAATCTGAAAATTTAGTTTTTGCGATGGAGCAATCGAGAAAGTCTGCTTATAAGCTCGAAGCCTATTGGTAATTAATTCATCAATTGAAAAAAGCGGGTATTTACCCGCTTTTTTTATTTCAGAACGGGCCTTTGCAGTAGTTGAACTGAGCGATTCACGTTAAAATAAAAACAGATTCAACAATGAAGAACGCGTTTATGTCATCTTGCCAATTATTTTTTATTTACGACACTCATTGCCCATGGAGTTATGCTGCGACCCCTCTAGTCGACGCTATCATTCAGGCGTTTCCTGAAATGGAATTAAACTTACTGCACTGTGCTTATTATGATGGCAGTGCCAATATTGGTGTTAAAACAACTGAGCAAGTAGAAGAGGTTAGTGGTATTACATTAGCGGATGCATATCACCAACAACGCAAAATCGCTGCAGATTCGACCATTAGTGCAAATTTAATGGCTTGGGTCGATCACAAGCTTGAAGAGCAATCTTTCGAAATTTTAAAAGCGTTACAAGCCCTGCATTTTCAGCAAGGTTTATCGTTAAATAGTGCTGAAGACTTTGATAGTTTAATCAAAGACTTCAAATTGTCAGCGCCAAATAAAGTGTTTTCAAGCGATAAACTGAGCAAAGATGCCGAAGCTATTTTTGCTGATATTGGTGAGTTGCAAGAGGTGATTGGTACTCAATCAATACCTGCTTTATTGCTTGCTGTTGATGAAGAACTGGTTCTGTTAAATCACAACTATTATTTGAAAGACCCTCAAGCTATCGTAGAAGCGATCAAGCTTGAATTAAACTAAACATTCAATTGTTTAAGCCTTTCTAAACCCAGCATTCTGAGCTGGGTTTTTTATTTTTTCCAGTATGCCTTTGCTTGTTTTATATTCATTTTTTGCGCTTGTTTTATCCCCTGATAGCGTTTTATAACACGCTCTTTCTGTAATCTTTTCTTTACGCGCGATGTGCTTGTCACACTTGGTCTGGCGAACAATTAATCAGATTCTTCATCGCTATTAAACGGCAAAAACAAGAATGTTAATTTTATGTAATAAGTTGATAAATGTTGTTTCTGAGATTTAATCTGAGATACCTCTTTGAGCTGTGGGGTGGATTTTAATAACAATAATCAGAGGATGCTACGGCTATGAAGCACTTAAGCAACAATCCAAATCAGAAACAAAACAAGCACAAATTTAATCTCAAAAAAGCAATCATCTTAGCGTTAACCGCAGGATATAGCTTATTGCCTACATCAGTCTCGGCTGAATCTCAACAAGTTGTTGACCCGCAAATTGTCGGCGGTAAGCCAACAACTCCGGGTTCACGCCCTTATCAAGTTGCACTCTTGATGAACGGCCGTCAGGGTTGTGGTGGTACCTTAATTTCAAGCCAATGGGTGCTGACTGCGGCACACTGTTTAGACAATGTATCAACGAGTTCTTTAACCGTTAGAGTTGGCGCGCACTCTATCAGTGCCAACGACGGTCAAACCATTGGTGTTAGCCAAATTATTAAACACGAATATTGGGCTGGTGCTAACGGTATTCGCTCTGGTAACGATATCGGTTTACTTCGCCTAGCATCACCAGCACCTGCGAACATCACACCAGCGAGCTTACCAACTCAAGCCTTAGCCGATCAGTATGCGGGTGTTGGTCAATACATCACGGTATCGGGCTGGGGTTTAACATATAACCAAGGTTCACCGTCTGACACTTTAAGGGAAGTCGATTTACCGGTTATTTCTAACTCACAATGTTCGAGTGAATTAAGATTTAATTTACCAAGTTCAGTTATTTGTGGTGGCGGTCCAAATGGTACCTCTGCATGTAATGGTGATTCGGGTGGGCCATATGCCTTTTCAGCAAATGGCAAGTTCTATTCAGCTGGTACGGTCAGTTGGGGCCAAGCTTGCCGCGGAGCAACTGCATTTACCCGTACGACGAGTTATTTAGATTGGATTGAAGGAAAGACAGGTATTAAACCTGATGACGGTTCGGGCTCAGAGGATGCATTACCTGTTGCTAGATTTACCCATTCGGTTAATGGTCTAACGGTCAGCTTTAACAACAGCTCAACTGATGATAAAGGCGTTGTTAGCCACAGTTGGGAGTTGGGTGATGGCAATCGCTCAAGTGATATCAATCCAGTTCATAACTACCAACAAGCTGGTACATACACTGTGGTGTTAACGGTAACGGATACGAAAGGACAAACCGACTCTGTATCAGATACGGTAACAGTATCAGGTGGCGATAATGGTGGCGATGACGGCAATAAAGGCTGTGATGGTTTACCTGCTTGGAATGCAACTACGGGTTATAAATTATCAGATGTAGTGAGTCACAAAGGCAGTAAATACGAAGCAATTTGGTGGTCGACTGGTGCTGACCCGCAAGTCTTTTCTAATGTTTGGAAAAATTTAGGTCAATGTAGCGGTGGTGATAATGGTGGCGATCAAAACCAGGCACCAAATGCTGACTTCACTGTTGCTAAAAATGGTCTTACGGTTTCACTAACGGATAACTCATCTGATGATAAAGGCGTGGTGAGCCATGTTTGGAATTTAGGTGATGGCAGTTCGAGTAACTCAGCGAGCCTAAATCATACTTATGCTCAAGCGGGTACTTACACGGTGACGTTAACGGTTCGCGATGCTGAAGGTTTATCTGATACATCTTCGGTTCAGGTAACGGTAGCTGCAGGTGGTGGCGATAACGGTAGCTGTAATGGCCTAGCTAACTGGCAAGCAACGCAAGTTTACAACAATGGCGATCGCGTTGCTTACCAAGGTCATGAGTACAAAGCGAATTGGTGGACTCAAAACCAAAATCCGGCAGAAAACTCTGGTCCTTGGTCTGTTTGGACTAAGGTCGGTGTTTGTAACTAGTCTTTTACTTTGCTCCTTCGACTAGTTTGGGCGCGGCATTTGCCGCGCCTTTTTTATCTTCAAAGGCTGACTTGTGAGTCATTTTTGGTTAGTGTGTCCGTTTTATTGGCGAGCAACAAAGGACGGAAATGGCACTCAGCGCGGTCGATTTACAAGCCATACATGCAGTAGGAAAGCAACTCAAAGAACAACTTAACCAGATTTTACTGGCCTTGCCTAATCATGCTAAAAGCATTGCCGGGTTGACGGAATATCTCAGTTATAATCGCTCAAATGCTCAACGTGTGATCAAAGCCAGTCAGTGCCTCGACTTTAAATTGGTCTTAACGGCTTGTCCGGGGGTGGCTGCGTTAAGAGAGTTCAGTCATTTATTACAAATCAAATCGCTAGAGTCACTCGACTTAAATGAACTCAATCAAACCATTGACCAAATGGAGCAAATTATTCGTCAGCATGCAAGAAGCCATGCTGAGCTTAAACGTCTGTTATCGGCGCAATCGAGTAAAAAAAGTTCTGGTAAAGGACGTTTAGCAACATCCCAGTTGCGTAAGCAGCACTTTGAAGCATCGAGTCAGTTAATTGGTAATCAGATTGAACAAATGTTCACCTGTCATATTTTAACTGAAAACCGCTTTAATCCCGATTACTTACACGAAGTGGCTATTGTTTCTAAAAACGGTGTTCGTCTAGGTGAGCAAGCGCCGCCTTTTGTGCAATTTTACACTCACCCTAATAATGATAATTTTACCGGGCCAGCGCGCTATAAGCTCGATGATCGCGTTAAAGAAAACCAATTTGAAATAGGCATCATAGATGCATTTAGTTCAGACTTTTTTGCTGACAGTTACACCGAGTATTCAACTAGCAACTCAGGCTTAGTATTTGCTAATTTACCGCGTGAGCAAGCTTTCAACGCTTCTTTTCTCTTTAGTAACCCAGATGAATTGGTCAATCCGATGAGCAACGAAAGCCGATGTAGCTCGACCAGTATTTCCATCAAAAACCCCACTCGTCATTTAGCCATGATGGTGTTTATCGAAAAATCGTTAGATAGACAGAGCAATGTCAATGTGGGCTGTTATTCAGGGAATCAAAAGGTAGAGGAAGGTAAATTAAAAGCGTCAGAGATGTGGACTGAAAAACTACCTGGTTTTCCAGAGCTCAAGGTGTTGGCAAATGGTGCACCGCAAATGCAATCCATTAACGCAATTGAGGTGAGTGATCAAATCGACTTTTTATTTCAGTTTGCCGGATTAAACCAAGCGGATTTTGCTTGTTATTTGATGACGGTTGATTACCCCATTTGGTCATCTACTTATCGCATCTACTTTGAACACGCCTAATAGGCGATTGAGATTATTTGTCTTAAACGCTATGCTATAAACGTCATCACTCAAGGCTTGGTTTATAAGTAACATGTACAAAATTATTTTAATCTTGTTGATGTTAGTCAGTTTTACTGGCCAAGCTTGGGTGTCTGTTGCTAAGCACCAAAGCCAAGATTGTTTAGCCATGCACCAGAGTGCTGACATGCATGCTATGCATCATACAGATGAACACAATATGGATATTGGTACTCATGCCATGCCATGTTGTGACAGTGCATTCAATCACCACAGTGCAATGACTAAACTGAGCGAATTAAATGCGCAAAAAGCCGAAAATAATTGCGGCTGCCAAGACTCTCTATCAAGCCCATTGAGCTTAGTTACCTTTGATTTGGCGGTGCCGAAAAACACCTTTGCCAATGAAAAGATCAGCAGCGGGCTATTTCAAGCAACCTCACTTATCGGCGTTAATCTATTTCGCCCTCCCATCGCCTAATACTCATTTTTCACTTCTTTTTTTACAGCTTTAGTCTATTCGTAGACTGTGTTTATTGATTCCCCCTCAAACTTTTGAGGTCATAGGAAAAATGTATGTCGAGTATTATCAAGCTATGTCTAGCTTGCAGCTTGGGTGTAGCTATTGGCTACTTGGGTTTTCGTTCCTTTAACCCACTTGTCTCTACAACCACTGCCATTGTTGATGAAAATCAGCCTTTGTATTGGGTTGCCCCGATGGACCCTAACTTTAAAAGAGACAAACCGGGTAAATCGCCAATGGGGATGGATTTAATCCCTGTTTACCAAAAAGATTTAGCGGCCAGTTCTTTGCAAGGGGCAGTCTATATTGAACCGCATGTCGTTAATAATTTGGGTGTTAAAGTTGCACCGGTCCGCACCGGGACAATTGAAAGTGAAATTGCAACCGTCGGATATGTGCAATACGACGAAGACAAGTTGGTACACATTCACCCCAGAGTAAATGGCTGGGTTGAAGGTTTGTATGTCAAAGCGGAAGGTGAGCCGGTAAAAAAAGGCGAGGCACTTTATAGCCTTTACTCGCCTGAACTTGTCAATGCCCAAGAAGAGTTTGTGGTAGTGCTCAAGCTAGATGATAAAAGCTTGATCACGGCGGCAAGAGAAAAACTTAGGGCTTTGCATGTATCAGAGCGCGCGATTAAGCAGTTAATGCAAACTAAACAGGTTAGGCAAACCGTTACTTTCTTTGCTCCGCAATCTGGCTTTATCGAAAATTTAAATATTCGAGAAGGTTATTATGTCGAGCCTGGAAAAACCTTGATGAGTATCGGCCAGCTCGATCAAGTTTGGGTTGAGGCAGAAGTGTTTGAACGCGATATTGCGCAAATTAAAACTGGACAACGAGTAGCGATGACACTCGATGCATTACCCAATCAAACATACAATGGCTTGGTTGAATACATTTACCCTACATTGAACCCTCAGACCCGCACATTAAGAGTGCGATTAAAGTTTTCAAATGAAGACTATGCACTCAAACCCAATATGTTTGCCGAGGTTAAGATTTTCAGCCTGTCTTCTATTGAGAGTCTATTAGTTCCTAAACAAGCAGTGATTAGAACCGGTATTCAAGATCGCGTCGTTTTAGCGTTAGGGCAAGGTCAATTTCAATCAGTTGCGGTAACAACGGGTATTGTTAGTAATGATGAGATCCAAATATTAGCGGGTTTGGAAAAAGGTGAGCATGTAGTTACATCGGCCCAGTTTTTAATTGATTCTGAGTCGAGTAAGAATGCTGATTTTTCGAGAATGCAGCCTAGAGAACAAAATACTTACCAGTCAGCCATGGTTAATGGGGTGATCAATAGCATTAATGCAAAGCTGGGCGTGGTTAATATCAGTCGAGATGCAATTGAAAAATGGAATCGAGCTGCGGCGACGATGGACTTTGTGCTCAGTAACCAACTCAATATCAATGACTTTAAAGCTGGCGATCGCATCCATTTTACCTTTGAAGTTAGAGATGATTTGGTCATTACCCAATGGCAGGCTTTGGGGTTAAGCACTGAACAGAGCCACTCTGGTCATGACCACATGGAGCATCACTAATGATTAACGCGATTATTATTTGGTCAGTTAAAAATCGAGTCTTGGTGCTGCTGATGAGTTTGATGTTATTGATTGGTGGCATCTATGCAATTAAGCAAACGCCAGTTGATGCTATTCCCGATTTGTCAGATGTGCAGGTTATTGTCAAAACCAGTTACCCTGGTCAGTCACCACAGGTTGTGCAAGATCAAATCACTTTCCCACTAACAACTGCCATGTTATCTGTGCCTGGTGCAAAAACGGTTAGAGGCTTTTCGTTTTTTGGCGATTCTTACGTTTATATTATTTTTGACGACAATACGGATCTTTATTGGGCCCGTACTCGGGTTTTAGAGTATTTAAGCCAAGTAAGCGCTAGCTTACCTGAAGGTGTAAAGCCAGAGCTTGGTCCTGATGCGACAGGGGTAGGTTGGGTTTATCTTTACGCACTTATTGATAAGTCTGGGCAGCACGATATTAGCCAGTTGCGAAGTATCCAAGATTGGTTTTTAAAATTTGAATTGCAAACGGTCTCAGGGGTATCGGAAGTCGCTGCTATCGGCGGTATGGTTAAACAATATCAAGTGCAAGTTAATCCAGATAAGTTACGCGCCTACGGTATTCCTTTATCGCATCTACAAAATGCATTGAAACGCGGCAATCAAGAGGTGGGGGCATCGGTTGTTGAAATGGCTGAAGCAGAATACATGGTCACAACGAGCGGTTATATTCAATCCATCCGCGATATTGAACAAATACCGCTAGGAATCAACAACATGGGCTCTGCGTTGACGTTAAAGGATGTCGCTGAAGTTTCGCTTGGTCCACAAATGCGACGTGGCATTGCAGAGTTAAATGGCCAAGGTGAAGTCGTTGGGGGCGTTGTTGTGATGCGATTTGGCGAAAATGCCGAAACGACAATAAAGGGCATAAAGCAAAAGTTAGCCAGTTTGCAAGCTTCACTGCCCGATGGTGTTGAGATTGTACCTGTTTATGACAGATCAAACCTAATTCAACGTGCAGTAGAAAACCTGTGGCAAAAACTTGCACAAGAGCTCGTTGTTGTCGCGTTAATCTGTTTATTGTTCTTATTTCATTTTCGTTCTTCGTTAGTTGCTGTCATTGCATTGCCAATGGGCATTTTAGTGGCATTTATCATCATGCAACTTCAAGGTATTAACGCCAATATTATGTCTTTAGGCGGTATTGCTATTGCGATTGGTGCGATGACAGATGGTGCAATTGTGATGATCGAAAATATGTACAAACACATGGAGAAAACCCCAATTACGGCAGCGAACCGTTGGCAGGTTGTCATCAAGGCAAGCACTGAAGTGGGGCCTGCGTTGTTTTTTAGTTTACTGATTATCACAGTGTCATTTCTTCCGGTATTTATTTTAGAGGCGCAAGAGGGACGTATGTTCTCGCCGCTAGCTTTTACCAAAACATATGCAATGGCAGCCTCTGCGGGTTTAGCGATCACTCTCGTTCCTGTACTTATGGGATACTTTATTCGCGGAAAAGTGATCAGCGAAACGAAAAATCCGGTTAATCGCCTCTTGGTAGCAAGCTATCAACCAGTGCTTAATTATTTGCTTAAGTTCCCGATTATCAGTCTGATAATCGTCTTGATGATCAGTGTTGCTGCACTTTACCCAGTCAATAAAATTGGCAGTGAGTTCATTCCTCCACTTGATGAAGGCGATCTGATGTATATGCCAACCACCCATCCTGGTATCTCAATTGGTAAGGCTCGTGAATTGTTGCAACAAACTAATAAACTGATTGCAACTGTACCTGAGGTTGAAAACGTCTTTGGTAAAGTCGGTCGTGCGGAGAGTGCAACTGACCCCGCGCCGTTAACCATGATCGAAACCTTTATCCAACTCAAAGATAAATCACAATGGCGAGAGGGTATGACAACGGAAGCTCTGAAAAAAGAACTCGATAGCTTAGTCCGCTTTCCTGGTTTAACTAATGCTTGGGTGATGCCGATTAAGACGCGAATTGATATGTTGGCAACGGGGATAAAAACGCCCGTGGGCATCAAAGTTGCAGGCCCAGAATTGGCTGAAATTGAAAAAATTGGTCAGCAAATTGAGCAAATACTCGCAACTGTACCAGGAACTGCATCGGTTTATTCTGAGCGAGTTGCAGGTGGTCGTTACATTAAAGTTGATATCCGCCGTGATAAAGCGAGCCGCTACGGATTAAATATTGCTGATATTCAGCAAGTGGTAGCCAGTGCAATAGGCGGCGTTAATGTCACTGAAACGATTGAAGGCCAAGAGCGCTATCCGGTCAATTTAAGGTACCCGCAAGACTATCGCGATTCACCTGAGCAACTAGCAAGATTGCCTGTTGTTACGGCTAACGGACACCGCATAGCATTAGGTGATGTTGCTGATATTAGAATAGAAACAGGGCCGCCCGGTATTAAAAGTGAAAATGCTCGTATAAACGGTTGGACTTATATTGATATTGATGGCGTTGATTTGGGTAATTATGTCGATAATGCCAGAGCGGTATTAGCGGCTCAGTTAAGCTTACCTGCTGGTTATTCAATTAACTGGGCGGGGCAATATGAATACATGCAGCGAGCAAAAGACAAGCTCACTTATGTAGTGCCGTTAACACTCGCTATCATCCTTGTACTGCTGTATTTAAACTTTAGACGTTTTGTTGAAGTAGCATTAATCATTACCACTTTACCTATGGCACTACTGGGTGGTTTGTGGCTGCTGTATTTACAAGGGTTTAACTTTTCTGTGGCCGTTGGGGTTGGCTTTATTGCACTTGCCGGCGTGGCGGTGGAAATTGGCGTATTGATGTTAGTTTATTTAAATCAAGCTTTGCAAAGTGCACAATTGGACAAGCAAAAAGTCGGTCAGTGTTTGACTGAGCAGGACTTAAAACAGGCAATTGTTACCGGGGCAAGTTTGAGAATTCGCCCAGTAGTGATGACGGTGGCGACCATTATCATTGGTTTATTACCTATTTTGTATGCGTCGGGCACGGGTGCAGAGGTGATGAGTCGAATTGCAGCGCCTGTGGTCGGAGGGATGACCAGCGCATTGATATTGGCATTAGTCGTCTTACCAACGAGCTTTTATCTAATTAAAAAGGTTGAGCTTGAGATCTAATTTAATAAGCTAGCTATTTTTAGCTAGCTTATTATTTATTTTTTTCTGCAAAATTAACAAGCTTTTACTACCTTATTTACAAGGGAAATAAAATTGTTAATACAATGAAGTTAAAAACACGTCTTTTGGGTATATTAATAGCTGTTGCCATTATACCTTTGCTTATCAGCCACTATATTTTTTCATATATAGAAAAAGAAACGGTTGAGGCTGACTTTATTGCGCATTTGGATTCTATTGCTAGTATCCAACACAGCCGAATAAGACAGTATTTTGCAAATGAGTTTAAATCTTATGCTTTGATTGCCAGTCGAACAAAATTGCGAACTACACTTCATCAATATAATTCTACTGGTGATAAACAACTTAAGTTACCTATTCGTACTATCCTCAATGATGCAAAAAGATCTGTTAGTACTATCAATAATATTTATATCTATGATTTTAATCAGCGTTTAATTGTAGGAACAAATAGTACAATAACTAAAGAATCTGAGCGTTTACCTGAAAAAATATTAGAAAATATTAACTTAAAACCGAAGATTAATTTCATCAGAGACATAAACGGTAAACTGTTAATTAATCTTCAAGGTTATTTATTTTACGATAATGCGCCACTGGGTATTTTAATTGTCGAAATTTCTTCTAAAGATTTGTTATTAACACTTAATGACTACACAGGCCTTGGTGACACAGGAGAAACCGTACTCGCTGGACGAAATCAAAATGGTGATGCTGAATTTCTTACCCCTACTAGGCATGATCAAAACTCTGCTTTAAATATTATTATTTCGCGAGATAATGAAAGTGTACCCATAATCCATGCGATGAACGGTAAATCTGAAGTTTTAAAAAGCTATTTAGATTATCGAAATACTCCTGTTCTAGCGGTATCTCGCTATATTCCTGAAACAGACTGGGGGATGATCGTCAAAATCGATCTAGATGAAGCCTACCGCTCTATTGGCGCTATGCAAAAACCGCTATTTATCATTGTCTCTGTATCTTGTTTGATTATTTTACTTACAGCTTGGATTGTTGCTGAGCGTTTGGTGACACCGCTAAAAAAATTAGAGAAAACAGCACTTCAAATCAAGAATGGCAACTTTGCATTAAGAGCGGATGAGAGTGGTGATAAAGAACTACAGCATTTAGCTCAGGCTTTCAATGCAATGACGTCATCTTTTGTACAATCTCAAGAGCAGTTAAATGAATCCCTGTCTTTGCTCAGTCATCAACACGAAAAACTAACTGCAGAAACAGCAAGGTTTGAGAGGTGGAAACAAGCGAACTTTATTGGCATTGTGCAATCAAATGCACACGGTCAGATTATTGAAGCTAATCAAGTCATGTTGGAAATGTTAGGTTATCAAGAATCAGATTTGGGGCAGTTGAATTGGAGAGCACTAACACCAGAAGAGTACAGCGTTCTTGACGCCAAAGCGATTGAAGAAGCAAATGAAAAAGGTTACTGGACACCTTTTGAAAAAGAATACTATCACAAAGATGGCCATCGCGTTCCCGTATTGATTGGTGGTTCTATTTTTGAACATAACCGACAAGAGTTTATTGTCTTTGTTGTTGACTTATCAGAACGTCATTTAAAGCAGCAGCAGCTCCTAAAATACGAAGAGATTGTATGCGGTTCAAGCGATTTGTTAGCATTTGTGAGCAAAGAGTATATTTACCAAACGGTCAATCCTGCTTACTTAAAAATGCACGGTTTAGAATCCTGTGATGTCGTCGGAAAAACAGTCTCTGAGGTGTTAGGTACAGACGTATTTTTAGAAAGGATTAAACCTCATTTTGATCTCTGCTTAAGTGGGCAAAAAGCAGAGTTTAAGGTTTGGTTGTCATTTAAGGCTGCGGGTAGGCGTTACCTAGACTGTAGCTATATTCCATATACCAACAAAAAAGGAGAAGTAGAGGGTATCGTTCTACAAGGTTCTGATATAACTGATAGCTACAAACAGCAACTGCTGCTGCAAGCTGCTCAAGATGAAAAAAGTAAAATCATTGATGCCATGTTAGAAGGGTTATTAACCATCAATGAAGACGGGGTAATATTGTCATTTAATAAAGCAGCAGAGTCGATTTTTGGCTACCGTGATACTGAAGTCTTAACAAAAAATATCACCATGTTGATGCCCACAAATGATGCTCTTCATCATGCGAGTTATATTCGCCATTATATTAAAACAGGCCATGGCTCTATTATAGGCAAACCCGAGGGACGTGAACTCCATGCAAAACACAAGAGTGGACAGATTTTTCCAATTCGCCTATCAGTAGCCGAATTAAAAACAAAGGATGGTGAAAAAAGGCGATTTATTGGAACATGCCAAGATCTTACCGAAAATAAGCGTCAAAAAGACCTGTTATTAAGAGGTTTGAAAATGGAATCTCTCGGTAAACTGACCGGAGGTATTGCCCATGATTTTAATAATATTTTAGGTATCATTTCTGGATACAATGATCTTATGCTCAAAAAGCATAACGATGACTTTAGCATAAATAAATATCTTCAAGCGATTGAAAAAGCTTGCTTAAGGGGCAATAAACTCACTCGAAATCTCCTCACTTTTGCTCGAAAAGAAAGCTCCGATGCCGCCGAGCTATCAATTAACGGTGTACTTAAGAAAAACCAAGATATGATCGAGCGAATTTTAACGAGTAAAGTGAAATTGAGTTTAGATTTAGAACCTAACCTTTTTTCTATATTGATCGATGAAGCGTTATTTGAAGATATGCTTATAAATATGTCGATTAACGCCATGCATGCTATGCCTGATGGTGGTGACTTTAGAATTTCAACTGAAAATGTTCATTCGATTAGTATTGGAAGCCAATTTGGTAAAATTCCTGAAGGGGATTATATCAAACTGACCTTTATTGATAACGGATGTGGTATGAATGAAGAGGTCAAGGCTAAGATCTTTGATCCTTTTTTCACTACTAAAGATGATATTGGTAGTGGGTTAGGACTTTCGCAATGTTATGGCTTTATAAAGTCGAGTAATGGCTATATCGATGTTGAATCCACTGAATGGATTGGTACAACCTTTAGTATCTTCCTTCCACGGTACTTAGGAAAAGCTGAAGAGCTTAAAAGAGCTAAAGCAGAACAAGTGAAAAAAGATTATCTACCAGGAGAAAACCAAAAAGTATTGGTTGTCGATGACGAGCATCACATCTGTGATATTTATCAGGAGTACCTCAAAATTGCAGGTTTTGATGTGAGGGTTGCATACAGTGCAAAAGAAGCGATAGAGCAAGCCAGCAAAGAAACTTTTTCCTTGATTATTTCAGATGTCATTATGCCAGAAATGAGTGGGGTTGATTTGTATCAGACCCTTAGAGAAGAACAACCTAAACTTCCATTTCTTTTTGTCAGTGGTTACGTGGGCAACGATAATGAATCAAAACTACCTGATGATGTTAAAGTTTTGAAAAAACCTTGTTCCTCGGAAGTATTACTTAAAGCCGTGAATGAAATTTTAGCCAACAAAACCAGTGAGGAGCACGAGTTACACTGAAACGTGATTTTAAATCATATTTGGTGTAAATTAGCGGCATCAGCTGTAGTGAGTGTATATTTTGGCAAAACGTATAGTAATTTGTTTTTGGTTAATGGTCGCGATTGTTTGTCAGTCGTTTTATGCCGTGGCTGATTCAACTGCTGATATTGCCATTGCTATTGAGCACCTTGATGGTGAGCATATGCAAAACCACACTCATCTACAAAACAGTGGTCATGGCAAAACAAGTGTTAAACATCACTTTGCAAGTGTTGCTGAATCGACCGGTACCTCGACACCCGATAGTGAATTTGACCAACATGACCACAGTGATTGTCATCATTGCGGCCATTGTTCTACACCCCATGTTATCTGGGATATCAATCACGCTTTACCTTCTGTAATTGCTCAAAGTGACGCTGACTTTTTTGTTCGTCAACTCGCATTACAAGACTTTGCCGACAATACTTACCGCCCTCCCATCGTTTAATTCAAAACACATTTTTTAGTTGCTGATTCACAGCAGGCCTTTGCACGTTTGAATTTTGTCTTTGCGAGCTATCGACAGGCTCGATAACAAAGTTTGTGTGTGCTGCCTCTAAATCAGCGGTTGTTTTGATTTAAATGGAGGGTATGCCATGCATATTCTTAGTTATGTGCGCGTTATTTACCCAGTATGTGTACATACGTCTATCGCTTTTTTGATCGTAGTGATGGGCTTATTTTTCCCGAGTTTACCAGCATTTGCTGCTAAACAAGCTCAAGCACATCGAGCGATATCATTAACACAAGCGATTGAGCAAACCTTGCAATATCACCCAGATTTAAAGGCTTACCGCTTTCAAAATCAGGCACTACAAGGCGGTGTTCAGCAAGCACAAGTGCCCGCGCCTTATGAACTTAATATGGGTGTTGAAAATGCCTTTGGTAGTGGTTCATTTTCATCGGTATCTGATATGCAAACCTCTTTGGGTATTGCCTGGGTATTAGATAGTGAATTAACCCAAGCTCGGGTGGCGTTAGCTCAAGCTAAATTGAGTCAAACTGAACTTGAAAAACAAAATAAAACACTGGATGTTGCAGCCGCCACCGCTGTTTTTTACGTCACCTTATTGGCACAAGAGCAAGAGCTTTTACTTGCTAGCTTGGCGATGAAAAATGCCCAAAGTGCTTTAGCTGATGTCAGTAAAAGAGTTTCGGCGGGCCGGGCGCATATTGTCGATCAATACCGCGCCAAAGCGCATCTATCAACTAAAGCGCTCGTCGTTGAAGATCTGCATCATGAAATTGAGGCAACAAAAGCGCAGCTAGCGGCGCAGTGGGGCGAAGTCGTCATCGAACAAGCTGACTTTTTTGCTAGTGGCCAGTTAGCAAATACACCCGAAATTGTCAGCGTTAAACAAGCCTTTGCTAACTTGAAACAACACCCACGTATGCAGTTACTCAGTGTGCAGCAACGCGTGACAGAATCAGCCGTGGCACTGGCTATTGAGGATGAAAAGCCGCTCTGGCAAATCAGTACCGGGTTTAAACATCACAACCGCGAAGATGATGTCAGTCTTATGTTTGGGGTATCTGTACCGCTTTGGACTGAAAATCGCAATCGTGGGCAAGTGGTAAAACTTCAAGCTGAGCAAAATCAGCGCCAAGCTCAAACTGACGCTTGGCAACAAGCTGTCTCAACTCAGCTATTACTGATCATTCACAAACTTAAACACAATCAACATGTTATTGATGGTTTGTCTGAGCAGACCATACCTGCTTTAGAAGCGGCAAATGACCACGCTGAAAAAGCCTACAAACTGGGAAGCTACAGTTACAACGACTGGTATCAAGTCAAAGAGGAGTGGGTTGAAAGTAAACTCGCCCTTATCAGTGCCTATAAAAATATGCATTTGCTCAATATTGAATTAGAGCGACTTACTGGTACGCAAATCACCCAAACTCATACTTTGCAGCAATAGCCGATTAAAGAGAAAAAAATGATATTTAAACAAGCAAAATCGGCAACTTACGCCGTACTTTTTAGTTTTGTACTGTTAGCTAACCAAGTGCTAGCGGGGGGAGATCACGCTCATCACCACGTTGAAGAGCAAGCGCCCACAGGTCCTAATGGCGGAAAACTACTTTCGCAAGGTGAATTAACTCTAGAAGTTGTGTTATTGGAAAATGCTAACCCCGGCTCATTCCGCATTTATCCAAGTATGCACCACGAGCCGATTAACCCTGATACTTTGACGTTGAATATGCAACTTAAGCGCTTAGGCGATACACCGCAAAACATCCCGTTTTCTGCAAAGCACGATCATTTAAAAAGTGATAAGGCCATTACACAACCACACTCATTCGAGGTGTTTATTGCAGCCTTGTACCAAGGTAAAAGCTATCAGTGGCAGTTTGAGCACTTTGAAGGCCGTACACATATTGAAAGCGCAATGGCTGAGCAATTGGCCATCACAACAGAGCAAGTTGGCAATCAAACATTAATAGAAACGCTTGACGTTTTTGGGCAGCTCACACTTAAACCCAATGCTGCACGCCATATTAATGCGCCTTATTCAGGTTTGATCACCCAGCTCAATGTTGAGCTTGGGCAAGTGGTGACAAAAGGCCAAGTGCTGATGACAATCAAGAGTAATGAGTCATTACAAAGCTACCAAATTACGGCGCCAATTAATGGTTTAGTCACTGAGCAAAATATTGCACAGGGTGAGCAAACGCATATTGAAGCGAGTAATGAGAGTCTTTTGACCATAGTGGATACCCAGCAACTTGTTGCTGAGGTTGCAGTGTTTGCCAAAGACCAAGCCAAAGTTAAAGTGGGTCAGAAGGTTAATTTGCAAATAGGTGAGCAAAGATTAGAAGGCAAACTCGATCAGCGTGTATTTGGCTTATCGGCGCAACAAGCAAAGACGTACCGCATTTTTATTGATAACCAGCAAGGTTTATTGCACAGCGGTCAATTTGTCAAAGCTCAGATAGAAACGGGACGATTTGAGGTTCAAAAAGCCGTTAAACGTCAAGCAATTCAAAAACTACAAGCTCACCCAGTGGTTTTTCACAAAGTGGGTGAATACTATCAAGCCGTTAAATTAAAGCTGGGTCGACAAGATGCTATTTGGGCTGAAGTTATTGATGCTGATGATGGCGTCATTGAATTGGGAGCAAATTATGTTACTGAGAACGCGTATTTAATTAAGGCCGATATTGAGAAGTCAGGAGTCGCGCATGCACATTAAAGGGATTAACCTGATATTGCTGTTTTTGGAGCAAAGACTCAAAAGTAGGGAGGGTGTATGTTAGAAGCTATCCTCAAGTTTTCGATTGAACGCGCAAAGCTGGTTTTTTTAGCCGTATTGGCTTTAGCGGCTTTGGGTATCTGGAACTTCAATAAGTTATCGATTGATGCAGTACCCGATATCACCAATGTTCAGGTGACAATTAATACGGAAGTTGCCGGGTTGACCCCGCTTGAAATTGAGCAACGCGTGACATTTCCACTGGAAACCGCTTTAGCCGGTATGCCAAAACTAAGTTATACCCGCTCTATATCTCGCTATGGTCTATCGCAAGTTGTTGCTATTTTTGACGATGGCATTGACATTTTCTTTGCTCGGCAATTGGTCTCTGAAAGGTTGAATGCCGCACAATCTGAATTACCTGTTGGTGCCGAACCCCAATTAGGCCCTACGGCAACAGGCTTAGGCGAGATTTTCATGTTCACGGTCGATGCAATCGAAGGTGCAACCAATGAAAAGGGAGAGCCTGTTGATGCAACTTACCTTCGCACTGTTCACGATTGGATCATTAAACCTCAGTTAATGCAGGTCGATGGTGTAGTCGAAGTGAACCCGAATGGTGGGTTTGAGCGGCAAATTTTAATTACCCTTGAACCAGATAAACTGCTTGGAGCTGGGCTTACGCCTGATGCGATAAGCCAAGCAGTGCTTGCTGATAACCAAAATCAGGGTGCGGGTTTTATTGAAAAAAATGGTGCGCAATATTTAGTTCGCTTGCAAGGTCAAGTAAGTGAGTTAGCCGAACTTGAAAATATCGACATTACCAATGCTGCTGGGCAATATTTTCCGCTATCGCAAGTTGCCAATATCAAAGAGGGAGTTGAACTGAGATCGGGGGCTGCCACACAAGATGGTCGCGAAGTGGTGATGAGTACCGTGATGATGCTGATTGGTGAAAATTCCCAGCAAGTGGCTAAAGCCGTTGGCGCAAAACTTGAAGTGATTCAAACTAGTTTACCCAATGGCGTTGTGATCAACCCCGTTTATGATCGCACTGAATTAGTCAATAAAACCCTCGCTACAGTTAAAACTAATTTAATCGAAGGGGCATTATTGGTCGTCGTTATCCTGTTTTTGCTGTTGGGTAATATTCGCGCCGCGATTTTAACGGCATTAGTGATCCCGCTTGCAATGCTAATGACAGTAACTGGCATGGTGCAAAATCGGGTGAGTGCCAATTTAATGAGTTTGGGAGCACTTGATTTTGGCCTGTTAGTTGATGGTGCGATTATCATCGTCGAAAACTGCTTAAGGCGATTATCTGAGTCTTCTAGGCAAAATAATGCGGCTACTTTAGCACTTAAAGTCAGGCTGGCATTAGTTTTTAGTGCAACTCGAGAAGTGATCCGCCCAGCACTGTTTGGCGTGTTTATTATTACTGCCGTTTACCTGCCCATTTTTGCGCTTGAAGGCACCGAGGGCAAAATGTTCCATCCGATGGCTTTTACTGTCGTAACAGCACTCGTTTGTGCCATGGTGTTATCGATTACTTTTGTGCCAGCTGCCATCGCTTTTTTCTTTAAAAAGCCAGTAAAAGAAAAGCCCAACCCGATTGTCAGTACCGCAGAAAAACTCTATCGACCTTTACTTAGTTTGGCTTTAAAGGCGAGGTGGATAGTAGTGACAGCTGCTGTGGCACTGGTGCTTAGCACAGGCTATATGGGGGCTAAATTGGGGAGCGAGTTTATCCCTAATTTAGATGAAGGCGATATTGCTATGCATGCTCTTAGAATACCAGGCACTTCGCTTAGTCAATCCGTAGAAATGCAAAAGAGTGTAGAGCAGGCGATAAATCAACTAGATGAAGTTGAGCGAGTCTTTTCTAAAATTGGTACTCCAGATGTTGCTACCGACCCTATGCCGCCGAGTGTTGCCGATACTTTTATCATGCTTAAACCCCAAGCAGAATGGCCTGATGCTACTAAAAGTAAGGCTGAGCTTATTGAAGAGATTGAAGCCGCAGTGGAGCAAATACCCGGTAATCGTTATGAGTTTTCTCAGCCTATTCAAATGCGCTTTAATGAATTACTCGCAGGTGTCAGATCTGAACTGGCGATTAAAGTCTTTGGTGATGATCAGCAAGTTTTAGCTCAAACAGCTGAGTCGATAAGGCAAGCAATCGCGTCAATTGACGGTATTCGCGACCTTGGGGTTGAGCAAGTTACCGGATTACCTGTGTTAACGTTGATCCCCAACAAACAAGCAATGGCGCGATACGGTGTGACTCTGGTTGAAGTACAACATCAAGTGGCTAATGCTATGGGTGGGCAACGTTTGGGTAAGCTCTACCAAGGAGATAAGCGCTTTGATATCGTGCTGCGCTTAGATGAAGATAAGCGCCATAACCTTGATTATTTATCGCGTTTACCAATATTTATAGCACAGGCGAATCAAACCAATGCACATATTCCTTTACAAGAGCTGGTGGATATTCAATTAATTGAAGGTGCCAACCAAGTTAATCGGGAAAATGGCAAACGCCGTATTGTGGTGACCGCCAATGTTCGCGAACGCGATTTAGGGCGTTTTGTGGCTGATGTGAAACAGGTCATTGCGCAAAAAGTGGATGTACCCGCTGGTTACTGGCTTGAATACGGTGGAACTTATCAAAAGCTGAGTTCGGCGTCTGAACGTTTACTTATCGTTGTGCCGTTAACCTTGGCTATTATCATTACTTTATTGTTATTGGCACTAGGTTCGTTTAAAGATTCGCTCATCATCTTTAGCGGTGTGCCTTTGGCATTAACGGGCGGTATTTTGGCTTTGATCATGCGCGATATTCCGTTTTCTATATCCGCTGCGGTAGGTTTTATCGCACTATCGGGTATTGCGATATTAAACGGTTTAGTGATGGTGTCTTTTATTCGCGACTTGGTGAAGCAAAAGCTCGCATTAGAGCAGGCTATTATCCAAGGGGCCCTGACGCGATTAAGACCTGTGATAACCACTGCTTTAGTGGCATCTTTAGGTTTTATCCCTATGGCGTTTAATACTGGCATGGGGGCTGAAGTGCAAAGACCACTTGCCACCGTCGTCATTGGGGGCGTGGTTTCATCAACACTATTAACCCTGTTTGTCTTACCTGCGCTTTATCGCTTATTGCACAAAGACAAACGTTAGGGCTGAAATAAAAACGCCCAGTCAAATAGCTGGGCGTTTGTTACTCGTTGATAGCGCAATGGCTTGAAAATGCGATAAACATATTGAGATATTTAATCTTTTTTATTTAAGCCCCAAGGATCCCATGGTTCATTTGCCGATTGCTCGGTATTGTTTGATACGGGTCGGTTGCTTTTGCGTTTTTGTCTGCGTTCAAAAAAGTCTCTGGAAGTATCCTTCTTATTTGTGTAACTACCCGCTGATTTAGGCTTATTAGTGCGTGGTCGACCTTTATCTACCGCTGGTGGCGCTTCACCTGCTATTAGTTCAACAGGCGGTCTTTGTTCCAATCCTTCTGGAATCACGCGTTGCCTTGGTGGT
The DNA here is from genome assembly GCF_013328345.1 of Marinifaba aquimaris. Classification (GTDB taxonomy): domain Bacteria; phylum Pseudomonadota; class Gammaproteobacteria; order Enterobacterales; family Alteromonadaceae; genus Marinifaba; species Marinifaba aquimaris. Next base: position 90,125 of record NZ_JABULX010000013.1, read on the forward strand.
AGTACATAGTTGGCATCATCTGGCTTAGGAAGGTTTTTGTATTTGTACAAATAAAAAATCTCTAGCTTTTCTCTAGCCCATTCGGTCTTTTTAAAAAACTTAATACTCGACTCTAAACTGGGGTTCTTATCAAATACTTTGATACGCGTATATTCAGCGAGTATTTCAAAACCATAAAAGTCGATAAGCTCAGTTAAAATTTGCTTTAGACCGACGCCGTGCAATGGGTTGTTTAGTTGTTCTTCGGTTGCCATATTTGTGTTTATTCCACTTCAACCATGACTTCATAAGCACCGAATTTACGAATGTTTATAACGCCATTATCAAAGATTAAGTACTGTCCTTTTATACCTTTCAAAATACCCGATACGAGTGGGTCTTTATCAAAATTGAATGATTTTACTTTAGTTGGAAATTCTTCGATTGGGTAATCAATTTTTTGAATATCTGCGTCTAATCGTTCAATGGCATATTCGCCTTTTTCCATACATATTTCATTGATAACTTGCTCAACGGTTGGCAATAATTCATCCGCTTTAGCTTTTAAATCAATGTCATCATTATGGCCTTTTAACATGGCTTGCCACTGGGTTTTATCAGCAATATGTTTGGCTAACTCAACTTCTACTCGGCCAGAAATATGGCGTGATTCGACTTTCAAAATAGTTAAACCTTGCGTAGCGCCTTGGTCTATCCAGCGTGTTGGTACTTGAGTATGACGGGTGATGCCAACTTTCAAGCCTGAAGTGTTTGATAAGTATACATAATGTGGCGCATAACAGTTTTCTTCGCCCCATTTGGGTTCACGACAGGTACCTTGCTCATAGTGACAGGTCTCAGGTTTCATAATGCACATGTCGCAACTTGCTAGCTTTCGCATACAGACAAAACAATGGCCCTGCGAGTAGCTCTTTTTTGTTTTGGCGCCGCAGCTTGAGCAGTAAATATTACCTGTGTAAGACAGTTCTAGTTTTTTACCGATTAACTCATTTAAGTTTAGTTCTTGCTCACCTACAGGTAAGACATACTGCGCCACTTGGTTTTCATCCAAGTGGGTACGCATCTTTTGCAAAGTGCCGATCATATTTTTTCTCTCGTGGTCTTATGCCTCTTTGAGGCTGATGGCGATTATATCAAAGTTTAATGGATAGATGTTTGATGGAATTTTACCGCACTAGTTGTTTTTTGAACTATGCTTAAGAGTGCTGTAAAAAGTTATGGAGAGGGGCATGACAGACGCAATAGGGGCGGGTTCTATCCCGCTATCATCTCTAATTGTGCAAACCGCAGGCGAAAAAGCTGAGCAAAATGGCGAAACGTTAGCGACACCTGAAAATGTCAATAAGGTTGCAGATCAAGTCGATGAGCAAGTAGCACAAGCTCAGCAAAATCAGGCTCAGCAACAAGAAGCGAAACGCTCTTTGGCCGTAGGGGTCTCAGCGGCTCAACAACAGCAAGAGCTTGCTGAAATTTATGTTGAACAAAGTACAGGTCAAGAAGTTGAAAACAATTAACCCGACTTTCAACAAGCCGTTGAATTAGCGCAGCAAGCCCAGCGTGCGGACAGGTTAGAAACTTTAAGTTATCGAAGCGATCAGCAACAGGGATTAAACGAAAGCATCAGTGATGCAACTGAGTCTAGGCCGCCTAGAAATAGTTTTGAAATTCAAATCTGAATCCATACCCCAATTGTTTATTCCAATGTTAAAATGCACAGTCTGTGCCTTTTTTATTTTATTAATCAGTTTTTTTTTGCAAGCTTAACTAAAATTTAATAATTTTTTATTGAACATTTTTGATTTTCAGCCGACAAACTTTATAACGCAGTAAATTTTGAATGGTGGAGCAGTCGTGTTCAAAAAAATAATAATTTTATCTTTACTCTTATCTAGTACCGTTATCGCAAGTAACTCTTTTTCGGTAATTAGCCGTGAGGGCATTAACCTTGAGATCGCTCGAGTTGAAATGCAATTAAACTTGTCTGAACAGCAAGCAAAAGCCATGTCACCTATTTTAAAAAATAGCATCAAACAAAAAATTGATGTATTGACCGACTACGGTATTGCTTTTACCAGAGACGCAAAACAACCTGAACTCACTTGGCGTGAAAAGAGTGATATTTACAATCAAATCACACTGATTAATCGCGAAGTGACGATGCAAGCAAGTGGGGTTTTAGATGAAAAACAAATGGCAAAGTTTGTCGAAATTCAGCAACAAAAACGTCGCCAATTGTTTGATTATTTTAAATCACTCGTCAGTTAGAGCATTTGAGCTAGCTTAACTACTTTTGGCTTAGCCTTGATTGGGAAAGCAATACTATCTTTGTATTGCAGGTACTTATCGACAAAAATAGTATCGTTCGTCATTTGAGTTAGGCTATTTACCCACTCAAAACCCGACGTTTTCGCCACTTTGCAGCAAGCGTTGTATCGTTTCATCACTTTCGCCAGTGATAACCCTTTTTGATGTAAGTGGTAATCGACTTCGACAAAAAATGCGGCGCCTGTCCAATGCACGCGCTGAAACGCATTTTGTTGCCACATATCTGCGCTAATTTCACTTAACTTAGTTTGTTGCGCTATCGCTTGACGATGGCCTCTGTCTAAACCCGCTTGTAGTTTCACAATAAACTGTCTTTTATCGTAAATACCGGCCCTTAACATAATAATATTTTGCATGTAGCTAGCAAAGCCTTCGCTTAACCAAAATGAGGCATAATCAAAATAGGGGGTGTAAAGGTGAGAGAGCTCGTGATATAGCGTCCAATCAGCAGACAAGCTTGCGAGGTTAGCTAATGGGCTAACGTGTAAGTCAACTTCATCAAATGGATTCGCAGTATTGATAGCACGATTGACTTGCCCCCAAGGTACAGGTGAATCAGAGGCGGCCTGCATTTTTATATTGATAGGTAATTTGGCTTGTGGCAAATCGCCTAATACTGCTTGAGTAGCTTGCCAGCTTTGATTGATCCAGGTTTTTACTACTTTTTGCTGGGCAACACTTGGAGCAGGGTAAGCTATTTTTAGCTGAAGCTCGGTTGAGTGGCCGTTAAAACTGTATAGGCTCAAAATAAAGAGCAAAAAGCGAATCATCATCTGTTCAATCCTTTGTTTACCCCATAGTGTAACGTATTGCATCAGGCTTCATCGTGCAGGTAATAGGAAAGGTGTACTGAGTTTTTCTATTCATTTTCAATCGCTTTCTTTAGATTAATTACCTGAATTTTTATCATGCTCATATTCGGTGGCGCTAGGGTTAATGATGCTGATTAAAGTACTTCTTTGGGGATACTTTTAACTGTTTTTTAAAGGCGGTGACAAAAGATGAAGCCGATTCGTAACCGAGTTGATAAGCAATCTCCGCTAGGGGGAGTTGAGCATTAATCATGTCGAGTGACTTGAGTATCTTGAGCTTTTGCTTCCAGCGACTAAAGCCCATTCCATAATATTGGTTAAACAAGCGGTTAAGGGTTCTGCTCGATGCACCTACTTTATCAGCCCATTGCTCTAAACTGAGTTTGTTTGCAGGTTGTTCACTCAGTGTTTCGATAATAGGCAACAGTCTTTTATCGTTTATTGTTGGCATAAATAGGTCGTTATCAGGGGCTAGCGCCAATTGGTCTAACAAGACCGCGATTAATCTATCGGTTTGTGGTGTTTGCTGGTAATGCTTGGGCCAACTAGTAATAGTTAAGATCAGTTGTTTTAACAAGGGTTCAACTCTTAAACTGCGTACCTGTTCGCCCAAAAACGCACCTAATTCTGCTTGGATGTGCAAGCTGCGATAGGCAACATGTTGACGACAAAAATGCTGGTGTTCAATATTGGGAGGTAACCAAAGCGCTTGTTCAGGCGGGACGATAAATAAGCCACAGCTCGTTTCAATATGCATTACGCCTTCCGTTGAATAGGCCAGTTGAGACCAAGGGTGAGTATGCTTATTAATTTGCGTCATGGCAGGAAATTCATTACTCAAAGGGACGACTGGGCGGGGTAACGTTTGATATTCTCGGCTAGGTTCACGCGCTTCCCAGCTTTGCCCTTTTTCTTGAGCCAAACTGATATTACTGCTATCTAATGTCTGTTTAGGTAAATTACTTGTCATAATTGACTCTATTAGTCGTATCAGCTGCACTTTATACTGTATTCTCTTAACAATAAAGAGTGAAATCATCAGTATGTCGAGTACTACAGGGAATCGAATCCAACGTCTTTTTCATCCTAGCCCTTTCTTATTTTTGGCTCTCGCGGGCATTGTAATGTCGCTGACTTTTTCCGGTTGGCTTGCAATGCTCAATAACTTCACAATTGAGCAGGCTAACTTTACTGGTGCAGAAATTGGTATGTTGCAATCTCTACGTGAGATACCTGGTTTTCTGGCATTTACTGCTGTGTTTGTATTACTGGTATTAAAAGAACAAACCTTTGCACTGATTTCATTGTGTTTACTATCTATTGGCGTTGCTATTACTGGCTACTTTCCTAGTGTTTATGGCCTTTTCGCCACCACAGTTTTGATGTCGATTGGCTTTCATTATTACGAAACACTTAATACGTCTTTGAGTTTACAGTGGTTTAATAAATCTGAAGCACCGCAACAATTAGGCCGTTTAATGTCGGTAAAAGCAGCTGCTTCACTGACGTGTTATGGCGTCGTTTGGCTAGGTTTCTCCTTTTTTGCCGCCGATTATAAAACCATGTATTTGTTATTTGGCGGTATAGGTTTTGTTATTGTGGTTTATATGGCAATGGCTATGCCTCAGTTTCAAGTGGGGCATGAGCAACATAAAAAATTAATTTTGCGTAAGCGCTATAGTCTTTTTTACACGCTCACTTTTTTATCTGGTGCAAGAAGACAAATATTTGTGGTGTTTGCTGGTTTTTTGATGGTTGAAAAGTTTGGCTATTCAGTTGAGCAAATTGCATTACTCTATATGGTTAACCATATCATCAACATGTTCTTTGCTGCCAAAATTGGAGCTTGGATTGGACGAGTAGGCGAGCGCACAGCGCTGACCGTAGAATACATAGGTTTGATATTCGTATTTGTTGGTTATGCAATCGTTGAATCGGCTAACCTAGCTGCTGCTTTGTATATCATTGACCATGTATTTTTTGCTATGGCGATTGCGCTTAAAACCTATTTTCAAAAAATAGCCGACCCAAAAGATATCGCTTCTAGTGCGGGAGTCAGTTTTAGCATTAATCATATTGCTGCTGTGGTTATACCTGCTAGCTTTGGCCTAATCTGGTTATATGAACACTCATTGGTATTTTATGCCGGTGCGGCTTTAGCTTGCGCATCATTGATATTAAGCCAGTTTATTGACCCTAATCACGTCTATAGTCACACTCAAGATGGGGTAGAAAAAGCAAAGTCGTAACTTAAAAAAAGGGTTTGAACTGGATTCAAACCCTTTTTATCGAATAACTGTGGATCTTTTCTTTCACACTTTAACTTCACCTATTCAGCTCCCGCTCTAAAAACACAGCGCCATCACCTTCTTCAGCAACGTGATCATCTTGGTTGTATATCGGACAATTTTTCATTGATAAACAGCCACAACCAATACAACCTGTGAGTGAGTTTTTTAATTTTTCAAGGTAGCGAATACGAGCAACTAACTCGGCCTGCCATTGATTGGCTAGGTGTTGCCAATCTTCTTGGGTTGGTGTGCGGTTATTTGGCAGATTGGCAAAGGCATGTTTAATACTCTCTAGCGAAACCCCCATTTTTTGCGCCGCTTTGATAACAGATATTCGGCGGATCACTTCTTTTTTGTATCGTCGTTGATTGCCCTGATTACGCCAGCTTCTAATAAGGTCAATCGATTCGTAGTAGTGCAAAGTGGATACTTTAACTCCGCAGCGTTTGGCTACTTGGCCAACGGTTAAATTTGCATCTTCCAACATTTACGCTCCTAAAAAGTTTCAGTTTATTTAAAAAAGTACTTTACCTCAAGTTAGGTTGAGGTTTTAAGCTGACTTCATTCACTATTAAGGAGTAACCCAATGACAGCAAATTCTAATCAGTTTTGGCAGGACGTTTTTCAATTATTTAATCGTGCAATGCAAAACAAATAGGGAGATTTCATGATCACATTCGAACACATTAACTTAGTTGTTAAGGATATGAATAAAACACTGGCTTTTTACCAAGCTGCTATGCCTAATTGGTTCATTCGCGGCCAAGGGAAGCAAAACTGGTACGGTACTGAACGAAAATGGCTACATTTTGGTAATGATTTTCAGTACTTAGCGTTTAATGACAATGGCCTTGGAGAAAACCGTGAGCTTAAAACTAATAACTTAGGCTTAGCTCATTTCGCGTTTACAACCGCTAACCTCGCATTATTGATTAAGCGTTTTGCTGCCATTGGTGTTGAGGTTGATAAAGTAGGAGAGCCAACACCGTATCGAAAAAATGCGTACTTTATTGACCCTAATGGCTATGAAGTTGAGTTTGTCGAATACAGTTCAGATTTAGCCGAACAAAGGAATAATTATTAATGTGACGTTTACTAAGAAAAATACTGAGTGGCAGAGCGTTAATTGGTTTGCTCTATTTTTTGTAAACCTTCATCTAGCTTATCTGCCCATTTTTGAGCCTGTTTGACACGTTTACTAAATGCAGCGTAAATTTTCTTAGTATGGTGCACTTCGCCTTTTTTGATCACGCGAGGAGGTAGCTTCATTCTTGATAAATAATATTGCGCTTCGATATCGAGCATAACGCCGACATCCGCTTTTTTACTAATAATGTTATCTATGCTTTGAAACAATGAAGCAACAATGGTTTCTTTAAAGCGATGTGAGTGTTTGTAGTAATCTTCGCCATAGTCGTAGCCTTTGACTAAAACAACGCGTGTACCGTCGGGTAAATCAGCAAAGTTTCTTGCATCTAATGTTGAATCAGCAGGGTAGAAAAAAGAGGCTTCTGCATCAAATAACGGCTGTTCACCGAAAATAAAATCGTTTTGGTTATTAGGTGTTTTCTCTAAATTTAAAACCGCATCGACCTGACCTGTTCGGGCTAAGTAGATGCCTTTAGATTTGGGGACGATGATAAACGTAGATTGTAAATCAACTAAGTTTAAAGCTTGAGTCACTTTATCTTTGGATAAGCTTTTGCCGCTGAAGTTAGCAAAAGGAGGCCAATTGTTTTCAATTGAGAACTTGATTTGTGTTTGTGCAAAGGCCTTGCCTTGCGACAATACAAATAAAAAACTCAATATGTATAAAACTTTGGTCATACTGCATCCATGGCTAAATTTTCGACCTAACCTTGTCAAAAACTTGATGATAAATGTTGTGATACATAAACGAAAGGTATCAACTAACCGTACTGAAGTCCTTCGTATTGGATAATTTAATCACAGAATAGTTTGTAAAGTATACAGTTCATTGTTAGTTAACATGTTTTATTACAATTATTTTGCAGTAACTGATAATAAAAATTTTTAACTGATTTACTCAGGGTGATAACTTTTGGTTATATTCAGTTACGCTTCATCGTCAAGAAAAGTTTAATTTGTTGTGGGGCTTTATTAGGTGTCTGAACTGATTTTTTTGCGCTGACATGTTAGCTTCGCAACCCATACAAAAAAATTAAATGACTGCTGGTAATCAATAGCAGTTCAACTACATCACAAAAGGATGTTAACAGAGGGTTTATGAAATTTATCAAAACTTCACTGGCAACGGCAGTTGCTGTGGCATGTCTTGGTTTAACGGCTTGTCAAAGTACTGGCGTAGGGCAAACACCTACCCAAGTTATTAATCAGCAAATCAAGCCAGCCGAGCTGACTTATGTTCGAACTGTTGAAGGTATTGAAGAGTACATGCTTGAAAATGGTTTGAAGGTTTTATTATTCAAAGATGATGCTCAGCCTAAAACCTTAGTTAACATCACTTATCGCGTGGGCTCTGTACATGAAGAGTATGGCGAAACGGGGATGGCGCATTTACTTGAACACATGCTATTTAAAGGCTCAAGTAACTACCCTAATGTTGATGAAGAATTTAAAAAGCGTGGCATGGGTATCAATGCGACGACTTGGCTAGATAGAACTAACTATTTTGAATCTTTCGAGAACAACCCTGAATCACTTGAGTGGGCATTGGGCATGGAAGCGGATCGCATGATCAACGCGACCTTTACCGAAGAAGAATTAAAAAGTGAAATGACGGTTGTTCGCAATGAAATGGAGCGCGGTGAAAATAACCCGATCCGTATCTTATTACAGCGTATGGCTTCAACTGGGTTTCTTTGGCACAACTATGGTAAGTCGACTATTGGTGCGCGTTCTGATGTCGAGAATTTCCCTTTCCCTAAATTGAGAGCTTTCTATAAAAAGCATTATCGCCCAGATAATGCGGTATTAACCGTTGCCGGTCGTTTTGATAAAGAACAAACATTAACTTGGATCCAAGAAAAGTTTGGCGTCATCGAACAACCTAGCACACCGATTGAACCTTTGTATACAGTCGAACCGACTCAAGACGGTGAACGAGAAGTCAATATTCGTCGAGCCGGTGAAATTCCTTATGTGGGGCTTATGTATCACATGCCGTCTGGTCTTCATACTGAAGCCGCTGCGGTAAGTGTTCTCGAAGCTATCTTAGCCGACTCTTCTCGTGGACGTTTAAAAACAGAGCTCGTCGACAAAGGAATATCAACTCGTGCAATGGCGTTTTCATTCTTACTAAAAGATAGTTCGCAGCTTTACTTCATTGCACAAGGTGAAAAAGGGCAAAACACTGCTGAATTAGAAGACGCTTTACTCGCTCAAGCTGAACAAATAGGGCAAACACCTATTACAGAACAAGAAGTAAAGCGTGCAAAAGCCGCTATTGCTAAACAAACAGAAATGGCGATGCGCAATGTACAAAATGTTGGCATGGAGTTATCTGAGTTTATTGCCAAAGGCGACTACCGTCACTTGTTCTATTTACGCGATTTAATCGAGCAAGTATCGGTGGAACAAGTTCAAGCCGTTGCTGATAAATACTTAATTCGCAGTAACCGTACATTAGGGCGCTTTATTCCAACTCCTACTCCAGTACGAGCTGATATTCCACGTCCAGAGTCGCTTGATGAAATCTTAAAAGATTACAAAGGGAAAGCGGCTGTTGTTGCGGGTGAAGTTTATGACAACACTGTGAGTAACATCAAAGCGCGTTTGGTTGAGTCAACGTGGCAGCAAGGCACGCAATTTATGGCTTATCCGAAAAAGCTTCGCGGTGACGCTGTTCACATTAGCATGGTATTTCCTGCTGGTAATTCAGCTAATTTAGCGGGCAAATCAACCTTATTTGATTTTGTCGGCGGACAAATTAAATCGGGCAATGCCAATTACAGCAAGGCGGATATTGCCGATAAATTAGATAGTTTGAAAAGCACGGTGAGTTTAGGTTCAGGTGATGGTGAGTTCACCGTTAATATTCAAACCGATAAAGCGAATTTAACGGAAACCATTAACTTTGTAGAAGCGTTATTAGCGAGTCCTACTTTCCCTGAAAATGAGTTGGCTATTGCTAAACGCGCCAGTATTTCATCTTTAGAGCAAGCTAAGACTGAACCAAACAGTATTACATCTGATTTATATAAAAAAGCACTTTACGATTACCCAGAAGGGCACCCTCACGCTTACTTGTCGTTTGATCAACAAATTGCAGCTGTTAAAGCGGTAACACCTGAGCAGTTAAGTGCGTTATACCAGTCTCATTTTTCTATCAATAATGGTTATATTGCTGTTGTGGGTGATGTTGATGCCGAACAGGTATCTTCACAATTACAGGCGGCACTTAAATCATTCAGTAAAGACACTGACTATCAATATATGCCGTCATCTTATAAATCGGCGCAAGGTCAAGTGCACAGTGCTGAAACACCAGACAAAGCTAATGCGTCATTGTTGGTGATGAACCGCCTAGATATGCAGCCTTCTCATCCTGACTATTTAGCTCTGAAGATTGCTAATTCTATTTTTGGCGGTGATACTTTTACCTCTCGTATTGGTAAGCGTATTCGCGTTCAAGAGGGTTACAGCTATGGTGTTGGTTCGGGTATGAGTGTATCTGACTTACAAGACCAAGGTTTGTTTTACGCTTATGCCATTACGGCGCCTGAGAATATGGAAAAAGTGATTGAAGCTTATCAGCAAGAAATTCAAAAAGTGGTTGAGAATGGCTTTACTCAAGATGAAGTGGATAGGGCGGTAGAAGGCTTTATTAATACGCGTAAACGCCGTTGGGCTGAAGATACCGCGGTGACTGGCATTTTAATTGGAGCTAAACAAGCGAATAAAGATTTGTCTGTCTATCAAGAGCAAGATGAAAAAGTCAAAACGTTAACCGTAACGCAAGTTAACAACGCTTTTAAACAATATATCGCAAGTCAAAAGCCAAACTTTTTCAAAGCTGGTGATTTTGCAAAGCTGGCTGAAAAATAACTTAAAAGTTATAAAAAGCTAAATCTAAACAAAGGCTTATTGGTATCTGTTGCCAATAAGCTTTTTTTTTGAAAAAGATTTAAACCTTTTTGCAGTCAGTTTGCGTCTAATACAGTGAACTCAGCCTTTTGGGTTCTATTTTTACAATAATGAAATTAGGGATATGGAAAATTTAGCAAGCAAATCATTGCCAGAGCAGGCTGATAACTTGATATTGCAAGCGCAAATGGGTAACCGTTTTGCGTTTTCTCAAGTTTATCAAAAGCATCATGGTCATGTTTATGCCTTGTGTTTACGACTGACGGCCAATACAACTTTGGCTGAAGATGCGTGTCAGGAAGTGTTTATTCACTTATGGCACAAGTTAGATAGTTTTGACCACCAATCGAAGTTCTCAACTTGGCTTCATACTGTGGCGGTTCGAGTTTGTATTAGTTACTTACGTAAACAAAAATCTTGGTTGCAGCGAGTAGTGCAGTCTGAAGATCAAGGTATTACAGAAGCGGGTTTAGTCGAAATACACGACTTAAACGGTTTAGATAAATTAATTTTAAAGTTGCCAGAAAGAGCAAGACAGGTTTTTGTTTTGGTAGCCGTTGAAGGCTATCGACACGAAGAGGTTGGTCAATTGCTGAATATCGCCGTCGGTAGCTCTAAGTCGCAATATCACAGAGCAAAAGGGTTATTGCAACAATGGTGGCAACAAGCAGGAGGGCAATTTGATGAATAATTCAACTGACCCTAATTTTGAAAAAGCACTTCAGACATCATTAAACAGTATGCCTGAAACTATGGTGCCAAAACGTGATTTATGGCGAGGTATTGACCAAGCTATCACTAAAAAGCAGCAAGACTCTGAAGTTCATAAACCAATTTGGAATGTACTTGGAGCAGTCGGTACAGCAGTGGCTTTGGCCTTGTTTGTTGTCAGTTACTTTAGCTCTTGGTCTGAGCATCAACTCGGTGTAACAGAGCCTGTTAAGTTAATGGCCAATAATTTTGCTAAAGATAAAAAAGCGCTATTGGCGTCATTTGGCAGCCAACCCATAGTGGTTAGTAACTTGGAACAACAACTGAGTGAATTAGCTGAGGCTGAATTGTCGGTAACAGAAGCATTGGAAAAAGATCCAAATAACCCAGCTCTGATCCGCATGTTAGCCAATATTTATAAACAACAGCTAGTGCTGATTCAAAAAGCGCATCAAAACCCAATTAACCAAATTTAAACCAGGTGAAGACAATGAACAATTTTAAAAAGATCATGTTGCTGGCTGCTTTTTCACCGTTAGCATTAGCCAGTCAAGACATTGATAAGACTCTTGAAGTAAGAATTCCAACTGATGTAGAAGTTGAAGTACCAAAAGGCAAAGTAAAAATAGTCGGCTGGGATAAAGCCGAAGTCAGAGTAAAAGGTACGTTAGATGATGGCGTTAAAGATTACCGTTTTAAACGCCTTGGCGGTAAAGTCGTCTTTGAAATTAATAAAGAAAGTGGTTGGAGCTCTAATAGCGACACCAACATCACATTCTATGTGCCTAATACTTTAGATTTAGAATTTGAAGGCACCAATACAGAAGTTGCCCTAAGTAGTATGCAAGGCTCAATTGAAGTAGCAACGGTTAACGGTTCAATTGAAGCGACAGATATCGAAGGCAAAATCGATTTAAATACCGTTAATGGCTCTATCATAGGTCGCAACTTAAGCGGGGTTGTCGAGTATGAAACCGTTAATGGCGATATCATGGATAAGGCTTCAAAAGGCAAGCAGCTAACGGTTGATACTATCAACGGTGAAGTAGAAATTAAGACGGCAATTAACCGAATTGAACTAGAAGGCGTTAATTTAAACGCTGAAGTTATCGCAGAGTCGTTATCAAAATTTGAAGTGAATACGGTTAATGGCGGTGTTGATTTAGAAGTTGATGAGCTTTTGAAAAATGCTAACATTGAAGTCGATAGTGTTCATGCCGACGTCATTATGAAATTGCCAACAGAACAAGGTTTTCAGGCTGAAGTGGTACTCCATAAAGGTGGCACGATTAGCAATCAGTTGAGTGCTGATGAAGTGAGCCGCCATTCTCGTCAAGGCTCTAGAAAACCCAAGATTTTAGAATTTACTTCAGGCAAGGGGGATACCCGCCTAGAGATAAACTCTGTCAGTGGTGATGTTTATTTAAAGTCTAAATAATACCAACATATCACTTATTAAGACCAAGCTCTTCTGGGCTTGGTCTTTTACTATCCCGCCTCACTTATTCGCTTTTTCCTTGGTGTTTTCTTGTTTTTTTAACTGAGCTTTACTGCTGAACGCTTGCTTGTCTCTAATTATTGGCGGTTAATCTGGCACTGCGTCTTTTTAGTTTTCGGCACAGTGATAAGTCGTTAAGATATTGAAAGGAATAAAAATACACTAGGAAGATATATTTATGCGCTTTAAAAACTCAGCCTCCAATGGGATTAAAAATACCTTGTTAATTTTAATGGCGATTTTAGTTTTGACGTTTGGTGGCTGCTCTATCATAGGTAAAAAAGTTCAAGTGCCACCTGCTCACGTAGGAAAAATCCTCACTAAAGATGGCTATAAATTAGAAACGGTTAAACCTTCAAAGTTTCGTTTAGACCCTTGTATTGCTTATTGTGATGCCTTGGTATTGTTAGAAGTTTCTGACAAACCTATGCGTGAAAGTTTTCAATTGTTTATGCCAAAAGATCAGCTCAATATGTCTTTTGACGTCCGAATGACGATGTCGGTTGTCAAAGAGCAAATCGACTCTATTTACGATCGTATTCCGCCGAATCAAGATTTGATTCCGTTTGAAACGGTTTACGTCACCTATGCTCAGCCTGTTATCCGCGATGTGGTTCGTCAAATTATCTCGCGTTATTCAATTAATGAAGTCGCGAGCTCTAGAGAAAGTATTTCTCAAGAGTTATTTCAAGCCGTCAGCAAAGCATTAGATGGTACGGCTTTATCAATTAAGCGATTTGGTTTGGCCGATGTGCAGTTTCCAACTGTGATCACTAATGCTAAGGAAAATGCAGCAAAAAGGCGTGAAGAAATAGAACAAGAGCGCGCACAGCTAGAAAAGCAAAAAATTATTCTAGAACGCGAGCTTGAACAAGCCAAGATGATGCGAGCCATTGAACGAGAAAAAGCCGAGGGCACGCGAGAAGTGAATGAAATACTTGCCAAATCAGTAAATGATAAATATTTGGCTTATCGAGGTTTAGAAGTGCTCGAGAAAATGGCGCAAAGTGATAATAAGGTCTTCGTGCCTGTTGAAGCATTAGGTACGGTGGGCTTACAGCAGGCGCTCTTTGAGCAGCAGGTTAAAAAAGCGAATAAAGGCCGGTAACCAAACTCGAAAAAGAAAAAAGCCCGTATTTGAATACGGGCTTTTTTTGTACCTATGACCCGTCCTGAATAAGGTTGACACTTTTCCAACTTCAATTTGGAGAAGATAATGAAACCAATAACTAAGCGTACACAAAAAGATTATTCACTTGCCTTTAAATTATCCGTCGTTGATAAAGTAGAAAAAGGCGAATGTACTTACAAACAAGCGCAAGACCACTACGGTATTCAAGGTGCTTCAACCGTTTTAACTTGGCTTCGCCGATATGGTCAACTAGATTGGAGTAAAGGTACTCCCAATCATATGAATGAGCTTCCCCTTATGTCTAAACCCAATGACTTAACACCTGAGCAAAAAATCAAAGCCCTCGAAAAAGAGCTAGAAGATACCAAGATAAAAGCACAATTCTTTGAAACGATAGTCGATGTACTTGATAAAGATTTCGGAGTACGTATCACAAAAAAGCAACGCAACGCGTTATTGAAGAAAAAAACATAACCAAGCTATCTGTCAGTAGAGCTTGT
>NZ_JABULX010000014.1 GCF_013328345.1 Marinifaba aquimaris
TCAGAAGTGAAACCTAATAGCGGCGATGGTAGTGTGGGAGGTCCCATGTGAGAGTAGCACACTGCCAGACTCCTATTTTGAAAACCTGACTTATGTCAGGTTTTCTTCGTTTAAGCGCTTTCATTTTTCTTAAACGAATTACAGTTTTTGTCTAGCGACCATAGCGTTAGGGTACCACCTGAATCCATCTCGAACTCAGAAGTGAAACCTAATAGCGGCGATGGTAGTGTGGGAGGTCCCATGTGAGAGTAGCACATTGCTAGACTCCTCTTCTAAAGCCCGGTACAGAGTACCGGGCTTTTTTGTTTTTACTTTCAGTATTAAATCTTCAAATTTTTAAGTAGCGTCTATCTTTAACTGGATAATTACTAGGACCGGATGCTTAATTTTGGTGTTATCAAACCTCAAGGCACTATTGAGCGATTTAAGGCTTTGGCTGCTTACCTTTGTTATCTTCATTGGCTTATCAATTACAGAATACTCACTGGAAAAGAGACATTTAGAGTCTGAGCTTAATAAGATGAGTGATGGGCTGATCACGGTCAGTAAATTCACTGAAAACCGTATGACTCAAATGAAAAATGGCGATTTTTTATTTAGAGAAATTGGCGCAACAGGACAGCTACCAATACAGGAACAAATTAAGTTCCAGCTAAACTCTAAGTGTATATTAGTCGACCAAGAAAAATCAATACAGAAAATGCTGCTAGCGTGCCAACGGTTCCTTTAATTGAGGTTGCTGCTTTGGGTATAGACGCTAAGTTAAGGTTATTAAACTACTGCCTAGCTATTAATGAATTAGCTGGACTTAAAAACGATTTTGCATTGATAGAACGTGATTTGTTTTTTGTCGTTAAGATCAATCATCCTGTTGCGCTTAAACAGAAGCTATCTGTACAGGATGATTATATTGCCGATCATTCTGGGCTAATGTTTTCCAGAATTGCCCCTGTACGCGCTTTGATTTCAGAGCAATTCACCTTAAGACGAGTCGGTAATGAGATCCATCCTGATATTAGTACTAATATCGTTTCGAGAGACAACTTGCTTTCCAATATTGACAGCTACTTTCCTTTAAACAATAAAAATGAAGTTTTCACTGGATTTGCTGTAAAGGATGCAACTATTGATGAGTTTTAGCCTTACGATCTGCAAATTAGAGATTTACTCGATAATGTCACTATTAATCGAGTCTGGTTGATTAAACAATCTGTTATCTATCTAGTATTAAGTTTGATTTCGGCTTTAATGCTTTCGAGAGTACTGAAGGTAATTAACAGTCACTTCGAGATAAGAAATAAGTTGTTTGAAAATGGCTTTTGTATCTTGCATCAGCGCAGTCAAAGTGAGCTACTTGAGTTAGCTGATTCCAATCTTTTTACTCATAGAAAGTTTAGCCAAGTTGAAATTACTTTGTTTAATCAAAACCTTCGAAAAAAATTTTGATTAAAAAATGCAGCTTTTTGCCGTATCAGTTTACTTAATCGAGAGTATATGTTTTTAATTACGTCTATTTCTCAGCCTAAGGTTTCCAATGAGTTTATTTCTGCTTTACTCATTCACGATACAACGGTGACAGAAACGGTTGTATCGTGAATGAAAAGATCTATAAGTATGATCAACTAACCGGTTTACCGAATAGAGTTGAAATTGAAGAACTGCTTAAAGAGTTACAAGAAGAAGATCGTTTGTATGTCTTTGCCAGTATCGAATTAGATCATTCTAAGACGCTTAACGATAATTTTGGCCACCAATTTGAAGATTTAGTACTGCAGACGTATTCTAACTTTCTACAAAATAATTTTGAGTTGAAAGAAAACGATAGGATCTTGCGTTTAGGTGGTGAGGAGTTTTTGCTGCTTCTAGAGTTAGATAACATTGTTGGCTATAACGCTTTTGCTGAGTCTATCGCACGTAGGTTGAATAGCTTCAACAAAGAAAGTATTTCTGCCAGTGCAGTTGTCATGGTTTGGGATACTAAAGATACTGGGTTTGACCAGCTATATCCTAAGGTTGACCAGTTGCTTTACAAAGCAAAAGAAGCAGGGCGAAAGCGTGTTTGTTACTTAGATAATGATGGCAATGAACAATTTGTGATAGCCGATTTATAGCCTGTACCGTCATTCAATTTATTCATCACTTAGTAGTCGCTGGTCACCGATTATATTGTGACAACCTCCAGCAAAACTGGCTTAATGACTCGACTGGCATAAAAATGGATTGTCTTCATTTATGTTAGTGTTCAAACGGATATCAATTGTTGATTATGAGTTAGCGCGATAAAGTATCTCCGAGTACAATCGACTATCCCATATCAAGGATAATTTAACCGGAGAATTCATGTCGCAGTTAATATTAAAAACCGACTCATTTTCACAATATCAAGGGGAAGATAACGCTTATCCAGAAGTATTATCTTTTGCATTTGAACAAGAAGTCGATTGGGATGAGGCTGAACTGCTGTTGAGTATCTGGTTAAGACAACAAGCATTCGAAGTTCAGGAGTTTATTCTAGGAGCAGATAGGCTCTGCTGGCGCTTAACTTTTGCAGGTTACGCGTGTTTATTTAATGCCGAACTTTTAACTCAATCATTTTGGTTTGAGTTTGAAGACAAGATCACACTTGAAGCATTTAAGATGGCGTTCTAAGTGACTTTAGTTCATTTTTTAACAGCTAATTTACCGTGTTTTGTTAGATAAAATTATGTAGATAAACACGTGAAAACAAGCACTTTTTTCTATGTTCAGCTATTTTTATTGAATAGACTTTTTTGAGGTGGTTTTATTGATGGTGAGAATATGCAAGTTTTCAGTTGTGCTATACACCATTATTACTTTATTCACCCTGCCTTTATTTGCTTCAGAGTTTAAGCCTGCAACGACGAGCCTTACATCAAACGAACAGCAGTTAATCGATAATGATTTTATCTATATTGAAACAGATAAAGATTTGTCTATTTCTGAAGTCATGTCCAATCGGCAATTAATTGATTGGCAAGATATCTCAGCAAACCAAGCACTGATGTTAGATCATCAACAAGCTTATTGGTTTGTTTTCAGGTTAAGCAATGCATCAGCGGAATCTCAATTTCGCTATTTAGTGCTCGCCGAAACCACCTTAGAGTTTGCTCAACTATATGGGCTAGACTTAACAAATCGACCAAGTTTGATTGCAGAAGCTGGTTTTTCACAATCGCTAGAACAAAGAGAGCTAGCTGACAGTAAGTTAACTTTTCCGATTTCATTGAAACCTGCCGAGAGTAAAACATTTTTACTTAGAGTCGAGCACGATGCCTTTTTTAAGACCGAATTAAGACTCTGGCAAGCAAAAGCGCTAATACAACACAACAGTATCTTAAATATTGCTGTGGGCTGCTTTTTAGGCGTGTTATTAATCATGAGTTTATATGCCCTCATGGTGTTCAAAGCCACACGTGATATTTGTTTTGTTTTTTACGCTGGGTTTTGTATTTGTTTTCTTGTTTTCTACGCCGGTTATTCTGGGGTAATTCAGCATTTATGGCCAACAAAAAGCCTTGTAGTATTGAAACAAGCAACCTTGGTTTGCTTGGCGTTAGCAGCCAGCTTAGTGTGTTGGTTCAACATTCATTTCCATCAAATCAAACCACAACAAATTTTATTACATAAGCTTTTTTCCGTGTTGGCGATAACAGGGATCTTGATGGCCTCTACTGTTTGGCTTTTCCCGCATGTAGTGCAACTTGGTATTTTAGTTTTCCTAGTGATTAGCTGTTGTTTGGTCTCGCTTTATGCCGCTTTATCTGCATGGAAAAATACCATAGAACACAGTCTTAATGTTGTTATTGCGTGGTCAATATTATTGTTTGTTGCTGTGGTGACATCTGCTGAGCTCAGTGGTTTAGCCGCGAATATCAAACGAGTTGATTATTTTATCGTACTTACTCACTTTGTTAGTTTCTCACTACTGTTCGGCAACTTGATGCACAGAGTGAAGAGCAGTCAGTTACAAAGCTTGACGGCTAAAGAAAAAGCGATGCAGCACTATCGTATGTTCCACGATATTTACCAGCATGCAGTAGAAGCACATTACACAACGACAGAACACGGTGAAATAGTAAGAGTTAATGCCGCATTTGTTGAGGTACTGGGCTATGACAGCTATCACCAGTTGGTTGATGAAAATCCAAACATCGCTGATTTCTATTTAGAACTCAAAGATAGAGAAGCATTATTAAAGCGTGCCAAGCAAGAACAGAAAGTCTTGGGTTACCAGTCTCAATGGCGTCGTCGCGATGGGCGAAATATCTGGGTCTCTATCAACCTTAGATACGAAGAAGGCACCATGGATGGAAATGTACTTATTGGCTCTTTTATGGATGTTACTGAAAGCAAACGCGCGGAACGTCAGTTAGAGTTTATGGCTACACACGACTCGCTAACTGGTTTGTTAAACAGACGAGAATTTGAAAAGCGTTTAAATGCCGCCTTAATCGATTGTGATGAAAACACCAGCCATACCTTGCTCTATATGGACCTAGATCAATTTAAAGTGGTGAATGATACCTGTGGCCACAAAGCTGGGGATATTTTATTAAGGCAACTTACCGAAGAACTGCGCGATGTAATGGATGATAAAAATACGATTGCTCGACTCGGCGGTGATGAGTTTGGTGTTCTGCTTTACGATATGGTTGATGATGAAGCCTTTGTTTATGCCTACAAGTTAAAACAAGTTGTGCAAGATTTTAGGTTTGTCTGGGATCGTCGCGTTTTTACTATAGGCATTAGTATAGGTATGGTTGAAATTAACGACGCATACCTGTCTATCGATGAGGTTTTAAGTATTGCTGATACTGCGTGTTTTACTGCTAAAGAAAAAGGCCGCAATCGGATTCACTCGTATTCTGAGTCAGATGAGGACGTTAAACGACACCACGCTGAAATGGAACGCGTCACGCAAATTAATCAGGCATTAGAAGCCAATGCTTTTTATCTTGAATACCAAACCATTTACTCTATTCACCATGTTGAAGGCTTACACTACGAGCTTTTAATCCGCATGAAAGGGCCTGATGGTTCTGTGGTATCGCCTGGCGAGTTCTTACCTGCTGCAGAGCGTTATAATTTAATGTCGCACATTGACCGTTGGGTTATAAATCATTACTTCAATTGGTTAGCGATGCATCCTGAACACATGGATAAATTAGATAAAGCATCGATTAATTTATCGGGTCCTTCTTTAGCTGATGAAGATATGCAGATGTATATTTTGCAAGCTTTTGAGCGTTACCACATTCCTTATAATAAGATCTGTTTTGAGATCACAGAAAGCTTGGCCATTACTCAGCTTGATCGCACTTTGAGCTTTATCAAAACTTTTAAAGGTTTGGGTTGTAAGTTCTCGTTAGATGATTTTGGTAGTGGCTTCTCATCCTATGGCTATTTGAAAAATTTACCAGTCGATTATTTAAAAATTGATGGTAGTTTTGTCAAAGACATGTTGCTTGATCCGATAGATAGAGCAATGGTGAAATCTATCAATGAAGTTGCTAAGGCGATAGGTATGGTGACCATAGCTGAGTTTGTTGAATCAGAGGAAATTCTGGCTGAATTAAAAGAAATTGGGGTCGATTATGCACAAGGTTATGTTATTAACCGACCTCAGGCATTGTCGAATCTCATTGAATAATGGACTAAATTCTCGCGGTGGTGAATTTTAGTGAGTTAGGGTTATTTAGATTTTTGAACTAGGCTTTATTCAAATAATAAATTGAATTCAGAGTCTTATGCTGTCCATCTCTAAGTTGATTTATCGACTGTCATTACTATTACTGACAATTTTTCTTGCTAGCTCACAACTTAGTGCTGCAGAACTACAGTGGCGGACGAATCCAACTGAAACCTGGCAGCCACTTCAATCTCAGCAGTTTCATCTTTCACACGAGCAGCCTATTGAACTTAAAGTGAGTTTAGAACGCGCTCGTTATTTTTTGATCGATAGTAACAAAGTACACATTCAAGACTTGAGCGAGCAAGTTGCTTTGCCTTTAGCAACTAATTCAGGGCAGGTGTATCAGTTAATTGCGCAACAAACTTACCACCTTAAACTAACTAGTTTGGTTCCTACCGAAGTAAGTATACAAATACTGACAACAGAGCAGCTGATTGCCTATCAAGGTCAGAGAACCTGGCTTTGGGCTGTTATGTGCTCAATTGTTGTTGTACTGGCGTTATATGCGGTGATCAGTGGACGACTGTGGCAAAGACAAAACCATTATTTATTTTTGGCTGTGGCTTTGGCGTTATTAGCCTTTTTGGGTTACGAGTCGGGATATTGGGCAAAACTGCTTAACATTCCAATGAGTGAAAATTCAGCATCAGGTTTTTCATTATTTGGCTTATTGCTGGCTGCAGCCTACCTGGCACTTCATCGAACCTTACTCGTTGGGCAAACATTTGAGCCTTGGTTAGATAAAATATTAACTTATAGTTTGGCCCTACCTCTGCTTGCTGCACTAGCTTGTTTGTTTTTACCTGCGAATGTGGCTTATCAAATGATGCTTTGGTTAATGCTAACCTGCCTTTTTATTGGTTTAGCATCGAGTTTATTGACCGCCCCAAAGAGTATTTCAGATGTTTCATTTCACGGCTATACAGCAAGTTGGGCAATCGTATTACTGGTTTGGCTGGTATTTATTGCCGAATCTTTATTGGCCGTCTTCTTAATTGATGATTATTGGTTGAGCTGCGCTTTTGTCATGCATGCGTTTGTCATGTTATTGATGTTGGCTGAGTGGCGTATGGGGCAAGTGAAAAAAACCATTGCTAAATATACAGCTCAGCACAACAAGCAGCAACAGAGTGTCTATGCTGCAACGCATGATCAACTCACGGGGTTACCTAGTCAGTTAGCCCTTGCTAACTATTTTGATACTTTAATTAGTAGAGATGATCACCAAGCGCTTAACTTGGTTGTCTTCAAAGTGAAAGACTTCCAACATATCAATCAAAGCCTAGGCTTTATTACAGGTGATACGGTATTAGTGCAAATTGCGAAACGGTTAAACCTGTTTTTAGCTGAGCGCAGTGATGTGGTTTGTATTGAAGCTCTGGAATACGATAATCAAGCTTTGGTTTCACTGGGCGGAGTGAGGTTCGCGTTTCTGGCTAAGGCTGAAAAAAATAGCCCGTTATTGAAAAGTTTAAATAAAAAAATCAATGCAATTTTACCTGAACCTATAGTGATCGAATCTCAAGTATTTGATTTTGATGGCTGCTTTGGCTGTGCTGAGTACCCTAAACAGGGGATTCAATTTGAGGATTTACTGCATAAGGCTAATACGGCTTTAGAGCATGCTGCACTGAACCATTTAGTCGTAGCGCAGTATCAAGATGAGTTAGAGTTGATCACAGCTTCACAAAGAGAACTGGTAATTAACCTAAAGCAAGCTATCGAAGCGGGGCAACTGAAACTGTTTATTCAGCCTATTTTTGATATCAACACTAAAGCCATTATTGCTGCCGAAGCGCTGATTCGATGGCGACACCCTGAACGTGGTTTAATTAAACCCGCTGAATTTATTGAATTAGCTGAGAAAAGCCAAGTTATTTATACCTTAACTCGCTGGGTCATGGCTCAGGCTGTTAAACGGGTTGCCACCTGGTTAAGCCAAGGCATTAAAATAAAAATATCGGTCAACTTATCGAGTAAAGATTTACTCCAGCCTGAAATTGTCGACTACATCAGCCAACAACTTGCCACAAATCAAGTGGCGCCAGAGTTACTCAATTTAGAAATAAAAGAAGCGGCACTACTTGAAGCGCCTGACAAAGCTTACCAAACTATCATACAACTCAATGAGTTAGGGGTAACAGTGGTCATTGATGATTTTGGACAAGGGTTATCTTCATTGGCCTATATTCGTAAGTTGCCGATTGCGGGTTTAAAAATCGACGCGCAAACCGTTGCTAGTCTATTCCAAGGTGATCGTTCACGCACGATAGTGGCGGTGATTATTGATATTGGAAGAAACCTTGAATTAGACGTGATTGCAGAAGGAGTAGAAGACAATGATGTGCAGCATAAATTGATGGAAATGGGTGTCACTCAAGCACAAGGCTTTTTATACAGTAAACCATTTGAAATTGAAGGTTTTATTGCTTGGTATAAACGCTGGAGTAGTGGCAGTTTAAGTTAAATATTGCTATCGATGTAAAATATAGTTAAAACAGTAGGATAATAATAAAAATAGATTTGCCATGAGATTTTACTTCTTTCAGTTCACGTTTTTTATTTTCGCCTTATTTTTCTGTTCACTCACTTTGGCTAAAGCTGTTCAAATAAGTGCTATTGCGGACCCTTCATTAGCAAAATGTATTCAAACTCAGCTAGGTAAGCAGAACGTTTCTGATTTGGCTTTGCTGACCAAACTAAAATGCCATAAAAAAGGTATCAAAAACCTAGCTGGTATCGAACAATTAGCAGCATTAAAAACACTGTCTCTGTTTGGCAATGACATTGAACAAGCCGATTTACGCCCTTTAGTGCAATTAGAACACCTTAATCTTGCGAATAATCAACTGAAAAAAGTGCAACTAACAGGTTTGGCAAAGCTGCAAAAACTCTACTTATTCAAGAATAAACTCACTACTGTCGACTTTACTAGCTTGGCTGAATTAACCCTGCTTAGAATGAATAATAACGCTTTAACGCACTTGTCTATTGAACCTTTGGTTGCTTTAAAAAAAGCTTATTTTTTTGATAACGAATTAGCTGACTTAAAGGTAGCGAATTTAAAAAAACTCACCTTCATCGATTTAAAGCACAACCCTATGCCAGATGAAGTCTATGACCGTTATGATGCCATCGAAGGCATTACCATCATTCACGATGGCAATGCTGATGATTGGTAGCCTTACTTTAATTGGTAACTGACGGTGGCATGCCAGCTAGTGATGTCCTCATCAGACCAAAAGCCGACTTTTTGTTGTACTTTGGCATTGAAGTCGACATAAGTGAGTTTAGCTTCCCAACGGCGATTGAATCGATAAGCTAGCTCTAAATCTAATTCGTTACCTAAATCTTGCCCTGTGGTGTAGCGCTGGATTTGATGGTAATTAGCGTGCCAGCGCCATTTTTTATAGCGACCCTTATAGCTGAAATATAAGTCTTCTAGATTCGTTTGATAAGCAAATGCATATGACCAACCAAAAAATTGGTTATCACCCAAACCTGTCATAAAACCGCCGCCGTCTTCGGCACTTAAGATATCGTGGTTGATGCTAAATTGGTGGCTTTTGTATTGAACTCCGGCAGATAGGAAACGAAACCAAGCGCTATAGTCCAGTGGGCTATTGTGAGCATCGGTTTGATAAGCCGCTTCAACGACATATTGATACTTGAGTTTACCTGGCTTGAACGTATCTTCTATTCTGATCCCTGTTGTTGTCGATGATAGCCAATCAACATCTTGGTTTTCCACATCATAGTAATATGCCGATAAACTGAGGTCTTGTTCGGTAATATAGTTTAGATTTAGCAAGTGGGCTGATATGTCATGTACGCCGAGTTCGAAAGGCGGCCTAACAGCATCGGGGTGATAACGAATATCGTCTTTGTCGAGCTTACGCCTTGCATCTCTACCCAGCACTCTGTGTACCTTGGTAGCGTAGGCATAATCTAGCTTAAAGTTTATTTGATTATTGTATTGCGCTGATACTGCTGAGAAAGTATGAGGTGTTTGCCAATAATCAACTGTGTCGATATGTCGACCATCGTTAAACTGAATGTTTTGTCTACCCAGTTTGAACTGCCAGTTGTCTAAACCTTTATAAGCGATAAAGCCCTGCGGTAAGTTAGCTCCCGGTGGATCTAAAATTGGGAACGTATCTCTAACAACCGTAATCGAGTTATAGTCATCTTCATTGTAGCTGTGAACATAATTGGGTTGCAGTAACAATTGCCAATCTTCTTCATCATCTAAATGCCAGCTAGAAGTGAGCCTAAACATAGTGGTAAAGGCTTGTGCATCCCCAAGCATTTTATTATCTATATCTTGGTAACGGGTACGCATAGTTAACTTGTGTTCACCAGCCACGTGTTCTGCTAATACTTGTTCGATTGGGTTAGCCAGTCCGGTTAAGGGCAGTAAAGCGCCCAAACTTAATATCGTTATTATTGTTTTTTTCATCGTTAACTTGGTTGTTGCCAATCTTGCAGTCTTACACATAATCCTTTGGATAGTACGTCTTCACTTGGTTCTCCAATAGCAGAACCACCTTCATCTTCAATAGTGATCACCAGTGAATGAGAGTCTTTTATCAATCGCCATTGTGCTTGTGTCAGTAGAATCTGGTGTAATTGTCCTTGCTGAGGAATAACACTCAAGCTCCTCGCTTGTTGGTCTGATTTCGAAATAGCCCATAGCTCCATCGTTTGGTCTGTATCTAATTCTGGCTGATTCACAATATTGAGTATCAGTTGTAAGTTTTCACCATAGGTGCTGGCAACGACATGGGCTTGCTCCTGTTCATCGGTTAATACTGCAACATAACTCAAGCTGGTTGGCTGTGTTGTTAATTGAGGGTAATAGAGCATACCGATAAATAGCATGGAAAAAGCAAATGCGTAAGCTAACTTGGCCTGACTAAATTGTTGATAAAGTCGTTTCCATATCGCTAATTTAGGGGCTTCAAATCCCAGTTGCTCAGAGCTATTTTGCCAAGTCTGAGGCTTAGGCTCGATTGCTTGAGTTTGTTGGTTAAGACCGATTAATCGGTTTTGCCAAAAGTGTATATTCTCTTCTAATACATCGACCTGTTTACGCAAAGTGTCAACTCTTTTACTCACGTGTGGTGTTAATGTCCCCAATACATAATTGCTGGCTAAGTGCTCAACAATGGCAGGGTGGCTGTAGCGGTTTATTGAGTTAGGCATAGTTTTAAACTCCCTAAACCACGACGAATCCAAGACTTAATTGTATTGACTGGGGCTTTAAAGTAATCAGATATTTCATCTCGGCTGCAGCCGTAAATATAAGCCATGATGATACTTTGGCTATGGTGATCGGATAATTGAGATAGGCAGCGATCGAGCTGCTTTTTATCGAGCTCTGCCAAGTTAAATGCGGCTGTTTGCGATACAGTAGGGCTGTCGTGAAACTCATCAAATGTCAGTGTATTGTGATTTTGCCTGCGTTCTAAATGTCTGAGTCTGTCATAAGCGCGATAGCGGACAATAGATGCTAACCAAGTAAAGGGCTCTCCTTTGTCTGCTCGGTATTGATGGCAGTTTTGCCATATTTGGATAAAGGCTTCTTGCAATACTTCATTGGCACAATCTAAATTTTGTGTGATCCGGTAAGCTATGCCGTTTAGCTGAGCTGAGGTTAATTGATAAAGTTGCTGAAATGCTTGTCGATCACCCAGTTGGCATTGGCCAATCAGTAAGGTTAACTGCTTAGCAAGATCGTGTTGCTCTGCTGAGTTCATACTGCTTATGTTCCTTCATATTGAGCTTGTTATTTTTATCATTGCTCAAAAACGAGTATCGCTTAAATGGCGGTGAAGAGCCACTTTTATTAACTGTGGCTCTTCTAGGGGCTTATAGGTGGGTTATGGACGCAATAACGACCAAACACCTAAGTAGTTTTCACCTGTTGTATCTTGTGCAGAGGTATCTGTGACAAAGAAATATAAAGGTTGTCCGTCATAAGCCCATTGCATATAGCCACCTGCTCGTTCAATGATTGAATAAGGCGCTTGCGCAACATCGTCTTCAGTGGCTAACAGTGGTGGCCAAGCAGCCGCACAGTCACCCGTACAAGCGCTGCGCCCATTGCCATCTAAGCCATAGTTATACAAAGCAAAACCTGTTTTGTCTTGTAGCTCAGGTTGGCCGTTAATAAGTACGCTGACCTCGCCTTGAACTGTGATTACCGTTTCATCTTCATAAGCTTCATTGATAAAAGCAGTGGTCGCACCCACTTCTACTTCTGTATCTGTTTCTGTCTCAGTAACTACTGGTGCTTCTTGAGCTTGTTCAGGGTTTTCAAACGCTTGTGTCCAAATATCATTAACTCTGTGACCAGTAGTATCGCCGGCTTGCTGATCGCCAATGAATAAATAGAGTGCTTTTCCTTGGTAAGCCCACTGATTCATACCATTATTCAGTTCAATAATACTGTATGGTTCTGAGGCAAGTGCGCCTGCTTCAGCTAAAATCGGAGGCCAAGCATTGATACAATCACCTTCACAAACTGATTCGCCAATTGGGTCAATATCGAAGGTGTAAAGCGTGAAACCATCTTGTGCAAGTCGAACCTGAGTTTGCTCGTCTCCAGCAACGGTGTAAGAGTATGTTGTGTAATTGCTCACTAAAGTCGACTGACCATTTACATCTGTAATTCTGATTGGCATAGGGCGAGCTAAATGCCAGATACCGTCTACTGCATCACCACTGATATCTCCTTGACTACTATCTGATTGGAAAGTGTAAAGCGCTTGACCGCGATAAGCCCATTGTTGTGTCCCATCATCTCGAACGATAATCGTCATATCAGAAGTCGCTTCAGCGCCATCACCCGCTAAAAGCGGTGGCCAAAACGTAGTACAGCTTGCAGTTGTGGTACAGTTTGAGCTACCCACAGTATCGTTCGCTAAAACGTAGAGTGAAAGACCAGATTCGGTAACAATGATTGAACCTTGTTCTGCTAATTCAATCACATTTGGAGCATTCGTTTGAATAGGGTAGTCGTCAGTGATGTTGTAATCATCTGTTGCGGTTTCGGTGTCTTGGGCAGAGCGAACCGTATTTCCGTTATTTGATGAGCCGCCACAAGCGGCTAATGTAGCTATTGATAATGCGCATAGCGAAAATTTGAGTGCTGTTTTCATCGGGTATTTCCTTATTGTTATTAATTGTTCAACAAGGATTACGCCGTTAAAAAAGAAAAGTTGCGGTCAAAAATAAAAAAAGATGCAAAAAGCATCTTTTTTTATTTTTTATCTGATTGGAAGACGAGTTACACGTCTTCTAAATCATCGTCTTCATCTAGCTCAAGTGGTTCTGGTGATAAAATCACACCTGTGCTATCAGCGTAAATATAATCGTCTGGTAAGAAGGTAACACCTGCAAAATTCACCGCTGCATCAATTACGCCAATACCATCTTGGGCTGCACCAACAGGGATTGACGCCAGCGCTAGAATACCTACTTCAGCTTCATCTAAATCATCAACATCGCGCACGGCACCGTTGCAGATAATACCACTCCAGTTGTTGGCAGATGCCATTTCAGCTAGCTCAACACTTATCAATGCACGGCGGATAGAACCTCCCCCATCAACAAGTAGCACTTGGCCAGTACCATCTTCAGACAGTACTTTTTCAATTAAGCTATTATCTTCAAAACATTTGACGGTGCGAATTTTCCCGAAAAAAGAAGAAATGCCCCCGTAGTGAGCGAAGATAGGTTCGAGTACATCTACTAAGTCTGTGTACTGATCGCAAAGGTCTGAGGTTGTGAAGTCCATATGTGCCACTCAATGATTGGTTTAAGCTCAGTATATATGATGTGAAGCTTGATACAACGGGCTAAGTTAAAAATCCTTCATTGTCACTAAGTTGCATAGAATTGGTCAAAAAAGCGTCATAATTGCCATCTAGAGTGTGCACCTGTATGAATGCGTAATATAGGTTGATGGACAGGATGAACTTTTTAGCCGCTACTGACAGCCAGCTGTTTACTTGGCTATTTTCACATACAAAGAACCGTTCTATCACTTGGGTCCGCTTGGTCTCAAAAACAGGTGATGGTCATTTGTATATAGCACTTGCAGTGCTCCTGTTATTGATTGCTGAACAAGGTCAAAACTTTCTTGTTTTAGGTTTGCTTGCTTTTGCTATTGAGTTGCCCCTTTACTTTGTACTCAAGCGCAGTTTAAAACGAGTTAGACCAAGTGATGCGATCATTTCTGCTCATATAACGCCTTCAGATAAATTTAGCTTGCCTTCAGGTCACACTGCAGCTGCCTTTGTAATGGCATTTACGCTCAGCCATTTCTATCCTGTATTAGCTCCCTATTTATATGCATGGGCGAGTCTAGTCGGGTTATCAAGGGTTTTACTTGGGGTTCATTACCCTGGGGATATCATTGCAGGTGCGTGTTTAGGGCTTGCTTCTGCCAGTTTGGCAGTCAATTTAGTAAGTTAATATTGTACAGTTTAGGTTGTAGATGAAAATTTTGTATGGAGTGCAAGGCACAGGGAATGGCCACATTAGCCGCGCACGTATTATGGCTAAATGCTTCAACAAGCTTGGTGTTGATGTCGATTACATCTTCTCTGGTCGAGCAAGTGATAAATATTTTGATATGCAAGAATTTGGAAATTATCGCAATTTCCAAGGCATGTCTTTTTCGAGTAAAAGTGGTGAAGTAAAGGTCTTCGATACGCTGAGGCAAGTTAAGTTAGGCCAGTTTTGGCAAGACGTTAATAACTTAGACCTATCCCAATATGATGTTGTCTTAAATGATTTTGAGCCAGTGACGGCTTGGGCAGCGAGGCGTCAAAATAAGGCCAGTATTGCGATTTCTCACCAAGCGTCTTTTAACTATCCGGTACCTATGCAAGGCGCGAAGTGGACAGATAAACAACTATTGCGTTATTTCGCCCCGGCAAATGTGCACTTAGGTGTGCACTGGTATCATTTCGGTCATACCATTATGCCGCCGTTTATTGAACCATTTGAAGCGAGTGCCAACAAGCAAAATAAAATCTTGGTTTACCTGCCATTTGAATCGTTAAATCAAGTGACACAATTATTAACCGCTTACAGTGATTACGAGTTCTATTGTTATCACCCTGATGCCGATGATCACACTTTTGATAACGTGCATTATCGCGCGCTATCTCGTGATGGCTTTAAACGCGATTTAACCGACTGTGCTGGCATTATTGCCAACGCGGGGTTTGAATTATCAAGTGAAGCCATTTTCTTAGGTAAGCGCTTATTGTTAAAACCGCTGAATGGCCAATTTGAGCAAAGCAGTAATGCTCATACGTTAGATATGTTGGGTTTGGCGACAACGATGGAAAGCTTAGACTCAGAATCAGTTGATTTGTTTTTACAAGGCGGTGAGTCCGGCAAAGTGATATTCCCGAGTGATCCCAAGCCTGTGGTTGATTGGTTGCATCAAGGTGATTGGTATTCGCCCAATAGCTTGGTTAATGAGTTATGGCAACAAGTTGAGTTTCCAACTCAAGTCAGTGATAGATTGAAACGCCTTAAGTTTGGATAGTATTGACTGGTGCTTTTACCAGCGAAAAAGAAAAAAGCCGTGATAGATGATCACGGCTTTTTAGTATCTGGCATCGAGAGATAAATTACTCAGATGTTTGTTCACGCCCAAGCAAGGCTAATGCCGCTGCTTGTGGTGGTTTATCTTGGTAAAGTACTTGAAAAATTTGCTCGACAATTGGCATTTCAACACCTGCTCGCTGAGCGAGTAAGTAAACTTCTTTGGTGTTGCGGTAGCCTTCGACGACCTGACCAATATCGGCGATGGCTTTCTCAACTGAGTTACCTTTACCTAAAGCAAGGCCAAAACGGCGGTTGCGAGATTGATTATCGGTACAGGTTAATACTAAATCGCCCAAACCAGCCATACCCATAAAGCTAGACTGTTCAGCGCCAAGTGCAGCACCAAGGCGGCACATCTCAGCAAGGCCTCGAGTGATTAATGCGGTTCTAGCATTAGCACCAAAGCCAATACCGTCTGCCATGCCCGCTCCAATTGCGATTACATTTTTGACTGCGCCACCGAGTTGAACACTAACAAAATCTTGGTTGGTGTAGACACGGAAGCTCTTTTCACAATGCAGTAAGTTGGAAAGGGTTTTGGCAAAGTCATCATCAGTAGCGGAGATTGAAATTGCAGTAGGTAGACCTACGGCCATCTCTTTAGCAAAAGTTGGGCCCGATACAACCGCTAAAGCCGTTTCTTCACCCAGCTTTTCACGAGCAACTTCTTGCAATAAACGACCTGTTTCCGGCTCTAAGCCTTTAGTTGCCCATGCAATATGAGCATTTGCACGCAAGCTTGTTTTACTTTGTTCTAAAACATCGGCAAAAGCGTGGCTCGGAACGACGACTAAAACGTTATCACTTTGTGATACGGCATCAGACAGGTCGTCGGTCAAACTTAGGCTGGCTGGAAATTTTGCGCCAGCAAGGTAACGCTCGTTTTCTCCGGCTTGTTGCATTTGAGCGACATGCTCACTATTGCGTCCCCATAATAAAACTTGATGGCCATTTCGGGCGATACAAATAGCGAGCGCGGTGCCATAAGACCCCGCGCCCAATACTACAACATCAAAACTGTTTGATGACTGTGTCATTTATGAATCCAATTTTTCTGGAGCTTCAGCCTGTGCTTGTTGAACTTGAGCTGCACGTTGCTGTAAGTACTGAGCAAACATTGCATCGAAGTTAACTGGAGCTAAGTTAAGCGCAGGGAAAGTACCGCGGTTAACTAAGTTTGAAACCGCTTCACGAGCATATGGGAATAACGTGTTAGGACATAAAGAACCTAAAGCGTGAGCTAAAGCTTGCTCGTTGAAGTTAGCGATACCAAATAAACCAGCTTGTTGAACTTCAGCCAAGAATGCAACGTTTTCACCTAATTTAGCTGTTACCGTTACTGATAAAACTACTTCGTAGTTGTTGTCATCAATCTTGTTGCTCTTAGTGTCTAAGTCTAAGCTCACTTCAGGCTTCCACTCTTGTGTGAAAACTGTTGGTGTATTTGGTGATTCAAAAGAAATATCTTTTACGTAGATACGTTGAATGTTGAATACAGGCGCTTGAGCTTGTTCTTCAGTTGCTGCTGCATTTTCTGGTGTTTGATCAGTCATAATCTTACCTTTTAATTTTTAATTATTGTTATTTAACTATTGAGTAATGGCTCAAGTTCACCTTGTGATTCTAAGGCAAATAAATCATCGCAACCGCCAATGTGGCGATTGTTAATAAAAATTTGTGGCACAGTTTGTCGACCACTTAATGAGACCATCTCTGCTCTTAACTCGGGCTTAGCTTCAATATCTATATTTTTGAAGCGGGTTCCTTTACTCGCCAATAACTGCTTAGCGCGTTTACAAAAGGGACACCAATCTTTGCTGTAGATCGTGACCTTAGCCATATCTTAACCTTTAGCTACGGGGAGGTTAGCACTGGTCCATGCTGTCATACCACCGTCTAAAATGTTTACTTGTTCAAATCCAGATTGAGCAAGCTTAGTTGCTGATTTACCAGCAGTCATACCTGTTTGGCAAACAACAATAATTGGGTTTTGTTTTGATTTTTCAAGCCCTTTGAGTGTTTCTTGCTCAATTTGTTGCGGACTCAGTAATTTTGCACCTGTAATGTGCCCTTTTTTGTAGTCTGCATCTGGGCGGATATCAACAACAACTGCATCTTGTTTGTTGATAAGTTGAGTGAGCTGTTGGGTATTCACTCGGCCAAAAGCGGCAAACTTGCTTTGCATTAAGTTGTAAATCAGCGCAAAGAAAAGTACTAACCAGATACCCATCATGATTGGGTGATTGGCGAAAAAGGTTAAGTATTCGTTCATTTTAACTACCGTAAATTGCTAAATTGTGGCGATTATACAATGAAAAACTGCAAAATAACCCCAGATTCATGGTTAACTTTTAATTCGCCGCTTTTTTACCATCAATTAACCAACAAAAAGCCACTTTTCTAGTCAAAAACAGTGTAAAATGTTCGGCAATTTTTATGAATTTGTACGCTTAGATTGACGCCATGAGTTATATTTTCATATGGGCTCGCGACAATCAGCAAATCACTTATTAGATGGGGATGTTAGATGTCTAACGCAAAGAAACCTTTAGTATTAATCATTATGGATGGTTGGGGTTACCGTGAAGCCTCAGAATCAAACGCAATTCTCGCTGCTAAAACGCCCGTTTTAGACAAGTTATGGCAAGATTATCCAAGTACATTAATTTCAGGTTCAGGCCTAGATGTAGGTTTACCTGATGGTCAAATGGGTAACTCAGAAGTAGGTCACGTTAACTTAGGTGCAGGTCGTATCGTTTATCAAGATTTCACTCGCATCACTAAAGATATCCAAGATGGCGGTTTCTTTGAAAACCCAACATTAGTTAATGCAATTGATAAAGCCGTTTCTGCAGGTAAAGCCGTGCACCTAATGGGCTTATTGTCACCGGGTGGTGTTCACTCTCACGAAGAGCATATCCAAGCTGCAATTGAGCTAGCGACGAAACGCGGTGCAAAAGAAGTATACGTTCACGCATTTTTAGATGGTCGTGATACACCACCTCGAAGTGCTGAAGCGCCACTTACTGCGCTTGATAAGCAATTTGCCCAAACGGGTAACGGTCGAGTTGCTAGTTTAATTGGTCGTTACTACGCAATGGACCGTGATAACCGTTGGGATCGCGTTCAATCTGCTTATGACTTATTAACGTCAGGTAAGGCTGAACACAGCTTTGCAACAACGGCTGAAGGTTTAGCAGCTGCTTATGCTCGTGACGAAAACGATGAATTTGTTGCTGCAACTGTTATTACTGATGACCAAGGCCAAGCTGCAACTGTCAATGACGGTGATGCGTTAATTTTCTTAAACTTCCGTGCCGATCGCGCACGTGAAATTACGCGTGCTTTTGTTGATAGCGACTTTGATGGTTTTGACAAAGAAAAAGCGCCTGCACTTGCTGAATTTGTCATGCTGACACAGTACGCAGCAGATATTGAAGCACCTTCTGCTTATCCACCAGAAGATTTGGTCAATACGTTCCCAGATTGGTTAGCGCAAAATAATAAAACGCAATTGCGCATCTCTGAAACAGAGAAGTACGCTCACGTGACTTTCTTTTTCAGTGGTGGTCGCGAAGACTTATATGAGGGTGAAGAGCGTGAATTAATTCCTTCACCGCAAGTGGCGACATACGACTTACAACCTGAAATGAATTCAGAAATGTTGACGGATAAGCTATGTGAAGCGATTCGCAGCCAGAAATTTGATGCCATTATTTGTAACTATCCAAATGGTGACATGGTTGGTCATACCGGTGTTTACGATGCGGCAGTCAAAGCGTGTGAAGCGGTCGATGCATGTATCGGTCGTGTTGTTGAGGCATTAGAAGAAGTGGGCGGTGAATGTTTAATTACGGCTGACCACGGTAATGCTGAACAAATGGTTAATCCACAAACTGGACAAACACATACTGCACATACAAGTGAGCCAGTGCCTTTCATTTACTTCGGTCGTAATGCTAAAGTTATGACTGAAGCAGGTAAATTAAGTGATGTTGCACCAACTATGCTCCACCTTATGGGTATGGAGCAGCCTGAAGAAATGACAGGCAGCAGTATCATGCAGTTAGCAGATTAAAGAGGCAGGCTATTAAGCTTTTCGCTCATTTTTTTGGCGTGTTAAGCGCTAAATACCAATCAATACCCCGAGACATTTTTTTGCTCGGGGTTTTGTTATTGGGCTTGTGTAGTTTTGCTGCACATGCCAATGACAAGGATGAAAAAGAGCGCAAGCAGCAACAAACGGAAAAGAAATTATCGCAAGTGCAGGCGCAAATTAAAAAAAAGCATGCACAAATTAGCAAGCAAACAACAGAGCAGGGCAAGATTGAAAAAGCCCTCAAGCAGACTGATTTACAAATTGGTCAAACCGCTAAATCTTTACGCGAAACTCGAGCAAAATTGGCTGATGTTAAACTCAAATTAAAAACGCTCGAAAGTAAAAAAGTTGAATTAGAAGAAGAAAAATCTCAACAGTTAGAAGTCTTATCCGCACAAGTCAAAAGCGCTTATCAAGTGGGCCACCACGATTATTTGATGATGCTGCTTAATCAAGAGTCCCCCGGTAAATTAGAGCGCGTACTGAGCTACTACCAATACTTAAACAAAGCTAGAGTGGGCATTGTTGAATCACTAAAAGCTACAATCACTGAGTTAGATGCAATAAAGCTTGAATTAGATGGGCGCCGAGAACAATTGGCAGAGCTGTTAACGGAACAATTAACTCAAGAAACTGAGCTCAACACTTACAAACAAAAACAGAAAAAAGCACTGGCTCGATTGAAAAAAGTACTTCACGATGAAAGTCGTAAACTCGCCCGTTTAAAAGAAAGTGAAACTGCGCTCACCGAGACGATTAATGAGCTTGCCGAAGCAATTGCTCAATTGCCTACTGTTGTTGAGTTGACTGGCTTAGCAAAATATATGGGTAAACTAGCTTGGCCCGCGGAAGGTAAAGTCAGACAGTTATTTGGCAAGCGAAAACGCGGTCCATTGCGTTGGAAAGGTAACCGAATCGACACCAAACTCGGCAGCGCGGTAAATGCAATTCACGCTGGTCAGGTCATTTTCTCTGATTGGATGAAAGGCGTTGGCTTAGTGATGGTTATTGACCACGGTGAAGGCTATATGAGTCTTTATGGGCATAACCAAACACTGTTAAAAGATGTTGGCGAGATGGTTGAGCCTGGTGAGCCTATTGCTTTGGTTGGTCAATCTGGTGGCCAAAACTTCCCTAACCTGTATTTTGAGATCCGCCACAAAGGTAAGCCCGTAGATCCTAAAAAGTGGTGCCGCAGTTACTAACCTGAGTTAACAGCTTAAAACTGCTGCGATATAGCGTTAGATAAACCACAAAACTGAACTTATCTGTGTTAAGTTTGCCCTAAAGACATATATTTGTCTGACAACCAAAGACTTAGGATGAGAGTTTAACCATGAACATGATCAAATTAGCATTTATCTGTTTGCTCGCTATTGCGTTATCAGCTTGTCAAACCACCTACAACCCAGAAACGGATGCCAGCCCTAGCTACAATTTTGCCAAAGTAAAAACATTTGCCATTGTTGGTGATGAAGACAATAAAAATATCTTACTCAGTGATATAGATCGAGAGCGAATTAATAGTGCGATTGTTCAATCTTTAACAAACGCAGGTAAGCGTCAAGTTGATGAAAAAGATGCAGACGTGCTGATTGCATACTTTGTTTACACCAAGGATAAAACACGTGTTTACTCAACGGGTGTCACAGCGACTTATTGTTACCACTGTATATATCGACCTGCGCCGACTGTTCATGTCAGAAATTACACAGAAGGTACCTTGATTGTCGATATGATAGACAGAGAAACTGATAAGAGTATCTGGCGTAGTTCGCTGAGTAAATCAGTGAAGAAGACAGATAATGCTCAAGAAAAACAGCAAAAAATTCAAGCAATTATCGATAGCATGATCAAGCAGTTACCGCAGGCTTAGTCAGACGTTAATTTAACAATCTAATTTTTCTGTTTAAAGGCGATCTCTTGATCGCCTTTTTTATTGCAAAAAGATGAAATAGTGATTGGGGTACTAACAACATTTTGCTAACATCTGAGACGATAATAATAAGGATAAATTATGACTCGTTTCATCAGCGCTGCCTTCTGTTTTCTCGCGCTATTAATAACATCCGTAAACGCCGCTGAAATAGCCGTTATCATTGATGATATCGGGTATAAAAAGAGCGATGTTCAAGTTTTAGCGCTACCGCAAGAAGTCACTATTGCGGTATTGCCTCATACCCCTCACGGTAACGATATTGCGCGAAAAGCGGCAGTACAAGGTCGTGAAGTCATGTTACATATCCCCATGGAATCTTTGGCCGGTTTGAAGCTCGGTCCAGGTGGCCTAGTCAGCGACATGTCTGAACAGGCGATGCGCCAACAAATTGCTTTGAATATTGAATCTTTGCCTTTTGTTGTTGGGGTTAACAACCATATGGGCAGCAAGCTGACCCAGATGTATCAACCAATGAAAGTGCTGATGCAAGAGTTGGCTAAAAATGATTTATATTTTGTTGATAGTCGCACTACGCGATTCACCTTAGCAGAAGGTGTTGCAAAAGAGTTTGGTATCAAACATTGGCGACGAGATGTCTTTTTAGATGCTGAGCAAACTGAAGCGTTTGTCCGCAAGCAGTTTGCTCAATTGCTAAGAACTGCAAAACGCACAGGGTTTGCTGTTGCTATTGGTCATCCATATCCAGAGACGATTAAAGTTCTCACCGAAGAATTTGCCAAGTTAGATCAACAAATTTCCATTGCCCGTGTTTCAAAATTACCAGTGTTAAAAGCGACAGAGCGCTATGCTTTGTTACCTTCTAACGCACAGCAAGTGATTGCAGACTAGGTTTTTGGCTATGGCATATTGGTTGATGAAAAGTGAACCCGATGCATTTAGTATTGATGACTTAGCAAGTCGTCCAGAGCAAACTGAGCACTGGGATGGCGTGCGAAATTATCAAGCGCGCAATATGATGCGAGACCAAATGAAAATGGGTGACCGCATATTTTTCTACCACTCGGGCTGTAAAGTGCCTGCAATTGTTGGGGTTGCTGAAGTCGTTAAAGAATCGTATCCAGACTTTACTGCATTTGATGCCAGCAGCAAATATTACGACCCAAAATCGACTGAAGAGAACCCGCGTTGGTTTATGGTTGATGTCAAATTTGTTGAGAAGTTTAAGCGTGCAATCCCATTGAAACAGCTTAAAACTATGCCCGAACTAAATGAATTAGCACTTGTTAAAAAAGGCTGTCGTTTGTCTATCATGCCCGTTGCTGATCACGAGTGGCAAGCCATCAGTAAGCTAAATCAGTAACGTTAGCTACCTAACTCGCCTACTTCGGTTGCTGAGAATTCAGCTACAAAATCAATAAACTGCTGCGCTGGCATAGGTTTGGCAAACCAGTAACCTTGAATTTCATGGCAGCCAATATTTTTCAAATATTGTTTGTGCTCTATTAACTCCACCCCTTCAGCAATTAACGTCAGCGATAAGTTATTACCCAGTTCAACTATTGTGTTAACAATCGCGCGTTCCGTTTCGCTATGATGCATGGTCTTAATGAACGCTTGGTCTATTTTCAGTTTATCTATCGGAAACTGGCTTAAATAGCTCAATGATGAGTAGCCTGTACCAAAGTCATCAATCGATAACATTACACCTAAAGCTCTGAGTTTATTGAGCTCTTCAATGGTATCTCGCTCATTTCCTAAAATCACGCCTTCTGTTATCTCTAGCTCTAGATGTTTGGCATCTAGCCCTGTACTTACGAGTGTTTGTTTTACTTGCTCGATAAATTGAGGATGCTTGAATTGTCTTGGCGAGATATTAACGGCCACAACTAAATCACTATAGCCCTGTTGGTGCCAGCGTTGAGTGAGCTGACAAGCTTGATGCAATATCCATTCACCCAATGGAATGATTAACCCGGATTGTTCTGCGATTGGGATAAACTCAACGGGTGAGATCCATTCGTCTTGATGTTGCCAACGGATCAAGGTTTCCATGCCGATAATGCGGTTGCGTTGAATATCGAGCTGAGGCTGAAAATGTAACGCTAAACTTTGCTCCGCAATCGCGTGTTTTAATGCTTTGGTTAAATACATTTGCCTGTCGAGTTGGGCACCTAAATCATCGCAGTAAATGACGAATGAGCTGTGAGGGTTTTTAATGGCACTGTCCAGCGCAGAGCGAGCGTGTTTGACTAGGGTATTTTTATCTTTGCCGTGAATGGGGAAGCAACTTAGACCAAAATCAAGTTCGACTAATAAATCACCAAACTTGGTTTCTAGTGGTTGCTCTACATGTTTAGCGAGTGCCTGATAAAAGCTTTGCAATGCTTCTTTTTCTTGTTCATAACAAGTAATAATGCTGAATGTGTGCTCGGCAAGGTGGAATAGATGAACCTTGTGATCGGTTTGTTGCTCAATAAATTGCGTTAGCCTTCTTGCTAATGCTTTGATCGTTGCCGTAGAGCAGTCTACACCCTGACTTGAAACGAGACGCGAAAAATCTCGAACTTCAATCAATGACAAACTAAATTTTTGCTCAGCACTGATCAACTCAGATATAAATTCGAGTTGTTTGTAGCTGTTGGCCAATTTAGTTGTTTGATCGTGATACGCTTGAAAACTGAGCTTCTGCTTAGCCCGCTTTTCACCAGTAATATCTCGGATATGTAAATCAAAGGCATTTTCATGCTCTAACCAATGTACCTCAGCTGATAAATGCAGGGGCTCGATATCGTATTCTACTTTGTCAAAGTGCTTTTCATGGTTGCGTAAACGCTTCGTTAATATACTCAATTCAGGTGGCAAAATATCCGAGAGTTGACTGTCTTCGCGTTTTAAACGCTTGAGTAAGATATGAGACGCTGGGTTTGAATAAACGATATCGAGTGATTCATTTAAACTCAAAATAGGGTTGGGGTTGGCCGTGGTAAACAATGCAAGGCGACGACTTTTAGCCGATGCCATCAAATAAGCTTGGCTGGTTTTAGCCATAAAAAAGGTCAGTATAACGATAGAAATACTGTAGATGAAAACCACTAACAAGCTATTGGCAAGCTGTTGTTTATTGTCTGCCTTAGCGCTGTCGACTTGTTCACTAACGAGAGTATACAAGTCATCTACTAGAGGCTTGGCTTGATTTCTTAGCTTGGCTATTTCACTTAAGGTCTCACGAGCTAAATCCCAGTCGGTTCTCGGAGAGGCCATATTTTCATGTAGCGCCAGAGCATGTTCATATAACTGCTCTTGAATATTGCTCAAAGACATAATGGCCGGAGTTTGTGGAAAATACATAGCCAAACGTTCGATTAACTTGGTAGACGCAGAGCATTGTTCTAAAAAGCTGATGGTATAAAGTCTAGGGTCATCACTGGCGTAATATTCGTACAATAAGCGCTCTTGCTCAATAAGGCTTGCTGTGAGCTGCTGCATCACTAAATAACGGGGGATTTGTTTGTCGACGAGTTCGGTTGTGGAGCGACTGACTGCATCGGTGGAGTAATAAACATAGCTAGAAAAGATAAAACCCAGCAGTAAAACAAGGCTGAATACTATGCGTGTCTTGTATTTGATTTTGCTGATAACTGCATCCATGTGAAGAGAAACCTTAGCTATTATCTAGAGTAGATAGGGTAATGAGAAAAAATCTTTCACTACAGCAGGTATAAACCAGAAAAAGCAGTTTTTCCAACCGATTAAGTAACAAACATTAAGTCTTTCTCAGCGCTTTATTGCACCAGTTCGGGTATTGCTTTTTGCCAGCGTTTCAACCAAGTATGCTGGGACTGTATCCAAGCGATAGCGGATGCTTGTTGCTGGTTATATTGCTCTGCGCTAAGGGCGTGAATGGCTTCAGGTTGAATGAAAAAATCATCACACTCTTGAGCTAAATAATCAAGGTTGATGCCAGAAATTAAGGTGCCCATTGCATAGGGTTCAACTACCCGTTCGTGCAAGCCTTTAGCAAAACCTGGTGAGTTGTGAATAACAAGTTTGGCTTGCTTTATACGCTGCTGTAAATCAGTAAACTCCATCGCAGGTAAATACTGGTGAGAGGGGGCAATATCTTGATACTGTTCACTGTTTCTACCCACAACTGTCAAAGACGTACCTTGCTCTTCGAAGTAGCTGAGGGTTTGAATGCGTTGTTTTGCTCTTAGATAAAAGTCTACCGTAAAGCAGACTCGGCGAATATTTTCATCGAGTTGCAAACTTGCAGGGCGGTTGCCTCGTGGTAATACACCGAGTAGTTGCATGAAATCTGTGATGTTTTGTGCACGCTCAACCAAAGGGCCAATCTGATTCCAAACAGGGTTGAGCTTTTCTCGCCAGCTAGTTGGATCAAAAAAAGATACTGGGAAGATAATTTCATCTGATTTTTCTTGGTACGGGATAGCATTTTGGGCAGAAACGCTTTTTGCAGAGACCGCATGGGGAAAAAACTCAGCTTTAATGCCACATAAGCGGCAAAAGCCGACGTGCTCTTGGTCGACACATAACACGATGATATTCAGCCCGATAAATCGCCTCATTAAGTGAATTGGGTGATCAACCGTGTAGATATAAAAGGGCTTTTGTTTGGCATATTCAGCAACTGAATAGCCAGGTGCTGCAATATCACTGGCTACAGCGTTAAAGCTGACAATAAAATCATATTCGAGCAAAGGACTAAATTGCTTACTGAGGTCGTTTTCTTTCGAGATAACAACGAGTTCAACAGCAACGCCAAGCGAGGTTAAATCCTTTTCCATTCCTGTGGCGAATTGGCTCAGTACCCCGTATTGATTATCGCCAACCATAAGTAATGCACGCATGAAAACCGTCCTTAGTGTGTCCAAATACTCAGCTAGCTTAACACTGGGTTATGTAAATGGCTAAACCTCCTTTTGAGGTTTCCTTGTATTTGTTTTGCATGTCTTTGCCCGTTTCCATCATGGTTTGTATCACTTTATCGAGTGATACCTTAGGTTCATAATCCGCTTTAAGTGCCATTCTTGATGCGTTAATCGCTTTAATCGCACCCATCGCATTGCGCTCTATACATGGAATTTGTACTAAGCCACCAACTGGATCGCAGGTCATCCCTAAATGATGCTCCATGCCTATTTCTGCGGCATTTTCTATTTGTGCTAAGTTACCTCCCATCATTGCAGTTAAGGCACCTGCAGCCATAGAACAGGCCACGCCAACCTCGCCCTGACAACCCACTTCTGCTCCTGAGATTGAAGCATTGCGCTTGTAAAGTGAGGCGATAGCTGCAGCTGTAGCAAAAAAGGTTTGCGCTTTTTCTTCGTCTATCGGGCTGATAAATTTGTTGAAATAACACAAAACAGCCGGGATAACTCCCGCTGCACCATTAGTGGGTGCGGTGACAACCCTTCCGCCTGCGGCGTTTTCTTCACTGGCTGCTAAGGCGAATAAATTAACCCAGTCCATCACATCCAAAGGATCTGACATTTGATTAAGCGACAGTTTTAAATGTAAGGCTGGTGCCCGCCTTTTAATATTCAGGCCGCCGGGTAATTCCCCCTGAGCCTTGAGACCGCGCTCAACACTCTTACGCATCACTTGCCAAATGTCGTGACAAGCGTGTGCGACATTCTCTTCTTTGGCAAAATAGGCTTCATTTTTTGTGATCAGCTCTGATATGTTCAGTTGGTGCTGCTGACATTGGTGCTTTAATTGCTCAAAGCTATGAAAGGCGTATGGCAAACTTTGATCGGGTTGCTGACTCTGGACTTGGTTGAGCTCATCATCGCGCAGTATAAAGCCGCCACCAATTGAATAGTAAATTTCGCTCAGTAAAACAACGTCATCTTGGGCCTTTGCTTTGATTTGCATAGCATTGGCATGACCTGGCAAGGTTTTATGTTGATGATAGGTGATCGCTTTGCTCGGTAAAAACGCAATATCATGAGTATCTGCGAGGCGAAGCTGTTGTTCTTGCTCAACTTGTTGAATAAAAGGTTCGGTATTATCTGGATCAAACGTTTCGGGTAGTTGCCCCATCAAGCCCAAGATCACGGCCGTCCCGGTGCCATGTCCTACACCTGTACTGCCAAGCGACCCAAATAACTCACACTCAATTGTCACAACCTGATTGAGCAATTGCTTTTGCACAAGTGATTCTGTAAAGCGTTTTGCTGCTCGCATTGGGCCCACAGTATGAGAGCTAGATGGACCTATACCAACAGAAAAAATATCAAAAATACTGAACATAAAAAGCCAATTAAACTTACCTAAACCTTATAAACTTGCCTTAAAAGTATAGGAAATGCCAACCCGTTCGCGACAACAGCTTGGCAACAGGAATTGTCAGTTGGCTAGTTAAATTGACACTCGTCTCCAAACGCTCGTAATTTGAAATATGGTTGGTTAATCAAACTCTATTTCGCGACCATCACTGGTATGAACCTTGACCACCACATCATCAATTTCATCAGCTAATATAATCTCACCGATCCCTGCGTGATTAAAGAGCACCGCTCCTTTTTGGACGTGGCCTTTTTCGATGATCTGCCGACGCTTAACTTTCATGTGGCGGCGTTTGGTAAACCAGTTGAGAAAAGAACTGTGGCTGAATAAAAAGCGGTTCAACCTATCTAACCAGCTGAGGAGTTTATCTGGAAATGCATTCTTGATGCCGCTGGCTGTCACTTGTAGCACACGCGGACTGTCTTTTTTATTTCTCAATGTGACATCATAGGCAAATGAGTAATGAACATCGCCTGATAGAATGATGAAGTTAGGCGGTGTTTGTTTGTGATGAAAGATATTTAATATCACATTGGCAGAGCCAGGATGTGCCATCCAGTTTTCAGCATCGACCATCAGCGGTTTGCCAAAAAAGGTAAAAATGTGCTGAATTACTTCAATCAGTTTGACGCCAAATACAGGTGCGGGTGAGACCATGATAACGGCTTTTTCGCCCACTAACTCTTGTTGTAGTTCAGAAAGCGTTTCCCAGTCCATCAAGCCAGATGGCTTATTAGCACTGTTTTCAGAACGCCACCTGTGGGTACGTGTATCTAAGACAACAACCTTGGGTTGGGTATCCAATACATAATGCCATTGCTGCCAATCAAACATTTGCTGAACTAAATCGTCGTGTTCAGTGACGACATCAGTTTTGAAGTAATGAGGTACTTTATCCGCCCATTGTTTAAAGTGTTTAGGCATATTGCCCCAGCCCTGACAAAGCCAATAAGCGATAAGTGCATTACCTATGATGCGCTTGGAATACGGGTTGTTATAAGCCGCTTCTTCCCAACCGCGTGTTAAATTCCAATCATCGGTGACATCGTGATCATCAAAGATCATATAAGTTGGAATATGTGCCAATGCGCGTCTTACTTTTGGCAGGCTAGATGCAAAGGCATCAATGCTGGACAACTCGTGCTGATATTTGTCTTGTTGTTTGCTGTCGAGCTGGGGCGGCATCTTATCTAGTTCAAGCCACTGCCAAGGTGTATCGGACCAAACCAATAAATACATGGCGATAATTTCAGATAAACAAATTAGATGATTTTGCGCACCTACCGAGGTAAAGATGGGCTTTCTGGCACCTCTGAAAACACTATCGAGCATGGCCTGACTTGCTTTGTCATCGGGTAACAAAGACTCTCGTAAGTAGTAACACTGTTTACTCGATAACAGCTCTTCTGTGTTGTTAACGTCCGTTCCTTGCCAAGACTCGTTGAATAACCCGAGTTTATTCATGACTTGGTGGATAGCGTGCAGCATGGGACCTGCTACGTCATCAGCGTAGATTTGATCGCCAGACATCATCAGCATGGCTGGGTAATCTGCAGGGTTTTGCATACTTGCTTGTAGCTTGTCATCGAGAATGGCCAGTGCGTCATCTTGGTGATGATGTGGCTTTCGGCACGAGCCGTGATACATATTGTCGACGTGTGAACGCAAACAAAATCGGGGTTTATCAAAGCCTGGGTAGCACAAAGCAGGTACTAATGTGTTCAGTGATTGCTCTGTTTCTAGGTCGAAAATTAGATCATAAAAGTAAAATTGATCGGCCTGTAGTGGCGTGTCTAAGGTTAATTCAACAAGGTGAATAAAGCAGTGCGTACCAACTTGAACTGTATGGCAGTTATCTTTATTTAAATCTTTTTGAACTATTGCCTGACCTTGGTGGTCTGTAATGAGAAGTTGAGTTGTGACCGCTTGTTGCGTAACCAACCACAAGGTGAAAGCCGAAGGGCTCACATGCCTGAGAATAGGCCCGGCAATGAGAAAATCTTGCTTATCTGCCTGCATCCAAAATCTCTTCTTTATTTATGTTATTAGAAACTAGCTTAAGTCAGATGAAGAATTATGTCAGTAGTAGACGCGACTAATACACGTGTCTGCGAGCCCGATGTGGCGTATAGATTAAATTACTTTTGCTGAGCTGCCTCTGTATTAAATAAAGACGCTTGTTGCATAACTTTTATATAACTGTTGTTAAATTGAGCTATGATAGAAAAAATCAAAAAATTCAGTCCAATGGATAGCCCAAAGGGAATTTATTACTATGTTTTTTAATAAAAAAATAATATTTGTGCTGACACTTGGTTTACTCAGTGCGTGTAGCGAAAAAACTGAGCAAGTGGAGAAAAAAGACGTTGTTCGCCCGGTTATGATGCTATAAGTCGACCTACTGAAAACCAAAGAACACGCTTTCCCAGGAAAAGTAGAAGCGAGCCGCCAGGCTAACCTTTCTTTTCGCGTACCGGGAGAAATTAAGCAATACCATGTGAAATCAGGCCAACAAGTTAAAGCTGGTCAGTTATTAGCAGAATTAATTCCGACAGATTATCAAGCGATAGAATATGCCAAAAAAGCGAGCTTTGAATTAGCAAAAGTGCAGCACGAACGTTCAAAAGCACTCGTTAAAGACTTTTTAATTTCTCAAGATAAATTCGATTCGACCAAAACACAGCTATTGGTGTCGCAAAATGAATTAGATA
Source organism: Marinifaba aquimaris (assembly GCF_013328345.1). GTDB lineage: Bacteria > Pseudomonadota > Gammaproteobacteria > Enterobacterales > Alteromonadaceae > Marinifaba > Marinifaba aquimaris. The sequence continues at coordinate 30,363 of NZ_JABULX010000014.1, forward strand.
ATGCAACGACCAATCTGAAATACACTAAACTCTATGCGCCTTATGATGGCATCATTGCGGCTACTTATCTCAATGATCACGAGTATGCACAAGCTTTGCAGCCTATCATGTCGCTCCAGTCTGAAGATGCTATCGATGTGGTAATGGCGGTGCCTGAGCGTTTAATTGGTGCGATTCGTCGTTCGCATTTAAAAGAAAACAAACCCAATGTCACTTTTGCGGTTGCGCCTGAAAAAACTTATACCCTAACGTTTAAAGAAGTTGAGACAACTGCTGACCGAGAATCAGGCGCGTTTAACGTCACACTAACCATGCCAAGACCAGATGATTTAAAGCTGTACCCTGGGATGGCCGCCACGGTTAATGCCCAGTTGGTATTGGATTCCAACGTCATGATTCAAAAAATACCAGCTAGTGCAACATGGCAAGAACAAGGCAAGCACTGGGTGTGGGTAGTCAATGACAACCAAGTATTAGATAAAGTATCGATTGAGCTTAGCTCTCAAGGTGAGTTGATCACAGGGCTTGCCGATGGCGACCAAATTGTTGCATCAGGTGTGACAGAGCTCAAAGCGGGTCAAAAGGTAAAACAGTGGGTCAAGGAAAGAGGGTTATAGTCATGTCATTTAAGCAATTTTTCGCAGCGACATTGGCTGTAACTTGTATTTCATTGGTGGCATGTACTCCCGCGCCAACTCCCCAAGTCAGCCAAGTGCATGTTGCTGTGCACCAAGTACCAGAAGTGATGAGTCAAAAAGTTCGTCATTTCCCCGCGGTTATTCAAGCAAGCCAATACACTAACCTGAGTTTTCAGCTCAATGGCGAGCTCAGTGAGCTGATTGCCCGTGAAGGTTTAAGAGTCAAAAAAGGTGATTTATTAGCTAAGCTCGATGACACGCAACTAAAGCTGACCGTTAACGAGAAAAAAGCTAAATCTGATCTTCTGAAGGTACAGGCATCACGTGCTAAGCAAATGGTCGATAAAGGCAATATGGCGAAAAGTACGTATGATGAATTAGCCGCGCAATACAAGATGGCATTGGCCGATTATGCTTATGCCAAAATCCAATTGGGCTATGTGGAATTAAGAGCGCCATTTGACGGCATTATTGCCAATGTAGCAATTGAAAATTACCAAGCTGCAAGTGTTGGTCAGCCTGTTGTTTCTATACACAGGGAAGACCAAGTTGAAATTACCGTCGACTTACCGGATTCACTGGTCTCATCGATTGATGATAAAAAAGTTAAACCGCAACGCGAAGAAATTAATGTGCGGTTAGACGCTTACCCAGATCATATCTTTAAAGCTAAATACAAAGAGCATACGGCAGAGCAAAGCGATGAAGATCGCAGTTTCACCTTGGTGTTACAAATGCCGTTTGATAAAGCTAAACCAGCTCTACAAGGTATGCCGGGCAGTGTGGAACTGGATTTGGCAAAAATTGAACGCGATCAAGCTTATTATGCAGTGGTACCACTTGAAGCGGTTACTTTACCCGATAGCATGCCGATCGATAGCTTTAAGCGCCTAGTTTGGCGTGTTGTTGATGGTAAAGCCAATGCGGTTGAAATCAGTATGGGGCGTGTTGTCAATATCAGTCATGTTGAAGTGATTGGCAATATCAAGGCGGGTGATTTAGTGGTGACAAAAGGCTTGCAGTATTTACGTGAAGGTCTGCCTGTTGAAGTCGTAAATAACAATAATAAGGACATGTAATTATGAACATCGCAGAATATTTCATTAAAAACAAAGTCATAAGCTGGATGTTCACTTTGATCCTGCTAATTGGTGGTACGCATGCTTATTTTGGTTTAGGTCAGTTGGAAGACCCTGCTTTTACCATTAAAGATGCGTTGATAAATACGTCTTATCCGGGGGCCTCACCGTTACAAGTTGAAGAAGAAGTCTCTTATGTGATTGAAAAGCAACTGATGACGTTGCCATACATAGATGAGATCACATCAATCAATAGCCGTGGTTTGTCACAAATTACCGTGACAATGAAAAACATCTATGGTCCCAACGAGCTGCCGCAAATTTGGGATGAGCTCAGGCGCAAAGTCAATGACTTAAAACCCAATTTACCACCAGGGGTGAATGAGCCAAAAGTGATCGATGATTTTGGTGATGTTTACGGCATTATGTGGGCGATTACTGGTGATGGCTTTAGTTATCAAGAGTTAATGGATTATGTCGACTTTTTAAAGCGCGATATTGAATTAGTTGAAGGCGTTTCAAAAGTTGCGGTTGCAGGCCAGCAGCAAGAGATGGTTTATCTGGAGATTTCTTCTAACAAGCTGGCGAGTTTAGGTGTTGCGCCTACTTCTATTTACAATGTGTTAAGTACTCAAAATACCGTGCAAAGTTCAGGTGCTTTCACCACAGGTAATGAATACATCTATATTCACCCAACGGGCGAATTTAAGTCGGTTAAGCAACTAGAAGATTTGATTATCTCAAGTCCAGGTTCGAAAAAACTCATTTACTTAAAAGACGTTGCCACTATTTCTAAAGGTTTCCAAGAAGTACCGTCTAACCTGATTAACTTTGACGGTAAAGAAGCCATCAATATAGGTATCTCTTTTGCTGACGGTGTCAACGTGGTTGATGTGGGTAAACGCATTGCTCAACGCATTGAAGAATTAGAAGAATATCGCCCAGCTGGCATGGTCATAGGGGAGATTTACAATCAACCAAAAGAAGTAGATAAATCAGTTGCGGCTTTCATGTTAAGCCTAATTGAAGCAGTTGTGATTGTTGTTGTCGTCTTACTTGTTTTTATGGGATTAAAATCGGGCCTGCTAATTGGTTGGATCTTATTGCTGACGGTTTTAGGTTCATTCCTCATCATGAAATTTTACGGCATCGACTTACAGCGGATTTCGCTGGGTGCATTAATCATTGCGCTGGGGATGTTAGTTGATAATGCCATTGTTATTGTCGAAGGGATATTGATAGGGCAAGCCAGAGGGCAGAGTAAACTTGAAGCGGCTAAAGGGATCGTAAAACAAACGATTTGGCCATTACTCGGCGCTACTATTATTGCTATCGCGGCATTTGCACCTATTGGCTTATCACCCGATTCTACAGGTGAATTTGCCGGCAGTTTATTCTGGGTGTTATTTATTTCATTGTTTATGAGTTGGATAACCGCCATCAGTTTGACGCCATTCTTTGCGCATATGATCTTCAAAGAGACGCCAAAGTCACTGACGGGCAAAGAAGGTGAGGAGCCTGCAGACCCATATAAGGGTGCAGTTTTTGTCTTCTACAAAGCCTTTTTAAACATTTGTCTTAAGTACAAAGGCCTGACAGTCGCTGCTGTTATTGGTATTTTCATTGCCTCGATTGTTGGTTTTGGGGCGGTTAAGCAGTCATTCTTCCCGCCATCGACAACACCTATGTTCTTGATTGATGTTTGGATGCCTGAAGGTACAGATATTCGTCACACTTATAAGATCACCAAAGAAATCGAGCAAGAGATATTAGAGTACGATGTGGTTGAGCACGTCACATCAACAACTGGTCGTGGTGCGCAGCGCTTTATGTTGACGTATAACTCAGAGCGCAGTTATGCCAGTTACGCTCAGATTATGGTGCGTACTGATAATTTTGAATCCGTCATTCCATCGATGGAAAAAACGCAAAAGTACTTAGACCAAAAATATCCAGAAGTATTAACTAAGTTTAAGCGTTTAGAGATTGGCCCATCTCCAGCTGCAAAAGTAGCAGTAGAAATTACAGGTGCTGATCCTGATGTTTTACGCGGCTTGGCTGACCAAGCAATCCGTGTTTTTCGCGATGCGGGGGGCACGGTTAATGTCCGTCATGATTGGCGAGAGCGAACTAAAGTGGTTGAGCCTATCTTTAACGAAACACAGGCGCGTCGTTTAGGTATTACTAAAGCCGATGTCGACAGTACTATTCAAATGAATATGTCTGGTTTGAATATCGGTCTTTACCGCGAAGGAACGTCACTATTACCGATTACCGCTCGCGTACCTGAAGATGAACGTGCAACGGCTGCTACTAGCATTCAAATTTGGTCTCCTATCTACAATCAACTTGTACCTATTAACCAGGTCATTGATGGTGTAAACATTCGCTATGAAGATCCGCTCATTATGCGCAAAGACCGAAAGCGCATGATCACTGTGATGATGGATCCAGACTTTAAAACGGATGAAACGGCTAATTCATTGCGTAATCGCGTGTTAGATGACATTAACAAAATTGAACTACCTGCCGGCTATAAGTTGGAGTGGGGCGGTGAATACGCTGATTCTCAAAAAGCATCGACCGCTATTTTTGCATCACTGCCAATGGGCTATTTGTTTATGCTCTTAATTACCGTATTTTTATTTAATGCGGTGAAAAAACCGTTGGTTATTTGGGCATGTGTACCATTAGCTTTAATTGGTATTGTGGCTGGCTTATTAATTCTCAATAAACCGTTTGGCTTTATGGCTTTATTGGGGATGCTGAGTCTATCAGGGATGTTATTGAAAAACGGCATCGTATTACTCGATCAGATCAATACCGAATTGGAAGCAGGTGTTGAGCCATACAAAGCGGTATTTGACTCAGCCGTTAGCCGTGTTAGACCAGTAAGCATGGCGGCTATCACGACCATCTTAGGCATGATGCCGTTATTGGTTGATGCCTTTTTTGAATCAATGGCTGCTGTGGTCATGTTTGGTTTAGGTGTTGCCACAATACTGACTTTAATTGTTGTCCCCGTCTTATATTGCTTGTTCCACGGTATTAAATACCGTCCACTGGAAGAGTTAAAATAAGATGATTGAGAAAAGAGGCGAAAGCCTCTTTTCTATTTTATTTATCCATTTTGCATCGGTTTAATTCAATTGCACCTACACTCGTACTATATTTTTAGAACAATAATATAGTGGCGTGTTAACTCATCTTTCACCAAAAATCATCACGCGACTGTCGACTAAATGGAAACGCTGTTGTGATAGCTAAGTAGGATGCTTTTAAGCTCACAAAGCGGTTAGTTAACTTGCAGAGATATAATTAATGATAGGAAATATCATCACGCGCTTTTCGTTGTTTTTGACCTTGTTACTATTACCTTTGACATGGATATATGCCACCGCATCAGACAACAACAACCGCCTAAAAATAGCGATTATCCCGCCTAGCCATGATGCATTTTGGCAGCAGTCCTTAAATATTGCTCACCAAGCCTCTGAAGACTTAGATGTGGAGTTAAAGGTCTTTTTACCTGAGCAAAGTCAGCAAAGTTATATCGAATTAGTCGAATCAGCCAGTGAATGGGCTGATGGTATATTGTTTCACGACTTCTCGGGGGCAGGTGAAACCGTGCTTCAGCGCTTAGACGAAAAACACGTGCCGAGTATTTTAGTTAATTCAGTCTTAAGCCATAAAAACATCTTACCAAGACAAAAATACCCTAACTGGATAGGCAGTGTGATGCCTGATGATGAGTTAGCGGGGCGGATTTTGATTCAGCAGTTGATGAGCAAAAGTCGTTATGCCAAAGATAAGCTGCACATCTTGGCCTTAGGTGGTCCTGTTGATTCGACGGCTGGTAAGTTAAGAGAAAGTGGCTTAAATCAATTTATCGAGCCACTAAATATTGCTTCTTACCAATTTTTTGCTGCTGATTGGCAGGCTGAGCGCGCCAAAATTGCCTTTGAAAACGCGATTAAAGCTAACCCTAAAATTAATATGGTGTGGTGTGCGAATGATGTGATGGCGCTGGCGGTAATAGAGACGATTGAAGAACTAGGCTTGACCGGACAAATATCGGTAGGTGGTGTTGATTGGCAACCTCAAGCGTTAAGACATATCGAACAAGGTCAATTGGCGGTATCTGTTGGTGGTCATATCTTTGATGCGGCTATCGCTTTGGTCTTGATGCATGACTACTTAATGGGCGCTGATTTTGAAAGACAAGGGCTGTCATATAAAACCAGTATGTTGGCGGTATCTGGCCAGCAAAGCGACTTACTCGATAAGTTAATTACTATGGAGTCGTTATCACTCGATTTTTCAAAGCTATCACTTTTTTTAAACCCGGAAATTTACTCTTATGACTTTTCCATCGCTAGTATTTTTAATACCAGTAAAACACAGCATCAAAAGGCCGCACAAAATGGCCTTAAAATTGATTTTGGAATGCATGGTTGGTTAGTGGCACTGGCTGTTCTTGCTGTTATCTATGCCGGTGGTTTTTATCTGTTTAAGTTGTTTAGAAAAAGCCGAATAGACCCATTGCATTACCAGTTTAGCTCAAAGAAAACACGACTTATTGTGATGGCGGGTATTACCAGCGTGGCATCGATATTTTTTGTTGTGGCCTTTGTTTTTCTTGGGGTGTTAAAAGACAAAATTAAAACTGAGTATCAAGGCTCGATTGAGGCGGTTAGAGATGGTGCGCAATTAACATTAAACCTTTGGGCTAATTACAAAAAAGATGAAATAGAAAATATTGCCGCTAGTCCTGAAATTTTAAATTTTTCTCAGCAGTTAACGCAACTTCCCTACAACAAAACGGCTTTAACAGAAGACTTAGCCCAACAAGCACTACGAGATTATGTTGCGCAATATGTGCCTTCACTAAAACTTGGGTACTTTGTGATCTCGCCGAACTACATTAGTTTGGCTTCGCGCCGAGATCAAAATATCGGCAGTTACAATGTCATTGCGCAAAACTATCCCGATTTAATCGACCAAGTATTCCAACAAGGTAAAACGTTATTTATTCCGCCTGCTGTTTCTAAAGTCAGTGATACGGGGTATTCCACCGCTTTTTTTGTCGCACCAGTTAAAAATACTCAAGGTCATGTCATTGCGGCGCTATCAATGCGCATTGACCCTCATGCGGTATTTTCTAAGATTTTATCGACAGGACGCTTTGGCTACAGTGGTGAAACCTATGCTGTGGATAGTAATGGCCTGATGGTTAGTCATAGTCGGTTCTTGGGATTTGATGATGCACAGGAGCAGTCTATTTCGACTCAAGCAGGGCTAATTGCCGCACGGGTACCGAAAGAGCACACATCATCGACACCGTTTACGCTAATGGCTGAATCAGTCTCCAAAGGCAATAAATCGGGTAACTTTGACGGTTATCTCGATTACAGAGGCATCCCTGTTATTGGCTCTTGGGTTTGGGATCAAAATCTTAATATAGGTATAGCCTCTGAAATTGATTATGACGAAGCCTTTGCCTCTTTTTATCAAATCCGCTTTGTCATCATCGCCATGCTCAGCGTGTTTTTAATGATCACTGTTGGTGGTGTCATTGTCATTATGGTGATTGGTGATGCGGCTAATCGCAGTTTATTAAAAGCGAAAAAAGGGCTTGAGCAAGAAGTTGATAAACGAACAGAAGAATTGAGTCAACGAGAGAGTAAATTCCGAGGTTTATTTGAATCATCACGCGATGCGTTACTGATTTTCAGGAATCAAGAATTTATCGATTGTAACCAAGCTACGCTTAATTTATTTGGCTTTGACGATAAGTTTCAGTTTTTATCTTTCTCTCCTGTTGTGCTGTCACCACGTACTCAACTTGATGGTTCTAGCTCAATTGATGCGATGACAGATTATATTGCACAGGCTGAGCGAGATGGCTCTGTCGTGTTTGAATGGGAGTATTTACGCGACAATATTGATAGCTTCATTTGTGAAACCTTGATTCAAGTTATCGAGTGGGAGGGGTGTACGGCACTGATGTTTGGTTTGCGCGATATCACTGCTAAAAAGCAAACTGAGCTTGAAATAAGGCAAAATGACATTCGCTTGCAACTGGTTACCCAAGCGGCTGAGCTAGCCGATTGGCAGTGGGACCCTCATACACAGCAGCTGACCGGCTCTAAATTACTGAAGAAAATAACCGGACTAGAGTCTGGCTATCTCGATCTTAAAAAAGACCTATTTAATCGTATTAAACGCAGTGATTTACTCGCCATCACTCCGCAAATAGAGCACTTTATGAACTCAGATGAACCTATGTGTGTCATCGAGTTTCGAATTCAACCTCAAGATGATGGTTACCGCTGGATTAATACGACCTTATTAAAATCCAAAGATGATGATGTCATTGTTGGGGTGTGTCAGGACATCTCAAAAATTAAAGCCGCAGAGCAACTTGCCAACGAAAGCCGTCACCAATTAACGATGGCACTGCAAGGTGCAAAAGCAGGGACTTGGCAATGGAGTACCGTTTCCGAACATTTTGAAACTGATAAAACTTGGGCAGAATTGCTCGGCTATCAGGTTGACGAATTGCTATTGGCACATGGCATGGGTTTAGAAAGGTGGTTTGGCCTAGTTCATGAGGAAGACGTTGAGCAGGTTAAAGCTAATTTCCAAGCGTTTTTAGCGGGCACAGAGAATGAGTATAAACAAGATTGCCGAATGTTTAGTAAGTCAGGCGAAACCTTGTGGGTAAGTATTTCTGGTAGTGCACTCACGAGGGATAGCAAAGGCCGAGTTGAAACGGTGTCAGGCTTATTGCTCAACGTAACTGAAAATATGTTGCTACAAATTGAGCTTGAGCAGTCGATGATGCTATCTGAAATGGCCTCTGCCGAAAAAGCCTTATTGATTAATAACATCCCAGGTATCGTTTACACCTGTTTACTCGATGCTGACTGGACGATGTTATTTATCAGTGACATGGTGGAATCTGTACTTCAGGTTAAAGCTGAAACCTTTATTCAAGGTGACAAAACGTTTGCCAGTATGGTGCATCCAGATGATTTAGCTGAAGTGGACGCTACCGTTAACAAGGCGGTAGAAGATAAAACCGTTTATACCATTGAATACCGAATGATCAGGCAAGATGGGACGGAATGCTGGGTTTATGAGCGCGGTCAGGCATCATATGATGAAAACGGGGTTCCTCAAGTTTTACACGGTACTATTTTAGATATCACCGACCGCAAAGAGAGCGAAAAGCAGTTTCAGGCGTTGATGGAATCAGCACCTGAATGCATGATTGTGGTCAACCCAGAATCTGAAATTGTATTGGTCAATGCGTTAACTGAAACCTTATTTGGCTATAAAAAACATGAGCTTGTTGGGCAAAAGATAGAAATCCTATTACCCGAGAGCAAGCGTAGTCATCATTCAGAGTTTGTCCGTCAGTACTTCGCTAACCCGAGTGTACGAATGATGGGCAGTGGTATGGAGCTGCTAGCTTGCCATAAAAATGATTTTGATTTTCCAGTGGAGGTCAGTTTAAGTCCACTCGAAACTGCACAAGGAATACTCGTTTGTGCCGCTGTTCGCGACATTACGGAACGCAAGCTTTCTGAGCAAGAGTTATTGGAAGCAAAAGAAGCAGCAGAATTAGCGACGCAGGCAAAATCTGATTTCTTGGCGAACATGTCACATGAAATCCGAACTCCAATGAATGCCATTATCGGTATGAGCCACCTTGCACTTCAGCAAGAATTGAATAACAAAGCGCGTAATTATGTCGATAAGGTACACCTTAGTGCGCAATCTTTGTTGGGGATTATCAATGACATTCTCGACTTTTCTAAAATTGAAGCCGGCAAGTTAAGTATTGAAGCGGTCAGCTTCACACTTGATGAATTGTTAGATCACTTCAGCAATATGCTCAGCCTAAAAGCGTCACAAAATGATATTGAACTGCTGATTGATGTACCTGCTAATATTCCCAATAACCTGATTGGTGACCCGTTGCGCTTAAAACAAGTGTTAATTAACCTAGGCTCGAATGCGGTGAAATTCACTGAACACGGTGAAGTGAGGCTCAAGGTGCGCGTTATTGAAACACGTGATAAACGCATTATGCTGCAATTTGAAGTCAAGGACTCTGGTATTGGTATGAATCCGAAACAGCAAAAATCACTATTCCAAGCTTTCTCTCAAGCGGATAGTTCAACTACACGCAAATATGGCGGTACGGGTTTAGGATTAGCCATTTCTAAAACACTGGTCGAGTTGATGGGCGGTAAAATTAGAGTTGAAAGTGCTGTAGGAGAAGGTTCTAACTTTATCTTTACCTGTGATTTAGGGTTAGCTGAACAAACCGAATCTCAGCGCTTAGTACTGCCCGCTCAGTTATCTGACTTAAGCGTGTTAGTTGTTGATGATAATGAAAGCGCACGCGATATTTTTAAAGAAATCCTACAAAGCTTTGGTTATCAAGTCAGGTTGGCCAGCTCAGGTGCTGATGCGCTCAGCCATATTAATCAAGCCGAGCAGGCTTTTGATGTCTTGCTGATTGATTGGATGATGCCAGAGATGAGCGGTTTGCAATTGTTAGAAGCCATTCACCAAAGACAACTTGCCGCTGATAGTAAGTTAGTCATGATGACGGCGTATGACGCGCAAGAAATGGCACAAACTGCCAATAAACAAGGGTTAGCTTACGATGCCATCTTAAACAAACCGACAAACGCCTCGCATTTATATGAGGCCATTGTTGAAGCATATGGCCGTGTCATTGTCAGTGACCAGCCCATTGCAGCTAATAATGATGGTGATTGGGGTCACTTAGCTGGTAAACAAATTTTATTGGTCGAAGATAATGAATTTAACCAAGAATTGGCTACCGATTTATTGGAGTCTGAAGGTTTGATTGTGACGCTAGCAGAGAATGGCCAAGAAGCGGTAGATATCCTAGAGCAACAGCGCTTTGATTTGGTCTTAATGGATTGCCAAATGCCTGTTATGGACGGTTTTGCCGCCACTGAAAAATTAAGAGAGCGACCAGAATTGGATGACTTGCCCATCATAGCTATGACGGCCAATGTGATGGCGTCTGATATTGAAAAAACGGCTAAAGCGGGTATGAACGATCACATCGGCAAACCGATTGATGTCAATGTGCTCTTTTCTACTATGGCAAAATGGTTGCCAGCCAACGAGCACGCGAATCAAAAAGCGCAAACACAAGTGCGAGATATGACAAAACGCATCCCTGTGTTTACTCGCTTAGATGTCGACAGAGCATTGACTATTGTCGGGGGTAAGTTGGCTCTATATGAAAAGCTATTGAAACGTTTTGTGGACAGTAATGAAAATTGGTTTGATGACTATCAAGTTGCTGATGTTGAAACTAAAACCCGTATCGCACATTCAATTAAAGGCATCGCAGGAAATTTAGGAGCCAAAGACGTTCAGCGTTTAGCTGGTGAATTAGAAGCACTTTGGGATTCACACAATGCTTCTGCAGGTTCACCAGATAGTGATGCAAAAACTACAGAAGTGGAGCATGCATTGGTTGCTGAAATTAGTTTGGTGATAGGCGAAATAAAAGCTCACTTTAATCAATTAGAGGCTGAGCATAACCCAGCAGCTGACGGTACAGAGGTGCCTAAAGAAGTATTGATTAAACAGGTCAATGAGTTAATTGTATTAATCGATGATTTTGATTCCAAAGCAATGGATATGCTTGAAGAATTAGCTGCCCATATGCGAGGTGAGGCCCATCATCAAGCCTTGGTTGATGCCAATGATAAATTACAAAGCTTTGAATATGATGAGGCACTTGAGGTATTAAAAGACTTATTAGTAAAGCTGGATTAATACCCTTGTTCAACCAAGATAAAAGCCGCTAAAAAGCGGCTTTTATCTTACTATTATTAAGCGTTATTCTGATTAGAACTCTGCTGTAATACTCAAGCTAGCTTGGCGAGCTGAGCCTAATTGGTGCTGGCCATAGCTTGTCATCATGCCAAGGTCATCTGGGTTATTAAAGTAAGTTGAAATGTACTCGTCGTCTAATAAGTTCTTCACATCTAGACGAATTGTATATTTGTCATCCCACACATAACCAACTGCTGTATTGATAATAAAACGCGCGTCATTTTCAGGGTTTGGCTCGTATTGAGACGGTTGCAATGATAACTCTGGGTCTAAATAGGCACGAGAGCTATCGACATAACTTGCAGCAAGGTTTGCAAATAAACCTGAATCAAACTCGTAGTTAGCCGTTAAATTGGCTGTTAACTCCGGAGAGTCGGTAAATGCTTGGCCTGCGTAATCTTTAATGGAGCCATCGGCTGCGACATACTCAAACTTTTTAAATTCGGTATCGGCATAACCAATACCAGCCACAATCGATAATTGATTTGTTGGATAGTAGAAAGCTTCTATTTCAAAACCTTTTAACTCCGACTCGCCGCTATTTACCACTTCAGTATCGAAGTTACCTGCGTCACCTTGAACTGAAATTTGTTGATCTGTCCAATCAATAAAGTAGACGTTGGTATTTAGCATGAGTTCGCCATCTAACCAGACTGAACGCAAAGAAAATTCATAGTTGTTCGTGTATTCTGGTTCATAGCTGTAGTTATAACCTTTAGCTGTGTTGTAGCCAACACCACCAGAGCGATATGCTTTTTGGAAGACAAAACTAGCATTGAGATCTTCACTCACGTTGTAAGTTACACCTAACTTAGGTAGCCAAGCATCAAAATCTTCACTCTCTGGTACAATAGTTGAAGTAGCAGCACTTGCGAGCCCTACTAACCTACCATTAATCCCTTGAATAATGGCATTGATCGGTGTTGGGAAATCAGCTGCGTTAGGCAGTTGGTTATTAATTGAATAAACACTCGAATTACCATTTTCTTGCTCTTCTTGATCGTGTCTAAGGCCTGCCAATAAATCCCATTGCTCATTGATAGACCATTTCATATCTGCATAAATTGCCATAGTTTCTGAACCTTGCTCTTGGCTCGTTTCAAAACCTAGTTTAACCGGGTCAATATCAGGGTAAAGCGGTACTACCATGGCGGCAATTTCTGCTGGCAAGCCAAAGCCTCCCATTTCTGCTGGTGCTGTTAGCAATACATCTATCGGCGGTAACCCCAAGCCAGCAAAGGTGATTAAACGCTCACCCGTTGCCTTGTCATCTTTTAAATCTAATTCTGAATAATAGATACCTGAAACGAGTTCTAACTCATCATTTTCATAAACTAAGCGCAATTCTTGGCTCACGGTTTCTGAGGTCGTGACATAGGCATTATCAGCTGTGATCGTGGTAGGTTGCATATCACCATCCCAGTTGTAGCTGTAATCAGAGTCGTTGTATGTGGTAATCGATTGAACTGATAAGTTAGGCGTAATTTGCCAATCGAGTTCTAGGTTGAAAATATCGGTTTCGGTTTTTTCCCAAATATCCGAGTTAAACTGTGTTTTGCGATCAAATGGATCTTCACCGAAATTGTATTGAACGTACTGAAAACCAACTTCGTGATCAGTTGAGTTGACTGTTAACAAAGCAGAAAAATCATCAGATGGTTCAAACAATAATTTAAAGCGCGCAGTTTGACCATCTTGATCATTCGACTTTTCATTACGCGTAATATTCTCAATATCGCCGTCTAAGTTTTTATCTTCCAGTGATACGCGAAAAGCTAACTTGTCTTCAACTAGTTCACCACCGCCAGCAATTGCAAACTCTTGTTGGCCATTTTCACCTAAGGTGATCTTGGCTTTACCGCCCCATTCATAAGTAGGGTCTTGGGTGCGAAGCATGATGGCACCAGCAAGCGAGTTTTGGCCTTGCATTGTTGATTGTGCACCACGGAAAACTTCAACTTGAGCTAAATCCCAAACTGATTGCGTGCCCATTTTTACCACACGAAAAGGCATAGGAGCGCCATCAACATAGATACTGGTCAGTACACCTGTGCCGCCGCCTGATACGTTTGAATAGTTAATACCGCGAATGCTAAAACCTTGGTTTAAATCACCAGAGATATTTGGTACTAGTGTGTATAAATCATTGATGTTTTGGATATTTTGAACTTCAATATCTTTGCCTGACACTATGCCTACACTGTTTGCGGTTTCGTGTAAGCTGCGATCAATTTTTTGACCGTAAACGACGATATTTTCGATTTTTTCAACGTCGTCATCTGCCATGACAAAAGGAGACTGCATAGCACAGGCAAGGCCAAGCGCTATCTTACTAATTTTCATTGGTTTCATAATTATACTTTTAGATGTGATTGGAATTAAATTGAAATACTATTGTTATTCTAAATAATAATCACTATCGTTTGCAATGATGGGGTTTTGTGCTACGGGGTAAGGGATGTCTGGCAAACCAGTAAAGTAATACACTGGTTTGCTACTTGGATGTGGGTTTTAAGAGGTGAGTTGGCAGCTAAATAATGCGTCTTGCCAATTGTCGCTGGCTGTTTTGGCAATGATTTCAATTCGGCTTTCAGCAGCTTCATCTAGTTCATATTCGGTTAAGCCATCTTTATCTTTGTTGTAGCCAAAAATACCATCTGAGGTGATAAAAACGGCTTTTATGCGCTCTGCCTGCAATTCAAATAGCCACTTTTGTAGGGCATGACGATGAAATATAAAGCTGGGATTAAAACGCCAACCTGAACTGAAGAAGCCTTCACCTTCATTATCTAAACGCAAAAAACCACTCTCTGGTAATGCTGCTTCATCAACTGATTCAGTCGTTTGTTGTTGATTAGATGCTTGGTTGAGCGCAAGCTTTTTGCGTTTGATAAATGCCGACGTTTGATTAATTTGGCTGAAGTCGATTTGGCCGTGGTCAGTAAATATTAATTGTTTGTCGCCAAAGCGTTTGAGGTAATCTTCGAGTGCTTGATTGTCACTGGGCTGATACAAATCAGCTTTGTGGCCTATGATGATATCTGCGATGTCTATTTGTTGATTGAAAATCTCGTGTTGGGTATAGCGTTCATCTGCTAAATTACGGGCGTCAACCAGAGTGACAGTGCTTTGTAGCTTAAGAATTCCTTGGTAGTAGTCGTTGGTCAGTTTATCCAACACTTCTATTGGGTGGCCTAAACCACTGGGTTCAATCAGTAAGCGGTCGGGTTTAGCTTCAGATAAAAGCTGGTTAAGCGCTATTTGCATAGGCAAACCAGATACACAACACATGCAGCCACCGGGTACTTCTCGCATGTAAATTTGTTGCCCTGATGTTTGCCCACTTATCAATGCCCCATCTACACCTACTTGACCAAATTCATTGACCAATACTGCCCAGTTCTCATTTTCTGGTTTATTTTTTAATAAAGCGAGAATAGCAGTGGTTTTTCCTGAGCCTAAAAAGCCAGTAATGATATGGGTAGGGATTGGGCGACTTATCTTCATTTTAATACTCAGAAGTTTAAAATGTTACATTGTAACATTTTGTTTAATTTCTGCTAATGCAACATAAGCATTAGTATATCTTTTCATAGCTCTTTTTTACTCAAAATTTTGGTGGACAGTATTGTTTACATTCTGTGGGTAAGAAAACTGTCTGTGCAATAATGTGGCAGGTATTGTTTGCTAAACTTTTATTTCGCATTAAGGTTTTAGGTTTGGCAGGCATAAGTTTTGAAGTCACGGAAGCAAGTACATAAAGATGATCGGCTCAAGTATTGCTATTTCATCTGGTTTCACTTGTTGCTTTGTTGTCTTGTGATATCTCCTACCTCTGCAAACCCTTCTGATATTGTTCTTGAACCCCCTCCTATTACAACTCAGCCTGATAAGCTAATCGTAGTTAATTCTAAAGCGTGGAAGCCTTATTCTTATCTAACCGCTGATGGCGAACCTGCCGGTATTTTAGTTGATTTTTGGCGTGAATATGGGCGCTTACACAATGTTGATATCGAGTTTTATCTGACCGATTGGCATGAATCGCTACAAGCGGTCAAGGTAGGAAAAGCCGATGTTCATGCCGGGCTTGTTTATTCTGAACCTAGAGATCAGTTTTTGGATTTTGGCTCGGCAATTATGGCATTAGAGACTGAAATTTACCTCAGCAAGCATGCGGTGACGGTGAATGTTAGCCAAGCGCTATTGGGTGAAAACAAAGCTGAAGTTGGTGTAGTACGTGACTCGTTTGAAGCGTACAAGATGAATAAAATTTACCCTAATGCCAAAATCAAAAGCTTCGACAATAACGAACTCATGTTTCAAGCCGTCACACAAAAGCAAATAGAGCTTTTTGTAGCAGATAGCCTAGTGGCTAACTTCTATTTGAGTTTGACTGAGAATCGCGATTACTACTTTCCCGTACAACATTTATATGACCAAGATATTCGAATCGCGGTGAGCGACAATAGTCATCATTCCATTGAATTGATATCAGAGCGCTTCGATCAAATTAGTGACGCAGAAAGAGAGCGTATTCACTATCGCTGGAGTCAAGTTGAAACGGTTTATCCTAAGTTTTTTATTCCTTTATCGATATTACTGTTTTTAGTGGCGGTGTTTTATCACGTTCGATCGCTTAAACGTACGGTGATTTTAAAAACGCAGCAGCTCAAATTAGCAAATGAACAACTAAAAGAGTTAAGCCTGACCGATCCGTTAACTCAGGTACACAACAGGCGGTTTTTTATGGAGCAGCTAGCTAAAAACGACTACTGCCAGTATTCGTTAACTGTGATGATTTTAGATTTGGATGACTTTAAGAGTATTAACGATCATTACGGGCATTGTTTTGGCGATCATGTATTACGGTCAGTTGCACAA
Organism: Marinifaba aquimaris; assembly: GCF_013328345.1. Lineage (GTDB taxonomy): Bacteria > Pseudomonadota > Gammaproteobacteria > Enterobacterales > Alteromonadaceae > Marinifaba > Marinifaba aquimaris. The sequence continues at coordinate 46,861 of NZ_JABULX010000014.1, forward strand.
ACGTTGAAATCAGTCTTACCTGAGCAAGCTACTTTGGCGAGGATAGGCGGAGAAGAGTTTGCCGTCATCATCAGCCACCTCAATGAAAATACAAGCCGTCAACTGGCTGAGAAAGTTTGTCGCACTGTTAATCAAGTCCATATCAAACAGCAAGAAATAGAGCTTGTTGTGAGCTGTAGTTTAGGCTGCGTTTTTTATTCGAGCTTAAATTGTTCTGCCGAAATTAATGATGCTGATCAGTTGATGTACCGAGCAAAAAGCCAAGGGAAAAACCAAGTGTGTTTTAGTCACGCAATGGCCACAAAGGAGCTACAGCAAGGTATTCCTGAGCGTGCATTGTAAATAACGATGATTTTATTAATGGATAAAAAGCATAAAGGCCTGTGAAAACAGGCCTTTATCATTATGAATTTTGTTAAAGCTAAGCTTAGAACGGGATATCGTCGTCGAAGTCTAAGTTAGGCTCTGGTGCTGCTGGTTTTTGCTGTGGAGCTTGGTTAAAACCGCCACCTTGTGGAGCTGACTGCTGAGGCGCTTGATTGAAGCCGCCGCTTTGAGGCGCAGACTGCTGAGGTGCTTGATTGAAACCACCGCCTTGTGGCGCTGATTGCTGTGGCGCTTGATTAAAACCACCACCTTGTGGCGCTGATTGTTGAGGTGCTTGGTTAAAGCCACCTGCAGCTGGTGCTTGGTTAAAACCACCCCCCTGAGGAGCTTGATTAAAGCCACCAGCAGATTGACCACCTTGGAAGCCGCCTTCTTGACCTTGGCCACGACCACCTAACATTTGCATTTGATCAGCAACGATTTCAGTTGTGTATCTGTCTTGACCGTTTTGATCCTGCCACTTACGCGTTTGCAATTTACCTTCTAAGTAAACTTGTGAACCTTTACGTAGGTATTCGCCAGCAATTTCTGCTAAACGACGGAACATAACTATGCGGTGCCATTCAGTTTTTTCTTGCATTTGACCGCTTTGATCTTTCCAGCTTTCACTTGTTGCTACTGAAATATTGGTCACTGCATTGCCGTTAGGCATGTATTTAACTTCAGGATCTTGACCTAAGTTACCGACAATAATTACTTTGTTTACACCTTTAGATGCCATTTGTTTGTTCCGTTTCTGAGCGTGAAAATAATCAGGAAATCATAACACCTGTCTGTACCTTCAACCAGTAGTGACGAATATAAAATTTTCTTAAATGCTTATATCGAAAATAGGCATGTCTGAGGGTTTTGGTAGCTAAAATGCGCGAGAAAATCAGGGATCTGCTTTTCGCTCAGAGGCTTAGAAAAGTAGAAACCTTGAATATAGTCACAACCTAGGGTGCTGAGTATTTGCAGCTGCTCTGGTAGCTCCACACCTTCAGCAACCACTTTTATGCCCAAAGCTTTGGCCATCGCTATGATGGTCGCTACCATAGTCCGATCATCAGGATTGTGTTGCATGTCTTTGATAAAAGTGCGATCGATTTTTAATTGATCGACAGGAAAGCGTCTTAAGTAATTTAGTGATGAGTAGCCTGTACCGAAGTCATCTAAGGCGATGGCACAACCTGCTGTTTTTAACGTGTCGAGCAGAGCAATATTATTGTTTAATTCAGGTGCTAGGGCGCTTTCGGTTAATTCAAAGCAGATATCTTTTGCTGTTAGTCCTGCTTCAGTAATGGTTTTAAGCCATAAAGTATTGTGTTTATCACTGCTGGGAAACTCTTCTAAAGATCGGTTTATATTAAAAACAAGATCGCTATACCCCTGACTTTTTAATCGCTTCAGCGTTTGGCACGCCTGTGTTAATACCGCTTCGCCTAATTGTTTAATCAAGCCAAACTCTTCTGCGATGGGGATAAATTCTGCAGGCGATACCCAAGTTCCGTTGTGTTTCCAACGAACCAAGGCTTCGAATTTAGAGATTTTGTGATTGTTAATATCAACTATGGGCTGGAAAACTAAGTTGAGTCTTTGTTGTTTGATTGCTTCAACCAGTGCGTTTTTCAGTTCAATTTTGTATTGCGCATTTGCCTGCATATGTGATGCGAAAAAACAAAAGCCATTTCTGCCTTTATTTTTAACTTCGTACATGGCATGAGATGCATTTTTAACTAATTCTTCGGCGCTCAGTCCATCATTCGGGTAAAGTGCAATGCCAGCAGTCAGCGTACACATGACTTTGGTATTGTTGATTAATACAGGTTGGTTAAATGCTGCAATGATTCTATCGACTACTGCTTCTGACTCTGTCGCCAATTGCGGGTCGGTCAGTAATACGGCAAATGAGTCACCACCAATTTTAGCGACTAATGAATCCGTACTTACCAATGATTTTAGCTTGTGTGCCGCGCGAATTAAAAATTCGTCGCCGAATTTAATCCCATATGACTCATTGATGCTTTTAAACATATCTAAATCGAGCACTATGGTTGCAATGGAGGATTGCTGTTTGTTTTGTCGGATGGCTTGGTTGAGGTCGTTGATGAATAATTGACGATTGGCCAAGTCTGTTAAAGGATCAAAATTAGCCTGTTTGAATATGGTTTCTTGAGCTTTTTTCGATTCAGTAATATCGGTAAAAAAGCACACATAGTGGGTAATTTTTCCTTGATCATTACAGATACTGTTTATCGATAAACGCTCGGGGAAAATACTGCCGTCTTTACGTTTATTGTATAGTTCACCGCTCCAGTGACCCCGGTTGATAATGGCTTGCCACATATCCTGATAAAATTGTGGTTCGTTCAAGCCTGCACTTAATATTTTGGGGTTTTGACCTTTTACATCATCGGCCTGGTATCCGGTTGTCGTAGTAAACGCCTGGTTGGTATAAATGATTTCGTTTTTAGCGTTTGTGATCAATATTGCTTCATGACTGTTTTCAATCACGGTTTGGGTCAGCTTTAGCTTATTGATATAAGCGTGTTTTTCTAATTCTTTATTAATGAGTCCAGCAAATAAGTTAAATAAGGTCTCGATTGTTTGCTGATGCGTTATCTGTTGAGTAAATAACGCAACCAAAATGGCATGGGTTTCATCTTGATCGTTTTGCAATGAAATACCGACATAACCTTCTATACCCATTTGTACGAGTAATTCATCTTCAGGGTAAAGCGGTTGAATACCACATGTGTGAGTACACAACCCGCCTTCACTGACATTTTCACAGGGCGTACCAGCTAGTTCATAGGTAAAATTATCTAGTAGCTGAGTTTGGTTGGCTAAACTGATGGTCGTTGCATGTGTTTTGGCTTTGTTTAAGTTAGCAATAAACACATAATCGGCTTGGATGTTTTGGGCAAGTGCTAAGCAAATCGCACCAAAAAAACCATCTCCCTTAGCTGTAGCTAAACTTTTAACTACAGATTCAACTTTTGTATCCATCAATTTTCTCTCGATACTTAGACATTATGTCCGTTGGGTATTCTAAATCATTGTGCCTTCAGACATATTGATACTGGGGTTACGCTTGATCTGAGTCAAGCTCACATGAACAAGTTTAGGGGATTATTTTGTTATGTGTTAGCGAGTGCTCCAGATAGTTTGAGAACGTGTACTTTGAGCAATGCGGCAACGCTAATGGCATCGGTAATTTGACTACTATGCACCATTTCAATGGCTTCGTCTAAAGCAAGCTTTTTGATTTTGATGTCTTCTGTTTCATCAAAGTTGGTTTGACCTTGGCTCAGTTCAGTCGCAATAAAGACATGTGCAACTTCATCACTACAAGAGTTTGATAAGTGCATGGTCATCAGTGGGGTTAGCTTGTTGGCGATTAAACCGGTTTCTTCGGTTAACTCTCTGTGCGCACAACTTTCTGCTGTTTCACCTTCAGGGCAACCACCTTCTGGGATTTCCCAACTGTATTGCTCGAGTGGATATCGATATTGCCCAACTAAAATTGTATTACCGTCTTTATCGATGGGAATGACGCCAATTGCGCGATTTTGAAATTCAACCACACCATAGATACCCTGAGTACCTGCAGGTGTAATGACCTTATCTTCTCTGACTTTTATCCATGGGTTTTGGTATATTTTCTGCGTTGATAAGGTTTGCCAAGGTGACTTATTAAGCATATTTTATCCTTCGTGATTTGATGCTTTTTTCTTGTAAATACAAGGCGTTTACCTTGCTTTAAGCTAGGCTTTAATTTAACAGATAAAACAATTTTAATTGATTTGAGGATAGAAAATGAGTCAGCCATTAACTGAGTTAGTCAAGTTGCTCAGTTTAGAACCCATAGAGCAGGGGATATTACGCGGTGCCAGTCAAGATTTAGGCTTTGGCGCTGTATTTGGTGGCCAAGTATTAGGGCAAGCTCTAGCGGCAGCGCAATCTAGTGTCAGTGATGAAATGTCAGTGCACTCTTTCCATTCTTATTTCTTGCGACCTGGCGATGTAAAACTGCCTATTGTTTATCAAGTTGAAAATATCCGAGATGGTAAAAGCTTTTCGACCCGTCGGGTGGAGGCTATTCAAAAAGGTAAAAGTATCTTTTATCTAACGGCTTCTTTTCAATTACCTGAACAAGGCATGGACCACCAGATAGATGCGCCTGATGTCAAAGGGCCAGAAGGTTTAATGTCTGAGCTGGAATATGCCAGAGCCAACAAAGATAAAATTCCTTTACCGCTGCGTGATAAGTTTACTTGTGAACGACCAATTGAAGTGCGCCATGTTGAATGGGTAGATCCACTCAAGCCTGAGCAACATATACCAATTCGACATGTTTGGCTAAAAGCGAATGGCCAGCTACCAGACGATCATAACTTGCATAAATATCTACTTTCTTATGCTTCAGACTTCAATTTTCTACCTACGGCTTTATTGCCTCATGGGCAAGCTTTTTGGCAGGCTAACCTACAAATAGCAACCATTGATCACGCTATGTGGTTCCACCGCCCATTTCGATTTGATGAATGGCTGTTGTATAAAATGGAAAGCCCTTCTGCATCTGGGGCTAGGGGATTTGTCAAAGGGCAAATCTTTAATCAGCAAGGTCAATTAGTGGCGAGCGCAGTCCAAGAAGGGGTGATCAGACTGAGATAAGGGTTTGAGTTAAATGACAGAACTTATGAACGGTTTTTCAAGCATTGTTTAGGTCAAATTCAGCTGTTTTCACGAGATCTGTGCTAGGCTTTTTTTTCTACTAAATTTTTAGGAGCAGCATGACTAACGTCGCCCAGGATCAAAAACTTAATTTTGTTGGCGTTATTGGCATTACTGCTGGCTATTTCATACTTGGTCTGTTCGGCGGGCTATTCACTATTGACCCTGGTTTTGCCAGCGCAATTTGGCCAGCAGCAGGTTTTGCTATTGCTGTGGTGCTTAAATATGGCTGGAAAGCCACTCCTTGGTTATTCCTAGGCTCGTTGGCCGCTAATAGTTACACCTCAGGTGTCGATCTCCTCTCGTTGTTATCTACTGACTGGTTGGGTAATGCTGTGCGTAGCTTGGGGTCTGTGTTGCAAGTGAGTGTGGCGTATATCGCACTTAGGACGGTTTATCGAGGCTGGATTGATCTCGGCTCATTCAAACACTTGATACTGAGTTTGTTTATTGCAGGGCCTATAAGTTGCGTTATTTCATCTAGTATTGGAGCCTACTCTTTACTGATTCAGGGGTTCATTACTGAACCGAGTTTACCTTTTGTTTGGTTTACTTGGTGGGTTGGTGACAGCGTAGGGGTATTGTTTTTTATGCCATTGACATTGGCGTTTATCAAAGCCGATAAAGTATTGGAAATAAAAAACAGGCCACAAATTCTGATTTCTGCTTTGATCATGTTTGCCGTGGTGAGTTTGACGTTTAACTACTCAAAAATGGTGCATATTCGCGACCAAAAACAAACCTTTTCGACCATTACAGAGTTACAGCTGACAAGTTTCAAACTCATAAAAAGTCAAATCAATCATAAACTGCGTGCCTTATCAGCGTTATTTATCACACAAAAGTTTATCTCAAGGGATGAATTTAAAGCCTATATAGAAGAAGTCCGTTCAGAGATTGGCATATTCAGGGCGGTTGGTTGGGTTGATCGAATCACCCATGCTGAATTAGAAGCTTGGTACAACCAGATGCAAGCTCAAGATTTAGGTCAGTTTAACATCAAAAAATGGACGCCTAACGGCTTACAACCCATTCAAAAGCAAGATGAATATTGGCCTATTACGTACACTGAACCCTTTGAGTTTAATCAAACGGCGATTGGTTTAGATATATACAGCCATCCGTTTGCTGGTTTATCAGCCAGACAATCACTTAAAGCCAGAACACCACAAGCGACGCAACCTATCCAACTCGCGCAGCAAGGTAATAAGTTCACTGGCAATGTCGTTTATTACCCTGTGTTGCGTGGACAAGAGTTGATGGGCTTCGTTGAAGTCGTGGTTGAATTAGACTTAATGATTGAAGATTTACTGACATCTGAGGATGTCAGTAAACTTTATAATTTTAAGGTTTATGATAAAAATTCATTAGAAGATGCCTTTGCCGATTCAGGCTATAGCCACGATGCATTACATGTTGCTTACTATGAATTTGAATGGTTTGGCCGTCAATGGCAGTTATCGTTTAGCAGTACTCCTGAATTTGAGAATGAACGAAAAGACTGGCTTAGTTGGTTAACTTTAGTTGTTGGGCTTATTATCGCTTCTTTAGGCATGGCCTTTGTCATGGTGTTAACGAGCTTTAATGCGCAATTAAAAAATCGGGTAGAGCAGCAAACAAAGCAGTTAACTGACTTAGTTGCTAATTTAGAAGCGGCGAATGAAGCAAAAAGTACCTTTTTAGCGAATATGAGCCATGAGCTGCGCACCCCTCTAAATGCTATTATCGGCTTTGTTACTTTAGGTCGAGAAAAGACCGAAGAAAGGCTTGCTCAGCGTTACTTTAAAGAAATTCAAGACGCATCAGAGCTACTGCTTAATAGTATTAATCAGGTGTTAGATTTATCTAAAATTGAAGCGGGTAAATTGCAATTAGACTTACACAATTACTCATTGCGTCAAAGTTTGGAGCGGCTGACCAGTGTTTTCAATTCTTCTTGTCGAGAAAAAGGCTTAGATTTCAGAGTCGATAACGATACATCGCTGCCGTGGGTATGTGCAGATCAAGCCCGCATTGAGCAAATCATTACTAACCTATTAGGCAACGCGGTTAAATTTACTGAAAGAGGCGAAATTCAATTAACCTTTAAAATTCAAAATGATGATTTGGTTATTAAAGTCAAAGATACCGGCATAGGTATCAATGAAGTTGCTCTGCAAAGCCTATTTGATGAATTTGAACAGGCCGATACTTCGACAACTCGCAAATACGGAGGAACCGGTTTAGGTTTGGCCATTTGTGCACAACTGGTTGAGTTGATGAATGGCGATATACATGTGACTAGCGAAATTGGTAAAGGCAGTGAGTTTAGCGTGGTGATTCCAATCCAAGTTGTTAGCCCTCCCGTTAAAGCTGAACCCGAGACTAAAGTTGAAGAATTAAACCAAGCCTTTAATGTTTTATTGGTCGAAGATCAAATGGTAAACCAAGTTGTTGCGACTGAAATGCTCAAATTAATGGGGGCAACGGTGACGACTGTTAACAATGGTAAAGAGGCAATAGATAAATTAGCGGGTTGGAGTACTGATGAGCTGCCTGATGTTATCTTAATGGATATTCAAATGCCTGTTATGGATGGCTTTACCGCGACCAAACGAATTAAAGCAAACCCTGATTGGCAAGGTATACCTCTGATTGGTTTATCAGCTAATGCGACAACGGAAGATCTCAATAAAGCAGAACGTTTGGGGATGCAGGCTTACCTAACTAAGCCAATTGATAAAGTTCAGTTAACCTCTGCTTTGAAGACACATTTAAAACCGGCTTAAACTAAAATAAGCTGGTTTGTTGCACCTTTTCACTGGCAAACCCATTGTCGTAAAATAATGTGTGCTCTTGATCTTGCTGCAATAAACTTAGCCACAGTCGGCTGAGCTGATGAATACTTGCATTATCTGCCGTGTGAATAAACAAATAGGGTGTTCGCCCCTCGGCAACCCAGTCCCTTACTTTCTTTATCCAAGGTTGTATAAAAGCAATATTCGCGTTTAGATCCGTTTGCCCAACATAGCGAATAATTGGGCTAGCTGAGGTTGCGATAGCATGCACCGGTACTTTGGGTTTTTTCTTTTGTGCATCTATGATGGCTTCAGTTGTTGGTGCTTGACTGTGCACAGCTCGAGTATCCATCAATACTCGGTTAACCTGAGTGTTGATAAGCATACGATTAAAATCGCGTTCAGCATCTTGTTTGGCAAAAAAATCTGGATGTCTGACTTCAACAGACAGTTGTACCTGTTTGGCAAATTGCTGAATAAAATCATTTAGCTCCCCGAGCCGCCTTGCAGAAAAACTCGCGGGTAATTGCAACATGAGTTGCCCCAGTTTATTCGTATCAATAATCGGTTTTAATAACGTCAAAAAAGCTTGCATGGCTTCGATACTTTGAGCTTGGTTGAGTATCATTTCATGGCTGATCGTCTTTGGTACTTTAAAGCAAAACTTGAAGTCGCTTGGTACTTGTTCTGACCAATGTTGTACTTTTTCTTCACTTGGCAAAGCATAAAATGTGGTGTTGCCTTCAACAGTGGTATAAAACTGACTGTATTGATTGAGCTGTTCTGATGGCTTGATGTCTGAGGTAAAAAACTGACCTTTCCAATCTTTATGTCCCCACATAGGAGCACCTAGATAAAGTTGGTTTTGCATAGTGAAAATAAACGTTGATTAAATGACTGAAGATGTAGCAGGCATAAAAAAAGCGCAACTATAAAGCTGCGCCTTAATTTGGAGAACTGTTTAAATTACTTAGCGCGACGGCGAAGTACTAAACCACCTGCTAATAAAGCAAACATCGCTGCTGTAGCTGGTGCTGAAACTGGTACTGTTTGTGAGAAGAACTCAACGCGTGCTAACTCAGCATCTTGTAAATCGATGAAGAAAACACCTGTATATGTGCCAAGCGTAGTCGTTAACGTTGCTTGAGTACCTACTAAATCTTTACCTTCAACTGTGATGCTACGACCGTTGTCTAAGTCAGCCGTGAAAGAAGAAAATAAGCTGTTTGTGAAACCAGAAACAAAATCTACAACTAGAGTAGACGTGTTAGGGATAAGCGCATTGCTGTTAATACCAACACCTGCATCATGAGCGAATTCGCTTGAATCAAATGTAAATGGCGTAGCATCGATAGATAAAGATTCGATTGCTTCAGCTGGGCTTAAGTTAGTTAAAGTGAAAGGGTTGTCTAGTGTGTCACCTTTTACTTCAAGAGTTGCAATTAATGCTGCAGATGCGGCATTAGTGAAAAACGTTAATACTGCTAATAAAAATAAACGCTTCATACAAAAAATTTCCTTGTAAAAACTAAGTAATTCAATTTTTGTTTCGTAACTGAATTATAACTGTATGCGATTTTTATGCCAGCTATTTCTCGCCTTGATTTATAAGGGTTTTTCTAATTCCCTGATCAGCTAGTGTAAAATAAGTTGACAAAATTTAACCATCTTTGATCGCAAATCATAGATAGTGAAACAATATGATTGATCAAATACATGTCTTCAGTCTAGCCAAAAACTTGTTAATATGCGCGCTTTTTGCCGGAAGTGAGGACTATGTCACAAGCCGAGAATCGAAATATCGTCACCCCTTATGCATTCGGTGTCGATGATAAGTTGCTAGGAACCCCGCTTGCCTCTCCAAAGCGCCGGATGTGTGCTCAGGTAATTGATGCAATAGCGATCGCCATTCTAGCCAGTACGAGTGCTTTATTTTCAGTGATGCTGGTTATTTGGTTAGTGTTCTTCAGTCAATTGAAAGATGAATTTAAGACCAGCACTAAAACAAAGCGTGTTTTTGCAAAATCCATAGTCGTGACGGCTATCTTATTTTTGAGCGCTAATACCAATCACACCATTACGGCTATCCCACAAGTGATGACAGAGGAAGGTTTTGCTATTCCTGTATTGGACTTTTTTAAGGTCATTCCCTTTGCGACCGAGCATATTCACAAACCTGAGTATTACCAAACTCAAGTTAAGCTTGAGAAATGTAATGAAGTAAAAGCCTGTATCAATATAAGTAAAAATCAATTCATGCAGGCTTTAGCAGACAGTGAATTTACCGAAGAAATTAAACTTGCGCTGGTTCGCAGTTTTGTTGAGGAACTAGCGCCCATTTTGGATCAAGGCAGTGCAATATCGATGAAACAATCCATGATTGAGGAGCTGACTTTAGAGAAGGTTGCTGAGCGTACCGCTGGAATGGAAAACCCACTACTTAAAGTTGTTCCTGAAGAAGAAAGCAGCTTTGGTTCGGCTTTTACACGAGTCGCAGAGGCGTTTGGTTTAGGCCTAGGCTGGACTGTCTTATATTTTACAGTTTTTACTGCTTGGCGTGATGGGCAAACCTTGGGTAAAAGCACAATGGCAATCAAAGTGATTAAAATTGATGGCACAGGGCTGACATTATGGGAAAGTTTTGGCCGAGCAGGTGGCTATAGCGCGGGTTTTGCGACCGGTATCTTAGGTTTCTTGCAAATTTATTGGGACTCTAATCGCCAAGCGATTCAAGACAAAATTGCAGAAACTATTGTTATTAAAGAGCAAAAGCAACAAGTGGAAAACACCGAAAAAGAACCGGTCACAACCGCTGCTGAACTGACGAGTTAGCTCAGTTTAGTGCGTTTAGTTCAATTTTTGTTAACTGATCGATTTGTTCGACAAGTTGTAAAACACTGTCAGATACTTGGCTGTAGAACGTCAAATCCATGTTTTGCCAAGTATCTTGCACAGTATGATAATAGGCATGAGTGGCTACGCCTAAGTAGAGATAAGGGATACCTTGTTGATAAAAGGCATAATGGTCACTTGCTTTTAACCAATCTATATTGCGCTTGTCTTTTCTTGGCCGAGCTTCAGAAAATACAATTCTAGCGGGTGCTGTGTTCATCGCAGTTGCGAGCTTTTTTCTTATAACTCGATGACTGGGTTTGCTGCGCTTTAAGCCGTGTAGATAGAGTTCAGATCGGGTTTTATTTTGCCCTATCATATCCAAATTTATATTCAATCGTATCTGGGCTTTTGGTATTAAATTAGCACGCAAAAAAGCTTTAGCTCCCCAAAGTTGTGTTTCTTCCCCATCCGTTGCAACAAATATGTATGAATAGTTTGGCGTATTTTGGTTGAGATGAGCTGCAAGTCTTAACATGGCAGCTACGCCAGATGCATTGTCGTCGGCACCGTAAAATAACTTACCGTGTTTGTGCCCTAAATGATCGTAATGTGCGGTCACTACAATATATTGGTCTGGGTGACTTTTCCCTTCAACCCAAGCAATGACATTTTCCCCTTCGATATCCGTCCAAGCCAGTGAATCGGTAAAGTGGTGGATATAAGCCTGATTAAAACTGGCCAATCCTATTTCTTCGTACCGCAAGGCGATGTATTGGGCGGCGCGTTTTGCTCCTAAAGTATGCATTTTTCGCCCTTGCATATGTTCACTAGACAACACTTTTAGATCATCTATCAGGCTATCATGCACTGATGCCATCAATGAAAATGGTGCTAATAGTATCAAGCTAACAAATAGGGAAATGTTCTTAAACAAGGTCAAATCCATAAACAAGCGTAGTGGTTATGGTTAGATTAAGCGCAATCGTTTGTTAATGACAGTCGAACTTAATTAACTTTAGGGTGGGTTGTTGGAGCAGAGCAGAAAACTAAAGAGTAGTCTTTTGCAAAGACTACTCTTGGATGTTATTTAGTTCGCAGGCGCAGTATTTGTCTCACCATTTAGTTTACTTTCGCCATTTAGCTTAGTTTCCCCATTTAATGGTGCCTGTGGTGCACTTATGTTTGGTTGAGTAACCGTTAACACATCTTGCACTATATTATTTTGGCCATTGAGCAAGTCCTCTAAACTACCCGTATCCTTGTCAACAATACCGAGCTCCCTGACCATCGCATCGACCAGTGGTGCATTTGCTCGATACTTTAGGGCTGCGCCGGTAATTTGCTCAGATAAGCCAGCTGTTGTTGTCGCGTTATCACCAGCTGGAGCAGCGCCATTGGCACCATAACCTTGTAAAATCTTAATTCCATCAATGTTTTCAAGTGGTTTAACTGCATTGGCAACAATTTCAGGCAGAACTTTTAAGATGGCCATCGATTTTTGCAATTCAATTTGCTCATCGCGCAGACTGTTTTCTGCTTCATAAAGTACTCGCTTACCTTCAGCTTCAACCGCATGAATCTTCTCATCGGCTTCTGCTTTTAATACTTTGGCATCTGCGTCGGCTTTCGCTTCAGTTAATATCGCGGCAGCTTTATCTTCTGCTGCTTGTTTATCAGCAGCTGCTTGAACAGTAATACTCACAGCTTCTCGCTCCGCTTCTTTTTTCGCATCGATAACTTCAATCTCTTTACGACGATTGGCTTCGGCTATATAACGCGCTGTAGTGACGGCTTCTTCTTTTTCTACTTTTGCTTTCTCTGCTTCAGCTGCTTTTGCTCGAGCTGCTGACTCTTCTTCAGATTTTTGTGCGATGATAATTTGCTTATCTTGTTCGGCAACTTCTAAGTCTTTCTGTTGCTGTATTTTCGCCTGCTCAAGTAATTTACGCTTCTCAATTTCTTGAGATTCGATGACTTTTGCTTTTTCTAGTTCCGCTGTTTCAATCGCTCGTTGCTTAGCAATTTCTGCTTCACGTTCTTCTTGCTCACGCGCTTCACGTTGTTTCACAATTGCGGCTTGTTGTTCAGCACGCTTAAACTCTAAAGCCTGTTCTTGAGTTAATTGTGCTTGTACTTGTTCTTGCTGAATCTCTAAAGATTGCTTTTCAGCTTCTAAGTTACGTTGCTCAATTTGAATACGGTTTTCTTGCTCAATGTCGTTTGTTTCTTTGCGCTTTTGTTCGATGATGTTTGCCAATCGTGCACGACCTTCAGCATCAAATGCGTTGTTTTCATTGAAAAACTGTAGATCCGTTTGGTCAAAACCTGTCAAAGATACAGATTCGAGCTCTAAACCGTTCTTCTCTAAATCATTCATTACATTTTGCTGTACTTTTTGTACAAATTCAGAGCGTTGCTCATGCATTTCTGTCATTGTCATTTCTGCAGCAACTGCACGTAAAACGTCGACAAACTTAGATTCCATTAGCTTTTTGAGCTCATCCACGCGCATCGTACGTGTACCTAAGGTTTGTGCCGCCATTGATATACCTTCAGCATGAGGTGCAACACGAAGATAGAAATCCGCTTTAACATCAACACGCATGCGATCTTTGGTGATTAATGCATCTTTTTGCGTCTTCTCTACTTCAATTCTCAGCGTATTCATATTGACGGGTATAGTTTCGTGCACGACGGGTAAGACAATTGCGCCACCGTCTTTTACTACTTTTTCACCACCCATACCGGTTCGAACAAAAGCCACTTCTTTTGTCGCACGCGTATAGAGTTTTGCAATGATTAGACCCACAGTAATTAAGGCAACTAAGACTGCAGCTGATGTGAAGATAATAAATTGCATATTATCGACTTGAGGCAAGCTATCCATTTTATTCTCCTATTTTTATTTAAATGGCACTGCGATCCAGCAGTGTTGTTGTTTTTCAATTAGAACCACTTGGTGGCCTTGTTCGAAACTGTGCTCATTGTGATCAGGTTCAACCATAACGTAGTGCTTTTGGTTGAAATCGTCTTTCAATACGGCTTCAGCCGCATTGCCTTTAGTTGCTTTACCAACGGTGATGGTCGCCAATTTACCTTTAAAATCATTTACTGACGCTGCTGTGGTCTCATTTTTAGGGATCCACTTTGCAATTTTTTGACCTAGGATTTTGGTGATTAATGTCGCTAAAGCTAATGCGATAGGAACTGAGAGATTTAATGACAGCGGGTGCCACTGGTTGATACTAAAACCAATAAGTGAAAAGCTGGTTAAGAACAAAATTAACCAAACTAAAAAAGGCAGTCTGTCTAAACAAAGCCAACCTAAGAAAGCCGTTATGCCTCCAGTACTGACTTCTGCGTCGGCATCAATATCGATATCAAGTAAATTATCGAGGAAGCTCATTAAGCTCAAACCAATGAGTACCCCCAAGCCTTCCATAAAAGAAAGCGCTAATACGATAGCTAAGGCAGTTGAGTAGGGCAGGTTGAGATCGGCAAGTAAAAACTCCATCTTGTGTATTCCATCCGTTGAAAAATTGCCAATAACTTACACTAAATTAGCAAATACAGTAAGGGTTTATAAAAGTTTAATATGGAGTGACGTGAAAAAACGCTTAGCTTAGATGCTAAGCGCTTAAAGTGGTTAGTTAATTTTAACTAATTGTGTTTTTTGTTCATCCGTTAATGAACTGAACAATGCAACGTTTAATCCTTCTTCTTGTTCAAGGGTTGTTTGCATTGATTTTGGTAGTGAGTACATCGCACCTGATGCTGGATCAACAATTAGTAAACCAATTACACCACCAAAAATAATATTTCCCCAATACCAGCCATCAATACGGCTTTCAAGGGTAGCTGTTGCTGTTTTATAGCCAGTCTTAGTGAATCGAACAGTGTAAGTTTCACCATTAAAATAACCAGCACCAGCTGCTAAATTGACTGTTTCAGGTGTTACACCTTTGTGGATCGTTAAACCCGCTTCGTTGATAACTTCAAAGTTTACAACGTCAGGCGTTGCACTGAAATTTACGTTATAAGAACTGTCTGACACGATTGAAGCACAACCAGAAATTAAGCCTGCTATCAGTAAGGCTGCTATCGTCTTTTTCAATGTGTTTACTCCTAATTTTAATTTTTATTATTTAGTTTTCATTTGATTTTGAGTATTAGCGTAGAAATCGAAACACCGACCACACTATTTGATAACTCACTGTAATTGCCCATCATTCCATTAAAGTTTGAAGTGAAAGATTGAAACAATTAAAAACAATGAGAGATCTTTAACGTGTTTTTTACACGAGACTCAAATCGCGCGGCAGAATATAGAAAAAGAAATTTTAATACAAATAATATTCGGGGGTTGCGGAGGTATTGAACAACCTCCGTAGGTTAAGTGGGCAAATTGTTACTTTTTCTGCCACTTACCGTTAACTTGGATAAAGTTGCCGGCACTGGTTTTACTTTGTGCTTTTTTCCCTGCCATTTGCTCTATTTGCTGCAGAGTTAACTGATTTTTTTTGGCTAGCTGTTGGTAAGTTGCTTTGCGCTTGGCGTTAATTTCTTTGATCAGCTGAGCGGCTTTACTGTCTTCTTTAACCAAAGCCAAATAGCCATTGGCCGTTTCACCTACTAAGCCTGCAGATTTAGCTGTGGCAATATCTAAAGCTAAGGCTGAAAACGATAAACATAATGCGCTGAAAAGAGTGAGTAATTTAGCTGTTTTTTTCATAAACCTTTCCTAGAATAATTCGCTATCGTCAAATAAGTCATCAAGCTCTTTATCAACTTTGACCTTAATTTCGTGATCAACTTTTACGTTGAGATTAATCGTGATTGGCTCTTTTGTTTCTACTTGTACTTTATGCGTACAGCCACTTAGCATAGCTAAGCTAAAAGCAGCAAAAAAAGTTAGCCATGATTTAGTTAGCATCATTTTTTCTCTCAAATTCTTGTTGTACTTTATCTTTAATCACATCACCCATCCTGAGTGCTTTCATTAAGGTAAACACATTTTCTCGATGAGTATAGTTAAAATTGACTTCTTGCTGCGCTTTTGCGTTGAAACCCATCAATGCCATGTCTAACGTAAGCCAGCCGTCTTTTGATAGAGAAACATCACTGTTTAATGTTTCAAAATCCAAGTACTCCAGTAAGGATAAAACTTCGGCTAAAGCAGGTTGTTTTTGTTTTACTGCTTCAAATGCGGCATTGTTTTCAATACGAAGTTGGCCCGCGGAGCTATTAACCAATTTGCCAGATTTTATCTCTATATTGTCGGGCGATAAAAATACAGGTAATTGACCGCTTAATTTGCCTTGTACACTGATCCCAGATTGTTTCTCTAGTGCCAAAATTTTGCCTGATTCCACATCGGTAATGGTTAAATTAAGTTGTTGAGGTTGATCATTGAGCGCAATAGGTGAGCTTTGAAACTGGCCATCAAATACCACTCCCGATAAATGGCGCAACTCGATTTCTTTGGCTTGATTAGATATTAATTGGCCTTTGAGTTGATAGAGCTCAAGCCCTGTAAATACATGCGCTATGCTAAATTCTGATGGGGCGACCAACCATTGCTCTTGTCGATAAGAGAAGGTTAGCGGCATGCTTAACTGACGAATATGATGGTCTTTATAATCAAAATTAACATTGTCTAAAAACACTTCTCCTTTGGCTGTTTTTTGCTGCATATCGTAATCTACCTTTGCAAAAGCAAAGCCAGATTGTAGGTCAACATCGGGTGCCAACATAGAAACTATAGGGCTAAAACCCAGTACCCCTTGGCTCTCTAGCTCTAATGATATTTGGTTGGTTTGATGGGTAATGACTGCTGTTAAGCCTGATGGCAAGCTGACATGGTGTTTACCCGTTAAAGCGTCAGCTTGCTCCAAGTTGTGGTTAATTTGCACATGGCGTAATGTTTTATCCGCTAACACCGCTAGTCTTTTAATTTGACTGCTACCTGTTACTTGGGTGTTTTTATCAGCAGAACCTTTAATTGTTAAGCTGTTGGATAACTGGTGAATAATGGCATTGGGGTGGGTTGCTTTGGCAAGGCTATTCTGACTAATGAGCTGCCAAGCTCGCAGATGGTACTGGCCTTCAAAACTTGAATTCATTTGCTCGGCATTAATGCTGTCATGGTCAATTTGCAGGGCACTTGCTTCACCCTTAAATACTAATCCTTTTGATAATTCGTAGTTAAAATCGGCGATTAAGTTAAGCGATTTTACTTTGATACCTTGAATATCCAACGCTTGTTCAGCCATGTTTTTCAGTGTGAATTTACCAGCAAAGCGAGCTTGTTTATTCGGTTGAAAATAGATATCCGTTGTTAATTGCGTCGTTAACGCTTTTATGGGGCTCAAAACAAAATGTGCTGTTGTTTGCACGCTTGGTGCTTGAGAGAGCCAATCTGAAATTGTAATTTGGTTGAAAGACAATTGTTCAGCTTGCTCTATGCCTCTAATCGAAAAGGCAGAAAGCTGGATCTGGTGTGTCGTTAAGTTAATCCCCTCTGGGATATTAACTTGCCATTGCTCACTTAATGATAATGGTGTCGGTAGGTTTATTTGATGCAATAGATGTTGCTGACATTGTTTGGCACCAATGTTTATTGGCTGAGCTAGGTCTTCTATCAGTAATGCTTGTTGTTGCAAGTTTAGCTTGGTTGAAATTGCGCCATCAAAGTTCGCTGTAACATTGCATTGTTCGATATCTACTTGTGCATCAGCCCTTAATTGGTGAGTTGCATCCAGTGTCAAACCGTCGAAAGACCATTGAGTATTAGCTGTAAAGTTGATTGGCAGTGTTTGGCCTGTTAGCTCAGTTATTTGCTCGCTCGACCAGTTTAAATCCCCGGTAAGTACTTGATTAGCCAATACCAAATTAGCGTTAACATCACCTGTCAAAGCAATTTGGTTAGCTGTTTTATCTATGGCTAGATTTAAAGATGTTAATAAACTTGGGTGCTCAATAATTAACGTTTGAATTTGGCCGTTGGGTATTTTTGCTAAATTGATATCAGGTAAAGCAATAGGGGTAATATCGAGTGTATTGGCCGTTTGACTTTTGGTGTTATTAGATGATTTTAACGTTAAATGTACCGATTGTGCGCTGAAGTTAGCGTCAAATAACTGATAATTGAGCTGTTTGATATTGGCATTAAACTTATCTGAAGTTAAACAGAGCTCAACAATGTTGAGTTTATCAAAACTCGTTAGTTGCCAATTTAAGCAGTTTGCCTGGATATGATATTGAGCAAGCCAATTATTAGTAAAATACAGCGCGATGGGGTTGCGAAACAGCACAACCAGCAAGCTAAAAATGAGTAAAGAAAGACTTTTTTTCCACACAACGTTGTTTTAAATTATTTTCAGTAACAGGCACTAATGCCCGCTTTTACTATTAGATATTAGGCTATTAGCATGACAGACTGATCGCGAAATATATAGCTTAAACCTTCATTTTATCCGACCGGCAAATCACTGCAGAATAAAACTAATTTAAGTTACATATTTATCGAGTTTTTCCATAGCTTTTGCCAGATCAGCAGGCTAGAATCAGCCTCTTATTTTTCGTAAATTATTCAGACGCAGTTAGACAGAATCTATGATCCCAGCGCAACGCATCATTAAAACCATTAGTGAGCATTGGCGAATTATCGAGGTTTTAGTTGAGCGCTATTCAGGGTTGAGCTTTAGCTTACAGGATGTGCAAAACTTAATTTCTCGCCAGCATCCAGATTGGTTAGGTGATAAGGTTTTTAATGAGGCCTACAAGCTGGTCAATATGGAAATATTGATCCCTCAAGCTAAATCATCACATTTACAGCTTAATCAGGCTGTTCTCGAATTTTCCCAGTATTTATTGCACGAACAGCAATTGGGTTTAGCCGAAGAAATCCATGTATTAATTGATAATTTAAAACGTCTATCAACTAAGCTCGAACTGAGCATAAATGCTAAGGATTTAGACGACACTCGTCGTTATTGTCGTCAGATGGACGATAGAGTCCGTAAAATTATTAAACAGTTTGATGGTAACGAAAGAGCCATTCAAAACATTGTCGATCAAGCCAAAGCTGATTTAACTAATCTGTCGCTTGAAAAGCGATACAAAGCTGTTATTGAAGCCTTTGATGAATATATAGAGCCAATGCTCGAGATGATTGATATCAATGGTGGCGTTAAACAAACCTTTGATGATGTTGAGCTTATTTTATCTAACGCGGTCACCAGTATCGAACGAACGGGTGTATTGTCGAGTGAAAAAGAAATACTGATTCAACTGCGCAGCCGTATTTTAGAAATGTACGGAATTAGCTTAGCCAGTTTACGTCGATGTGCTGATGTCTTAATGCCGTTAAGAGAAGAGTTGCGCAAAAATACCTTATTAACGCAGCAAGTTGCAGAAGTATTATCGCAGATGCGGAAAAAGGGTGTTGATAACACGTTGACTGAACACTCGCCGCATTTATCAAGTGATTACCAAAAGAGCTCTCTCGGTACTGCTAACCAAATTACTGCCTATATGGCAGAGTTAGTTGATTACCAAGATGAGCAAATGGAAATGCCAGATATTGCTGATACTGTTGCACAATTGCCTGCAGCACTGCCAGATTTTGATGTTGTGGTACACCAAACGCGTGCCAGATTAAAATCAGCTAAGCGAATCAATAATATGTTGAGTTGGTTGAGTGACAGTTACCAAGAGGTCGCTGCTGATGAAGTGCTTTATATTTATCAAAAATTAGCGAACTCCGGTGAAGTAGCGATTAATACCAGCGAAAAACCCGAAACACTGCAATTAAAAGGTGCTACTGTCACCTTGTACCCATACCAAGCCGCTGCTCTGGATAGCGCATCATCCGACAAAAAATAAAAGACAGATTTATGCAAATTAATTTATCAGAACTGACTTATTTACAAGACATCAATAAGAAGCTGGTCGGTGGTTACCATATCAGTGAGCAAGATGTGCAATTATGGCAACAACTCGATCAATATCAGGATGAATACACGTCGTTATTTGCATCATTAGGTTATCGATTAAAGCACGATGTACGTGGTTTTTTCTTTATCGATGCCGACGATAGTACTGTCAATATGGGTAAAATTTCACGGGCATTTGCCGTTACCGTGTACACCTTGATTGAGTACTTTGCAGATAGCGGTTTAGACCCATTACGCGCTTTGTTTGAAAAAGTGGTCACAGAAGATGTGATGCAAAATCTAGTACAAAACCAATATCACCTATTTGAACAATTAGAGATCACCAGTGCCGCTGAATTAAAGCGCGATGTGTTTAATCGCATGCTGCGTAATGGCTTTGCCATAGAAACGATTTCAACGGATAGCGAAACAGAAGGTCAGGCAGGATTTAAGTTACTCGCACCTGTTTATCGCTATTTAGATGCACTGGATCAAATTAAACCACAAGAAGAGTTAGAACAAACGGACGATCAACTAAGTGATTTAGTTGATAGCGCTGCACAGGAGCAAAATGATGAGTAATGACTTACCAACAGAATTATATGGTTTAACTCGTCTTGCGCTTTTAAACACCGCAGGTTACGCCAAATGTGAAATCCCGTTAGACGATGCTGCTTCTATTTGCGCGCCAAACAACACAGGTAAATCATCCGTTATCAATGCCTTACAGTTCCCTTTGATCAACGATTTACGCATGACAGAGTGGGATGGTCACGATTTAGATGAAACCAAACGTTTTTACTTTGGTACTGACCAATCCTACATCTTACTTGAAGCTGAACTTGCAGATGGACCTGTGGTGATTGGTGTGGCCGGTCGCGGCAAAATTGCCGGTTACGCTTATCAATTTTTCACATACAAGGGCAAGTTATCGTTAGATGACTACCTAGTGGATAACAAAATTGTTAAGTACACGAGCCTGTCACGCCACCTAGTTGATTTAGGTTATCACCCAATTGAATTAAAAGCGGCGGAGTTAAATTCGCTATTAACGGGTGGAGCAACTCAGTACGATATGGATATCAGCTTAAAGATGATCCCATTAAACAATGCAACTGATGCGCCTATCTATAAAGAAATTTTCCGCAAGATCTTAAACTTACACAAATTGAGCTCAAGCGATGTTAAACGCTTTATCTTGCGGGTGTTTGAGCGTCATATGTCTAATTCAAAAGTCGATTTCTTTAATATTTGGAATCAAGCATTTGATAAAGTGAATCGCGCCCGAAAAGAACTGCGCGCTCTTGAGCAGCAAAAAGAAGCCATTGCAGCACTAGAGAGTATGCTCGATAACAGAGCGGTACTGCGCGGTAAGATCAACGCCTATTTACCTAAGTTAGAATTAGCCCTGACAGAGTGGGATGACTATTACTCAGGTCGTTGTGAAGAAATCAGTGAAGAGCTGACGGCAATTATTGAAGAGCACAATACCCACACTGAAAAGCGTCACCTGTATCAAAGCCAGTTAACGCAAATCGCTACACAAAAGGCGGAGTTAGACGCATGGTTTGCTAATTTTGCTCAGTTAGAGCAAAGCTATCAACTGACAAACCAAGCGACGCTCGCGCAGAATTTACAGCAACAAAAAGCGCGTTATGAAAATTTAACGCATTCATTAAAAGGTGCGGAAGGCAAAGACTTAGCCAGTATCCAGCGTCGTAAGTCGTTCACTGAACGCGACCTACGTCGGATGAAACTGCAGTTTAAAAACCTTGAATACAACTTGTATTCTCATTTATGTGAAGAGTTATCATTAAACGAAGTACGTGAATTATCTCGCCTATTTAACCCAGATTTATTGTCACTATCGACAACAAGCACGGGCGAAGTGCAGATTACCGACGAAAATGCCTTTGCAGAGCAAATCGATAAGCTATCTAGCTTAATCTCTGGTGGTAAATTACACCTTAATGGTGCGGTGATTGACCTTAAGAGTTTAGAGCCAGCACAAGTACCTGGCGGAGAAGATAAAGCACAGCTTAAATCGCAACTTGATGACTTAAAGCTACAGCTTGAAGAACTCAAAGAGTTAGAGCTCGTTGCCGAAGATCTGGAAGGTAAAAAAGCTGAGCAAGCAGACCTTTATCAAGACGTACTGGCTGCTGAACAAGATCTAAAGCAGTTTGAACGTTACCAGCAAATGTCTGATTTGTTGGAAGAAAAAGAGTTATTACAAGAAAACTTAGCGATTGAAGATCAGGGTTTACAAGAAAAGCTCGACAGCTTGCAAGCTCGAGGTCAAAGCTTGACGGACAAACGCTCAACACTCAATGCTCAGCTAGAACAGCTCAAGCGTCGTGCTGAACGTTTGCAACGCATCAAAGAAGAGCGCCAAGACCATCAGTTATCGTTATTTGAAGGTCGCATTACACCTTACCCATTAGATGTATTAATTGATCTGGATAACCTAGAAGACGAATTAGACGGTTTCAACAAAACGGTTCGCGAGCTTGGTGCGATTGAAATGAACATCAAAAATACTTACTTAGTGATCACTAAGGCGGGTATTACCAAGTTCGAGATCGAAGAAGACGAAGAAGTGCGCTACAGCAAATTAATTGCCGCTTATCACCACATTGATGATGAAAAAGAAGCAATTGAGCGTCAGGCGCGTGTTGCGCTAACGGAAGTGGCGGCAACAATCAAAGGTCTGCGCCAAGATTTAGATCGTTTGAAGCGTGAGATGTACGAGTTTAATAAGAACATCTGGCGTAAACCGATTTCGAACTTAAAGTCTTTCACCATCGAAGTGGTAGAGCGCGATACGTTAGTGCAGCACATTGACACCATTATCAATACATCAAGTGCGTATGATGTCGGTGAAAGCTTTGATTTACTTGCAGGTGCACAAGATGCCAAATCGGATATTGAAGTTAACCTTGCCAAAGATTACTTAGTGAAATCAGCCAGTGAACGCGGTGGCCTGAGTTTATCTGATTTATTCGATATTCGCTTTAAGGTGATTAACCGCGAAGAGAAGGTTGAATACTACGATAAAATCGATTCTGCCGGTTCAAACGGTACGCGTATTACCATTAAGTTATTGTGTGGCATGATGTTTATTCGTCACTTATTGGTTGAAAAAGAGCGCGGTCTGTATCGCATTCCTATTTATATCGATGAGGCGGCTGATATTGATCCAAGTAACCAATCTGCACTGATCGAAACCGCTTTAGATTTTGGTTTTGTGCCGATTTTTGCCTCTGTTAAACCACAAACGACGTGTCGCTATATAGTACCTATACGCACAACTAAAGACGGTACAACGAACTGGGTTGATCAAAAAGACTGGATTCAAGTCACACAAACTGAGATGGCGATCTAACGCCATACGCGTTTTTCATTTTACAAAAGGCTCCATTTGGAGCCTTTTTTATTGCGTGTAGATCGCGATAACAAACAAAATTAAAGGGTCTTTATAGTACGTGAGTATTCACTTTTGTGGTTTTAAAAGACTCGTTTTTTGGTGACGATCGATTGCTTAAAAAGATATTAACAAAAATTCACTTGATAATTTTTAAATGCGTATGATAATAATTATCATTTAATTTATTGGGAAGTTAAGCTATAACTTCCTAGGAAATTCTTGGCTTTTTTATCGTCTTTTTTGAGCTACACCATGCTGATAGATATTTACTTTAAAATCCATGTTGCTATCAATAGAGGTGACCGATGCTAACTCATTCGGTTGCTATTCAAACACAAGCAACGAGACAAATTCTGAGATACAAGCGGTTGCTATTGCCAATTATGTTGGCGTGTTTGCTGATCAATACTGACAGCCGAGATGTGACGTTAGCTGTGTTATCGGATGCTTTTTGGCAAGTTGCAGTATTTGTTGCTTTAACGCTCGCTTTTTACCAGTACCTTAGTTTGAAAGTGATACGTTGGGTGCCTTTAGATCAGAGCTTGTCTGAAAAAGCAAAAATCACTGCTGCTAGTGTAATGGGGTGTTTACCCGGCTGTGGTGGTGCCATTGTTGTGATCACTCAGTTTGTCCAGGGTAAAACCAGTTTTGCTGCCGTTGTCAGTGTGCTGATTGCGACAATGGGTGATGCGGCATTTTTACTGATTGCCAGAGAGCCATTAACAGGCTTGCAGGTGACGGTTGCGTCTTTTATGGTCGCTGTATTATCGGGCTTAGTAGTCAATAAAATTCATCGACCAGACTTCTTACAAGTCGAGCCAAAGCCGGTTAATAAAGCTCATACGCATAAACCTACACCGTCTAAATTGCTGCGCCTACAGGGATTATTTTGGCGTGTTATTCTTGCCCCAACCGCTGTGGTTAGCCTGTTGATTGCATTTCAATTCGAAGTGAATCACTTATTGGGTTTGCAACAAGGTGCGATTGAACTAATAGGCGCATTATTGGCTATGGTCACTGTGCTGTTATGGGCGATGACAAGAGATGTCTGTAACTATGAAACCTTGGTATCGGAAGATCCTAAAACAACGAAAAAGCTGTTTCAAAAAGTAGCACTTGATACGCAGTTTGTTGTCAGCTGGGTGGTTGTCGCATTTTTGATATTTGAACTGACGATGTTGTATTCGGGCATTGATCTTGCCCAAATGATATCGGGTTGGGGGGCGTTTACGCCCCTTTTTGCAATTTTGCTTGGTATGTTGCCCGGTTGTGGGCCACAGATTTTAGTCACCAGTATGTATTTATCTGGCACGCTGCCACTATCAGCTCAGCTTGGTAATGCCATTAGCAACGATGGCGATGCGTTGTTTCCGGCCATTGTTTTAGCACCCAAAGCGGCTTTGTTAGCCACTTTGTATTCTACCGTCCCTGCGTTTTTATTAGCCTACGGCTACTATTTTATTTTTGAGTGAATATTAAATAGCAAGGTCAAACATTGGGGCACGCTTGGCAGCTTGCAAGAGTGGTAATTTTCTTGTTTTGGTACATGCGCTTATCGGCTACATCGAGCAAGGTATCTAAGTCTTTGCCATCTTGATCATAGTAAGCAAAGCCTATTGATGCAGACACGCTCAGCTGCCTATTTTGATAGAGTACAGGTTGTTCTATGATGTGGTTGAGTTTTAGTAAGAAGCTCTGTTGTTCGGTTTTTTCTTGCAGTAATAAAACAAACTCATCACCACCAACCCGAGCGATAATATCGGTTTTTCTCAAATGCGCTTTTAATCGACTCGAGACCATTTTTAATACTTCATCACCTGCATGGTGACCAAACTCATCATTGATCGGCTTAAAGTTATTTAAGTCGATATAAACCAAACTAAAACTGATATTTCGACGCTCTGCTTGAGCTTTAAACCAATTGTATTTATCCCAGAGTAAATGGCGATTAGCACATTGGGTGAGTTGATCAAACATGGCGAGCTGTTGCAGCTTCTCTGCTTGGGTTATTTGCTCGGTTACATCGCGTATTTCACCAATAAATTCTTTACCTGAGCTGAGCTCCAATTTATTTACCGTCACTTGTACTTTCAGCTTGGTGCCATCTTTGTGCACTGCGGTTAAAAAGTTATCTTTTTTACCTATAAACTTTTCAACGCCAGTATCGAGATAGTTTTTAATATATTGGTCATGCACTTGTTCGTATTCATCAGGCATCAATAAACTGATGTTTTGGCCAAACAACTCTTGTTGGCTATAACCAAATAACTCAACAGTGGCACAATTTGCCGACAGGATTTGCCCTTTAGTGTTAATGCGAATAAGCGAGTTAGACAGGGTAGATAAAGTAACCGCGTTAATTTCTTCTTGAATAGATAGCGCTTGATGCACGGTTTTACTTTTTCTATAAGCCAGTCGAGTTTCCATTTGTGCCATGACTTGATTGGCTAAACGCTTGAGTAAGTCTTTTTGACAATCATCCAATTCACGCGGTTTAAAGTCTAATACACACAAGGTGCCTAAGTTATAGCCGTCTAAGGTTGTCAGAGTTTCGGCCGCGTAAAAACGCAGACCAAAATCGCTGGCAACCAGTGGGTTAGTCAAGGTTCTTGGGTCAATAGCTGCATCTTCAACGATGTAAGAGCCACTTCGCATAATGGCCGAAGCACAAAGCCCTGGACGGCGTTCTAGCTCTTTAGTATCTATACCGTATTTTGCTTTGAACCAGATGCGGTCGTGATCAACTAGGCTGACAATTGCGATAGGGGTATTTAATAAATGAGCGGCGACATAAACAATATCATCAAATGTACCGTCTTCGGGTGTATCTAAAATTTTGTGACTATAAAGGGCTGCTAATCGAGCGTCTTCACTATCGCTTTCGATTTCCATCAATGATTCCAACGTAAAACAAGTCTAAAGTGGCTTGCCTGTTACTTACCCAATAAGCTCAAATCTAGGATCGCAAACCTTAATGATATTAATTGTAGTTAAACATTAAGACTTTGTGGGAATTGATACCGAGCAGCAATTTGAGCCTAAATGTCAGATTCAACGCGATTGCGGCCATTTTCTTTGGCTTGATAAAGCAAATGATCAGCTTTACTCATTAAACTTTCTTCACTGTCACCCGGTTGATAAACACTCATACCAAAACTGGCGGTCACCATACCTGCTTCTTTGAAACTAGCGCCAGCTATGCTCTGGCGCAATTGCTCACAATATTGATGAGCGTGCTCAGGGCGATAATTTTTTAGGAGCAAAACAAATTCTTCGCCCCCCCAGCGCCCTAAAAACGCATGTTCATTTGCTTGGCTACGCAAAATATCAGCAAACTGTTTAAGTACTTTATCACCTGTTAAATGGCCATAATTGTCATTAACTGCCTTAAAGTGGTCTATGTCTGCAACAACAGCGGCTAACGTTATTTCCCCTGTTTCTGCTTGTTTAATGGTTTGGGCAAGATATTCATCGCACCGTTTGCGATTATTGAGCTTAGTTAATTGGTCTGTAATTGCGGCATGCGCAATTTCTTTATAGCTCGCTTCGAGTTTGTCTTGTAAGCGGTTGAACCAAAATACTAAGTAGCGAATTTCGTCATTACTGCGTCTTTGTACTCGTTTACTAAAATCGGGTTTACCTGACGCTAATGCTTTTATCCGTTCGGTTAGTGCTATTAAGCTATTGCGAGTAGAAATAGACAGATACAAGCTAGAAAAAATGGTCAGTAACAATAAACCTATAGCTAAACCTCCGCCTTGTACGACTACTTTTTCTTGAGCAATGTAATCGGCTTCGACTTCCTCATAAAAGCGGCTTTCTGTTTGCTCGGCCATGTCTTTTAAGCCTTGATCAATTTGGATATGCAGATGTTTGATCAGTTGAGCTGATTCTTGATGCGTATGCAAGTCGGCTTGTTGTGCCAAATCTTGTTTGACAATTTCTTCGACGGTATAAGTATAGGTTTCCAGCCAAGCCTGAATATCGATCAGGCGATTATTATCGACAATATTTTTGTGGTGCTGCAAGATATCGATATTTTTTAGGATTTGTTGATGGGCATCTTTTGCTTGATACAGCCATTCAGGCTCATCTGCCGTGATCGCATCTTTGTATAGATTACGCATCTGCTTAAACAAAAAGATATTCTCTTTGGCTATAGTCAAAAGTGGAACATAAGTAGAACGGTAGGCTTTTAAGTCTTCAATACTAGCTTGTTTATTGGTTGCATCAATCGTGACACCAATCAAAATGATTAAGCTAATAATGGGCGTAAGCAACATCTTTTGAAATATAGTCATTGACCCCTGACCAACACTATTGAAATACCTAAACTTATTGTACGAAATACCAATTAAGTTTCTGAGAAGTTTTGTATATAAAGTGTAAGGCTAGTTTGGCTTTTGTGCTAAATCTGCTGTGTTAATCTCTGTTTTAGGAGTTAACGTGGGTGTACTATTCAATTGACTCTGATGCGCTTTGCCAATTCATTTGCTTGTAACTGCTTTTGAGCATTAAGCGTTAAAATTCCATTATTAAAAGTGGCATGCATATGCTCCACGTCTATATTGTCACCTAAATACATGTGGCGCATATATTGTCTAGCACCTGTTTTTTCGCCGTTTCCGCCCGTTGCTAATTGCAGGACTCCATCTTCAAAATAAGCTCGATTTCACCCTTTTCCACATCGGGTAAATGAGCCGTTAAAGCGATTGTCTTGTCATCTTGATACATTTCAACATCCGCTAATCGCGCATTGTCATTACCTAGCATTAATAAATTAGCGCTAAAAAACTGATCAAATACATCATCAAAATCAAAAGTGTTGTCAATTAACGTGACCATGATGCTATCTCTACTTAACGTTTCTTTACTTTAAGTATTGATTAAAACCTGAACATTTCTTTGTGTTGGATCAAGCTTTGGTTAATTGGGTAAAATAGCTGAAGTCAGCTTAGTGTTTTTAGCGCGTAAAATGGAACTATCTACAACGGAATGAAGTTTAAAAATGAATATTTGGAAGCTATTTAAATTTTTTACATTCGGGAATTTGTCATTAATTTCCTTAGTAGCGGGCTTGGGGTGGTACTTTTTAAAAGGTAATCCGGATCCAGTTGCTGACATCGCACCTTACAAGAAGGTATTTAGGGATTTCGAAGTACTTTATACATATGGAATGAGGCAAAATCTAACTTGGACGAGTGAAAGTACATTGCTTTTGCCTGTTACCGGGCCTAATGACATAAAAGGTATCTTTGAGATGGATCTTATATCGGGAGATTATCAGCAACTTGTCGAAACGAGCATGGATGCACTTTTTCATTATTGTTTAGTGGATAAAGAGTTAACCTTTTATATTAAACGGGGCACTTATCGAATCTTGCAAAACTCTCCGCGTTTTGAAATTAAAGTTGACGAAAAATATGTCAATGAGCGTCAGCATAGATATAAAAATGGCCGATTTTCTAATCATTCATGTGAGAAGATAAAAGCTGTTGGTGAAGATAAAATCCAATATGCACTGAAAGTTGAAGATGGTTATTTAACGGCTTCTCGCCACCAACCCGGGCAAGAGAAAAGACACTCTCTTGTAAATTCAGCGACTGGAAAAGAGATGGTTTTACCACCGGCGTTCAGTCAAGGTGCTGTCATGCCAAAATATAGTAAGCACTCTGATACTTATTATGGCTATTACATTTTTGAAGGTAATTGCTCAGGATATTGGACCTTACCTAGAAATGATTGGCAGTTTGATTATTTTAAGCATTGTGATGTTCCATGGGGTAGCAAAGGTATTGATTACCACTTAACTAAAGCGGGTTGGTTCATAACACGTGCGGGTTACCGTAAATCATCGCAATCTGCATGGTTCAAGAGTAACAAACTCTGGGAGATAGAATATGGAGAAGTTCAAAAAATAAGTGTTTCTCCTGATGGTTGTAAAGTGGCTTATGCACATAATGCCCCAATGAAAACCAGTACCAGCCATTTCAGAATGACAAAAGATTTTGAGCTTGTCATTTTTGATGCCTGCGCCTTTATTAAGCAATATCAAGACAATTAGCGCTTGCTAAGTCTCATCACCACAAGCTCTTTATTCAGCTCGCTATAGCGTTTATAGCGCGATTCAATACCTAGCGGTAAATCGGCTCGGGTAGAGCTAGTAAAGCCTAGGGTTTGGTACCAAGCGGTCAGTTTTTGATACGGGAAGGTATAAAGGGTTTTATCGGCGTTATCGCTTTGCCAGTTGCGACAAGCTGTGGTGACGAGCTTACTGGCAATACCTTGTTGTCTGAAATTTGGGTCGACAAATACTCCTAGTAGTAAAGCACTGTTAGGCTCATCAAATAGCGGCTGAATACGAAGCGCGGCAATAATCTGCTGTTTGTGTTCAGTTAACCAAATACACTCGCCCTTTTTCGCTTGGCCTTTAGCTTGTTGCTTATAAAACTGGTTAATGGTTTTTATTTCAGCTTTGTCGGCTTGGCGTATGTTCATAGTTTGCATAGTGAATAAAAAAGAAGCGGCATAAGCCGCTTCTTTTTTATTATTTACGTCTGATACGCAAGGCAATGGCAAATGCCATCAGCAGGCTTAACCAAGTGGTTGAACCACCACCGCCGCCACCACCGCCGCTAGTGTCACCGCCTGAATTATCTTCAGTTGGGATCTGTTGCCAGTTAATTGAGAAATCCACTTCGATCAGGTTCTCTTCAGGGTTGTGATCGTAAATTGAGTTATCTTCCACTATCCAGCTTAAGCCATTAGCTAAGGCTAAGTTATTATCGCTATTGTCTAATGTTACCCAACCGCCGGTGCTCAACTGAGCGTGGATCGTACCAATAGTTCCACCTGATAAACGGTATGGATCAGCAGAAATAGTGGTCGATGATAAGTTTTTATCAAAGTTATAAATCGACATGCGAACCGATTCGAATTCTTCTCCTACCACAGATTTACTTTGTAGTGATGTGAATTGACCTTTGCTGGTATCAAAGTTCATTTGAATATCTTGATTCGGCTCGTTTAATAAGTCGAGATCGTTATCCGCAACAACCAAAGTGAACTGACGTGTACCCGTGACGGTGCCTGTGCGGTTAGTGTAAGTCACACTGAAGTTGAATGTGCCTTCTTCTTCTGGTGGACCTACGATATGACCAATTTCATCACTTAAACGCAAACTATTAGGTAAGTTACCTGTTGATAAACTAAACGAGATATCTTCATCTGTATTGGTTTGCAGGCGAATGTTTATAAAGTCGTAATCAAGCGGGACTTGTGCTAATTCTTTGGTTAACCAAGCACCAGCGAAAATTTCACCATTGGGAGCAACGGCATCTGAGTACTCAGATAACTCTTCTTCTACATCGCCAGTTGTTGGGTCGATATAGTTGTAAGCGGCTAATAAACGATATTGCAGCACTTCGTAATCAGGTACGCTTTCATCAAAATAGATGTTAGTAGTGCTGTTAACTGAATCGAGCTGCGTCCACGTACCATCTATATTGCGTTCAACTATGTAGGTTTCGGCTAAGTTACTGCTGCTCCAAGATATAGCGAAGCCTGAGCCATTTTCTTCAACGGTGATATTTGTCGGTGTTTCAGGTTGCTCTGCTACCCAGCTGACTAAGCGGTTAGAATCACTGTTGGTCCCTTTAGCTACATAGTAACCCGGGCGACTTGCTGCGAAGTCTAGTGTGATTAAGTTATCTGAAATAATGTTAAAGGATACGTCGTAACTGATCACATCGCCTGTGGTAAAGGCTACGTATTCGACTTGCTCGGTTTGTGATAAACCAAAGCCTTCAAGTTGAGTCTCGCTATCGGCGGCAAAGTTAAATAAGTTAAGGCGATTATCTGAAACTGAGTATAAATCGCTTAGGTTTAACGTACCGGCCGATTTAGACAACCATTCACTACCACTGTCATTGCGGTTAGTGTTGATTAATTGGCTCCTTACTTCAGCTGCGCTGAGCTCTGGGTTAATGCTCCACAATAAAGCAGCAGCTCCTGCAACCATAGGCGCAGACATTGATGTACCTGTTTGCTCTATGTAGTTATTGTTGCGCCACGTGCTGAAAATACCTGTGCCCGGGGCTGAAATATCTAGCGTTTGTGCACCAAAGTTACTGTTTTCATTGCGTTCAAAGTTATTATCGACATTGGCAACGGCCATGGTGTTATCTAACAGTGGGCTATAGCTAGCAGGGTAGATAGGATCTTTATCGATATCTTTGCCATTGTTACCCGCTGCTACTACAAATAATACATCGTGCTCTTGTTCAGCCGCTCGCATTGTAGCAAGTAGTGATGGGCTAGATTGGTTAAACACCAAAGATAATACGATCACACGTGCGCCTTGTGCCGCCGCGTAATCAATACCTTGCTGTATCGTTGATAAGTTACCAGTACCCGAATCTCTTAATACCTTGATCGGCATTAATTGGGCATTCCAACACACACCCGATACACCGTTAAAGTTGTTACCTTTAGCAGCAACAATACCGCTTACGTGCGTGCCATGACCGTTATCGTCATCAGGCATATTGGTGTTGTTAACAAAATCCCAGCCTTGGATATCATCAATTAAGCCATTGTTATCGTCATCAATACCATTGTCTAACTCGGCTGAGTTGACCCAGATGTTTTCTACTAGGTCGGTGTGATCTAAATCGATACCTGAATCTAATACCGCTACCTTGGTTAAGTTACAGCTGCTGTTGGTATCCCAAGCTTGTTCTGAGTTGATAAGCGTGTGGTGCTCTTGAGATGAAAACAGTGGGTCGTCAGGTTGAATACTCTGACTGGCTTGCTGTTCTTTTTCGATGGTTTTAATCGCTTCGAGCTTTCTCAGTAAAAACTTCACCTTGTCAGCACTATAGGCTGTTGGGAATGTGACTTTAACAGGTTTGATCGTTCGCTTAGAAAAAGGAGAGAGGTTGAGTAAGTGAACTTCGATTTCGTCGTTGAGAGAAAGTAAGTCATCTGGAATATCAGCAATTGATTGATCCCACTGCACGATGAGCGTCTGTACCTGAACTAATTGCTTAGTTTGTAAGTCATCGGCATGACTGATTTGAATATTTGCAAGACCCAACGATAGTAAAATGGCTTGCAAGCTTGCTTTTAGTGACATGTTATTTACTCATTTTTTCTTGTTATTGCATCACGCATTTGAGTAATGACTTGCTGGTAGTTTGGCGCATTAAAAATGGCTGAACCGGCAACAAATAATTTCGCGCCCGCTTGGGCTATACTGGCTATATTATCGACTTTTACGCCGCCATCAACCGCAATAAAGGTATTTAAACCTTGTTTTTCGATCATTTCAGCGAGTTTACTGATTTTATTCAGGCTTGACTCGATAAAGCTTTGTCCACCAAACCCAGGGTTGACTGACATAATCAGTACAAAATCAAGTTCAGGAAGTATTTCATCTAATACGTTAAGCGGGGTTGCAGGGTTTAATACTAAGCCCGCCTTAATACCTTTACTTTTGATGAGTTGCAGTGAGCGGTGAATGTGTTTAGACGCTTCTGGATGGAAACTGATATAGCTGGCGCCCGCATCAGCAAATTGGTTAATTAAGTCGTCGACGGGTTCGACCATTAAGTGAACATCAAACTCGGCTTTAATACCGTAATCTTTCAATGCTTTTAGGATGGCAGGGCCAAAGGTTAAATTCGGCACGTAGTGATTGTCCATCACATCAAAATGCACCACATCTGCACCGGCAGCGAGTACTTTATCGACGTCTTCCCCTAAGCGAGCAAGATCAGCAGAAAGAATAGATGGAGCAATTATAATGTCGTTGGCCATGGCTTTAACCTTAGTTTGATTGCAGTTTGCATCAGAGCTAGCGGGTTAAATTTATCAGGCAAGGCTTTAGCTAAGCAAGTAAAAAGTCGAAACCTTTCAATTGCTCATTGGCTTTTAGTTGGCAAATAGCTGGTACACGTGATAACCCCAAACGAGGACAACCATCAATAAACTTAGCGCGACAGCAGCCGAGCCCATATCTTTAGCTTGGCCAGCTAACTTGTGGTGTTCTAGGCTGATACGATCAACCGTGGCCTCAATTGCTGAATTGAGTAATTCAACAATTAACACTAAAAGTAACGTAGAAAAAAGTAGTAAAAATTGACCGAAACTGTCACTGGTAAAAATGGCAATTGGCGTAAGGATTGCCGCGAGTGTTAGCTCTTGTCTGAATGCAGCTTCTTGTTGCCAAGCAGAGCGCAAACCTTTGACTGAGCAGTAGCCTGCTTTGATGATACGGTTAAGGCCTTGTCCATTGGGCTTTACGATTTCCGACATTTTCTCATTCATATCCTAAACTTAAGCTCTAGTAAGATTACCTTTTGTCTTTGACAATAGCTACAAGCAATTAATGACAATTTAATTAAGCTAGTTAAATAACGCTAGTTTTAGGAAACAGGTTTAATCATATGACCCAAACACAACTAGAAGCTTTATATAGCCTGCATATTCAGGAACTACAAAGTCGAACTCGCCAAGTGTTACAACGCGAACAATTAGATGCGTTAGTGATTCACTCTGGCCAAGCTAAACGTGTGTTTTTGGACGATATGGATTACCCGTTTAAAGTGAATCCTCACTTTAAACATTGGTTACCTGTAACCGAGGTGCCAAATTCTTGGTTAGTGGTTAACGGTGAAGACAAGCCTAAACTAATTTACTACCAACCGAATGACTTTTGGCACAAAGTGATTGAATTGCGCGATGAATTTTGGCTTGAACACTTTGATATACAAATTTTGACGCAAGCTAATGAGGTTGAGCAGCATTTACCGCGTGTATTAACTGACTATGCCTACATAGGTGAACACCTAGGAGTGGCCAAAGCGTTAGGATTTGAGCAAGTGAATCCTGAAGCGGTATTAAACTACCTACATTATCACCGCGCTTATAAGACAGACTATGAGCACGAATGTTTGCGCCGCTCGACTGAAAAAGCGGTCAAAGGGCACATTGCGGCCAAGCAAGCATTTTTAGCTGGGCGTACTGAATTTGAGATCAACCAAGCCTATTTGAATGCGTGTTTGCACGATGAAAACCAAGTGCCTTACACCAATATCATTGCATTAAACGAAAATGCCGCCATCTTGCACTACATGGTTCGTGATAACCAAGCGCCAAAAGAGCTGCGTTCTTTTTTAATTGACGCTGGTGCTAGTTACAATGGTTATGCCAGTGACATCACCCGTACCTATTCACTGAAAGATGATGCTTTTGCTGATTTAGTGAAGGTGATGGACGATGTGCAACAAAAGTTAGTTAAAGGCCTTAAACCACAGCTTAAATACGGCGATTTACACGTGCAATGTCACCTTGAACTAGCACACGTATTAGAAGAGTTTGGTATTATCAATATTGGTGCAGAGCAGGCGGTAGAAAAACAAATTACCCGTACTTTCTTCCCACATGGATTAGGTCATCATTTAGGGTTACAAGTACATGATGTCGGCGGCTTTATGGCAGATGTTCGCGGAACACACGTAGAGCCACCAAAAGATCATCC
Organism: Marinifaba aquimaris; assembly: GCF_013328345.1. Classification (GTDB taxonomy): domain Bacteria; phylum Pseudomonadota; class Gammaproteobacteria; order Enterobacterales; family Alteromonadaceae; genus Marinifaba; species Marinifaba aquimaris. The sequence goes on from NZ_JABULX010000014.1 coordinate 81,481, forward strand.
TTATTTAAGAACGACACGTGAAGTTGAAGTAGGGCAAGTCTTTACTATCGAACCAGGTTTGTATTTTATTGACTCTTTACTGGCCGAGTTAAAAGATTCCTCGGCGGGCAAATACGTAAATTGGAATAAAGTAGACGCCTTTAAGCCTTATGGCGGTATTCGCATTGAAGATAATGTCATTGTGCATCACACACACAACGAAAATATGACGCGTAATGCCGGGTTAGATTAATAACCTCAATGAATGAAACCAGCCGAGCTAGATAGCTCGGCTTTTTTTATTTTTGCCGTTAGAAAAACACCATATCATCGCTTTCTTCAGTTAAGTCTTTTTCTTCTGTAATGGCGGCTAAGTCATTGGCCAGCTCGTTCAGTAGATGTATGCCTTTGTCGTCAATATCAGCGGCTAAATGTTGGCGTACTTGGGTTAACATCGCTTGCATATGATTGAGCTTTTCAATTTCTTCTAATCGAATATCAACAGCTTCCACTGCGTAATGAAATCAATCGATAAGTGAACCTCGGCTATAGCTGTCTTTGGGCATGTTTTTAACGATGAGTTCGGCTTGTTTGTAGCGAAAATAACTCGAGTTACCGAATGATTGTACATTAGGACCATTAGCATTGAGTTCGTTAAACAGTTCGAGCTCCATTTCGCAAATAGCTTCGTTATGAGCTTTAAAGTGATATTCGGTGCCATCCGTTAACGTAAAACGCGCAATGTAATTGAGGTGCCAGCTTTGCATTAACGATGCTAAGTGGCGTTCAATTTTATCGATGTTATTTAGGTTTAAGCACTGACGGTAAAAGTGTACTAATGCATTGTGATCGAGTTGCGAACGCACACTTTGGTCTAAGTGTTTTTTGGATTCAGCTTGTGCACTTTTTAAAGCCAACAGCCTATCGGCTTGGTAGTTAAATAAACTATCGAGTTTGATTTTTAATGCGTCTTGTTTGATGTTCTTCTGGATATAATTTTCTGCCCCTGCTTCAAAAGCACGTAAGCGCCACTCTAAGTCACTTTCACCCGTGATTAAGACAGTAATGCTATCTGTTTTTTGTGGGGTATTAATGGTGCGGCAAAATTCAATACTATGGCCATCAGGTAAATATAAATCGAGCAAGTAGATATCAAAGCGCTCTTTTTCGATTACTTGAGCCACCTCACTCAAGGTTTTACACCAAGTGAATTCTGCTTTGTTTTGGCTGATGCTAAGCATCAAGTTGGCGTAGGTGGGGTTGTCTTCAATCAAGAGTGCTTTGAGTTTATTCGTGAACGGGCCATTGGTCGATAAAGGTTTGGTAAAGATATATTCGTCTTGTTGGCAAAAAAATGTTCATTAATCAGTATGAGAAACCAAGGCTCAAATGCAATTAATCCATGGGTTTTCATGGAGCATTTGCCGCTTTACAGGCAAAATAGTGAACAAAATCAGTTAGAAAAATAATAAAGAAAATTATGTCGAGTTCTCAGCCCACAAAGCCTATTACGCAAAATGCATTTGATGCGATTTTACCTAAAGCAATGTCTAAAAAAGCGCAAAGTGTAGGTGTGACCAAAGCTAACACCCCTTGGCCAACGGCGTTAATTTTAGCCATGACCGCAGGTGGCTTTATTGGTTTAGGTTTTATCTTTTATATCGTGGTAACCACTGGGACGAGTGAACTTCCTTTTGGTATCACTAAATTACTCGGTGGCGTGGTTTTTAGTTTAGGCCTTATTTTGGTAGGTATTTGTGGCGGTGACTTGTTCACATCCAGTGTATTAACCGTTGTTGCTAAGGCGAGCAAAAAAATCACTTGGCAGCAGCTATTTAACAATTGGACTGTGGTTTATTTAGGTAATTTTATCGGTGCTATGTTGCTGGTTTTGTTGGTATTAATGGCGCAGCAATACTGGTTAGCTAATGGCGCTGTCGGGCTTAACTACCTAAGTACTGCGAGCAACAAACTCAATTATGATTTTAGCCAAGCGGTAGCCCTCGGGATTTTGTGTAACTTTATGGTTTGTCTCGCTGTATGGATGACTTTTAGTGCCCGCAGTGTGGTGGATAAAGTAGTGGTGATTGTGCCACCTATAAGTATGTTTGTAGCCTGTGGTTTTGAGCACTGCATTGCCAACATGTTTTTAATCCCGCTCGCTATTTTTATTAAAGATATCGCGCCCGCTGAATTTTGGCTGCAAATCGGTTTTACCGCCAATGACTTTGCCCACCTAACCTGGAGCAACTTCGCCATCGATAACCTGATCCCCGTCACCCTAGGCAACATTATCGGAGGAGGTTTGTTTGTTGGCCTGACTTATTGGTTGGTGTATTTGCGGGAAGAACCAATAGGTTCAAGCAAAGCTTGAATAAGCAGAAACCAGACACTAGGAACTTTGTTTCGACCCACATATTTAAAATTATCGTCACCACCGCGCAGGCGGTGGTCGGTTATAAGCACTAGATACCCATTTAAACTAAACCGATTCCTGCCTTTGCAGGAAGGTCGATCCTAAATAACCTTCGTTTTTAAAAACTACGCCTTATCGGCTTTAATATTAAATTTTTCTTACGTCCAATGTCACGGATATGGGCGGGATGTTTACTCATGCAAAGGCCTTTAATCAAGATATTGGACGTTGGGATGTATCCAGTGTTGATATGAGTCAAATGTTTATTGTTGCTGAGAGCTTTAATCATGATATTTCACAATGGGACGTATCTAATGTTACGAATATGGAAGGTATGTTTAACTCTGCAAATCGCTTTGATTATTACGATGAAATATTAATCGCGTGGAGCGAGTTGGACTTACAAAATGATGTTCAATTAGGGGCTTATATTTTAAAGTATTCATCCGAAGCTGAAGATGCACGTAGTATATTAATTAATAATTTCGGCTGGATTATTAAAGATAGTGGGAAAAAGAATCAACCGCCAACCGTCGTTAATTAAATTGTTTTCCAAGCTGTCATAGCAATTTCAATTTTAAAATATATATTTATCACCACCACCCCGCAGGCGGTGGTCGGTTTTAAATAAAAACCGGTTCCAGCCTTCGCAGGAAGGACGAACTGGGATCGTTTAAATTAATCTTTTCACAGGAATGATGTATTGAGTTTATATCAGATTGAAAACAGCCTGCAGAGCAAAAGCAAAGTCGAATAGCCTTCGCTTTTAGCACTAAAGCTTTATCGGCTCGCCTAAATCAAATAATTGATATTCTTGTGGTGCCATTTTGTACCAATCTTCGTTGGTGGTTAATGGCTTAGTGGCTATGACGGTGACGATATCATTGGGGGTGGTTTCTTGTTGGAAATCCACTGTCATTTCAACATCACTTAAACTGGCGACACCAAATGGTGCGCGGCGGGTTAACCAGTGTAAGTTATTACTGCAATGCGCAAATAGATAACGGCCATCGGCTAAAAAGAAGTTCGCTACGCCCATTTCATGTAAAGTTGGTGCTAGTTTGGCGACCAAGCGAAATAGCGTTTTTCTATCTTGCGGCGGTTTATTTGGGTATTTGGCTTTAATTTGCGACATTAACCAACAAAACGCGTGTTCGCTGTCGGTGGTACCCACTGGTTGGAAATGATCGGTTGTTAGCTTTTTCACCCCTTTTAGCTGACCGTTATGGGCAAAAGTCCAGTTTTGGCCCCACATCTCACGGCTAAAAGGGTGGGTGTTTTCAAGGCTGACACGACCGCGATTGGCTTGCCTGATATGACTAATGACACAAACACTTTTTATCGGGTAGCTTTGAATAAGCTTGGCAATTTCTGATTCACAGCTTGGCAGTGCATCTTTAAAAGTACGACTACCTTTACCTTCGTAAAAAGTAACACCAAAACCGTCTTTATGTGGTGCGGTTTGACCACCGCGAACCATTAAGCCAGAAAAGCTAAAACAAATATCAGTCGGCACATTGGCGCTCATTCCTAATAATTCACACATGTTTTAGCGTCTCCTGCTTTAGCTTAATGTTACTGATTGAGCATAGGTTTTAAGAATCGGGCAGTATGCGAACCGCAATCTGCTTCAACCAAATCTTCCAGCGAGCCACTAAATAAGATCTGACCACCACCTGCACCGCCTTCTGGGCCTAAGTCGACGATCCAGTCTGTGGTTTTCACTACATCTAAGTTGTGCTCGATAATGACTATGGTATTGCCGTGATCGCGCAGGCGATGTAATACTTTTAGTAGTTGCTCAATATCATGGAAATGTAGACCAGTGGTTGGCTCATCCAAAATATAAAGGGTTGAGCCGGTATCGCGTTTAGATAATTCACGCGCCAGTTTTACCCTTTGTGCTTCACCACCCGATAGTGTGGTGGCCGCTTGCCCTAAACGAATATAAGACAAGCCCACATCCATTAAGGTTTGTAATTTACGGGCGATAGCTGGTACAGCATCGAAAAATTCGCGGGCATCTTCAACCGTTAAGTCTAAGACTTCGTGAATGCTCTTGCCTTTGTATTTGATTTCCAGCGTTTCGCGGTTGTAGCGTTTGCCTTTACAAACATCACATGGCACGTAAACATCAGGTAAGAAGTGCATTTCTACTTTGATCACACCATCGCCCTGACACGCCTCACAACGACCGCCTTTAACGTTAAAGCTAAAGCGACCCGGCTTGTAACCACGAGAACGCGCTTCTTGCGTACCTGCAAATAGCTCACGTACTGGTGTGAAAATACCAGTGTAAGTGGCAGGGTTCGATCTTGGAGTACGACCAATTGGGCTTTGATCAATATCGACCACTTTATCTAAGTGTTCTAAACCTGTGATCTTTTTATACGGTGCTGGTTCGTTACTTTCAGCGCGGTTTAATTGGCGCTGGGCAATGGAATAAAGTGTGTCGTTAATTAAAGTCGATTTACCTGAGCCTGAAACACCGGTAATACATGTCATTAAACCTAAAGGAATATCTAGGTTAACGTCTTTTAAGTTGTTGCCCGTGGCGCCTTCTAGTTTCAACCAATTTTCACCTGGTTGATTGCGCTCTTTGGGTACTTCAATCAAACGTCGGCCTGATAAATACTGACCTGTTAGTGAATCTTCCGATTTTAAGATATCGTCAATAGTACCTTGGGCGACAATTTCACCGCCGTGCACACCAGCACCAGGGCCGATATCAAGCACATAGTCGGCACAGCGAATAGCATCTTCATCGTGCTCGACCACGATCACTGTGTTACCCAAATCTCTTAGATGGGTGAGAGTAGCGAGTAATCTTTCGTTATCTCTTTGGTGTAAGCCAATTGATGGTTCATCGAGTACGTACATGACACCGACTAAACCGGCGCCAATTTGACTGGCTAGACGAATACGCTGGGCTTCACCGCCTGATAGCGTATCGGCGCTGCGCTCTAGTGATAAATAGTTCAAACCGACATTGACTAAAAAGCCTAAGCGATCATTGATTTCTTTTAAGATCTTCTCGGCAATCTGTGCACGCTGGCCTTCAAGTTCTAGATTGCTGAAAAACTCAAGCGATTCAGCAATTGATGTTCTGGTTACCGCAGGTAAGTTCGTTTGGCCAATAAATACATGGCGGGCTTCTTCGCGCAGACGCGAGCCACCACATGATTTACATGGTGCTGTGTTGATCAGTTTACTTAGCTCTTCTCGTACCGCTGATGATTCCGTCTCTTTGTATCGACGGTTCATGTTAGGGATAACACCTTCAAACACATGGTTGCGTTTGATGACATCACCTCTGTCGTTCATGTAGCTAAAGTCGAGTTTAGTGCGACCACTGCCGTACAACACGACTTGTTGGCATTCTTCTGGGATATCTTGCCAAGGCGCATTGACGTCAAAACCGTAATGTTCGGCAACGGTTTTTAACATAGCAAAGTAGTAGTAAGAGCGCTTATCCCAACCTTTGATTGCACCACCTGAAAGGCTGAGCTCTGGGTTTAGGATAATTTTGTCTGGGTCAAAAAATTGTTCTACACCTAAGCCATCACAGGTTTGACAAGCACCCGATGGGTTGTTGAACGAGAACATACGTGGCTCGATTTCTGCCATGCTGTAACCACAATGCGGGCAAGAAAAATTCGCCGAAAAGACCACTTCGTCTTTTTCTGGTTCATCCATCCAAGCAATTTTTGCTACGCCATTAGCGAGCTCTAATGCCGCTTCAAATGATTCAGCCAAACGTTGTTGTAGGTCATCACGCACTTTGAAGCGGTCGACAACCACTTCGATAGTGTGTTTTTTGTGTAAGTCGAGCTGAGGAGGATCACTTAAGTCGCATACTTCTCCATCAATACGCGCACGAATAAAACCTTGAGCGGCCAAGTTATCAAGTGTTTTTACGTGCTCACCTTTTCTATCTTGCACCACTGGTGCAAGTAGCATTAACTTTTCGCCTTCAGGCATAGCTAATACCTGATCGACCATTTGACTGATAGTCTGTGCGGCTAGCGGTACATCATGGGTAGGGCATCTAGGTTCACCGACACGGGCGAAAAGCAGCCTTAAATAGTCGTAGATCTCAGTGATCGTACCTACGGTTGATCTCGGGTTGTGAGATGTTGATTTTTGTTCAATTGAGATCGCAGGCGACAAACCTTCGATGTGATCAACATCTGGTTTTTCCATTAGGGATAAGAATTGACGCGCATAAGCAGATAGCGACTCTACATAGCGACGTTGCCCTTCGGCGTATAAGGTATCAAATGCGAGCGATGATTTACCGGAACCGGATAAACCCGTAATGACGATAAGCTCATCACGCGGCAGTTCTAAATTGATATTTTTTAGATTATGAGTGCGAGCACCCCTAACTGAGATCTTATCCATTGGCCTACTTATTCTTGAAAATGCGACCTGCAAGTATCGCATTTCTATCAAAAGAAAACAGACAAAGTTTACGTTTATTTTTTATCTTATAAATAAGCCTTCTAATAATGTTGGCTATTGTCTATCTTTGTTTGCTAATATTGCGTTTTGTAATATTTAAGTTGTATTTGTGGAGCTGATGTAAAAAAGATGGATGCGATTAAAACGGTAGCGCTGGGGTTTGGTACTATTAATCTGCTGAAAGAGAATTTAGCTGAAGTCATCATTGATGAAGGCGTCGAGATGGACCTGGCAATGGTCAATCAATATCACCAAGCTTTACTAACCAATTTAACCCCGCCTTTTGATATTGTTATCAATAAGTTAAATGCTTATACCTACACTTTTGAAGCCCAACTTGAGCTGGGTACGCTGGCTGAAATTGACCGTCTAGCTGTCATTACCTACAACAGTATTGCAAAAGTTTCGACTGAAAACTTAGCCAAATTTCCTCGAAACAAAGCCTGGAATGTCGAATTTTTTTCCGACCGCCAAGATGCGATAGATTGGTTGATCGCCTAGCTACATTATTTTCTGTCAAATAATTCTAATTCATTATTTGTTCAAAGCACTGCTCTGTAGTGCTTTGTTGTTGATTTCTGATACAATTCGACCCCATAAAAATGAGCCAATTATCAGGAACGTCAGTGTCTAACCAGCTTAATGCTTTTGAGAAAAAAATAGCCGCCACTTTAGCCAGCGTATTCGGTTTACGTATGTTAGGCCTATTTATGGTTATGCCGGTTGTGGCTGTTTTTGGTCAAGACTTAGAAGGCTTCTCTCCGATTTGGATTGGTATCATTGTCGGCGCTTATGGCCTCACGCAAGCACTTCTGCAAATCCCCATGGGCTTGCTTTCCGATAAAATTGGCCGCAAGCCCGTTATTTTACTCGGCTTGAGCTTATTTGCGTTAGGCTCAATTATAGCTGCCAATGCTGACCATGTTATTTGGGTAACTGTAGGCCGCTTTTTACAGGGTACAGGTGCAATTGCTGCCGCGGTATTGGCACTTGCTGCTGATTTAACTCGAGAAGAGCAGCGCTCTAAAGTTATGGCAATCATAGGTATGTGTATAGGTTTATCTTTTGCTATCGCTATGGTTGCGGGCCCACTGATTGCCAATAAATTGGGTTTAAGCGGTATTTTTGCGGTTACTGCTGTGCTGGCTTGTATTGGTATTGCGATTGTCGCTATCGCTATACCGAATACGGTTAACAAAGCTAAACAACGCGATGCTATTCCTATCCCTTCGCAATTAAAACAGTTAGCTAAACACAGTCAGCTGGGTAAGTTAAATCTAGGTGTATTCTTTTTGCACTTACAACTGACTGCGCTTTTTGTCATTTTACCTGGGTTACTTGTGCAATCGGGTATGGCATCACAAAGTCACTGGATGCTTTATTTCCCAGCATTGATTATGTCTTTCATTATCATGGCGCCGGCGTTGATGTGGGCGGTAAAAAACAATAAAGAAGTGACTATCTTCAAGTTAGCAATTGCTGTGATGGCATTAAGCTTAATAACCGTTGCTATTTTTCCTAATGCCCTAGGAATTTTATTAGCCACATTGGTGTTGTTTTTTGCTGGCTTTAACTACTTAGAAGCTAATTTACCTGCCTGGGTCAGTCGTATTGCTCCTGCTGGGCAAAAAGGTTCAGCAATGGGCTTATTCTCTACTCACCAGTTTGCAGGTGCCTTTGCAGGTGGTCTTGTTGGCGGTGTGTTATTGCAAATGTTTTCTGCACCTATAGCGTTAGCTGCCACTGCTTGTTTAGCTTTACCATGGTTTTTCTTGATGAAAGGGCTTGTTTTACCTCGCAAGACCAAGCCTAGAGTTGTCAGCTTTAAAGCGACAGATGTGGATGTCGATACATTAGCCAATAACTTTACTCAGATTAGCGGAGTAGAGGAAGCCGTTATCTTTGTTGAAGACCAAAAAGCGTATCTAAAAATAGACCCAAAATGTTTTGAAGAAAGTGATTTAACTGAATTCTTAAAGCAGCATAAACTGGTATAAATCGCTGTACTAAGTTATAAATGTAAACAAAATATGCGTTAAGTTTGATCAAAGTTGAATTTTTTTTCATACAAAAAGATCAAAGAAAACAAATTTTTAGATCAAAATTCAAACTTTTTATGTAAAAACTTTGTGATAATTATTGTTACGTATGTAAAGTTGTGTTTAAATGTTTCTCATTGGAGCAGATAATAAAAACAAAAAGTGCTCTAAAAAGAACCACAACAATAACAACAAAGTGGTATCCAGCATGACTGGATAATTATAAGAAGAAAAATAAATAATAATAAGAAGAAGATAATAAACTTCACTAACAATAATAATAAAGAAAATATTTAAAGCTAGAAGCTGACTATTTAGAAAATATACGGCAAACGTGCAATAAAAATAACAATAAGCTAGTCTCACGTTTGTCCTTTTCTTTCCCCTCTCTACACAAACTTAACAATCCTTTTGTTTACCCTATAACTGCTTGTGGTTAAAATAGCGCCCTTTAAAATTCTCACGCGAAATTATGACTGATATAAAAGCCGATCATCAACTTGATGCGATGGGACTGCGTTGTCCTGAACCTGTAATGCAAATCCGCAAGAAAGTGCGTGAGATAGCAGACGGTGAAACCTTACTGATTAAGGCTGATGACCCTTCAACGACTCGAGATATTCCAAGCTTTTGTCAGTTTATGGATCACACCTTATTAAAAGCAGAAACTGACGCTAAACCTTATTTCTATTTGATCAAAAAAGGTAAATAAACCTTAATGACCAAAGCCAGTGCATATAAACACTTTGCCGTTATTATTTTAGTGGCCCTTATTAGTGTATCTGGCATTGCATTACCTTATCCGATTTTAGCGCCTATTTTTATGGATGAGGTAGCGACAGACTTTAACCGCTTCCTCAATATTCCTGCAGAACTTCTATTTGCTGTTGCCTTGGCAATCTATCCATTAGGAATATTAGTCGGGAGCTCTTTTATTGGTGCCTTATCTGATCTATTTGGCAGGCGCTCAACTCTCACTGTTACTTTATTTTTTGCTGCTTTAGGTTACTGCTTTACCGCTTGGGCTGTGATGATAGAGCATTATCCTTTATTTATTTTGGCTCGCTTCTTAACTGGTTTATGTGAAGGCAATGTGTCTGTTTGCCGTGCGTTAGCACTCGATTTAGATCCACATATAGAAAAAACACGGGCAATGTCCTTGCTCAATGCTACTTTTTACACGGGCTATCTTGTCGGGCCACTTGCGGGTGGATATTTGATGGATTTTGGCAATGATGCCGCTTTTTGGGTGGCAGCAGTTGCTACTTTGTTTGCTTTGGCTGTTGTTCATTTCCTACTAGGTGAATCGACCCAGCCAAAAGAAAAAGCTAGCCTTGTATTGCTGAGATCAAAAATCATCACTCACAATTCATTTAGGCTGCTTAAAGAGCGGCCGATCAGACGCGTCTTTATCATTTATTTGTTACTTGCGATGGGTATTAACAGCTTATATGAATATTACCCACTTTGGTTAGTCACTGACTTTGCAGCATCGAGTATGCAAATAGGCATAGCGACAGCTGTTTTAACCCTATTTATGATTATCTCAAGTGCATTTGCCGTCACCTACTGGAAACACCGCTTAGGATTGGCGACAGGCGCTATGATTGCCATGTTCGGTTTGACAGCCAGTTTGTTTAGTTATGGCTTGTATGATTATTCAAGTTTATTGTGGATAGGTTTTCCAATCACGGGGTGTTTTATTGCACTCGTCAACGGCATGATGCCTGTCTATTTCTCTGAACGCTTTGGTGAATTTGGCCAAGGGCGTATTATGGGATTACTGACTAGTACTTTTTGCTTGGCAAATGTTGTAATGGCACTCTTAGGTGGAATTATTGCCTTACTATCCCCGCTTTATAGTATTTTCTTTGGTGCAGTGTTAATACTTTTTTCGATGTTTTTGTTTAAATTCCAACCAAAAAATAGCTGATCTGACCAGTTCTCTATGGTCAATTTCTCACAAGAGTTTAGGTTTACTGTTACATACCAGTAACACAAATATGCTTAATATATAGTCACTAAAATTAAATATTCATTTATTTAGGCATTAAAATGAAATTGTGTAATTTGGCTATCCTCGGGACGTTGTTTGCAACAATGTATAGCCATGCTTCAACTGAACCTAGTACTAAACGTGTAGATTCAGGCTTGTTTAATACAGACAGAGTTACATATCTTTGCATCGACTGTAATAGCTCAAGTGATTTCAGCGAACAAGCACAAAAGTTAGCTGAAAGACGAAAGAGCGGGGAATTTGCTCTAATCGACCAAGACGATGATTACATGGTGACGTTTGAAGTTGAGTTTATGACAACTCAATACAAAAACAAGACGCGAAGCACTTATCTCGTCAAACCACTAGATACTCAGCAAAAACCTTCTTTTGTAACGGCAACTAATTACTAATTAACGGATTAATATGTTTAAGAAGACAACGGACGTCAAAACATCAGAAGTAAACGATGCTGATGATCACATTTTCGATTTGCTTTTTGATGGACTTGATTGGCATGAAGATGAGTTCAATCAATTCCAACAAACACAGGCTGAAAGAATGCAAGCAAAAGCATTGGCGCCTAAGCACTAAATTTCTAGCTTTCTCGGGTAGCGGTATAGCCCGAGCTTTCCTTTACCTTATTAAGTTAGGCTTTGGTATTTATCCCATATTGATAAGCTTCCAGCTTACCAATAAGCGCTACTTGGTTTTTGATAACGTTTGATTCGGCCGGATAGTGCTTTTTACTTTCTTCTAAATCTTCTTTCATTTTTGCTAATACATCAAACTTCTCGTTATTTGCGCGTTCAAGTGTCATATCTCCAAATTGCCCATCATACTTTACTAAGCCGTATTTTCCAGTCATTACTGCAAGCTCACCTAGCGATAAAAAACCTTTATCATAGAGCGTCTGTGCGGCTCCTGCTTGCTCTTTCAATGTCATGTTCGTGAAGTCAAATTCCCTTTCTCGGTGAGGTGTTGCCGCTGAGGTAATATTTTGCCCTTGTTCAATAGGTTTGTTTTCTTGGGGATTTGTTTTATTGGTTACGCTCTGTGTGGTGCTGTAGTGCTTAATTGAAGAGTTGATGTTCATGCTGATTTCCTTATTTCATCTATGCGTATAAAAAAAACAGCAAATAACATTCCAGAATTTAAATTAAGCTTCTTTTTGCAAAATAATAAAGCAGCTATTGTGACCAAACTTCGAATCTCAGTTTTGTGGACTGCGTTTTTGGTATGAGTACTTTGCTTTCACTAATTGAAGTATCAATTTCTTAAAGACGAAAAAACTAGCTTTGCGAAGTGTGCTCTTGGTATGAGTGCTTTGCTTTTATTAATTGATGTGAGACTTTCTTAAAAGTGAATAAAACCCGCTTTGTGGACTGCTTTCTTGGTATGAGCGCTTTGCTTTTACTAATTGAAGTATCAATTTCTTAAAGGCGAAAAAAACAGCTTTGCGGACTGAGTTCTTGGTATGAGTGCTTTGCTTTTACTAATTGAAGTATCAATTTCTGAATGGCGAAAAAAACAGCTTTGCGAACTGTGCTCTTGGTATAAGTGCTTTGCTTGACTAATTGAAGTTCTGCTTTTAAAAAAATATTCAATTCTAATAATCTAATTGAAGTATCAATTTCTAAAAGGCGAAAAAAAACCCAGCTTTGCGAACTGGGTTTTGCTTTGCTTTTACTAATTGAGAGTTGCTAAGGCTCTCAATGTAAGGCACTGAAGGGTTAAAACAGTGCCAAACTCAGTTTAGCGAATACTTTGAAAAAAGCACTCGCCATTCCCGTTAGGGATAAATTCTTACTTAGCTTCTACGATAGCTTTCATGTCAGTCATGTAACCACGTAATTCTTGACCAACCCACTCAACAGGGTGATTGCGAATTTCGTCGTTAACTTTAACTAATAAAGCATTATCTACAGAGTTAGATTTAACGTCTAAGCCTTTACCAATGAACTGCGCATCTAAGTCGTTAACGAAGTCTTTTAACATAGGTACTGCAGCGTGTGCGAATAAGTAACAACCGTATTCAGCAGTATCAGAGATAACAACGTTCATTTCGTATAATTTCTTACGAGCAATCGTGTTAGCGATTAATGGTGTTTCATGTAATGACTCGTAGTAAGCAGACTCTTCAATGATGCCTGATTCTGTCATTGCTTCGAATGCTAATTCAACACCTGCTTTAACCATAGCTACGAATAAGATGTTGTTATCGAAGTATTCTTGCTCGTTGATTTCAACGCCTTCAGAAGATGATTTTTCGAAAGCTGTTTCAGCTGTTTCTGCACGCCATGTTAATAAGTTAACGTCGTCATTAGCCCAGTCTTCCATCATAGTCTTAGAGAAGTGACCTGTGATGATGTCATCCATGTGCTTATAGAATAATGGACGTAAAATACCTTTTAACTGGTTAGCTAAGTTGAAACACTCGATTTTAGCTGGGTTAGAAAGACGATCCATCATACCTGTGATGCCACCGTACTTAAGTGCTTCTGTGATTGTTTCCCAACCGAATTGGATTAAGTTAGAAGCGTAAGCTGGTTCGATGCCTTCAGCTACCATTTTCTCGTAACCTAAGATCGCGCCTGTTTGTAACATACCACAAAGGATAGTTTGCTCACCCATTAAGTCAGACTTAACTTCAGCAACGAATGAAGACTCTAATACACCTGCACGGTCACCACCAGTAGCTGAAGCGTATGCTTTAGCCCACTCTAAACCGTGACCTTGTGGGTCGTTTGCTGGGTGAACAGCGATTAATGTAGGAACACCGAAACCACGCTTATATTCTTCACGTACTTCTGAACCAGGACACTTAGGTGCACACATGATAACAGTTAAGTCTTCACGAATTTGCATACCTTCTTCAACGATGTTAAAACCGTGTGAGTAAGCTAATGTTGCGCCTTCTTTCATTAATGGCATAACTGCACCAACAACAGCAGTGTGTTGCTTATCTGGCGTTAAGTTACAAACTAAGTCAGCAGATGGAATTAATTCTTCGTATGTGCCAACAGTGAAACCATTCTCTGTCGCATTTTTCCAAGATTGACGCTTTTCTTCGATAGCTGCACCACGTAAAGCGTAAGAAACGTCTAAACCTGAATCGCGCATATTTAAGCCTTGGTTTAAACCTTGCGCACCACAACCTACGATAACAACCTTTTTACCTTTTAATGCTTCACAACCTTCTGAAAACTCAGAACGGTCCATGAAACGACAACGACCTAATTGGTCTAACTGTTCGCGTAAAGTTAGTGAATTGAAGTAATTAGCCATCTTTATACCTTAAAAATATGTAATTAATTTAAGTAGTTACTACTTAATTTTATTTATCTGTTCGTTTAAACAAGTGACTTACTCGTTTAAATATGCCGCTACTCTACCGCAAACAGACTCTTGCGTTAAGTGATATATTTAAAATACTATGTTTCATTATTTGCAATAATCACTGAGCAAATCTTATTTTCAGTTAAATATTGAACAATTTAATAAATAAATTAACTACGCTTTTAAAGGCTTAAGATTAACTTTTTATGGCACTTTATTGAATAATTATTTTTTAGTGCAGGTCTCAATATTGGCAATATAGGCATTTTTATGGAATTGCGTTCACTCGAGTTATTTTTATATTTGGCTGATAGTTTGCATTTTGGTCAAACCAGCGAAGCGATGCATGTCAGCCCATCAACTTTGAGTCGACATATTCAAAGGTTGGAGCAAGAGGCTGAGGTTACTCTATTTGAACGCGATAACCGCTCTGTAAAACTAACACCTGCCGGTAAACGGTTTAGGCAGTTTGCTCGCAAAACCTTAGATGCATGGCAATACTTTCAACAAAGTAACATTATGCTGCCTGGTGTTTTAAGTGGAAAGCTCAGAGTATTTTGTTCGGTAACCGCTAGTTACTCACACCTTCCACCACTATTGAACCGCCTGACGGAAAAACACCCCAATATTGATATTCAGCTTGAAACTGGCGATGTGTCACTGGCGATGCAAAAAGTCAGTCGAGATGAAGTAGATGTCGCTATTTCTGCAAAACCTGACAAGGTACCAAGCAATTTGGCTTTTTCAAGTTTCGCTAATATCCCGCTTGCACTGATTGCTCCAAACGGCAAGGCGAATTTTTCAGAGCAGCTAAATCAGAAACCGACCCAATGGGAAACATTACCTTTTATTGTGGCTGAAACTGGTTTAACGCGAAAACGCGGTGAGGCTTGGTTCAAACAAATGGGATTTCAACCGAATATCTACGCGCGAGTTATGGGGCATGAAGCTATTGTGGCTATGGTTGCTCTGGGGTTAGGTGTTGGTATTGCACCTAAAATTGTGGTGGAGAACAGTCCTGTTCGAGAGAAAATTCAAGTGCTTAATTCAGATATTACAATAGAGCCATTTGAGCTGGGTGTTTGTTGTTTAAACAAACGTTTAGATGATTCTTTGATTAGTGCTTTTTGGCAAGAAGCAGAAGCATTAAAACAGCCACCACAACATAGCAATTAGATAAGCAAATAGCACTAGAAGTGCCGATGCGGATGACTTAGTACTTGCTAATACTCCCAGTATCATCACCCAAGCACAAATTGCACAAAGTGTTAGCATGGCACCAATGTGAATAAACTCAGAAATAACGACAGGTGTGTGGAGATTTTCTAAAACGAAGGAAAAGAAAAAGGTGCCTGCCAATAAAATTGGCAGTAAAAATATCGCCTTGTATTTACCTAGGCTAGGTTTCATCCCTGTTAATGTCAGATGCCAGTTCATGTCTCAATCCTCGAGTAGCTATTGAACGACTTTTAACCAGTAGTGTATTTATAGACCACTTAGATATTTATTTCAAATTGTAAATATCGTAATAATTAAAAATAATTCTAAGTATTTGGCTATTTCGATATAGCTGACGCTTATAGCAGAGTTTGGTGAACCGTGAATAACGCTAAAGCGTACTGCAATTTTTGTTAGCAAAGGTATAATTCAAAGCAACCGCTATTACAGGCAAAGTGCATGCAATATAAAGATTTACGCGATTTTATCGCGGGCCTTGAACAAAGAGGCCTACTAAAACGAATCCCACAATCTATCGATACATATTTAGAAATGACTGAGATAAGTGATCGTACCCTACGAGCGGGTGGTCCAGCTTTGTTATTTGAAAACCCTAAAGGTTTTGACACTCCTGTGTTAGCTAATTTATTCGGCACACCAGAGCGTGTCGCTATGGGTATGGGGCAAGATTCTGTGTCTGCCCTGCGCGAAGTAGGAAAGTTGCTGGCGACCCTAAAAGAGCCTGAGCCACCAAAAGGCTTTAAAGATGCACTAAGCAAAATTCCTATGTACAAACAAGTGCTGAACATGTCGCCAAAAGTAGTAAAAAATGCACCTTGTCAGGAAGTGGTTCTCGAAGGTGATGAGGTTGATTTATCAAAGCTACCTATTCAACACTGTTGGCCGGGTGATGCTGCGCCATTGGTCACTTGGGGTTTAACAGTCACTCAAGGACCCAATAAACCTAGACAAAATTTAGGTATTTACCGCCAGCAAGTCATTGGTAAAAATAAACTCATTATGCGTTGGTTATCACACCGTGGTGGTGCACTTGATTTTCAGGAATTTAAACAACAAAACCCAGGTAAAAACTATCCTGTATCGGTAGCGCTAGGCGCTGATCCCGCCACTATTTTAGGTGCGGTAACACCGGTTCCCGATACCTTATCTGAATATGCTTTTGCCGGATTACTCCGAGGTAATAAGACGCAGGTGGTAAAGTCAATCTCGAATGATTTACAAGTACCAGCGTCAGCAGAATATGTATTAGAGGGCTATATTGCACCAGATGAGATGGCGCCGGAAGGGCCTTATGGCGATCACACGGGTTATTACAATGAAGTCGATGATTTCCCTGTATTCACCGTTACTCATATCACACATAGGCAAAACCCGATTTACCACAGCACATATACTGGCCGCCCACCTGATGAGCCAGCTATATTAGGCGTGGCACTTAATGAAGTATTTGTTCCTATCTTACAAAAACAATTTCCTGAAATTGTTGATTTCTATTTACCGCCTGAAGGTTGTTCATACCGCATGGCTGTTGTAACAATGAAAAAGCAATATCCGGGTCATGCGAAACGCGTCATGCTTGGCGTTTGGTCGTTCTTACGCCAGTTTATGTATACCAAGTTTGTTATTGTCTGTGATGATGATGTAAATGCTCGCAGTTGGGAAGATGTTATTTGGGCCATCACTACGCGCATGGATCCTGCCCGTGATACCACGATGATCGAAAATACACCTATCGACTACCTCGATTTTGCTTCACCTGTTTCAGGTTTAGGTTCGAAAATGGGGATGGATGCAACGAATAAATGGCCGGGTGAAACTGACCGTGAATGGGGCGTACCGATTACCATGCCTGATGAAGTAAAGGAAAAAGTTGATAGCATTTGGGATGAATTGGGGATTATGGATTAATCCATATCCTTAAACATAACACTACCTAAATTATTACTTGGTAATTTAGTATTTAATTAAATTCGTGATAGAAGTCTATGAAACATAAAATACGTATTGAGCCTGCGGGTTTAGAGTTTGAAGCAGAAGAAATCGATACGATTTTAGAAGCAGCTGAAAAAGCGGGTATTTCTTTTCCTTATCGTTGTCGCAATGGGGTTTGCACCGCATGTGTTTGTATCAACAAAAACCAAGGGCAGGTTAGTTACGGTGATTTACCGCCAATAATGAACGACGAAGAAAAAGAGAAAGGTTATACCTTTTGTTGTATCGCCCATGCATTATCTGATATTACGCTTTACCACCCTTATATTGAAAACTAAGCGATTTTTGTTTCATCTCAAGCCAAGTGCTACAATTCGCTAAAAATTAAAAGACAAGAGAGTCATTCATGCAAGCTACACGCTGCTCCGTTAAAAGTATCACTAATCTTACTGAGTTCGTATTCAAAGTTAAATTGGGTTTAGAACAAGCTTTATCATTTAAAGCTGGTCAATATTTATTACTGGTTATTGATGAGAAAGACAAGCGTGCCTTTTCTATTGCTAATGCACCTTCAAGCAATACTGAGCTTGAGTTGCACATTGGCGCAGGCGAAGCTGACAGCTATGCAATGGGGGCTATTAAGCACTTTCAAACTGCTTTAGAAAATGGCGAGAATGTCATTATCGAAGCGCCAGGCGGAAATGCTCACCTGCGTGAAGATTCACCGCGCCCTGTCTTATTAGCTGCTGGCGGTACTGGTTTTACTTATACTAAATCAATTGCCGATCAACTGTTAGAACAAGGCTGTCAACGTCCGCTTTTCCTTTATTGGGGCGTGCGAGAAGAAGCTGCATTATACGAAGTTGAACACTGGCAAGCGATGGCTGAAAAATATGACAATTTCAGCTTTGTTCCTGTCGTTGATAATGCTTCGGCACAGTGGCAAGGCAAGTCAGGTAACTTGATTGATGCGGTATTAGCTGATTTTGATTCCCTAGCTGATTACGATATCTATTGTGCGGGTCGCTTTGAAATGGTTGGCAAAGCCAGAGAGGCCTTTTTAGAAAAAGGCTTAGTCCTCGAGAACATGTATGGGGATGCATTCGCATTTATCAAATAAATAAAAAAGGTCGTTCTAAACGGCCTTTTTTATTGTCTTTGACCCGTCCTGAATAAGGTTGACACTTTTCCAACTTCAATTTGGAGAAGATAATGAAACCAATAACTAAGCGTACACAAAAAGATTATTCACTTGCCTTTAAATTATCCGTCGTTGATAAAGTAGAAAAAGGCGAATGTACTTACAAACAAGCGCAAGACCACTACGGTATTCAAGGTGCTTCAACCGTTTTAACTTGGCTTCGCCGATATGGTCAACTAGATTGGAGTAAAGGTACTCCCAATCATATGAATGAGCTTCCCCTTATGTCTAAACCCAATGATTTAACACCCGAGCAAAAAATCAAAGCCCTCGAAAAAGAGCTAGAAGATACCAAGATAAAAGCACAATTCTTTGAAACGATAGTCGATGTACTTGATAAAGATTTCGGAGTACGTATCACAAAAAAGCAACGCAACGCGTTATTGAAGAAAAAAACATAACCAAGCTATCTGTCAGTAGAGCTTGTCGTTATCTC
>NZ_JABULX010000015.1 GCF_013328345.1 Marinifaba aquimaris
GTTCAATGACAGATGGTTATGACTGCTATCAAAATGCACTGGCTGAGAGAGTAAACGGTATTCTTAAAAACGAATACTTGTTAATGAAACCAAATAACCTAAATGAGGCAAGGGAAATGGTAAAACAATCAGTCGATTTATATAATCAACAAAGGCCACATTCGGCCTTAAAATACAAAACGCCCGATGAAATTCATCAGGCGTTTTAATCAAAAAAGTGTCAACCCATAGTAGGATGGGTCAAAGTTTACACTTTTTTCGTATCTACTCGTGCTAGCTAATCAATCTAGCTTAGCTATGCTTAAGATAACTTTAAGTTAGAGTATGTCATTTTGAAGTATCTTCCATTATTGTTTTTACTGCCTGTATTTAGCCAAGCAAGTATTATCAATTGGGTAATTGTTGATTACCCACCTTATTACATCATTTCTGGTGATAACAAAGGGCAAGGCCGTGATGAAGCAATAATGAGGCTGGTTACTGCAAAGGTTGACCGTCCATTTACGATTCAGTTATTGCCAGCGAGTAGAGCGGTAAAATCAATGGATAGGAATGATGAAGAGGTACATTGTTTAGTTTCTTTGTTTAAGACACGAGAGCGTAAAAAATTTCTTCATTTTACGGAAAATTTTTCGACCATTGGTTTATCGCCATCCATTGCTGCCAGAAAATCAATCCTTAAACAATTAGCTACTTACAGTACCAAAAGTGTGTATCTTGCCGATATGCTCCATAAATATCACTTATCGCTTGGCGTCACACTCAACCGCTCATATGGCCAGAAAATCGATGATATTATCGCCCACATTTCGAGTGACAAAATAAACAAAAGAGCCGGACAAAATGCTTTGGAGAGTCTGACATACATGCTACTAAAAGGAAGAGTAGACTTAATTTTGGGTTACCCAAGCGAACATTACTATATAAAAAACACGTTAGATAAGGACAATCAATTAATTCAGTTGAAGATTAACGAAACAAATCAAATAAGCTTTGGGCATATAGGCTGCAGTAAAAATAATGCTGGCGAAAGGCTCATCAACGACATGGATCAAGCTTTAGCTGAGCTCAAATCGACTGAACAATACAAAACCATTATGCTAAGGTGGTTGCCTGAAACCTTTAAAGATAAACTGACACCGCATTTAACATTCAATGAAAGCTATATTCCATAAACCCAATAGCTATTTAAAACTGACTTTACCGCCAATTATTTTATATGCAGGCATACCCCTGATAATGGTTTCTCGGGCAAACAGACTATGGCATTGTGGGCAGACACACGGTTCAGTTGTAAAATCTGTCGCTATTCTAGCTTTAAAGCATTTTACCAAGTTACCCTTGCCATTTTTGTGATATTTAAACAAAGGTGATTTACATTTTAGACAAGAGACATCAACTGTTCTGGTCGGTAACTTAGCATTAGGCTTAGCCATAAAAGTATATACGTTTAATTAACTCAGTTTTCGATAATATCGTATTCAAATTCAAAATCAGCGCTGTCAAGCACATCTTTTTTGATGTTTTTTACCCAACTACTGCTCGCTTTATCCCATCTAAACCCAGCCTTTTTTGCTTTGTGTCTGTCATCATAACTCACCTTAGCAATGACTTTATAAGTGGGTGTAGCCGCCGTTTTGAGTATCTCGGACCAATTATAATGGCTACAGATATTGAGCATAGTGAGTACATCGAAAACAGCACGGTGAGGCATTGTATTTAAATAATGGTGCTCTGCTGCTAAATAGCTAAGTTTTCGTGTTTTTATCGTACCTGGGTAAGGGATATCGTGGACAGTATCAATCCAAGGCTTATCTAAACTCAAGCCATGACGTTTAAGTGCTCGTGTTAAGACCGGTTTGTCAAAGTTATTGCCATTATGAGCAACTACATACACACATTGTTTAGCTAGTGAAACCAAATTCTGCAGTGCTAGCTTTTCATTGACCCCAAATTGTTGAAGTTGATTATCTTTGATCCCGGTTAAATCAATGATATTCGGGGTGAGTTTTTCTGGGCTTATATTGATAAGTTCGTTTGATAGTGTCACCGCTGTATTAGACTCGGTATCCCAGACAACGGCACCAATTTCGATGATTCGATTTGTCTTAATATCTAAGCCAGTTGTTTCGAGGTCGAGTCCAAGTACATACATAGTGTTTAGCTTAAGTTAACAATATTGAGTGAGTTTTCTGCCAATGCTTGTTTGTCATCTTCATCCACGATGATTGGCTCTTTGGGTATATCTGGCGAATCAAAACCAATATCACCGCCTTCAAAGGGTTGTTCACCCGTTGCCAAATTAGCAAAATCATACAAGTTTGTATCCGCTAAGTGCGAAGGCACTACATCCGTTAATGCTTTGAACATTGTTTCAATTCGTCCAGGAAATTGTTTATCCCAACTATTTAGCATTTGCTTAATGTTTTTTCTTTGAAGGTTTTCTTGAGAACCACATAGATTACAAGGAATAATTGGATAAGCCTTTGCATCAGCATATTTAGCAATATCTTTTTCGCGGCAGTAGGCAAGCGGACGAATAACAATGTGTTCACCGTTATCCGTTACAAGTTTAGGAGGCATGCTTTTCATTTTGCCACCGTAAAACATATTCAAGAACAAGGTTTCTAAAATATCATCTCTGTGATGACCAAGAGCAATTTTAGTTGCGCCCAATTCTTTCGCTGTACGATATAAAATACCTCGGCGTAAACGTGAACACAGAGAACATGTCGTTTTACCTTCTGGTATTTTATCTTTAACAATACTGTATGTATCTTCGTTAACGATCTTATAATCAATACCGATAGATTCTAGGTAGCCAGGTAAAACGTGCTCAGGAAAGCCCGGTTGTTTTTGGTCTAAATTAACAGCAACGATAGAAAAGCTGATAGGTGCAACTCTTTGCATATGGATGAGCGTATCAAGTAAGGTATAGCTATCTTTACCACCTGATAAACAAACCATAACTTTGTCGCCATCTTGGATCATATTAAAATCACCAATAGCTTTACCCGTCTCACGACGTATACGCTTTTCTAGCTTGTTTAAGTTATAGGCTTGTTTTTTTGCCACCGCCTCTTGCTGCATCTTAACCTCTGCACACCTAAAAAAAGTGCGCGGATTATACCTAATCACGCACACCTTTGGTATAGCAGCACAATGCCTTTATTTATCGACCGGACAAACAAATCCATCAGGTTTAAGTGCAAGTACATCACAGTTCAGTTGGTCCAGCATATGTTCAGCAGTATTTCCAATTAATGCTGCGGAGATGCCGGTTCGTCCAACTGTTCCTAAAACAACCAGCTCTGCATCAAGTTGCTTAGCTAATAACGGAATAACATCCTCAGCTAAACCCTCTTGTATGATGGCATCATCTTCTGGGATCTTATAGCGACTAGAGTAGTTATCTAATTCATCTTGGTGGTGTTTAGCTATGGCTTCAGTGTAGGTAACTGGATCAAATTCAGGAATTTCCACCGCTAAGTTAACCGCAGCACTAGGGTAACAATTTGCTAAAACAGGTTTAGAGCCCAGTACATCTGCCATAGCAACGGCTTCTTTGATGATTTTATGATTAAGGGAAATATGCTCTGAATCATCGCTACTGGCATGGACAGCGGCTAATACTTTACTGTCACACGGCCATTCGTGTTCTTTTACAAGGAGTAACGGAACGGGACATTTTCTCAATAAATGCCAGTCGGTAGGCGTAAAGATAACCGCTTTAAATTGATTGTGTTCATGTGTCGCTTTTACAACAATTTCATGATTATTATTAAGTACTTCTTTAATAACTGCTTCATAAGGGCGATTATGCCAGACGACTTTACCGTGCAACTGGGCAGCGGCTTGTCCACACCCTGTTAATAATTCGTCCAACCAAGCTTGCTTTTCATTAATGACTGATTTGCGCATCAAGTCTCGCTCATCAGCTGATAGCATGGTTGTCATTTCATAAGAGAAATCATAAATCACTAAAAGTGCTGTAACACTGGCACCCGTTTTACCCGATAATTCAATAGCCCTGTATAGTGCTTTTTGATTATCTGAAGTCGGGTCTATAACCGCGAGGATTCGTTGATGTGATTGCATACATATACCTTAGGTGATGCACCTTTTTCTTATTTGTATGCTTAAGTTTAGTCGAAAAAGTCATTTAGCTATTGGCTTTAAGTGACTTTGTTTTGTGTTAGATCAATCTTGTTCGAGAATGGTGTTGCGGCTACCCGATAGCTCATCAAGGCCAGCTTGATGAACAATAGTAATGAATTTACCTTGTACGGCTATTAAGTTAGCTTTTTGAAAACGGCTTAATAATCGAGAAATGGTTTCAACTGTTAACCCTAGATAATTGCCAATATCACCGCGAGTCATTGATAATCTGAATTCTTTAGATGAAAAACCGCGATCACTAAAACGGTAAGCCAAACTGCTAATAAAAGCCGCTAACTTTTGTTCAGCATTTTTCCTGTTTAATAACAATAATAACTCTTGATCACCCATAATTTCTGTACTCATCAACCTCATGACTTGTTGACGTAATTTGGGCATAGTAGATGATAATTCATCCATGATATTAAACGGTATTTCACAAACCATGGCTGTTTCTAGCGCAACGGCGTAACTAGGGTGAATTTGTTTGTTAATGGCATCAAATCCAATGATATCGCCTGGTAAATGAAAAGCCGTTATCTGTTCGTCACCCTGTTGTGAAATGGTGTAGGACTTGAATGAGCCAGAGCGAACTGCGTAAAGAGATTTAAAGGATTTACCTGCTTCAATTAACTTATCATTTTTTGAAAAGGTCGTTTGCGCTGGATAATATCATCGAGACGACGTAGCTCGTTTTCATTTAAAGAAAATGGGATACAAAGTTGACTAATACTACAGTTTTGACAGCTGACAGCACAGTTTTTTTGTTGCATAGACATCCCTTAAAATTTGCTTACCAATTTAAGTTTACAGGTATTGATTACAGTTGCAAATAGCCAAGGTAGATAGAATAGAAGCCATAAATAATGATGAGCGAACCACTCACTATTTTGAAATATTCATACTTGAATAAGTCTTTAGCTTGATTAAAAAGCAGCCCGGTTGTAAACATGGATGGTAGTGTGCCCAATGCAAAAAACAGCATGACTAACATGGCGTTTATTGGCTCTGCTTGAGTACTTGCCCATGCAAGGTTAGAGTATATCAGCCCACATGGTAACCAACCCCAAAGAAAACCTGCACAGAGCTTACCCGTAGGTGATTTAGAAGAGAGCGCTTTACTGGCTGCAGGTTGAATTAAGCGCCATACCGGTACAAATAATTTTTCAAAATGGCTGATACCTAAATACCATCGACTGATGTATAAACCCATTAAAATGAGTAGGGCGCCTGCAAACATTCTGAGTAATGCTAAACCAGATTGAAGTAACTCTGTGAACAGTAAACCAAGTAGACCTACTATGAGGCCCATCAAAGTATAACTTGTTATGCGGCCTAGGTTATAAAATGCGATATCTGATATCTTCTGCTGAGCGCCTATTGCCATACTTATCCCACCGCACATTGCAATACAGTGAGATGAAGCCATCAGCCCAATAAAAAATGCAGTAATGAAATCAGTCATCTGATTGAGAGGGCTCTCCAGATGACTTATTACTTGAGGAGCTAGAGGCTTGTGTTTTTTTCTCTTCGTCAAATAAGATTGAAAAACCTTGTCGCTCTAAGTCGTCAAATTGTTCAGTTTTAACTGCCCAAAAAAAGATACCAATGGCAAGCGCAACAATGACGATCGCAAGAGGGATGAGAATATAAATTACGTCCATAAACTGACACTAAAGTTTTAATAATCGTGTTGAGTTTACCACAACCAAAACAGAACTTAACGACATACCAGCAACTGCTGCGTAAGGCGTTAAAATACCGAACATTGCCAAAGGTAAAACACATAGATTGTAACCCGCAGCCCAAGCAAGATTCTGTCTAATAATGCGGTTTAATTGTTTGGACGCACTAAATAAATGAGGTATTTTATCCAGCTGGCCACCTAACAGGATGACATGTGCTTTTTGTTTACTTAAATCGGTTGCATTGGCAACAGCGATGCTTACATCAGCAGATTCCAATACCATAGCGTCATTTATACCATCACCAACCATTCCAACAGGTCGGCCTTGTGCTTGTTGACGGTAATTATCAAGCACGTTAACTTTATCATCAGGTTTAAGTGCACCATGAAATGGAATAGAGAATGAAGCGGCAACGGGTTCGACGTTAGCAACACTATCCCCACTGATGATACTTTTATCACAAGGTATACCTGTAATGGCAGCACTTGCTTCTTGGCGGATAGGGTCACTCAAGTAAACTGCAGCAATGACGTTATTATCCACACCTAAATATAATCGAGCATCGGGTTCTATATTATCGGGTTTGTCCGTTACATAACTTAGGTTGCCAACTTGGTATACCTTTCCTCTGATACAGCCTTCCATCCCTTGTCCTGCAACATTTTTAATGTCATCAGCAACAAGCTCGCTATCAATATTCTTAAATGCAGATGCAATTGGGTGAGAAGAAAAGACTTCAAGTGCTTTAATGATCTCAAGTACTTCTTGTTCTGAGCGGTTTTCATCGTAAAGCTTAACGCGCTCTAGAATAAGTTGACCTTCGGTTAAAGTACCTGTTTTATCAAAACCTAACATTGCAAGACTAGGTATTTTTTCCAATGCATTTGAATTGTTAACTAAGATGCCATGCTTTTTTAACCCAGCTGTCATGGCGGTCATAGCAGTAGGCATGGCTAATGACAGAGCACATGGACAGGTTGCAACTAACACAGCAATCATAGGCCAAAAGCCATTTTCATCAGTCAGGGTTTGCCAACCAGTAAAGGTTACAACTGCAATAACTAATACAAATAGGACAAAATACTTAGAAACAGTATCGGATACAGAGACAAAACTTGATTCAGACGTCTGTATACCTTCGCTTGTAGCCATTTGTGATAACGTTGTTGCTGCTCCTGTAGCAGATACATTGAGTTGAATCGTAGTCGTAGTCACTAAACTACCGGCAAATACCATATCCCCTTTTTGTTTTTTAACCGGCTCACTTTCACCCGTTAACATCGATTCATCGATATATGCCTGTTCTGTTTGTAGATGTCCATCAGCAGGGATAGCACATCCTTCTTTAACGACTATTAAATCACCTGCAACTAAACTATTTGCAGCAACTTCTAAAAGTTCATCGCCTTGTTTTTTCGTCGCCACCAAAGGGATCAGCTTGAGCATATTTGCGGTAATCGAAGCTGCCTTAGCTTTGACATTATGTTCAAGATAACGCCCAGCCAATAAGAATAAGGTAAACATGGAGATAGACTCATAATAAACCTCTCCAGTTAAAGTTACTGTGGCATAGGCTGAAGCGATAAAAATACCAACCAAAGCGAAAGCGACCGGTACATCCATATTAACGGATTTATTTAATATCGCCCGGATGGCTGAGTAGATGATAGGATAAGCACTATAGGCAATAATAGGTGTACACAATAATAAGCTCACCCACCTAAAGAAGGTATCGTATTCTTTTTCAAGGACACCTGTGTACATAGCAAAAGCAAGCATCATGATCTGCATCGACATCAAAGCCGCTACAGCAATTCGTTTTAAAAATGATTTATTAGTTGCTCTGAAGCGGGCTTCTTGCTCATTAATTTTAAATGGAAAGGCTTGGTAACCGATATCAGCAATTGCAGCAAAAATCTCGCTTAGTTTTACGGTATCTGGGTCCCAGGTCACCTTAGCTCGGTTAGAAGCTGCATTAACTTTGATTTGATTAACACCTTTGACTCGAACCAAACGTTGCTCAATCAACCAAGCACATGCAGCACAGTGCATACCGTCTATTGCTAAATCCGCTTGTGAATCTGTACCAATTTGGATAACGAATTCAGCTTGTACGCTTTGCTGATCGTATTCAGTGTAACTAGAGGGATTAAAATCTGGTTTATCAGGGTTTTCAGAACGAAATTTGTAATACTGTTCGAACCCGCCAGCCAAAATCGTTTCAGCAACCGTTTTGCAGCCAATACAACAAACCGCTTTTTGTTCATCGTCCACTTGAACATGTAAATCAACATCATGTGGTATTTTGTCACCACAATGAAAACAGTTCGATTTCATAGGTTGTACTTTATTGTGGAATTAACAAAATTTGTTCTTCGGAAGGTAAGCTTACTCTCTGTTGTATCTTCCATTTCAAATCATGAGGTTCAACGGTAATCTGCCAATTACCTTTAATTGCATCCGGTAAACGCGCTAGATATTTACCATCAGCTCGTTGCGTGGCCATTACTTTGAAATCTCTTTTACCTTGCGTTGAGTGGAAAAAAGATAGACTCAGTGCCGCAAGCTCTGGTGCATTTTTATTTTTGTTGACATCTAGTAATAATAAATCGTCTTCGATAGAAAGTAGGGCAGTTATACCAAATGCTTTAGCTTGTTTTATACGCTCTAGTTTTTGGTTAATTGCTTTACCTTCTTTGTAATAGTCATCAATGACCATTTCTACATTGTTTTGATTAAAAGTAGAGATCATGATGGATGCGGCTGTAACACTTGAAACTGGTAAAACAATTAATAAGTAATTCCAAGGTTCTTTGTACCAAGGTCTTACATCAGTTTCATTTGCATCTTTAGCCATTTATATCACCTTAAGTTAAAAAAAAGCCCTGACGAGCAGGGCTTTTAATACATCGTTACGCGCTTATTTTACTTCTCGTTAGACAAGCTGTAAACGTAAGCAGAAATTAAGTGAACTTTATCTTCACCTAAAATGTCTTTCCAAGCTGGCATTACACCGTTACGACCATGGGTAAGTGTTTCAGCAACTGCACGTTCAGAACCACCGTATAACCAAATATTATCCGTTAGGTTAGGCGCGCCAAATGCAATGTTACCTTTACCATCAGCACCGTGACATGCGGCACAAACACCAAATTTAGCTTCACCAGCTTTAGCTGATGCAACATTTACATCACGGCCACTTAAGCTAAGTACATATGCTGTCATGTCTTTGATACCTTGCTCACCAAAGGCATCAATCCAAGCAGGCATTGCCGCTTTACGACCGTTTAGCAAGGTCGTTTTAATGTGTGCAAATTCACCACCGTATAACCAATCATCATCTGTAAGGTTAGGGAAGCCAGTGGCACCACGGGCATCTGAGCCGTGACATTGTGAACAGTTTTGTAAGTATAAACGCTGACCAATCTCTAACGCCTTTTCATCTTGCATTAATGCATCGATGTCTTTAGACGCATAAGACTGGAATAAAGGACCAAACTTCTCGTTTGATTTCTTTACTTCAACGTCGTACTGAACTTGTAATCCTTCAGCGAAACCTTGCTCAGTTGCTTCTTTAGAATCAGCAATCGAACGAATGTCTTGGTTAGAACTCTTCCAACCTAAAACACCTTCATAGTTACCCATACCAGGGTAAAGGATTAAATAAAGCACACCCCAAACACCTGTGATCCAATACATGATTGTCCACCATTTTGGTAATGGGTTGTTTAATTCTTCAATGCCATCAAACTCATGGCCCATTGATTCGCCTTCTTCAATGCCTGTGTAGTTCTTACTGTTCGTCCACAGAGTCCAGAAGACAAATACTAATGTAATTGTAGTGATAACAATTACCCAGAGACTCCAAAAAGTACTCATGTTAATTCCTCTAATCTTTTTCTATCTTTTGTTCTGTATCTGCTTTTTTATCTTCTTCAAAGATAGAGTTAGCAGCGTCATCGAACTTAGATTTACTTTGGCGACTATAGGCCCACCAAATGATGCCGACAAAGACGACAATCATTACGATGGTATAGATGCCTCTAAAAGTTCCGTAATCCATTGATAGTTTACTTAAGTGCGGTGCCTAAAGACTGTAAGTAAGCAATCAATGCTTCCATTTCAGTCTTTCCTTTAACTGCAGCTTCAGCACCTGCAATATCTTCATCTGTGTATGGCACACCATAGCTTTGGAAAACTTTAAGTTTTTTAGCTGTTAATTTGCCATCAAGCGTGTTTTCCATTAACCAAGGGAAACCAGGCATGTTTGATTCAGGTACTACAGCACGAGGATTAATTAAGTGTACACGGTGCCAGTCATCTGAATAACGACCACCTACACGAGCTAGATCTGGGCCAGTACGTTTAGAACCCCATAAGAATGGGTGTTCCCAAACTGATTCACCGGCAACAGAGTAGTGACCATAACGCTCAGTTTCAGCACGGAAAGGACGAATCATTTGAGAGTGACAGTTGTTACAACCTTCACGAATATAGATGTCACGACCTTCCATCTCTAAAGCAGTGTACGGCTTTAAACCGTCTACTGGTTCAGTTGTTTGCTTTTGGAAGATCAAAGGTGTGATTTCTACTAAAGCACCAAAACTGATAACGATGATAGTGAATATCGCTAATAGGCCGATATTCTGTTCGATAATCTCGTGTTTATTTGGAGATTTTTTATTAGCCATTACGTTTCTCCTTAAGCTGCTTGCGGTACAAGGTTATTTGTAGCGTCTTGACGCTTATCAGAGCTAACTGTCTTATAGACGTTAAATAGCATTAGTAACATACCACATACTACGAAACAGCCACCTAACCAACGAACACCGTGGTAGAAGTAAGTTTTCTCAACAACTTCAACGAAGCTATACATTAGTGTGCCGTCTTCGTTAACTGCACGCCACATCATCCCTTGCATTACACCAGAGATCCACATTGCAACAATGTATAGAACAACACCTATAGTTGCTAACCAGAAATGGATGTTAATCCACTTAGTCGAGTACATGTGCTCTTTACCACACACTTTAGGGATAAGGTGATATAAAGAACCGATAGAAACCATAGCAACCCAACCTAATGCACCAGAGTGCACGTGACCAACTGTCCAGTCAGTGTAGTGCGATAGTGCGTTTACTGATTTGATTGCCATCATTGGGCCTTCGAACGTTGACATACCGTAGAACGATAATGAAACGATCAAGAAGCGAAGAATAGGGTCTGTGCGTAACTTATGCCAAGCACCAGATAACGTCATGATACCGTTGATCATACCACCCCATGAAGGAACGAATAAGATAACAGACATAACCATACCTAAAGACTGAGTCCAGTCAGGTAAAGCAGTGTAGTGAAGGTGGTGAGGACCAGCCCAAATATATAAAGAAACGAGTGCCCAGAAGTGAACAACCGATAAACGGTATGAATAAACAGGACGTTCAGCTTGTTTTGGTACGAAGTAGTACATCATACCTAAGAAACCAGCTGTTAAGAAGAAACCTACTGCGTTGTGGCCGTACCACCATTGCATCATGGCATCAACTGCACCTGAGTAGATAGAGTAAGATTTCATAAAGCTTACTGGTACAACCATACTGTTACCAATATGAAGTACAGCAACCGTTAAGATGAAACCACCATAGAACCAGTTCGCAACATAAATGTGTGAAGTTTTACGCTTAACAATTGTTCCGAAGAAAACAATTGCATAAGCAATCCAAACGACCGCAATTAAAATATCAATCGGCCACTCTAACTCAGCGTACTCCTTAGAAGAAGTATAACCAAGTGGTAAAGTGATTACTGCCGAAACAATAATTGCTTGCCAACCCCAGAAAGTGAATTTCGCTAAGCGATCACTAAATAAGCGAGTTTGACATGTGCGTTGAACAACATAATAAGATGTAGCGAATAACGCACATCCACCAAAGGCGAAGATAACCGCATTCGTATGAAGTGGTCTAATTCGCGAGAAAGTAAGCCAAGGAGTATCAAAGTTTAACTCTGGCCATACTAGTTGGGCAGCGATGAGTACGCCGACTGACATACCGACAATGCCCCAGATCACTGCCATAATGGCAAAGTGTTTTACAACATCAAAGTTGTAATTAGGAGTTGCAGAACTTGTTGAGCTCATAGTGTCTCTTCCAATCGATTAACTATATAAAGGTTAAGCTTTAGGTCGAATAAATTTTTTATTTTAGTTGATAGAACTAGTGTTTGGTTAAATTGTAATCGGAATATTGATTAATATTTCGCCAACCCTGTTATCCGTGGCCTAAACCGCGGCAATAATACTTTTTTTGACCTTGAAAATACAGCGGGTATTGAAAAAAACGTGATTTAGGTCAATATGTTGGTCAATCATTTGCGAAATTTCGAATCATGTCCAAAAAACGCCCAACTTTGTTTGTTTTCATCGCCGGTGTCATTCTTATACTCATTTTAGTCAGTCAGCACTTTAATGCGGATTTGAAGAGCAAAAAAATAGCTGAAAACTGTGATTTAAATCAGGAAATATGTGTAGTACGTATCGAACCTAGTATTGAGCTCAGTTTAATCACATCTCCAATAGAAATCGAAACAATCGAAACGCTTATAATTACTAGTGCAATATCAGCAGACACTGTTAAAGGTTATGTGGCAGGGCTAAATATGAATATGGGTAAGATACCCATCTTATTTAATCGAAACAAAGAGGATGAATGGTTAGGAGAGTTTGCACTAGGTATGTGCACCGAACCGAAAATGCAATGGTTATTAGTACTAGAAATAACCATTGCAGATAAAGTTCTTGAAAAGTCAGTTATTTTTGAGACTGACCAGACGACTCTTTAAGGTCTAACCACATACTTTCGTTATTAATTGGTGTATTGAAAGGTAAAAGTGGGTTTTCTAATTCGATAAAAGTTTTTGCATTCCACTGCTCTAATGGGTAGATGTGAGATGTAGTTGTGTGCTCTTGCATTAATTTAGCAAAGCTTCCATCCTTCATTGCAGTTAACAATCCATATTCAATTGTTTTAGCAAGCTTTTCATTACTTCTGCTGGTGAAATAATAGAGCGGGAATTTATATTTCAAAATGATGTTATCGAATAACACGAGGTTTGATTCTGGATTAGCTTTATTATAAGCCTCAATTTCAGAGTAACCTTCAATGATTGAGCGAGGGAAATAGTCACAATTGCCTTCATCAACCATAGAAAACATACTTTCAAAGTTTAAAACACGTGATACTTTAAAACCATTCACGTCTAATATATCTGAATCGGGCCAATGCAAACCCTGACAGGCATTAAGTTCCTGTAATTCTTCCGGTCTAGTTAATTTTTCAAAAGTAGCAAGTTTACTTTTATTGATTATAAAAACACGATGACCCAGTAAACCTTTCATTAACGGAATATGAATTGCGCGATAAAGCGCTTCACGGTCTTGAGTAGGACCTGCCATTACTACATCGACTTTGCCTTTATTCAATAATCGCATTGCTCGGCCTTGTGTCAGCAATTCTTCAGAAAAAGTCACCTCATAAGGTGTTTTAGATTTACTGAGTGCAAGCTTGAGTAGTTTAACCCGATAATCAAAACTGGTGTCACTAGAGGACTGCTGACGTGGAAGAACGATGGTTTCTGCAAAAAGTTGGGTGGATAGTGTTAGCAAGAATGCAAAGCACGCTATTTTTTTCATCACTGATTTATAATTATTTTCCTAAGATGATTAATTAATAACAAAAAAAGCATGATTTTTCTCCTTTTTTTTAGCAAATATACTATTTTAAGTTAAAAAATATTCATTCGATTGTTAGAGGCCTTTGAAAGTATATACTTTTATTTCTTTCGCTCTATAATACGCGCCACCCAAAACCTATGACTAATTAGACTATGACAACTAAAGTTGGCCGCCCGAGTAAAAAACCTTCAGAGAAGAAAAAAGGCGTATACATTAAATTACCACCATGGCTAATTGAATGGATGGACTGCCAAGACCATTCTAATCGTGCATTACTCATTGAAGAAGCAATGCGCAGTCATTTCAATATCAATGAAGATACTCGAAACGAATATCAACTTGATTTATGTGCAGAGGTTGAGCGCACCTATGACCGCAGGTACAAACGCAATAAAGCATAATCAATACAACTAGCGCTCTTTGTCCATATCTATTACTTTACCGGTTACAATTCAACCAGATTCATAAAAGATTAAACTCTTTGTAGCTTTAATTTAACAGCCCATTTCTAAGTTGAACTTAGACGTTTAAGAAGGGGCTGTAATGGATACTCAATTACCGGAAAAAATAACTGCAAACGCGGTTTGGATTTCAGATGTACATCTGGGTTACAAGGACTGTAAAGCGACTTACTTATTAGATTTTCTCAATCGACTAGAGTGCAATACCTTATATTTAGTTGGTGATATTATTGACATGTGGTCATTATCAAAAAACTTCTATTGGCCTGAACAACATAACAAGGTCATTCGAAAATTGATGAAAATGGCCAAAAAACAATGTCGTGTTATCTACATTCCAGGCAATCATGATGTCAATTTTAGAGATTTTGTGGGTGAGAAATTCGGTGAGATAGAAGTCCACCAAAGTTATGTCCACAAAACCTCTGATCAACGTCAAATGTTGATTATCCACGGAGACGAGCTCGATAGTGTGATCCGATTTAGTCGTATTACACGTTTTGTTGGAGATAGTGCATACGACTTCCTACTGTTTTTAAATCGCTGGACTAATTATATCAGACAAAAATTTGGCTACGGTTATTGGTCACTTGCTGCATATTTAAAAAAACGAGTGAGTAAAGCTAAAAATGCCATCGACTTATTTGAAGATGCTGCCATTGAATTAGCCAGAAAAAAAGGTTACGACGGTGTAATTTGCGGCCATATTCATCATGCCAATATTCGAGAAGATGCAGGTATTTTGTATTGCAATGATGGAGATTGGATCGAAAGCTGTAGCTTTATGATTGAAAAACACGATGGTTCACTTGAAATAATGCACTGGACAGATCAAATTAAAAAAGCACAAGTCATTGAGCTAAATACCAAAAAACTTGCTTAAACAGACTTTGCTTTAGTCATACCCAAGTCGCTATAATTTAAACTTATGTTTATTAAGAGAAACAACAAATGGCGATTTGGGTTGATGCAGATGCCTGTCCAGTAGTGATCAAGCAGATAATTTTCAAAGCGTGTAACCGCACTAAGATAAAAGCTACTTTTGTAGCAAACCAATACCTATCTATTCCGCAATCACCTTATCTGAGCTTTATACAAGTCGAGAAAGGCTTCGACATCGCCGATAATAAGATCGTAGAAAAAGTTTCAGCAAATGATCTTGTGATCACCCAAGATATCCCTTTAGCCGATGAAGTGATCACAAAAGGGGCTTTGGCCTTATCACCTAGAGGAAGTTTATTTAGTAAAGAAAATATCAAAAGTAGGCTTAATATGCGTGATTTTATGGAAACATTGAGGAGTAGTGGTGTTCAAACTGGCGGCCCCGCTGCACTAGACAACAAAGACAAGCAAGCTTTTGCTAACGAACTCGATAAATATTTAGCCCGTAATAAGCCATGATCCGAAAAGCAACCAATAAAGATTTAGCCCCAATTGTTGATATATACAATCAAAGTATTCCTTCGCGGTTAGCCACTGCTGATACCGAGCCTAAATCAATATCAGAGTTTACCGCTTGGTTTACCAGTCACCATCCAATGAGGCCCATTTTTGTCTATGAACAAGATAACCAATGTGTTGCTTGGTTGAGCTTTAAGGACTTTTATGGACGACCTGCCTATCAGAGTACAGCAGAGATCAGTATTTACGTGGCTACATCTGCAATAGGCCAAGGTATAGGTACAACATTGCTATCGCATGCACTCAGTATATGCCCAGAGCTAAACATTGAACGTCTACTTGCATTTATCTTTTCACATAACACTGCCAGCATCGAGCTTTTTAAAAAATTTGGTTTTACGGCATGGGGCGAGTTACCTGACGTTGCCGAAATGGATGACAAAAAATATAGTTTGAGTATCTTAGGACTTAAAGTTAATCAATAAGGAATATAAATGGTCAAAGTTTATGGCGATCTGATATCAGGTAATTGTTATAAAATTAAATTACTGCTTGAACTTTTATCTATTGAACACGAGTGGGTAGATATTGATATTCTCGAAGGAGAAACCCAAACACCGGATTTTTTAGCAAAAAACCCCAACGGTAAGGTTCCTATTGTAGAGCTTAGTGATGGCCGGATATTAGCCGAGTCTAATGCTATTCTTTGTTTTTTTGCCCAAGACTCTAATTACCTACCAACTGATAATTACTTAAAAGCAAAAGTTTTGTCTTGGTTGTTTTTCGAGCAATACAGTCACGAACCCTATATTGCAGTAGCGCGTTATATAAATTTATATCTGGGTTTACCTGATGATAGAAAAGCAGAATACGAAAGTAAGCAAGAAGGCGGGCACAAGGCCTTAAAAGTAATAGAAGATACCTTAAAACAAAGCGCTTATTTAGTCGGTGCTAAATTGACCATCGCTGATATTAGTTTGTTTGCCTATACCCATGTTGCTCATCAGGGTGGTTTTGATTTATATGATTATCCTAATATCAAAAACTGGATAGCTAGAATCGAAACTACAACAGGTTTTATATCAATGGATAAAGCAAAAAGCTCACATTAAGTGAGCTTTTCTGTTGGTTATACTGGGTTGTTATTTGGGCTGGGCATCTATTGATTGGCCAATCACATCAATGCTCTCATCTGCCATTAAGTATTGATACACCGCCATAATTTCTTCCGGCGTTTTCAGTTGAGATTGATCTTCTGTTGGATAAGCTGTTTGGCGCATTTTAGTCGCCGTTGCTCCAGGATTAATCGCATTAAATCTAATTGTTGATGTTTCAAATTCATCAGCGAAAACTTGCATCATTCCTTCTGTTGCAAATTTCGATGTTGCGTAAGCCCCCCAATAGGCGCGCCCTTTTCTACCTACACCAGAAGACGTAAAGATAACCGAAGCTTTTGGCGCTTTTTTCATTACAGGAAGTAGAGCTTTAGTCATAATAAATTGTGCTGTGACATTTACTTTCATCACTTCTTCAAACATGTCAGCTGGGTATTGATCAAATGGAATCATGCCGCCCAATGTACCGGCGTTATTGAGTAAACCATCTAACTTACCAAATGTAGACTCAATCGTTGCGGCCATGTCGATATAGTTTTGCTCAGTAGCACCTTTTAAATCTAACGGGATAATAGCTGGCTCTTTTGAGCCTGCTTTAACGATTTCATCATATGTAGCTTCAAGTTTCTTAACTGTTTTACCGAGTAAGATGACTTCAGCACCCAATTTTGCATAGGCGATAGCTGCTGCTTTACCAATACCAGCACCTGCACCCGTTACTAAAATCACTTTACCTGCTAAGGCATTTTCTGAAACCTGATAATTACTCATTCTTAAAACCATTGAATTTAATTTGCGCGCATTTTACCAAACCCGATTGAATATCCCAGTTTTTATTTGTCTTGTTTGAAGTTGAGCAAAATAAATTGCTGAATGAGACCAAGGTACTCATACCAAACCCTTTCAAAAAGCGCTATCGAATGAGAGGACGGTAGCTTGGCATACCAAGGCAAAGTATCGAGCATTTGAGCGCGGTGGTGAGTAGGGCTCGCTATCGGGTTTAAGCCATAAGCTTTAAAATAATTAATAGCTCTTGGCATATGCGAAGCTTCAGTCACTAAAATAAAACGTTGACCTTTAAGTTGTGTGCGAACTGCTAATACTTCTTCATGTGTATCTTTAGGTTGGTCGAAAATGATGATTCGTTGGCTATCAATATTAAGATCTAAAGCGAGTTCTTCATTCATTTGTGCATTTGATACTGTGCCGTATATCTCATAGCCAGTAAAAATTAATTTCGCATTAGGAAAGACATTGGCAATGCGCACACCTTCAACTGTTCTGGTTAGCGAACAAGACGCTAACTGACTTGTAATGGGTAAAGGTTCATCATTTTTGTGGCCACAGCCAAGTACAACGATGTAATCAATAGGGTGATCTATAGAGTCAATAAATAAGACAGGATATTTATTTTCTAAATTATTGATTAAATAGTTAGGAAACCATGGGGTCGAAATCAATATAAAACATGTTGCTAATACAAGCGTTAAGTATTTTGAAATTTTCGGCTTTCGATTTCGAATTACAAATGCCAGCAATAAACCCGTTATTATCAGTACTAATGGAGAGAGTAGTGCCGCTATGAGTTTTTTTAAAATAAATAACATGTGATGACTAGTAAGTGGCTAATGTTGGTTAATAAAAAAGGCAACCTAAGTTGCCTTTTTGTGTTTATTACTTAACTTTCATTCCCGGCTGTGCACCGTCTTCGGGATTAAGTATCCAAAGGTCTTTACCACCAGGCCCTGCTGCTAATACCATACCTTCACTCATACCAAAACGCATTTTACGAGGTTTTAGGTTAGCCACCATTACCGTCAATTTACCTTCTAAGTCTTCAGGTTGGTAAGCAGACTTAATTCCGGCAAAAACTTGGCGTGTTTCACCACCTAAATCGAGTTGTAATTTAAGTAGCTTATTGGCACCTTCAACATGTTCCGCTTTAGCTATTTTTGCGACGCGTAAATCCACTTTAGCAAAAGTATCAAACTCAATTTCTTCGCTAATAGGATCTTTAGTTAACTCAGTTTCTTGCACTGCAGCTTGTTCTTTTAAGTTATCTTTTGATTCTTCAACCATAGCTTCAATATGTTTAGCTTCAACGCGTTGCATCAATGGTTTGAATTTTTCAATTTGATGATCGGTAAGTAATACTTTGTGATCATCCCAAGTCAATTCGATGTTCAAGAAGCTTTCTACTTTTTCTGTTAAGGCAGGTAAAACAGGTTTTAGATATACGGTTAAAATCTTAAATAAGTTAATACCTAAAGAGCAGACTTCATGAGCACGCGCGCGTGTTTCTTCAGCTTTTGCTAATACCCAAGGTTCTTCAACGGCAATAAATTCATTGGCTTTATCTGCTAAGGCCATGATTTCACGCATTGCTTTGCCGTACTCTCTGTCTTCGTAGTATTGAGCAATAGTATCACCTGCAGCTACAAATTCTTGAGCAAGAGCTGGATCTAAAATAGTACTCGATAATTTGCCATCAAATTGCTTACTAATAAAGCCTGCACAACGACTAGCGATGTTGACAAACTTACCTACTAAATCAGAATTTACACGCTGGCTAAAATCTTCAAGGTTTAGATCTAAGTCATCCACGCGGCTTGTTAATTTAGCAGAGAAATAATAACGCAAGTATTCTGGGTTTAAATGCGTTAAATACGTTCTTGCTTTGATAAACGTACCTTTAGATTTTGACATCTTGGTGCCGTTTACCGTCAAGAAGCCATGTGCATTAACCGCGGTCGGTTTTCTAAAACCGGCGCCTTCAAGCATGGCAGGCCAGAACAAGCTGTGGAAGTAAACAATGTCTTTACCAATAAAATGATAGACCTCAGCATCGGAATCTTTGCTCCAGAACTCATCAAAATCTAGACCTTGCTTATCACATAGGTTTTTGAAGCTACCCATGTAACCAATTGGCGCATCAAGCCAAACGTAAAAGTATTTACCCGTTGTACCTGGAATTTCAAAACCAAAATAAGGTGCATCACGGCTGATGTCCCATTGCTGTAACCCATCAGCAAACCACTCTTCGAGTTTATTTGCCATTTGTTCTTGAACAGCACCAGAGCGCAACCACTCTTTAAGCATGCCTTCAAAAGCGGGTAGGTCAAAGAAGTAATGCTCACTTTCTTTCATCACTGGTGTAGCACCAGATACCGTCGAATAAGGATTAATTAAATCCGTTGTGCTGTATGTAGCACCACAAGCATCGCAACTGTCCCCGTATTGGTCAGGTGCTTTACATTTAGGGCAAGTACCCTTAACGAAACGATCAGGTAAGAACATTTCTTTTTCAGGATCAAAAAGTTGTTCGATAACCTTTGTTTTTATGTGACCGGCGTCATTTAAACGGTTGTAAATAAGTGAAGCTAGTTCACGGTTTTCATCACAGTGGGTTGTGTGATAATTGTCGAACTTGATAAGAAAGTCATTGAAGTCAGCTTCGTGTTCTTTTTGAACTTCCGCAACCATTTCCTCTGGTGATAAGCCCATTTGTTGAGCTTTAAGCATGATTGGGGTGCCATGGGCATCATCGGCACATACATAGTAAGCTTGATGGCCACGCAAACGTTGATAACGGACCCATACGTCAGTTTGGATGTGTTCTAATAAGTGCCCTAAATGAAGGGAACCATTAGCATAAGGTAATGCACTCGTGGCAAGAATTTTACGCATGTTCGACATATTCTTAATCAGTTTTTATTTTGGTGTAATAATTTGACGCGAAGACTAGCAAAAATGCAGGTTAATTTCATTAATAAAGCAATTTTTGAGACTGATTTTTTAAATTTTCGTATACTGTGCAAATAATTGAATACTAAAGTTCATTCCTGATGTTTGATTGGTTAAAAAACAAAAAAAATTCAGAACACGTCTCACTTGACCTATCCATTACTCAACTTAATGAGCATGAACAATCATTCGTGCAAAATATGGTCGAATCCGACCAGTTTTCTATTCCGTTAAAGCCTTTTGGTGTAGATAAATTTGACTCATTAGGCAGTCATACACCTATTTACAGAAGTGACATTGCAAAAATTTCACATATCGTTGCTGTTGCTTCTGGCAAAGGCGGGGTAGGGAAATCCACTACATCTGTCAATTTAGCCAGAAGTTTGCAACAACTCGGTGCCAGAGTAGGCGTGTTAGATGCCGATATTTATGGTCCTTCAATACCAAAAATGCTTGGCGTTGAAACTAAGCGCCCAGAAAGCTTTGATGGCAAAATTATGCAACCGGTTGAAAGTGAAGATGGGTTATTCAGTAATTCAATCGGTTATTTGATTCAACAAGATGATGCTGCTATTTGGCGTGGTCCCATGGCAAGCCGAGCACTCGAGCAACTTTTTAATGAAACCGCTTGGGGAGAACTTGATTACTTGATTATTGATTTACCACCAGGTACGGGTGATATCCAGCTCACGTTATCTCAAAAGTTGCCATTGAGTGCAGCTGTTATCGTCAGCACGCCACAAGATATTGCTTTAATTGATGCCATTAAAGCCTTTGCCATGTTTGAAAAAGTCGATGTTAAAACTCTGGGTTTAGTTGAAAATATGAGTGTTCACATCTGCAGTAACTGCGGCCATGAATCACACATATTTGGCCAAGATGGTGTTAAAAATCTTGCATCAAAAAAATCAATACAGTTCTTGGGGGAAGCACCTTTATCACTTGAATTAAGAGAATTTATGGATAATTGCCAACAAACAGCGCTAAGTGACATGAGTTTTTCTAAACATTATCAAGTTATTGCTTTGCGTACCGCCATTGAACTGGCAAAATTAGCTACAGAAAAACAACAAGAAAATGGCTTATCCATCCCCATTACAGAAATAAAATAAGCCCAACTAGAAGGTGAGCAACATGCGTTTATGCGACACAGACATCGTTAAGTATCTCGAACAGGGAAAAATTAGTGTTGAACCTTCACCAAAGCCCGACATGATCAGTGGCTTGACCGTGGATCTTAGGTTAGGTAATAGTTTTAGAGTCTTCCAAGATCACGCGGCACCTTATATTGATTTAAGTGGTCCAAAAGAAGAGGTAAGTCAGCAGTTAGAATCTGTGATGTCTGAAGAAATTATCTTAGATGAAGGACAAGCGTTCTTTTTGCACCCTGGTGAATTAGCACTAAGTGTTACACACGAGTCCGTAACATTACCCGATGACATTGTCGGTTGGTTAGACGGCCGTTCATCTTTAGCTCGTTTGGGCTTGATGGTCCACGTGACAGCACATCGAATCGACCCGGGTTGGTCAGGCAAAATTGTATTAGAGTTTTATAATTCAGGTAAATTGCCATTGGCGCTTAGACCTAAAATGAAAATTGGTGCACTCAGCTTCGAAACCTTGTCGGGCCCAGCTGAAAAACCGTATAACAAGCGCACCGATGCAAAGTATAAAGATCAACAGGCAGCCATTGCGAGTCGAATTAACCAAGATAAATAAATGCCGCTAATTCAATAGTCTATACTTGTCGCTGGGTTATTTGATGAGTGGTCTAAATGTAACGAAAAAGCGAAACAATACTCGATAGAGAAGAGATTATTTCCAATTTGCATAATCTTAGACCTGATGACATTTTTGATATTGAATTTGCATCTGAAGCAAAAACTCGTATAAAAACCAAGTTAGTCGGCTTTTTAGAACCCTACTATTTCGTGGTTGCCATACCAACCAATGCTCGAGCGGGCTACAAAGACGTTATGGTCGAAGGAAATGGATTAGTGGTTAGAGCGATAGTAGAGTCCATGTCTGGTGCGTGTATTGCTTTTAAGTCATCAATCACTCATGTAGCAAAAAAACCTCACTTTGTGATGTTTATGAAATATCCGCTTAAAATTGAACTGATCAATTTAAGAAAGCAGCACAGGCTGGTTACTCATTTACCTGCAACGATCACAGCACAAGCCAATGCTGAAAGTGATAATGCGATGACCTTATCTGGCATTATCCATGACATCTCACCAGGGGGCTGTCGTTTAAGAATTAAATGGCCTGAAGATAAACCGGAGATACAACTTGTTGCTGTCGACTTATCAATTCAAATGGCAACACGAGATGAAGTACTCATCATTGATGCTGAAATAAAAAGTAAACATAGAGATAATAAAGATTATGTATCACTTGGGCTCAGTTTCATTGACCCTGAATCCAAGGAAAGTATCGTTAATGATGTATTAGTAGAAATTTTCCACAAATTACAAATACCTGGGTATTAAAGGAAAATAGTAAAACCTAAGCAAAATCACTTAGGCTTTAACAAAAGGTTATTTACGGATTATTAGTACAAGCTGTTAATTGTTCCCATTCTTGAACACTTGCTGTTTCCATACCCGGTTCTTGTTTAGTCCACCATTTAGCACGCCAAGTAAACCCTTTATAACTAACCAGATCGTTTGCAGTATAAGTTGCCTCATCACTCCATGTATTTGCTTGGCAGATAGGCACTAAATCGCCAAAAAAGCCATGAATACTTGTCACTTTACCTTCAGCATTCGCCGTACCAAAATCAATACCATTTGCAATTAATACAGCGCCATCAAATGCTGTGATACGCCAATCAAATCGGAACATACGCTTTTCACCCTCTGTTCCTTGTATATCAATATTTGAATCTAGATGAACTTCTAAAGGCCATAAACCAAAAGATTTCATATCATCATGAAAAATTCCAATCCAATCATTAAGTGATTGATGGCCTTTTACATTAACTTTAGCTTCAAAAGTAGTGGGGTCGGTATAGACCATCTCATCCGCGGTATGTTCGGTGATAGCTTCTAGACGTTCATCCGCTTTTTCAATGATCCAAGTATTCATATAACCTTGAATGTTTTCTTTTAAATCATCAGCACTGACCAGTGGTGAAATAGCTAAGCCCATTAAACAAATTGAAGTCGTGATTTTTTTAATTAATTGCATTGTTATATCCTTGTAGTTTGTTGGCAACGCAATGTCAGTATTGATGAAAACAACGTAAATAAATCACTGTCTGTAGAATGTGACTAAACTGAGGCTTTATTTGTGATCACGCTAATGTTTTAATGATTCACGATACTTAGAATGACTGTATTAACTTGTGATGGAGTATGATTTGTCAGTTGAAATCCTTAAAATTTTAAACCTTTCCAGCGCAGTAATTGGACTGTTTATTAGCATCATGCTATTTGCACGCAGTTATCAAAACCAAGGTGGTAGCAGAACACTGGCATGCTTCTTACTTTGCTTGCTTGTTTATCCTATGTTGGGCTATTGCTATATGATCATGAAAAGCCCACCTTTAATACTCGAGATAGCAGGGCATTGTCTGATTTTACTTTATGGGCCTTTTGTCTATTTGCTGATCAAACAGCTACTCAATGAAAAACTTGAAAAATGGCAACAGTACATTCATGGCTTACCATTTTTAGGGCTATTCAGTTTGAAATACTCAGGTGTGGACACTCAAACTTGGTATCTGTATTTCGTATTTTTTACCCTAATTTTGGGTTATTCAGCATTTAATATTTTCAAACTTTATCAAGCAAGCGATGATATCAAGCGCCTTCACACCGAATATAAAAACACCACATTTTATTGGCTTAGCTTTATCGTTTACGGTATTTTTGCGCTGACTTTACTCGATATCATCATCATTGGTATGTGGTACTTTGAGCTCAATCAACTCGATGTTGTTTGGGAATTTATGAGTATAATGTTGTGTTTATATTTATTGGCGATAGCTGGTTTTTCTATATGGCGACCAGAGATATTTTTCTCAAAACAATCACATGATCCCATTGAATTAACAACTAATGACGTTCAAGAGCACAAAGAAAAGCGAAGGGAATTAGAACTGAGTGAAACATTAGCCGCTCAGCTTAAATCAGAATTAAATCTACTTATGCAAAAAAAGCAGGTGTTTTTAGATAATAAAGTCACCTTGAGTAGTCTTTCTAGCCTCCTATCAATAAGTACTAACCAATTATCTGAGCTTCTTAATGTTCATATGCAAACTAGTTTTTATGGCTATGTAAATCAACTTAGACTGAACTATGTTTTGGATAGGCTAAATGATCCCAAGTGTAGTTTACCTGCACTCGATATTGCTTATCAGGCGGGATTCAACCGCAATACTTTTTATAAGGTGTTTAAGGCTGAATTAAAAATGACACCGAGCCAATACAAAAAACAAGTTGATAAATTTGATTTGGCGACCAGTTAGAAAATTAGTACTTTACCTTAAATATTAAAAAAGCCAGTCATTAGACTGGCTTTTTAGAATCGGACAGTAATAACTACTATTTACTCGTCGATATTACGTAGTAATGCATTAACGCCTACTTTAGCACGCGTTTGAGCATCTACTTTCTTAACAATAATGGCAGCGTATAAGCTGTGAGTACCATCTTTAGAAGGTAATGTACCTGGTACAACTACCGAACCAGCTGGTACACGACCGTAGTGGATCTCACCTGTTTCACGATCGAAAATACGCGTAGATTGACTGATGTAAACGCCCATAGATAAAACTGAGCCTTCTTCAACAACCACACCTTCAACGACTTCTGAACGAGCACCGATGAAACAGTTGTCTTCGAT
Source organism: Marinifaba aquimaris (assembly GCF_013328345.1). Lineage (GTDB taxonomy): Bacteria > Pseudomonadota > Gammaproteobacteria > Enterobacterales > Alteromonadaceae > Marinifaba > Marinifaba aquimaris. The sequence goes on from NZ_JABULX010000015.1 coordinate 25,151, forward strand.
AATTGTAGGGTTAGCTTGTAACGGCTCTAAAACACCACCAATACCAACACCACCAGATAAGTGAACGTTTTTACCGATTTGTGCACATGAACCAACTGTAGCCCAAGTGTCAACCATAGTACCTTCATCGACGAAAGCACCAATGTTCACGTAGCTCGGCATTAATACTGTGTTTGGTGCAACGAAAGAACCTTTACGTACTGTCGCAGGCGGCACAACACGAACACCATCGTTTTTGAAATCTTCTTCAGTGTAATTTGCGTATTTTTGCTCTACTTTATCGTAGTACTGCGTACCGCCACCTTGAATAGGTGCATTATCGTTAATACGGAAAGATAATAAAACAGCCTTTTTTAACCACTGATGTACAACCCACTCACCAGCAATCTTCTCAGCTACACGTGCTTTACCGCTGTCGATTAACTCAATTGCTTCTTCAATTGCGCTTTTTACTTCTGGAGCAACTGATGATGGAGTGATATCAGCACGGTTTTCAAACGCTTCTTCAATAATATTTTTTAAGTCAGACATTTCTGTTCCTGTTATCTGTTTTATTAGAGTGTTAATTCTTTTTTAAGCTGTTCGCTTAAACTGTGTTTTTCAGTTTCGGTTAGCGCCAGACCTTCTTGATTACTGACGATAAAGAAGTCTTCGGCACGCTCACCAATGGTTGATACTTTTGCCGTATGTATAGTGATTTTATTGTCGAGAAATACACGGCCAATTTTAGATAATAAGCCGGGGGTATCGAGCGCTTCTAATTCCATATAAGTACGGCTGGTGTCATTGTTGTGAAGCCAATAAACTTTAGTTGGTACATGGAATTGTTTAATTTGTCTTGGAATTCGGCCAGCGAATGTGTCTTTCGGTGCACCTTTATCTAATGCTTCAAGTACAGCATCTCGGGCATCTTTAAACCTTTGCTCCGTCAATAACGTATCGTCGTTATCTAAAATGAAGAAACTGTCAATTGCCTTACCTTGGGTCGTCGATAAAATTTCAGCACTATGAACGTTAAAGTTTTTTCGATCGAGTAGGGTAGCTATGGTCGAGAAAAGGAAAGGCTTATCTGCACAATAGACAAACACAGTCGTTGCACCGCGGTGTATTTGGTTATCGATCAAAATGAGCGGTTCGTCATCTTCGGCATTTAAAATATGCTCACAATGCCAGCTGATTTGTTTTGGTGTATAGCGAACGAAATATTCATTATCAAAACCTTGCCACAACTGGTAAATGGCTTCTTTATCAAAACCAGAGCTCATTAGGTCGGATAAGGTATCATTTTGTCTTTGTTCAATACGCGCAGGTAAAGAAGGCCCTTTACTTTTGCCACTGCGTAAGACCTTTTGCGTATTTAAGAACAAATCACGCATTAAAGACGCTTTCCACTGATTGTACAAACTGGCATTTGTAGCCCGAATGTCAGCAAGGGTTAGGGCATACAATAAACTTAATCGGCTTTCATCTTGGACGGTATCAACAAACTCATCAATCACTTCTGGGTCGTGGATATCTTTACGTTGAGCAACGGTTGATATTAATAAGTGGCTCTCAACTAACCAAGAGACCAACTCAGTATCAACACCAGAGAAACTATGCAGATTCATAAAATCTCGTACTGCCATAGCACCTAGCTCTGAATGGTCACCACCTCGGCCTTTACAAATATCATGAAATATAGCCGCTAGATACAGAAGCTCCATTTTTGGGTATTCATCACAAATTTTAGAACATCGAGGAAATTCATGATTGTAATGCGGTTGAGTATACCGATAAATATTCTTAACTAAACGATGTGTGTGCTCATCTACTGTGTAGGCATGGAATAAATCAAACTGCATCAATCCGACGATGTGTTCCCAGTCATGGCTATAAATTGCCATAATGCCGTACTTGTGCATCATGTCCCAAGCTTGGCCAAAAAATTCAGGATGTTTAATAAGTTGCAGAAAAACTTGTCTGCACTCAGGAATATGACAAAGTTCTTCTTCTCGTTCGAAGAAACGACGGGCAATGCGTAATTGTCTGATAGTGACCGAATGTAGGCCTTTAATGTCTGGCGTATTGGCTACGGTTAAAAACATCATCAGGATGTTTTCTGGTTTGTCGAAAGCATTGGTAGTATTGATGCGAAGCAGGCCATTGTAGAGATCGAAGTCATCATCAATTTGTTCAGACTTTCTCTGGTTGAAACTTCCCAATATTTCTTCAACAAAATACTGTAACAACATTTCATTGAGTTCAGTAATTCGCCTTGCCATGATGAAGTACTCTTTCATCATTTTTTCGACAGATGCTTTACCTTGCCCATATCCGAGCATTTTTGCGACATCGGGTTGATATTCAAATAGTAAACGGTTTTCTGAACGATTGGCTACCATCTGAAGTGCACAGCGCATACGCCATAAAAACTTACGACAATCTTGGAGTTCTAATAACTCTTCTGGCAGTAGAAAATCTTCTTGAACCAATTCATTACCATCAGCAACTTTGAAATGTTTTTTTGCGATCCATCCAATCATTTGGATATCGCGAAGTCCACCAGGGTTTTCTTTAATGTTAGGTTCAAGGTTGTAGCTCGTACCGTTAAATTTTTCATGACGTTGCTTTTGTTCGTCATATTTTGCGGTAAAGAACTTATCACTTGGCCAAAAGCTTCTGTGAGAGATGGCTTTAGTCAGTTTTTCGAACACCTTGCTACAGCCTGTAATCAATCTAGATTCAAGCATATTTGTAGCAATGGTGATGTCTTGTTTACCTAGTGAGTTTGCCTCTTTGAGGGTCCTCACACTCGAACCAATATCTAAACCAATATCCCAAAGTAAAGTGATAAATAAACTCAGGTTAGATTTGGCTTCATCTTTTAGGCTGGATTTAGATAAAACGAGTAAGTCTATATCCGAATGAAAGTTTAGGTGGCCACGGCCGTAACCACCCACAGCGATAAGGGATAAATCTTTAACTTGGTCTAGTTTATAAAGACGCCATAAGTGCCTAATCAAACTGTCTATGTAAAAAGCACGGCCCATTACGATTTTACTAGCGGGCTGTTCATCAAATGTATCTCTTAACCATTGATGGTAATCATTGACCAATCCTTTAATAAACTTAATGTTATTAGGATCAGTAATGCGATGTAATAACTCTATATGGACTTGCTGATTACTCACTTAATTCTACTTATTCTTTATGGCTAATCACACGTGGGAAATCTTCATCAGTACGCAAAGTTAACACTTCAACGCCATCATCTGTAATAAGTAAGGTATGTTCCCACTGCGCACTCAAGCTACGGTCTTTTGTCACTACAGTCCAATCGTCTTTTAATAGCTTACAATGCTTTTTACCCGCATTAATCATTGGCTCGATTGTGATACATTGACCGGCTTCAAGTACTTCACCCGTACCCGCTTTACCATAATGAACAATTTGAGGGTCTTCATGGAAAGTACTACCAATACCATGACCACAGTATTCACGGACTACAGAATAGTTATGTGACTCTGCATGCTTTTGGATAATTTCACCAATGTCACCTAAACGTGTACCTGGCTTAACAATGCGAATGGCTTTATACAAACACTCTTGAGTGACACGAATTAAGCGCTCAGCAAGGATACTCGGCTTACCTACCACAAACATCTTACTGGTATCGCCGTGATATCCATTAGGGTGATCCGGATCAGTGCTATCTTCATCAAAACGAACGGTAACGTCGATATTAATAATATCGCCATCTTTTAACTTTTTATCACCCGGAATACCATGACAGATAACGTGATTGACGGAAGTACAGATTGATTTCGGGAATCCGTGGTAATTTAGTGGAGCAGGGTAAGCGTTCAGTTTATTACGAATATAGTCATGACAAATATTATCTAGCTCCTCTGTAGTTACACCTTTAACTACATAAGGACCAATCATTTCTAAAACCTCTGCAGCCATCTTGCCAGAGGTACGCATTTTCTCCATTTCTGCTGGAGTTTTAATCACTGCCGCCATATAAATTCTCTTTAACTAGGGAGAATAGATAACTATCTATTCATCAAACCGATACATTATAACCTGACTTGCGACAGGCGTCAGCACACTAAAATTAGGTTTATTAATAAAATTTATTGGTCAAAGTGTTAGTCGAATTATTTTACAGCGCGATATTGTTAGGCTAATTTGCAACAAATAACATACTTCACGTAATTCTATTTCTTGATTACATACAGATAGTTATTGTATTGCCTATGTAAGTGGTTCAAAAATTGCTCGTATTTCTGCTTTATTCGGGAGTATTGTTATGAAACTTAAATGTGGATTATTCCTGGCGCTAATACTTTGCATGTTTTCAGTACATGCTAGCTTAATGCCTTACACATCTTCTATTTCTGGTGCGATTGAATCAACCGATGCTTTAGGACAAGAACGAAAGTTAGTGGCTGAACCGTTATCAGGTAATTATCTAGGCTATGATTACTATGGTAATTTCTATGTAGACACATACAACCTGACTAATAACGGGCTAAGCGATTTATTACCGATGTTTCTGTCACACCACTTAATTCAGATCTAAACCCCTGGATTGCCTTATTCCCTGAAGGTACCTTAAATGGTAATGATCAGTATTGGTGGAATGATGAATACGACGAATTTGAAGTTTTAAATCGTGTTTCACCTTATCTATACGACGAAACATTACTTGTTATAGATAACTTAGGGGCAGGCCTTGCCGAGACATTTCAATTCAACTTAACATCTGGTAGCACAATTCAATTAGCCTTAACGACTTCAGATTATTACATTCAATCAGATGGAGGAGTATTTTATCCAGACACACCCAATAATAATGTTTTTGGTGCTTATCAATTGGATATTATCGAAGCAAGTAACGGCCAAATTGATTTATCACAAACGTTAATGTGGGAATCAGTTAATAAGGTACCAGAGCCGAGAAATGCATTATTAATTTTATTCCTGCCTTTAATAGCAAGAGCCGTTTGTAAATCTAGATAACAGTTAAACGAACCGTGATAAAAGGCAATGGAATGCATGTATCATCTAATTGTATAGTTAAATATCATTCACGAACATCGCTTAGCTCAAGGATAGACAAGTAGTGCACAATAAAAATTAAAGGAGTATAAATAAAATATATAAATTCAATTTAACATAATATACATTGGCAAAATATCTAATTTACGAAAGCCTTACAGAGTGGGGCTTATACGAATATTCATACGTCAATTTGTCGTGATTACGACATTTTGGAAGTGTCAAAAACAGTAGGGAAAAGCTAATTAAATCAGTTAGCTATTTGAAGTTTTCTAATAATAGTTGAATATAAAAAAACCCGCTATAGAAAGCGGGTTTTTATTTATTTTGGTTTGTAAAACTATGCTGCCAGAGCTTCTAATTCTTGCTGAATCTCAGTTATACCGCACTTTGCAGCCATTACTGCAAAATAAACTTTGTTTATTGGTAGGCCAGTTAATTCTGCTAAAGGCTGTATCTTGTCTTCACCGGGGAACTTACCAGTTTCACGCCATCTAACCCAACGGCTAAACGTAGTCCTTGTGACTTGAAGTTTATCAGCAGCACTAGCACCTGAAAGCCGCGGACTGCGCTGAATTGCTAAATTCAGTGTGTTATCAAAATTCATAGTTTTCTACTCACTTTTAAGACAAGCCGAAGTTTAGGCGAACAAAAAACCAGCGTCAACTGGAAGGGTTACGATTGCAACTCAATGGGGTTGCACCATGCAACGCATATGGGTAACGTAAGTAACAGGTTGCATTGCTCAGTTTTAAGACACCTAAGCGCGACCCATTCAATACAACGCGGCGGGCTTCCCCGCCTTTTGATATTCCACCCTCCACTGGATAGGGGCGGCTTAATTACCCGCCCCGCTATACCAAGGGAGAGTGATTAGCACTGTGGAGAGAGAAATGGAAACAGCACTTAAATTAGGTTCATGTCGGGAGACATCGACAACTTTTAAGCACAAACAACCGAAAATCATTTTAACCGCTCATGATAGAACCGTTACCGAACAAGCGACCGATGCGAAATTTAGAAACCGCGTAAACACCTTAGTCAATGAAGCTAAAGCCGTCGGTCGTTTCCCCCTTGCACACATTGCTGATTCCATGGAGCGAACAGCCCGAGCAAGACAAGCTGTTAACCCTCAGTTGGTAAGCGCTTTTAAAAGTGCATCTAAAAGCTTCGGGGGTTAATGATGAATAGTATAACGATTTGGGATTGTATCTCAGCCCTTGCGGGTGGCTTGGCGTTTTTAGCATTCTTAGCTATTTGTATTCTGCCCCTTTACTTAATAGGGGCTTGATATGAAATGGGAAGTTGACCCACTTATCACTGATGACTTAGTTAGTCAGTATGTAAAAGGCTTTTTATCTGATCAGGAATTTAATGGTCTTCTAACAAGAGATTGTATGAATTTCATTGAAAACCGACTAACTAATGTTCCCGTTGAAATTAAACGAAAGCTAGTCAGAGAGTATATATCTCGCTATCACAAATCTAAGCACAGCAATCCGCTACGTACAGCGAACATTTATCTACGCAAAGCAACGCAATATATAAACGCAACATTGGAGCAATTACCGCTTGAATGGGCTGTTTTAAGCAATAAACATAAGTTAAAAAAACAAGCTGAAGCTTGTGCAATTGATTGCTACGATTTAGTTACTCAGCATCAAGATAAAGGCGCTTTTGGTGTATACCTTGTGCTTGCCAAATTTGCTGATAACTGGAATATCAGGCCGCAATATTCAGAGCTAGCTTTTGATGAACTAAAAGACATTGGCTTTGATAAAGTTACGTCTGTTATTGCTCGTCTGTGTGCAGAGAAGTGGTGGCGTAAGAAATTAGACCGCCTGCACGTTACTACGCTTGAATACATTCATATCGCAATAGGTGACGTTGGGAAAACTGGCTCAGCTTATGTTAGTGAAGCAGGGCTTAATGCGTTTATTCAACGCCAGAAAGCCGAGGTTAACTTTCTCGAAAATATGGAGATTGTTAACGAGCAAGGCGAATGCTTGCCGTTGTCAAAAGTATATCAAGCCAGTGTTGCCAATCCTGAGGTTAGACGCGTTGAACTGCTTGTAAGAGTTCGTGGTATTGCTGAATGGGCAGAAGAGAACGACTATCAAGCAATATTCATTACACAAACCGCACCTAGCCAGTACCACCGCAATTCTAAAGAGTGGAATGGTTCAAGCCCTAAACAAACTCAAGCCTACTTTACTGAGCTGTTTAAGCTTATCCGCGCTGAATATGGCGATTTAGGTATCAAACCGCACTATTTACGCGTTGTTGAGCCGCATAAAGACGGTACACCGCATTGGCACTGCCTGTTTTTTGTTAAAAAGCATGAGTGTCAGGCGCTAATTGATGTCTATAAGCGCTATGCAATCAAACAAGATGCACACGAATTAAAATCAAAACATGGTATCAAGCCGCGGTTTGATGTTGAGTTTCTGGACGGTAGCCGCGGTGCAGTGGCTTATATATCTAAATACTTAGCTAAAAATGTCAGTGCTAAAGGCATTACTGATTTTGTTGACGATGAATCAGGGCTCGCGCTTGATGATGCTGTTATTTCTGTAACGGCTTGGGCGCGTATTCATGGGTTAAGACAGTTTCAATTCTCAAGCGGTGCGCCTGTATCAATTTGGCGCGAGTGCCGGAGACTAAAGGACGTTGAAATTGATGACCCCATCATAGCGGATGCCGTTGAGGCGTCTTGTAACTCAAGGTTTAAAGACTTCATTAATTCATTGGGCGGTTTAAATGCCGATAGTGCCATCTCAACTGTTTATGAAAGTCATGAGAATGAGTATGGCGAAATCACTAAAAAGATAGTTGGCATTGAAGCGATTAAGCAATTTATTACCCATTCTGAAAAGTGGGAAATTCGCAAGAAAAAACCAAAGCCAAAACAACCACCAAAGCGGTGCGACAGCAACGCAACTCGGACGCTCGCAGAGCGTAGAAATAACTGTAACTCAAACATTAACGACAGTTTGAAAAGTGTTACAGACAAATCAATTAACCAAATTGAATTTGAAATAGATATTGCTTCTACAGGTTTAGATACAGCCGTTAAAAACCTGTTGTATTCATGCAGTAATTTTTTAACTCAATAACTTGTCGGGAGACATATATGAATCAAGAGCAAGCAGAAGAACAAGCAGAATTACATACAATGTTAAAACTAGGGCTAAGTCTTGATTTTAATATGTTTGTAGCAATGTTTATGGCTTTATTTGCTTCACCTGATTTTGATACTGGAGCATATCGACTTGAAATAGCAACCAATGAAGCAGCAATTTCATTGCGTGATGAATATGGCGAAGAAATCGAATTTATTAAAGTTGAGCAAAGCAGTCAATTTGTCGTTAATTTCTTAGATAAATTCAAACAAGAAAGTGTAATAGAAATATTTTTATCAATGTCGGGAGACAACGTATGAGTAAAAAAATTCAATTTCTTGAGCTACTTGAGCAAAAAGCCAATGAAGCCGGAAACACAATCAACCCTGCCAAAAAGATGCGGTTAGCCGAAGAAGTGGCGAAAGGTTCGCTCGCATTAGCCAAGCAAACGATAACAGAGCTTGATCAGTTGGAAGTACGGGTTAAACATTTGGAGTGTTGCCATGGTGAATAAAAAAAATGCAGTTGGTCAAATAGCCTGTCCTCAGTGTGGTTCGGTCGCTGAGATTAGAAGACGCATCAACGGGCAAAAGTTGCCGTTTTTAGTGTGCAAGCACTGCGGTCAAACTCAATCCAAAAACAGCCAAGTGCGCCAAGGTTGGCTTGATAATATGGTCGGTTTAGGTGAGCTAGGCGAATACGGTCAAAAAGTTGAACAGGTTCAATCGGTTGCTCCGGTCATTGAGCCAGAGCCAAGCACAGAGCCGGAGCAAAAAACCATTAAAGAATGGACACCACCGGAAGAACTCACACCGGAAACACTAGAACCAGAGCCTGAAAGCCAGACCCCACCTGAAAAAAATGAAAAATCGGGCGGTAACGGTTGGTTATGGGGTGTAGGTTTTTCAATTCTCAGCTTAGTGGTATTAGGCAAAGCAAAATCAAATTAATCAGTAATAACGGGAGTTATAGCAAATGTCAGACGTTCAAACAGCAACGCCAGAAAATGAAGTTTCAAATGATAATTTATCAAGTGACGTTGATACACCAACTCAGCCAGAGTCTACGCCAGTGGCGGAAAATACCGAATTTGATGCGCTTGTTGATGAAGCATTAAAAACCAATGAAGATCGCAAAGAAGAAGCTAAACAAGAAAAGCTGATTAATGCGCCGCTTTCTATGAACCAAGAGCAGGCCGGACAGTTAGCCATTACAGCTGTCACAATGGTCGAAGAGTTAGCCAAACAGTTATCCGGTAAACCTGTCGAAATTCCAGAAGTAGCAAAGATGGCGTTTTCTACCATGTTAACGCCTGCAATTATGAAACACGGCGCGACTATTCAAAAATTAATGTCTGCACCGACTGCGGTCGATTTAGATAGCAATATCCCTGAATACTTAGCAGGTGGTGCGGTATTAGGTACGGGCTATTTAATCTATTCTCAAGTCAAACCAGAAAAAGGTAAGCCGCGTGTAAAAGTGAAGCCGGGTCAAGAAACGGATAACCAAGCACAAGCGGTGGCCTAATGGCTATTCATCCTCAAAACTATCACGAGCCAATGCATTCAGCCTTTGCCTGTGCTACGGGTAACGGCAAAGGCATCGCGGTTACTTCCCTTGGTTGGGTTGAAGCAAATAAGCCTTTAGTGATTTTCGACCCCTACGGCGAATATAAAACCAAGTTTGGTAAACGTAATTGCAACCAGTACAAGAGCAAGCGTGGCTTTTTAAAAGCGTTTCGCAATGCTTGGCAAAACTACCAAGTAACAAAACAACCGTTTGTGATCAGCTATCACCCTGCAAAGGCCAGTAATTTAAAAGATCGCATTGAAGAGCGTGAATGGTTTTCAAAGATGATTTGGACGGCTTCAGATGGACGCTATGTGCTGTATTGCTTGTTTGAGGAATACGGGGCTTGCTCCGATTCTGTCAGTAAAGATGATGGCTATACAGGCATGATATATACAGGTGGTCGAAAGTTTGGATTAAGAGCAGGCGCAATTTTTCAACGTTCCGCAGAAGTACCCAAAACCATTTGGGGTAACGCTCGCTATAAATTCATCGGGGCGCAAGAGTTCACCGCTGATGCTAAGAGAATTGTTGATCAGCTAGGTTGCACTGCAAAGGAAGTAGCCGAGCTTGGCATACTTAACGAAAAGTTCGCCATGTATGCGCCAGATATTGACGCGAGGGTTAAAACTAAAACACATTATCTGTGTGCTGTAGGTATGGGGCATTTTACCAAGCAAGCCGCTATGGTAGAGCCAGCACGAAAGTTAACAAAGAACTGGAGTAATGAACAAAAGCAACTCAATAAAAGCAGTGATTTTTTAACAATAAACCCTTGAGTTTTATTTTCATCTTAGCCAAGCGTGGCGCAGATTTGCGCCACATTACTTAATCAAATCAGCAATGATTGAATATCAAGTCAACATCAAATAGCGCTTGATTTAATTTCAAATCAATTGCTAAAAATTAAATCGCATTGCAAACGCAATTGAATTTTACTTAAAACTTTTTAATTAACTTAACTGTCGTGAGGACAACAAATGTTAAAACAAATCAATATGCCTACGCTTATTGCAGCGGGCATTCTTACTTGTGTGATTGTATACGCTTCAAACAACGTCGATGTTGTTGAAGACGCAATCGGCTAGAGGAGTATTTAAACGATGAATACTTCTTTAAAAACATCTTATCGCCCTATGTCGCGAGACTTGTCACCGTTTAACAAAATCGGTAGCAACTTAAAAGGCTCGGTCAAACTTGATGTAGGCATGACTTATCACCAAATCCAATTAATCGGCAACATTACTGATCCGACTTTGATCGAACAAGTTGAGCTGAAGCTAAACGGTGAAGTGATTAAAACTTACACGGGTGAACAGCTTGTCATGCTTGAGAAATACAAAAAGCAGCCAGCACAAGCAGGCCGTTATATTTTCCCATTAGCCAATATCGACGCGCGTAATGTGGGCGGTATCATGACCGGTGCTTTAGTGACATACGCAACGGATGAACTTATTTTATATGTTAAGTTTGCTGATTTATCGTCAGTATCAACGCCAGAGTTACGCGCTCGCGCTTTCTGGTTGCCGAATCAATTCCCACGTAAGTTTATCCCTCGCTCATATGAAACAACTTTGCATTTACCAAAGTCGGGCAAAAACTCAAAAGACTGGGAGCGTGACGCGCGTAAATCAATCCAACGTTTACACATGTTACCGGACAAAGGCGCAATCGAGCGTTTAGAGATTCACCGTGATAATAAAATCGAATTCGAAGCGGATAAAACTGACATTGATTACGATTTAACGTCAATTGGTGGTCAACACGCGCAAAAAGCACCACAAACAGATTATTTACACTTCGACACTGGTGCATCTGGTTTTGTTGAAAAAGGCCTTTTCCCAACGGCTGCTAAATCTCATTTGCGTTTTAGTTTATTTGCAACTGAAGCAGATACAACGGTTACGGTTTTAGTTGAAGAACTAGAAGTCGTTTCTTAGGGGGTGCTATGTCGTTTTGGGATGATGTAAGCGGGGCGATTGGTCAAATTGAACTAGATGACGTTGTAGGCATCTTTCAAGCTCAAGACCAAGTAACCGATCAGGCCACGCAAGTTGCAGCGCAAACACAAGCACAGGCTGAAGCAACCGCACAGCCTGAGCATGGTCAAACGTATTCCGGTCAACCTGTATTAGCAACCCCAGCACCGCAGCCACCTAAACAGTGGTATCAAAATCCGGCTAATGTCGGTCTAGCGGTGCTGGGTACGGGCATTCTCGGCTTCTTATTGTATAAGGCGGTCAACTAATGCCGCTGTTGTTAGCCTTTGGTGCTGGCTTTATTGTCAGCACTTCATTAAGCAAACCCGTTAAATATCTCGCCATTGCGGGTGCGGGTTATGTCGTGTATCAGAAATACGCAAAGGGGACATTAAGTGTCTAATCAAATTTTTAAAACAACCAAACATAAACGATTGCTGGCTAAAAAAGCCCGTAAAGCACAACGCCGAAATGCAAAGCGCTTAGCAGCTGGTAAGCAAGTAAAACGTTATCTGGTTAAGGTAGGTTAACCATGTTTGATCCAGCAAACGGTTTTGGCATTGATACGGGCGGCGGCGCGTTTCAGGGTTCAAGCGGTGCTGAGAGTGGTGACGCAACAACAGGCGCAAGCACCAACGGTGACTTTATCGTTAATCATGGTAAAGCGAACTATTTGGAGTTAGGCGCGGCTTGTGTCGTGGGTATCGTGATCGGTGTTTTTATCGCTAAGGTGGTATAGCCATGGGTTTAAATTTATTTGGTAGTGACTCAAAAACATCGAGCTCAGATGCGAGCGACCGCTCGCAATCTAGCGCAGGTCAGGATATTTATGACATCGGCAATGTATCCGGTAAAAAAAATACGCAAAACGTTAATTTATCGCGTTCTTGGCAAGAGAATGACAACAGCGTCAGCAATTCCAACAACACTGATAACTCTATTCGTAACGAGTACGACTATTCACAAGAGTTAGACCAAGACATTGATAACTCGGTTGAATGGTCCATTGAACAAGATATTGATAACTCACAAGAATTTGACCTTGAACAAGAGATTGATAATTCTCAAGAGTATGAGTTTGAAGAATCATTCAATACTACGACTAATGTTGATAGCTCAACGCATTTAAACGGTGAAATGGCGGGTAACTCCGGCACGATAAATATTACCGATGGTGGCGCATTTAAAGTAGTTGAAGATACCGTTAAAAGTGTCGAGTCCATTGTGAAGAATGTGTTAGGCCTGAGCAGTGACACCGTTAAATCGGCTGAAAGTATCGCTGATGAAGTGATCGCCAATTCCCAACATATTGTCGATGCAAACAACAGCTTATTAGTCGATTTAAGTACTCATCAATCGCAAACATTAGGCGATATTTTTACCAGTGCAATTGGTTCGAATGAATCATTATTGCAAACCAGCCTAGATAACAACATGAACATAACGGAAGTGTTAAACAGCACTTTGGCTCAAGCCAATGAAGAAACACAATCGTTTTACGCTGATGTTATGTCTAATCAAAGCAAAGCCGCAACCGAACAACTCCAAACTACACAAGCGCTAGCTGAATCAGTCGCTACAGGTGGTCAAACGGTTGTAGCCGAATCAACAGCAAAGATAATTAAATATATCTCTGTTGCGGGTGGTTTAGTGGCTCTGGTTATTTTAATTAAGCGAGCAAAATCATGATCACAATTAATTTAAGTGTGAATGAAAAACTGGCCGCAGATGCCACAGAACAATACTTAGTTATTCGTTCTGTGGGTTCACAGGTCTATTTAGTCACAAAAGGTAATACTGATGTATTGCTTAAATCACTCGATACTATCCGTTTAGACGATATTAACGAGATTGAATTTCATAATAAGTCGGGTGCTGAGCAAAACTTAATTTATCAGCTTTCACCATTTCCAATTACGATCAGTAGCAACAGCACTACCGCACATATGCAAGGCGGTACGATTGATAACATTAACAATCCGGTTTTAATTGGTAATTTCCCTGCACCAGTAGCTAACCAGCAAGTAACAGTTAGTAACTTGCCAGCCAATCAGGTTGTAACGGTTGATAATTTCCCAGCCAATCAGGGCGTTGATATTAACAACTTTCCAGCTAAACAAGTTGTAACTGTTGATAACCACCCACAGGTATCACCAACAGGTTCAGCGGTGATTGCTGATAAGCCCGTTACTAATTCAAGCACGCTAATGATTGCAAGTCGCAACCGATTGAAGCGCAAAATCTATATGCAATTTATGGCAGATGACCGCGCAATGGTGCGAGTGGCCATCAGTGTTCCAGCCACAACAACCAAGGGCGTGATTGTGCATTGTGATGCGAATAACGCGGGTACATTTGAATTTGAAACAACACAATCCGTTAATGCAATTGTGGTGTCTGGTAGCAATGTTCGTGCGTCAATTACAGAGGTATTTGTGTAATGACTATTTCAAGTCCTCAATATATTCCTGCTAACGGTTTAACGACTGCCGATTTAGACCAGCAAACAAATAGCATTCAATCGCAAACAGGCTCTACAGTTAATGCCGCCAGAGACAATGTAAAGAATGAGGTAAAGCGCACTAGTGCGGGTTCTCTTTATGCTTTGCTTAATTCTGCAATTGCAAACGGTAAAACAAATAAGCAGCTGTACGATTATTTGACGAATGTCAGAGATACGCTAGAAGGGACGAGTAACCGCGATTTAACGGACGTTTACAACTTGGTTAACGGTAAGCTTTCGACGGTTGTTAATAGAGTAGCAACGGGCTTTGTTTCTACATCAGCGACTGGACTTGCGAATAACAGCGAAGACAATAAGTATTTTGACGTGACTATACCTGCTGTAAATGTTGGTAAATCCCTAGCTTTTTTTGATGGCTTTATGTCAAACGGTGTGTCTAGGACGGTTTCAGAGCATTACAACACAACTGTTAGGTTGATAAATTCAACTACCGTGAGAATGTCTTGCCGGTGGTCAGATGGCGCGACAATTGTTGGGCGTTGGAAAGTAATCGAGTTTAAGTAATGAAATATTATGCACAAATAAAAAATGGCGTTGTTGTAGGCGTATATTCTGCAAGCAATGAAGTAGTTAGCGATGATGTGATTGAAATCGCAAATGATGACCTTTCTTTAATTGGTCAGCTTTATGACTCTGAAAATGGTTTTTTTACAACAGTAGACCGCGAAAAAGCATCAATGCTTGAAGTAATCAAGCAACAAGCTAAACAGCGCATAGAATCACTTGCTTGGAAGGTTGAGCGCGCTAACGAGCGCATTGCTTTAAATATAGCGGGCGCTAATGCTGAGCTTTTAGCGGTTTACGCTGAGCGTGAAGCCATTCGACAAGCATCCAACAAAGCCGAGAGCGATTTAAATAAAAAGCGCTCAGTAAATACAGTACGTGCGTTTACATGGTAAGCGCATGATTAAATTTTTTGTAATAACGGGAGTTATAGCAGTGACAACAATCACACTTTATAAAATGATGCCACGCGCATTACGTAACAATAACCCTCTGAATATTCGCTATTCAGAGCAAAACGCATGGCGCGGTGAAATACCACTTGCACAGAATAAACAAGCAGATAACGAGTTTGAAACGTTTTCAAACCCTGTTTATGGTTATCGGGCCGCTGCTATTTTACTTCGCAACTATAAATCAAAATACGGGCTAGATACTCTGGAAGATATCATAGCTCGTTTTGCGCCCCCGTCTGAAAACGACACAGGCGCATATATAGCCAGCGTGGCCAGCCAACTACGTTACGAACCTGATGATTATTTAACATTAGATGATGAACAGATGGTTAGCTTGCTTCTAGCCATGCACAAACACGAAGCAGGGCGCGTCTATTTCGGTGAAGAACTGGCGCAAATGGCTGTAAAAATGATTAACCGCGAACAGGTGGCCTAATGTATTACTTAATTCAGTTGCTAATTTCTGTTGTGTCAGCCGTAGCCGCACACTTTATTTTAAGTTCGATGAAGTAGGGGGCTGATATGTCATTTTTTAAAAAGTGGAAAAGCTGGCGAGGTGTTGTTGCTGCTGTGGCTATCGCGACAGGCTCAGCACCATTAATGAGTGCTATCACAATCGTTGATACTGCTAGTGAAGTAGTCGAGCAAGTTAACAAAGATGAAGCTAGCTAATATCAATATCCAAGCGCCTGATAAGCGTTATCAGGTGCTTTTGCAGTTGGCAGCGCCTTTAATGGTTTTAGGTATATTCTTTTATTACAAAAGCAGTATAAAAAAAGCTGTTAACCAAGTCGCTACACCCATTGCTGATTTATATGTTGATATGACGCATGAACCAGTCATAGCAAATTTCGACGGTTTTTTTCTTGAATCTTCTGATCTGGAAATGGGTTATCGCGTGAAACAAATGTTTATCGATTTAAACATTCAATCAAACATCAATAACAAAGCCATTTTTAAACAATTACTTGACCCAAGGCGCAATATTAAGCCGCGCTATAGGCATTTAATTGATAGTGGCAAAATTATAAATTTAGAGGCATTACAATGATAGATTTTCAAATGCTGCTTGATGCTGGTCTAAACGTACATACCGCAGCCTTTGTATGGTTCGCAATCAGTTACGAAAAACGACTGGCAAAAATAGAGACCGCAATGCTGGCATTAATACCCAAGAAACGTAATTAATGTGACTCGCCTGGTTATTAATGTTGTGACGTGTTCAGGGAACAAAAGTGTGGCCTCCGATACTAAAAGCCCCTTAATAGGGGTTTTTTAATATCTAATTCAATAGCATAATACCTTAGCACAGCTCCACATTTTTTAATGAAAGTCATTATCAAACCACAAAGTTAATCGAAGGACCCCATGAAAAACGAGCAAGTTAAATTAATAGTTGAGTCAATTCTTAACGAAACAATTTTAGATGATTGGTACTTTTACGCATTGATATTTTCTGTCAGTTTAGTTGGCGCTGTTTTTGGTAGCTTCATCAAAAGTTTCGGTGCTGAAAAAGGAAAATATAAAGCCATTGAGTCCAGTCTCGATGTTATCATTGATCAAGTGTCTAGGACGACTGAGACTACAGAAGAAATTAAAAATGACTTTGAATTGAATTACTGGAAAAAAAAAGAAAGAGCAACGCTAAAACGGGAAAAACTGGAAGAATATTATTTATTGGTCTTGGTATCACAAGAAAGTATTCATTGTGAAGTATTGAATACATTCCATGGAGAAGCTAATGATTACGATCAACTAGCTTATGACAAGGCTGATATGTTGCAAGCTTTATACTTACCAGAACTTGAAACTGAGCACAGATATTATAAGCGCGCGATGCATGAATATAAAAAATGGTTTGCTGGCGCAATGAATTCGCGAGTCGAAAGAATCAGGAACGGTGAAAATACCAAATCTCCCACCCAAGAATATATTGATAAATATGCCGATGCACGACGTGGGTTTAATCCAGCCCTGCTGGCCATAAAAGAAAAAGCACGGCGACTGGCTACCGAACTAAACACGCAATAAAGTGTTTAATCAGGGCAGATATAGCTTAAAAAGATGCGATAAAGATAATTAATTCAAATAATGGATTACAAAGGCCGTTCTAAACGGCCTTTTTATTAGGTTTGCTATCACCAGTTGCGATTTCATAAAGCCTTGCGCTTATTGATTGCAATTCACTTCTTATCTTAATGCTTTTGTGATGGTCGCTAAGCTCTAGGGCTTTCTTTAATCGGTTTATTTCACCATTGCCACGCCAAACTTGCTGATACGTATTTCTCATGTTTAGCAGGTGAGATGGTTCAAAATACTCATTTACGTTAAAAGGCGAGCAAAGGTATAAACCTTTATTAATGCTCCAGTCAGCCCAATCACCATGAAGAATCTTGTTGTTTGCTTTAAGTTCCAGAAGACGTATAGCACTTGGATGTGGTTTATTGCTGCCATCTATCCAGCGCTCAAGAACTCGAATAGATACCCCCAAATATGTCGCACAATCGCGCTTCAGGTGAGGCGGAAAACCCGCAGAGAAAAGTAGTTTTTTGAAATCCGTGTATGTTTCCATGCTCATAAAGATACTGCCTGAGCTGTTATTTTTTATAATTGTTTTAGCTACTTTATTACAGGGGGTAATTAAAAACAATTCTTTTACAAATCAATAACTTATTATTAAGGAATCTTAATAATGGGTAAAACAAAGCTTAGTTTGAGCTGAGCAAACAAAAACGATAAAAACACAAGTTTTCCAGTTGTAGCGATAGGCTAACAATATAAAACGCTATTTAACATAATATACATTATAGGTAGTTATATTATACAAACGATTTGGGAATTAAATGGTACACTTAGCCTAACTTATTCATTTAAGAAGAATTATGACTGCTACACAGCCACTACAAGCGCATCAAGTTTCCATTTGTTCAACTATTGCTAAACTCAGCGTCAATCTAGATGCCACTGATAATGTTAATTTACTCTTTCCCAAACTAAATCAGTTCAATCAATTTGTTACCGAACAAGAACAAAATTGCTTTTTACTCGCCAGCACTTACAACCCAACGAGTATCCTCGATCACGGCGTCAATTTTAGTTCAGGCACGGTCAATTCCTTTTTTGGCCATTTTGATTTAGATGGCAATAAACACTTAGTTTTCTCAGATACTGAATTACTTTCTGAACAAAGGCCCATTTATATTCCTGTGAGCTTGCTACTGCAAGAATATGACTTAGCAGAGCTAATTGTTAAAACACTGAACGCTAAGCACTTTAATTCTCGTTGGTTACTCAATTCAAATAGCCCTGCAAATATGGTCGGGGCTCGTCATAAGCTTATTCCAAGTAATATCAACGTCATCTTATATGGTTCAACTTATGAGCTAATACACTTCAGTGGACAATGGCCCACTATAGATTTAGCCACGCATTCTGTCATACATGAAGCGGATTTGGTTTTTAAACCAACAGCAGAAAACCTTAGTGCACTTTGCACCCTTATCAATAATCTATTTAAGTATATACCTAATAAAGCTCAGTTAAATGCACTTGTTTGGGCACTGTCCAGATTAGCTGAAGACCAGCATTGGTTAATCATTGATATCGATTATTTAACGCGTTTGCATCAGTTATTAAATAAAGATTATGTTAAATCAGATGTTGAACATGCGGTCAAAACACTAACAGGCTATTATTCACATGCTAAGCAATTTAATTATGATCAAATTCAGCGAGGTATTGTCAATGTTGAATTCAGCGGTGAAAAAATCGGGCAAATCAACGGATTAACCGTGGTAGAAACCGATCATGCTGAATTTGGTGAGCCCTCTCGTATTACCGCCAATGTGTTTTTAGGTGATGGGGATATAGGCGATATTGAACGTAAGTCAGATTTAGGTGGCAACATTCATGCTAAAGCCATGATGATTTTGTCTAGCTTTGTATCTAGAACCTTTGCACATAACGCGCCTATGCCTGTCTCTTCAAATATTGTATTTGAACAGTCTTATCATGAAGTAGATGGAGACAGCGCATCAATTGCAGAGTTATACGCCCTGCTCTCTGCTTTAGCTGAAGTCCCTATCAAGCAAAATGTGGCTATAACAGGTGCTATGGATCAGCTGGGCTCTGTGCAAGCTGTAGGCGGTGTTGATTTAAAAATTGAGGCATTCTACGAACTGTCAAAACTAGTCTCACCAGACAGTACACCAACCGTTATCATCCCTAAAACGAATGTACCTCATTTAAACCTCAATTCAGATGTGGTTAAAGCCATAGATGATGGACAGCTAATAATTGTCCCCATCAGTCATGTAGATCAAGCCGCTAAATTACTGACAGGCCTTGTAGCTGAGAGTGAAGATGGTAATTCGCTATTTGAGAAAGTCAGACTATCTTTAGATAAATTTGAAGAAGACACAGAGTCTCACCCGACATTTAAACAAAAATTGGCAAGGTTCTTAAAACTTTATTCAAATTAAACACTTTAGCTTGTACATGTATGTCGAGTCGGCTACAGTATGCGCCATTTTTTAAAAGGTATATTTTTTCTATGATGAACCAAAATAGCTTCACTCGTGAAGAATTACTTGCTTGTAGTCAAGGTGAATTATTTGGTCCGGGTAATTCTCAATTACCAGCACCAAACATGTTAATGATGGATCGTATCACTCATATTGCGGGTGAAGGCGGTGATTTTGATAAAGGTTTAATTCAAGCTGAATTAGATATCACACCTGACCTTTGGTTCTTTGATTGTCACTTCCCGGGTGACCCAGTAATGCCTGGTTGCCTTGGCTTAGATGCAATGTGGCAATTAGTTGGTTTCTTCCTTGGCTGGAGCGGTGGTCCAGGTAAAGGTCGCGCATTAGGTGTGGGTGAAGTTAAATTCACTGGCCAAATCTTACCAACAGCTAAAAAAGTAACTTACACAATTAATATGAAACGTGTCATCAAGCGCAGCTTATTCATGGGTATCGCAGATGGCCAAGTGGCTGTAGATGGTAAAGTTATTTACGAAGCAAAAGACTTAAAAGTTGGTTTATTCAAAGATACGTCTAGCTTCTAAAACCTAGTATTGTTTATCCAATAAAAAAGCCCTGCAATTGCAGGGCTTTTTTTTACCTTAAATTGACGAGACCGTCGCTTCTATCCCCAACCGCTTCGCGCCAACCGCCAAGCCATTGAGATCTTGAATCTGAACTTTGATAAGGGCATGCATCTTTTGCTTTGCCAATTAAACCTGCTTGATAACCACGAGAATGAGCTCTTTCTAATCGATCTCTCTTTTGTCTTTTCATAAATAGACTACCTCTATGTGTTATTTTTATTGAATATGATCGTTTTAGTCATTAAAACGAACAAGGCTCCTAACAAATTTAGGTCTGATGAACTTGGGTTTCAAGTGTTAATTTGAAAACTGACTGTCATTTTTCATTAATATACTGATCTTTATAAATATTAAATTTAGATCTATTTGTGTAAAAAACAGACATAAAAAAAGCGGCTCTAAGCCGCTTTTTATTTCACCATTGATTTGCTTATCGTCTAAATACACGAATCAACGGTAATGCAACAAGTAGGTACCAAGGCATAGAAGAACCTTTACGCTTAATTTGGTTTTCTTCTTGGAAGCAATTTTCAGGTGTGCCGCCTGCAATTGGCGTTAATTTAACGACATAAGTATTAGATACTTTGACTGATTCGCCATCTTCACCATAAACTACTTCGCCGACTGCGTTGCGGTAATCTCCAATACGGGTAGCTGTTGCTAGTATAACGCCTTGATCATTGATGCTTTCAGCACTTGCGATCGTATATTCACTATCACAACTGATTAAATCATTAAGATTCGAAAATTCATCAGTATCGATGTCATAAACAAAACCATGACGAATAATAGAGCCGTCTAATTCAGGCACGGTAGTTGAGCCTACCACTTGGTTTTCGTTATTGATGCTCTTTGCAGAAGTATCAGAGTTTGCAAACACATCTGGGATTTGAGTAACGTTAGTTTCAGAGCCATTAATGTTGTAATAAAACGCTTTATCTAAATCACCAACCGCATAGCTAATGTTGACATTACCGACAACATAACCTGCGTTGTTGATATCATTAGCTGTGCTGTATTGGATACCACGGTCTTTGTTGGCAATGATATCAACACGCCCATCGATATAAATAGCAGCATATCGGCGATAGTCATAAAAATCTTCATTTACGTCATCATAGCTTTGACCTACAGCAACACCGTTGTCATTAACTGCAAGTGCTTTACTGTATAAATATGATGTTCTGTCAAAGTCTTCATCAACAGGTGTATAAGCAATCCCTAAATTTCTTGCTTCTACAATATTACCTGACTCATCTAGTTTCCAAAGATAAGCATGATGTTCTTGGGTGCTGGTTTTATAAACGGTTTCACTGTTTGAAATACTTGAGTTATAACCTGTATTCCAGCCTTTTTCTCTAAACTGCCAACGACAGATTTGCTCAGGTTGTACACCTTCAGCATCTCTATCACTACAGGCATTTAATCTGTCATCAATGCGGCCGTCGTTTGCATAAGTTAAATCAACTGATACATAACCGACAACGTAACCAGAATTAGAAATATCAGTCGCGATACTGCGCCCATTTCTAAATTCAGTAAAGCTTGGCTCTAAAAAAGTGGTATTACCATTAATTTTAACGTAACCACGTTCAATATAATCTTGAAGATAGTAGGTAAACGTAACACCTTCATCATCTGTGTATTCAAATGGCGTGTAAGGTGATTCTGTAGCACCGACAATCCAACCTAGATCGTTAATGGCATACATGGTCTCATTGTGAGAGAAGTTATACTTACCTGTATTTTCATTAACGACATCTGTGATAGGCGAGTGAGCAAGCACCGTTCCTTCACCAACAGCAGCCCAACGATCACCAATCATGTGGTAACGGCCATCTAACTGCCTGTGTTGATCAGTGTAACTTGTCGTTGTACTCGTGAATAAGTAGTATAAAACCGCCGTTAAACTCTCACTATTGAAGATGCCGTTTTTAACATCTTCTAAGTAGTCATAACTATCGTTAACCAATAAATTGATTAACTCTTCATCTTCAAAATCTAGCTTAGATACATCGATTGGATGGTTATATAAAGTAGTAGCATTTACAGAGTGGTGACTACTAAAGCCTGTGGCTTGCTCACGTATTAAACTGACCGAACGGTTAAAGTCGCTGCCTTTGATTGAAGCAACATACTGTCCGTTATTATTGATGTCTTCAGCGAAAGCATTTACAAAGCCTTCTGGTGTGGGTACTTCTTCAACTGTATAAACAGCCGCGTTTACACTAAATGCCAATAAGCTCAGTGGAAAGGTAATACGAGATAACGTTTTTAACATATTATTGTTTAGACTCATTCACGATTGCTTCTAATTCTTCCCAAAGCTCGAAGGCAACTTCTAATTCTGATTCAGCTTTTTCTAGTTCAGATAGGCTAGCTTGGGTTTTATCAACATCTTGATTAAAAAATTCAGGTGAATTGATTTCAGTCTGTAAAGTTTCAATCTTTGTTTCTAATTCTTCTATTTGTGCAGGTAATGCATCAAGCTGCCTTTGTTGTTTATAAGATAACTTAACAGCTTTCGTTTGTTTTTTTGATTTACCAGCATCAGCTAAGACAGCAGTTTGCGTATTTTGTTCCGAGTGTGCAAGTGATTTATCATTTTTAGCGGGCTCCTGACGATTTTCAATCAATTTTGATTTTGGTATCGATTCATAACCGCCAACATATTCTTCGATTGCACCATCACCAGCAAAGAAATAAGTCGAAGTCGCCGTATTATTAACAAATTCCCTGTCATGGCTAACTAATATCAGTGTACCTGGGTACTGACTGACAAGTTCTTCAAGTAACTCAAGTGTTTCAACATCTAAATCGTTTGTCGGTTCATCCAGCACTAAAAAGTTACTTTCTTTTAAGAATAACTTGGCCAGTAACAAGCGGTTCTTTTCACCACCTGATAGACTTTTTACCGGAGAACGGGCGCGTTTTGGCGAGAATAAAAAGTCTTGTAGATAACCAAGCACGTGCCTAGATTTACCATTAACGGTAATATCTTCTTTACCGTCGCCGACATTGTCTAAAACAGTCTTTTCTTCGTCGAGCTGCTCTCGATACTGATCAAAATAGGCAACTTGTAAGTTAGTACCAACGCGAATGTTACCATCTTGTGGCTTAATTTTTTCAAGGATCAGGTTAATAAGCGTTGATTTACCACAGCCATTAGGGCCAATTAACGCCACTTTATCGCCACGCATAATAAGACTTGAGAAGTCTTTAACAATCAGCTGATTTTCAAAACCGTAAGTAAGGTTGGTCAACTCAGCAACGAGTTTACCCGAACGTTTAACTTCCTCGAGATTGAAGCTCACTTTACCCTGCACTTCACGTCGTTGCTTACGCTCGTTACGCAATGCTTTTAGTGCTCGAACACGACCTTCATTACGGGTTCGACGCGCTTTAATGCCTTGTCTAATCCAAGCTTCTTCTTGCGCGAGTACTTTATCAAATTGCTTATTTTGTTCTTCTTCAATACGTAAGTTATCGGCTTTTTGCTCAAGATATGTATCATAACCTACTTCATAGTTGACTAATTTCCCGCGGTCTAAATCAACAATACGAGTGGCTACTTTCCTGATGAATGCTCTATCGTGACTGATAAATACAATCGCGCCAGTGTAATCAAGTAAGAAATCTTCCAACCATGCAATAGATTGATAGTCTAGATGGTTAGTCGGTTCATCTAATAATAATATGTCGGGTTTAGATACTAAGGCTCTTGCAAGTGCGACTTTACGTAGCCAACCGCCTGACAAATCGGTTAAACAAGCGTCTGAATTCAGTGATAACCGTGAAATAATTTGTTGGATTTGAGGCTCTAATGACCAGGCATCAAGTTGTTCTACTTTTTGCTGCAGCCTAGCCAGCTTATCCATATCACAATCTGGATTCACCATTTCTTGATGATAAGCGGCTAGTGCACTACCCGCCTCACCTAATCCTTGAGCTACATATTGATAGACGGTACCCGAAGCAGCTTTAGGTGGATCTTGCTCTAGTCGCTTAATTTCAGTATTTGAGCGAATATTGATATCGCCATCATCTAATTTGATTTGGGCATCGATGACTTTTAACAGTGTTGATTTACCGGCACCATTTCGGCCCACGATACAAACCCGTTCACCTTGGTTGATATGAAAATCTGCATTATCCAGTAATGCATGGTCACCAAATGCTAATTGTGCTTTTGTAATGCGATATAAGTTCATTGATTTTTATTTATAAATTCTATTAATGCTTGTTCATCAAAAGGCCAATCTAAACAGGCCCCAGACTCAATATGTTCAACAACAGGAATACGAATACCAAATTGATCGACCAGCGCCTCAGATTCGGCAATATCAACATGCTGGTAGAGCGCTTGCTTACCAATTAATGAAAACACCGATTCAGCCAGTTCGCATAAGTGACAACCATCAGTGTGATAGAGGTTAAAGGCTTTTGTATTCATTAACTATCTGCCTTTAAAATCCAACACTGTCTGATTTTAGGGTTGCGGGCAAAGTCAAACGGTAAAGTTTGCTTTGAGACGTCCTCTATAGTCAACCCAAGCTCATTAATCGACGCTTCGTCTAGCTTGAAACTTCTCAAATTGTTCGAAAAAATGATGGTACCGCCGTCATTTAATCGCTGCTTAGCATCGGTTAACAACTCAATATGGTCACGCTGAACATCAAAAACATCTGACATTTTTTTAGAGTTTGAAAAACTAGGAGGGTCGATAAAAATCAGATCAAACTGTCTGCGTTGCATCTTCATCCAATTGACACAATCGCCACGTTCAAATTTATGATTGCGGTTTTTAATGCCATTGGCTTCAAAGTTCTGCTCACCCCAATTTAAATAGGTTTTCGATAAATCAACTGAACAAACTTGTTTAGCCCCGCCAATTGCAGCATGTACAGATACTGCACAGGTATAACTGAATAAATTAAGTACTGATAAGTCTTTTGCTTTTTCTCTGACAAGTTGACGAATATCTCTGTGATCTAAGAACAAACCAGTATCAAGATAATCATCTAAATTGACTAAAAATTTAGCTGGCCCTTCAAAAACTTCGATAAGCTTATTTTTTTTGCGTTCCGCTCGTTGATATTGTTCTTTACCTTTTTGCTTTCTACGTGTTTTTACATGCACATTAGCGCCAGGGATATTTAAAATACTCGGTGCGGTGATAAGCACTTCATTGAGCCTTTGTTCAGCTACATGCTCAGGTACAGACTTGGGTGCTGCATATTCTTGAATCACGCAGTGGTCAGCATATAAATCTATCGCAACATTATAGTTGGGTAAATCCGCGTCATAAACTCGATAAGCATTCGTATCGGCCTTTCTTGCTAAAGGGGCTAACTTCTTAATATTCTTTTTCAAACGATTTTGAAATTCTTCAGCAATGGTTTGACGGATTTCATCACCTTTAGATGCTTCAATTTGATACGTTGCTAAAACACAATCCAATGTCGCGTTTTTAACTTTGTATTTTTTATCTGCAGAAAGCTTGAGGAATTTAAGTAACTCTTGAGCAGAGGTGATGATAGTCAGATGCCAATCTGCAAATTCGCGCTTTAGTTTTTGGCCTAAATCCAAATAAAGATTAGCGACTTGACTTAATTCTTCTAAACGCTCACCGTAAGGTGGGTTAATGATGATATGCCCTGAAGCTTGACCTGCTTTTTTCCAAAAATTCTTGACTTTGTTTGAAAGTACATCGGCTTTTACAAATTGAATAGCATCGCGAACGTCAGCTTTAATGGCATTTGATTCTGCGGTGTCCAGCTCCTGACCATTGATATCCGATGCAAAAATATTAAGGGATACATCTTTATTGATCAGCGCATCTGCTTGGGCTTTTTCCTCTTCAAACACTGCACTTCTATGGCCCATCCATGCATCAAATCCCCAATGAAAACGCTTGTATTGAGCAGGAATGTTTTGTCCCATTAACGCAGCTTCAATGGCTAATGTGCCTGAGCCACAGAAAAAGTCACAAAGTGGTTTTGAAGTGTCGGCTAACCAACCAGAGCGACTAATAAGCGCAGCGGCAAGGTTCTCTTTTAATGGTGCACGTCCTGCATCTTCTCTATACCCTCTTTCGTGTAAACTGGCTCCAGAGAAATCTAAATAAATACTTACTTGCTTGCGATTGATACGCGCTTGAATACGGATATCAGCAAAACCTTTTTCCACGTTAGGACGTTTAAAACCCTCTTCTTCAAAAAAATCAACAACAGCATCTTTGATAACTTGTGCCGAAAACTGTGTGTTTCTCAACTCGCCATTGGTCCCTTGAACACTGACATTGAAAGCACTCTTAGGGTCAAATTGCATTGTCCAATCAATCGCAGAAGCAGTTTGGTACAGCGCCTCTTTATTTGATGCATCACCATGGTTCAATTCAAGAAGTACACGGTTTGCAAACCTTGAGCGATAGCAAACGCGATAACCGAGCGCCAAATCGTCTTCAAAAAGAACAGATGAGCCTGATAACTTAACGTTCTGGACGCCCAGTTCAACAAGTTCATCGTGAAGAAGATTTTCTAAGCCTTTAGAAGAAGTAACGAGGAATTTAGGCATGAAGTGCTCCATAAAAATTTGAGCGCGGATTATACCTAAAATCGCCTTTGCTGTCAGAACAAATTAAGGTGTTAACGCTAGGCGAAAACGCGTTAACACCTAAGGTTTTAGTTACTAGCCTTTGCTATCAACCCAGTTTTGAATGTTTTGCGCCAAAACGTTTAAAGGCACAGGTCCATTTTGTAGCACCACCTCATGGAATTGACGAATATCAAACTTATCACCTAATTGCTTACGCGCATCTTCTCGCAACTCTAAGATTTTAATCATACCGATTTTATAAGCGGTTGCTTGACCCGGCATCACGATATGTCGTTCAACCATTTTAACAGCGTCTGACTTGGCATTAGGCGTGTTATTTACATAATAATCAATCCCCTCTTCACGCGTCCATTTCATTGCGTGAATACCGGTATCAACAACTAAACGGCAAGCGCGCCAAAGCTCCATCGCTAAACGTCCAAAATCTGAATAAGGGTCTTCATACATACCAATCTCTTTAGGCATGTACTCAGTGTATAGTCCCCACCCTTCCGTGTAAGCTGTATAACGACCAAACTTTCTAAATTTAGGCATATTCTCTAGCTCTTGCTGCAATGCAATTTGCATATGATGCCCAGGTGCGCCTTCGTGATAAGCAAGTGCCTCCATTTGGTATATTGGCATGGCTTTCATATCGTATAAATTAGCGTAATAAATGCCTGGGCGTGAGCCATCTTCGGCAGGTCCACTGTAAAAGGCTTTACCAGCGGATTGTTCTCTAAAAGGCTCAACCGCTTTTACTACAAGTTCAGCTTTTGGCTTAGTGATAAAGAGCTCATCCAAACGCGCTACCATATTATCAATATAAGCCGTCGCTTCTTTCAGATAACGCGCTTTACCTTCAGCGGTATTTGGATAATAAAATTGCTCATCGGTGCACATAAATTGCATAAATGCTTTTAAATCACCTTCAAAACCGACCTTTTCTTTAATTGCACGCATTTCGTCATGAATACGTGCAACTTCAGCTAAACCTATCTCGTGAATTGCTTTTGCTGATAAATCCGTTGTGGTTATTCTAGCCAGTTTAGTTTTGTAAAAAGCGTCACCATCAGGTAGTTTCCAGACACCATCTTTGGTATCAGCAACTGCCTCTAGTTTTTTAAGATAGGCAACTAGATTACGGTAAGCCGGTGCAAATGAATTCACCATAGCCTGCTCAGCTTGTTCGACTAATACTTTTTTCTCATGACTTGAAACATCGAGTTTGCTCACTTTTTTCTTGAAGTCAGCAAATATCGTATTATCAGCACCGTTTGAAATCGGGGCACCTTTGATAATATTTTCGCCGTTGCGAATAACGTGAGCAAACACAAATTTAGGTGTCATCACACCTTTATCTGCATTAGCTTGTAATAATTGCTCAACTTGTCTGAAATAATTTGGTAAACCATTTAACCGCGCAATGTAAGCATGAGCATCGGCTACCGAATCTATCTTGTGCTGATTTAACAATAAGGTAGGAACACTGGTGTGTATTGCATACATTTGATTGACTGGGTAACCGTGGTGACGCCATTTGTCATCTTCAATAGTATTGGCAAGTTTTTGCTTTAATAAAATTAAGCTTGTTTGCGTCTGTGCATCTAACTTTGTTTCATCAATTGATTCTAATTTGACTAATTGCGCCTTTGTTAATGCAATGGTTTCATCTTTAAAGCTATCTGATAAATCATTCCATTTATCATTATCTTTTTTACGACCGAGTGCGGATAAATACTGTGGATATCGATTGACCGACTCTTCCCACATTGCATCAAATAATGCATTCGCTTTAGCTGATTCAGCTTGGATAACAGATTGAGAAATTGATTGATTAACTTGGTTATCGGGCTTATTAGTAAGGGTATTGCTGCACGCTGTGGCCAATAGCACAGCAGTTGCGATTGCGGTTACTCTCAACATTGATTCTATCCTCAGTTTAATAGCTTTTAATTCGATGGAGAAAATATAGAGGTTGAATAGGAAAAGACAGTAAGCAGACATATTATGTCTATACTGAAAACAGCTGGATTGTATAAATGCCGTTACATCCAGTAAGTGCCTCAGGCACTGTGGCCAATATCATTTGAAGTTTATTGCAACACGTCAAACCTGCTGAATAACCTGAATATAAACATTTAGGGTGATTAACCATCGAAAGCGTTAGGTTTTATAACCAATTAAAATATTTAGCCATTTATCTGTAAAAAAACCGTAATTAACGCTTGCATAAATCCAAAAAGTCGATAGTATGCGCACCTCATTGACGCGGGGTGGAGCAGTCTGGTAGCTCGTCGGGCTCATAACCCGAAGGCCGTAGGTTCAAATCCTGCCCCCGCAACCAATCTTTTTGTATTATCTTTAGATATACAAATCGTAAATTTAAAAGTTTGCCCTAACAAACATATTGTCGCGGGGTGGAGCAGTCTGGTAGCTCGTCGGGCTCATAACCCGAAGGCCGTAGGTTCAAATCCTGCCCCCGCAACCAAACTTTTAAATTGCTTCTTAAGCTAATATAGCGCCCAATGTCGCGGGGTGGAGCAGTCTGGTAGCTCGTCGGGCTCATAACCCGAAGGCCGTAGGTTCAAATCCTGCCCCCGCAACCAATTTTTATAATTGTTTATTAGGCTTATATAGCACCCAGTGTCGCGGGGTGGAGCAGTCTGGTAGCTCGTCGGGCTCATAACCCGAAGGCCGTAGGTTCAAATCCTGCCCCCGCAACCAATCTCACCTACTATCAAAACCTATTTAAAACAACACAATTGCTTTGTACGCTGATATTGCTGCAAATATAAAAAACAACCCTGCACTCATTTGATCAAACAGTTTCTTTGGTACGCGCTTTATCAGTTTGACACCAAAAACAACTGCAATAGCAGTAGAAGCGATTAATGCCAAAGTCGATGCAATAAAGACCAAGACAGGCATTTGATTGGAAGATAACGCAATAACACTTAATTGCGTTTTATCACCTAGCTCAGCGAGAACAATTAATAAAAAACTAGAAATGATTGCCTTACCCAGTGTCTTTTTTTCAAATTGATGATCCTCTTCAGGCCCCGCTAAAAGGCAGTGAAAGCCAAAAAATACAAATAATACACACACCAGTACGGCAAGAACGATATCAGGTATAAAGGTGGAAAGTGTATGACCGAATATAACGGCAATTAAATTTAAACAAGCAAAGCCTAAACTTGCCCCTACAAAGACTTCGCTTGGCTTAAATCTCGATGCTAAAGCAATACACATGAATTGACTTTTATCGCCTAACTCAGCAATAAATATTAATGTAAAACAAGCGACTAAAACCATTAAATGGCTTAAATCGCCTTGCTCTGTAAAAATAACCGACAACCATTCACTCATTTCAGACTACTTCTTTTAAGTTAACTAGCAGTTTGTGCCAACTCTTTTATATAAGCTGAAATACGCTTGGCAGAAATAGGATAGGCAGTACCTAAATTCTGAGCGAACAGTGAAACTCTAAGCTCTTGAATCATATAAAATAACTGCATGACTTCCGTTGCTTTTGCCCTATCTTGCTTAAGAAGAGAAAGATAAGGTTTGGCCTGCTCCCCTACACTCTCTAACACATCGCGATTAAGCCTATCCCGAACAGGGTCGACTGCTAATTTTTCAGCTCGCTTTAAAAGAGCCTGCATATAGCGTTCCAAGTCCTTTAATTTATCAATGCCATGAAAACAAACAAAACCTTTAAATATCAATGTATCAATCTGTAATTTGATATCAGCATGGGCTTGTATCGTATCAAAGCTCGCTTTGCCTTTAATTTTCTTTTGGACTTGATTGGCACAGGTCAATACTCGTTCAACTTGCTCTGCAACAGCCAGCACACTATCTGCTAAATTCGTTCGACAATAATCTCGCAAGTGTTCAAAGCTCAAGGCATTTCTTGCAGTAATATCTTGTTTGGCAATAAAGTCGAGTAATACCGCTTCAACACAATCTTGAATTAAGTCAGCTACTTGACCAAAAGGATTAAAATACAAACCTAATTTTGCTTTGTTTGGCAGTTTGTTTTGTAAATGACTCACTGGCGATGGAATGTTCAGACAAACCAATCTAACTAGACCTTTTAAGTGAAAATGTTCAGCTAATGTCGCCTCATCAAATAACTTAACAGCAACCGTTTTACCCTCATCATGGAGTGCAGGAAATGCCTTGACCTCATAGTTTCCGCGCTTTTGTATATACTCAACGGGTAATTCTACATTTTCAGGCCAAGCGGTTAATCCGTTTTGCTCAATACCTTTTTCGGCAACTTGGCTTAATGTCTTTTTAACCTTTCCTTGGAGATTTTGTTTCAATAAATCCAGAGACTTACCAAATGCGATAGTTTTATTGTGCTCATCAACAACTTTATATGTTGGTGTTAAATGACTAGGAATTTGCGTCAGGTCCCAACTGTCTTTTTCGATTCGTGTACCTGACATTTTTAATAACGCTTTACTGACTGCATCGAGCAGTGACGTTTTTTCGTCAAATTCAATCGATTCTAGTACAGCATTAGCATAAGTCGGTGCAGGTACAAAGTTCCTTCTAATCGCCTTTGGTAATGACTTAATCAATGCGGTGATCAGGTCGTGACGATAAGCAGGGATGGTCCAATCAAAACCAGCGGGTTTAACCTGATTTAATAAAGGAAGTGGAATAATGACATTAATACCGTCGTCATCTTGATTAGGTTCAAAGACATACTCTAAATTTAAATTGAGGTTACCTTGCTGCCATTTGTCGGGATAATTGAATTTGGTGATCTTTTCAGCATCGTGCTGCATTAATTCTTCACGTTTAAAGTGAAGATATTGAGGCTGTGTATCGCGTGTTTTGAGCCACCATTTTCTAAAGCTGGCCGTGTTTGATATATCAGCTGGGATCTTACTCGCATAGTAGAGGAATAAGTCTTCCTCATCAATGAGGATATCACGACGTCTCGCTTTATCTTCTAATAGATTGATCTCATCGATGAGTCGATTGTTATCATCAATAAATTTATCTTTGAAGTTAATTTGTCGATTGATTAAGGCTTCACGAATGAATAACTCGTGGCTCAGCTGTGGATCTATTTTCCCATATTGAACACGTCTACGATTGACGATCGCCAAACCGTATAATTTTTGCGTTTCTAGTGCGATGACAGATTGGCGTTTTTTCTCAAAATGGGGCTCATCATACGATTTTTTAACTAAATGCTGGGCATAAGGTTCAACCCAGGAGACGTCTATACTGGCATTATTTCGCGCATAAAGTTTACTGGTTTCAACCAGTTCAGCTGACATGATCCATTTAGGCTGCTTTTTAAATAAGCCAGAACCGGGGAAAACATGAAAACGAGAGTTTCGTGCGCCCAAATAACCACGCTCAGTATCTTTCATACCAAGGTGGCTCAATAAACCGGTTAATAAGGACTTATGAATGTCATCATCGCTACCCGGATTAGCATTCAATTCAAACTTAAGTTCCCTTGCGCTTTGTTTTACCTGGGCGACTAAATCTTGCCACTCACGTAATCTTAAATAACTCAAAAAGCCCTGTTTACAGGCTTTTCTAAATTGGTTGCCTGTGAGCTTTTGTTGAAGTTCTTTAACATGCTGCCATAAATTCAAATAGCTTATAAAATCTGATTGCTCAGCGAGGTATTTCTCATGAGCCTCATCTGACTTTTGTTTGAAATCATGTGGGCGTTCACGTGGGTCTTGAATACTTAACCCAGTCACGATCACCATGACTTCATTTAAGCAGTTTAATTGGTTAGCGGTGATCAGCATTCTTGCCAACCTTGGATCAATTGGCAATTTAGCGATTTGTCTACCTAACTCTGTTAACGTTAAATCACTGTTTTTTTGGCCCTTACCTTTCCTTTTATTGCGCTTCACCGCACCGAGTTCAAGTAACAAGTTAATACCATCTTGAATACTACGGTTATCTGGGGCTTGAATAAAAGGAAACTTATCAATATCGCCCAAACCTAGTGCCAACATTTGAATAATAACGGATGCCAGGTTGGTTCTCAGTATTTCAGGATCAGTAAACTCTGGACGACCATTAAAATCATCTTCGCTGTACAAGCGGATACAAATCCCTTCAGCAACACGACCACAACGACCTTTACGTTGGTTGGCAGAAGCTTGAGATACGGCTTCTATTGGTAAACGCTGTACTTTAGTACGATATGAATAGCGAGAAATACGCGCAGTACCGGGATCAATAACATATCGAATGCCAGGCACAGTTAACGAAGTTTCGGCAACATTGGTCGCTAAAATAATTCGTCTACCGTTAGAACCTTTAAATACCAGGTTTTGTTCTGCAGCTGATAATCGAGCATACAGAGGGAGTATCTGAGAGTGGCGTAACTTTCGTTTCTCTAATGCCTGAGCAGTATCACGAATTTCGCGTTCACCGTTTAAGAAGATCAGAATATCACCCGGTCCCTGTGCCTGCAGCTCATCAACAGATTCAAAAATGGCGCGCATTTGCTCGTCGTCTTCACCATCAAATTGACCTTTCACTTCAGTTGGATCTTTATAACGCACTTCAACTGGGTAGGTTCTACCGCTAACTTCAATGACGGGTGCATTGTTGAAGTGTTTTGAGAATCGCTCTACATCAATGGTTGCCGACGTGATGATAATTTTTAAGTCTTTTCTTTTATCAATTAATTGCTTTAAATAACCAAGGATAAAATCAATATTTAAACTTCTTTCATGCGCCTCATCTATGATAATGGTGTCATATTGGTTTAAGAATCTGTCGTGCTGCATCTCAGTTAATAAGATACCGTCAGTCATTAATTTAATATAAGAATTGTCATTAACGTGATCGCTAAATCGAACTTTAAAACCAACTTCTTGACCCACTTCACATTTGAGCTCTTCGGCTATACGGTTACAGACACTTCTTGCTGCTAAACGTCTTGGCTGAGTATGGCCAATAAAACCATTGGTGCCGCAACCCGCTTGTAGACACATTTTAGGTAACTGAGTTGTTTTACCTGAACCCGTTTCACCAGCGATAATCACCACTTGATTATTTTTAATGAGCTCGATGATTTCTTGTTTTTTACCTGATACCGGTAGATTTTCAGGGTATTCAATATCCGGCAGATTTTGCTGGCGCAATTGGCGCTTTTCAATTGAGGTTTGTAAAGCGAGTAACCAATCTATTTCAGCATCTGTAGGGGCACTAATATTTGCATCTTGGGTACGTGCTTGATTTTGCTTTTTCAGAATATTTTGGCGTTGTCTCTTTAACCTAAACTTATCTGCTCCGTAGCAATCTTGCATAAATTTGAAATCAGATAGGTATTGATTTATTGATGTTGTCAAAGACTCAGACAAAACATAACTCCGAAAATACTAATAAAAACGGGCGGATAATAGCAAATTAAGCCCGCATGCGGTATCGGAGGAGAATAAAAAAAACGGCATAGGTAACAACGTCTATGCCGCTTTTGCTTCAGGAAATATTCGATGAATTAAGATGCCATGTGATAAGCGTCGTGTAGATGGTTGTCAATCGCTACCATAATGTCATGCCTTGTAATAAGGCCTTCGAGATAACCATCATCATCAACGACAGGGAAAATTCGCGTTCGATTTTTTGCCATATCTTGTGCTAATTCTAATACTGAGTCATAGGGTTTTACCGTTCTAACATCAGCAACCATAAATTGCCCCAGCTTAGCAATGGCCTCACGGTAGTATGTCGACTCTAACATTTTTTGAATACAATCTTGTTCCGAGACAAAGCCAACCAATTTGTTTTGTTTATCCACCACTGGACCACCTGACTGGTTTGAGCTTATCAGCAATTCAACCGCTTCAGCCACAGACATATCTTTATGAAACTTGACTGGGCGAGCTTTCATATAGTCTTCAACTTTGAGTGATTCCATCTTGACCTCCATCGATCAACAAACAGCGCAAATTTTATTATCTTTTCTGATGATACTTATAATGTGTATCGTCTTTCATCGAAAGCTTCGACAAGTCATAAAAAATTAACTTGCCTTAATGTAAGCTTAGCCATTTGCCTTAATTTCGCCTAAAAAAATGACGCTTTTTTCTAGATTATTGTGATAGAGTTTTTCAATTGTTTCTAATTGCTTACAAATGGTTGTTTTTATGGTCAAAAATCGACTTATCCAAAACCATATCGACTCTGGATTACTTCATACTCATAGCTTTATCAATGGTCAATGGCTAGATACAGGCATGGATACACTGACAGTTTACAGCCCAATTGACCAACAACCTTTGATTAACCTCTCGCAAGTTTCTGAATCACAGATCACATCAGCAATTGAATCAAGTGTAAAAGCACAACAGAAATGGAAAAAAACACCTGCAAATAGCAGACGTGAAAAACTAAAAAAATGGTTAGCTTTAATTGAAAAGCACAAAGACGATTTAGCCCAGATCATTAGCCTAGAAAATGGTAAACCGGTTAGTGAAGCCTTAGTAGAAATAGACTACGGTGCAAGCTACATCGACTGGTTTGCTGATCAAGCAATTCGTATCAAAGGTGATATCTTAGTCAACCAAAACAACCAGCAGATTTGGTTAAACAAACAAGCAGTTGGTGTGGTCTATGCCATTACCCCTTGGAACTTCCCAAATGCGATGATCACTAGAAAAGTAGCCCCAGCCTTAGCAGCTGGCTGTAGCATTATATTAAAACCGTCTGAGCTCACCCCTCTCTCGGCAATTGCTTTAACAACGCTTGCCGATAAAGCAGGTATCGACCCAGGTGTGATCACTTTGCTCATATCAAATCACGCCGAACAAGTCAGTCAACAAATCATGGCTGACAAACGGGTTCGAAAAGTCAGTTTTACGGGTTCAACGCGTGTAGGTAAATTACTTTGCCAACAAGCTGCAAAGACAATGAAACGCACCTCTATGGAACTTGGTGGTAATGCGCCTTTTATTGTTTGCGACGATGCAGATTTAGATCTCGCTGTAGATGCCGCCATTGCGGCAAAATTTAGAAATGCAGGCCAAGCCTGTGTCGCCGCTAATCGTTTTTACCTGTCACAAACGATTGCCACCACCTTTACTGAAAAGTTAGTACAAAAGCTTAAAGATCTATTTGAGAATAAGACCGAGCAATCACTGATTATTGGTCCGATGATTACAGAACAGGCTAAAACAAAGGTACTGAGTTGGATTGAAGCGGCTATCGCACAAGGGGCAAAAAAAGTATATACCGCAAAATGTCGTAATGATGGACAGTATCTAGCACCAACTGTTATTAATAATATCAGCTCGGAAATGGCACTTTTTCAGAATGAAATTTTTGCGCCGGTAATAGCAATTACACATTTTGACAAACTAAGCGATGTAATTGCTCAAGCGAACAATACCGATGCTGGACTTGCAGCATATTGTTTTAGCCAAAATCTTGAAACCATTACACTGCTCAACAACGAATTAGAATATGGCATGGTCGCTATTAACCAAGGTTCACTTTCAAATGCCATTGCGCCTTTTGGTGGCATAAAAGATTCAGGTTTAGGCCGAGAAGGTAGTGATTATGGCTTAGATGAATACCTAGATTTAAAATATACCAACTTAGTTATCTAATAAGACAACTAAGTTTCTTGGTAGACTTAAAGTACAACAAAACCTATATATATAGCTGCGGTAACGCTGATAATAAGCAATAAAAACAGGTTGAAACGTTTATAGTCGTTTTTTCGTCTTGCGCGGCAACGAATGATGATAATTTGTATTAATGTAATAGCACTGCAAATCAGCAGTTGAATAAACAAAAGATTAGTCAGATCTTCATTCCAAGTTGTACGATAAAGATCTTCTAGCCCTTTATATTTAGAATAACCTGGCACATGCTCTGGTCTGGCAAACTCAAACGTCAATAAACTCGCTAGTAAAATAAGCCAACTCAACACGTTCGTCACATTCAAGCAGGTATGCCAAAAATTGTTGCCCGAACGCCTTTCTGGTTTACTGGCCTCTTGCTTCACTTTACACATCCCATAATTAATTATTTGAAATCGACTTTTTAACTTGAGTCTAGCATTTTACAAGGTAACATAGCGGATCACTTTATATTAACAATTATAAACGGGTATCTGCTTACCTATTCGAGCACCTACTAGATACCGTCGTAAATATTACTTTGGAGCCCAATTCAATGAGTCATAGCTCAGTCAGCGCCCTACTCGCAGGACAACAAGCCGTTGATCAAACCGTAACTGTAAAAGGTTGGATCAGAACCGTTCGCTCAAACCCTAACTTTGCCTTTATCAATGTTAATGATGGCTCATGTTTTGATGCAATTCAGGCTGTTGTTAATAATGACTTAGCAAATTATGAAGATATCTGTAAATTAACTGTTGCTTGCTCTGTTGTAGTAACAGGTAAATTAGTGGAGTCGCAAGGTAAAGGTCAAGCATTTGAGATCCAAGCTTCTGAGGTAGAGATCTTAGGTACAGTTGAAGATCCAGATACTTACCCGATGGCTGCAAAACGTCATACAGTAGAACATATGCGTGAATATGCACATTTACGTCCTCGTACAAATATGTTTGGTGCCGTTGCCCGTGTTAGAAACTGTCTTTCACAAGCTATCCATCGTTTCTTCCATGAAAATGGTTATGTTTGGGTAGCAACACCTATTATCACGGCTTCTGATACTGAAGGTGCTGGTGAAATGTTCCGCGTATCAACACTGGACATGAATAACTTACCGCGTTTAGAAAACGGTGAAGTTGATTACTCAGAAGACTTTTTTGGTAAAGAAGCCTTTTTAACGGTATCAGGCCAGTTAAACGGTGAAACATACTGTAGTGCACTATCAAAAATTTATACGTTTGGTCCTACATTCCGTGCAGAAAATTCGAACACTTCTCGTCACCTAGCAGAATTCTGGATGGTTGAACCAGAGATCGCTTTTGCTGATCTAGCCGACGTTGCACAACTTTCTGAAGATATGCTCAAGTACGTATTCAATGCGGTATTAGAAGAACGTATGGATGATTTAGAGTTCTTCGATTTACGCGTTCAAAAAGGCGTAATTGATCGATTAAAGAACTTAGTTAATTCAGAGTTCGTTCGTATGGACTACACAGATGCAATTGATATCTTACAAAAATCAGGTAAGAAATTTGAATTCCCTGTTGAATGGGGCGTCGACTTATCTTCAGAGCACGAACGCTACTTAGCTGAAGAGCACGTAGGTGCACCAATTATTCTTCAAAACTACCCGAAAGATATCAAAGCTTTCTACATGCGTATGAATGAAGATGGTAAAACGGTTGCAGCAATGGACGTACTCGCGCCTGGTATCGGTGAAATCATCGGTGGTAGCCAACGTGAAGAACGCTTAGATATGCTTGATAAGCGTATGGAAGAAATGAACTTAATCCCTGAAGATTACAGCTGGTATCGTGATTTACGTCGCTATGGTACCGTACCACATGGTGGTTTTGGATTAGGTTTCGAACGTTTAGTCGCTTATGTGACTGGCATGGGAAATGTACGCGATGTGATCCCTTTCCCACGCGCACCAAAGACTGCTTCTTTCTAAAAAGCCAATTTATTCAATCGATTAAGGGTAGCTTCAGCTACCCTTTTTTATATCTAGTACCCCGATTAACAAGATATTTAGTTCTCTTCTTCATTCCCTTCTCTAACAAAATCCCAGTTATCATTAACTATTTAAATTTAGGTATTTATATAAATTTATGTGATTTACTTCACATTATCGCTTTTTGTTACAATTCCCTTGACTTTGTTATCAAATGTTATCAGTATGTTAACGTTATTGATGAATTATGTATTATCAGTTATCAAAACTTTTGGATTGTTACGAGATAATGACAACCAAAAAAAACGACCAACTCTTACTGAGGAACAATTTATGTTTACAAGACGTTTATTGCCAACACTGATCGGTTTAGGTATTGCCTCCAATGCATTAGCTATGAATCCTCAACCTGATCCAGAAAACCCTGGCGGCTACACGCTAACTAAACAAGAAGTACAAGCAGCACAAGATGCTAAAACACCTGAAGCTATGTATGACGTTTGGGCAAAGGCGCTTGAAACAAGAGATAACTCAATCGTTGAAGCGATTTTACCTGGCTTAACTGCTAACCCAGAAAACGTTAAGCGTGTTGAACGCGTATTCCCTGAAGCTGAGTGGGATTTCTTAACGCAAATGGCTGCTCCAGAATATACTTACACACGTTTCTTACGCGCTATTGGTAAGTTCCCAGCTTTTTGTGGTGAATACACTGATGGTCGTGATTCTGATGCAATCTGTTTAAAATCAGTCATTACAGCATTTGCTCACTTTGCTCAAGAAACAGGTGGTCATATTGCCAAAGACAACACTTGGGATAACCCTAATCAATTAGAAGAATGGCAACAGGCACTTGTCCACGTTCGTGAAATGGGTTGGTCTGAAGGTCAAGCTGGTTACACGACAGGTTGTGGTCAAAACGATTGGCAAAACGAACGCTGGCCATGCGAGCCAGGCCAAGGTTACTTCGGTCGTGGTGCTAAGCAGCTTTCTTACCACTTCAACTACGGTGCATTCTCAGAAGTAATGTTCAACGGTGATGCGACTGTATTACTTAAAAATCCAGGTCTAGTTGCAGATTCTTGGTTAAACCTAGCATCAGCAATTTGGTTCTTCTTAACACCACAAGCACCAAAGCCGGCTATGTTACACGTTATTGATCGTACTTGGGTACCTTCACAGCGTGAGTTAGATGCAGGTATTGGTTACGGTTTTGGTACAACAATCAACGTAATCAATGGTGGTATCGAGTGTGGTGAGCAAAACAAAAATAAAGGCCAACCAGTAAACCGTATCAAATACTGGGAAGGTCTAGCAGCTCATTACAATATTCCAGTAGAAGCAGACGAGAAAAATACCTGTTGGCAACAAACACCATACGGCAGCCTTAACTTAAACGGTGCTGACGATGTGTTGTATACAAACTGGGATGGTAACTGGAAATACTATGCTGATCGTCCAGAAGGTCAATCATTCGAGTGTGACTTAGTTGGTTTCCAAACTGCTTACTCTGCACTTGTTCCAGGCGATTACGAAAAATGTGTAACTAACTTCTATGGTTCACATGCTAACTGGCCTCAAATCCGTGTTGTTGATACAGGTGCAGGTACTGGCACTGGAACAGATACTTCAACTGACACAGAAACAGTAACTGAAACAGACACACAAACTGAAACAGACACACAAACTGAGACAGATACTGCAACTGATACCTCTACTGCAACTGAAACTGAAACTGAGACAGCAACAGAAACGGTTACTGAAACAGATACAGCGACAGAAACAGATACTGACGGCAACACATGTAGTGCTCCACAGTATGTTGCAGGCACAGCATACTCAGCTGGCCAAACAGTAAGTAATGGTGGTAGCCAATACACTTGTAATATCGCAGGTTGGTGTTCATCAAACTCTGATTGGGCTTATGCACCAGGTACAGGTTTATACTGGCAGCAAGCTTGGTCACAAGCAAGCGGTGCTAGCTGCGGCACAGGTACAGATACAGTAACTGCAACAGAGACTGCGACTGAAACAGAAACGGCTACTGAAACTGCAACAGAGACAGAAACAGTAACAGAAACGGATACTGCGACAGATACAGATGTAGGTACTGGCTGTAATACTTCAGCTTACCCTGCTTACCCTAACTTCCCACGCACTGACTGGAAAGGCGACCCTAGCCATGCATTAAAAGGCGACCGTATGTCTCACCAAGGTGGTGTTTACGAAGCTAAGTGGTGGACAAATGCTAAGCCTTCTTCAAGCGCTGCAGCTTGGAAAGCAATCTGTCAATAAGCACTAAATGAGCCTAATCTCGATTAGGCTCACATTAAAATACTTGCGCACTTAACATCCAATATTACATACTAGAAACACTGTTAGTATGGTTTGAGATTGTTAAGTGCGTTTTTGTTTGTTTGCTTTATTACTTATTACAAGTTTCCCTTCCTTTGCACTTAACATTGTTTTCGTCTGCCCAACTGATGAAAAAGAACCTTTCTGGAAGTATGTACGCGCTGCTACCACCGCAGCTGCTGAAGATTTAGATATACAAGTCAATTACCTTTATTCACACAGTTATCGCATCATTCAATCAGAAGTGATCGAGACAATACCTACAATGGAAACCAAGCCAGATTACGTAGTGTTTATGCCCTACGGTGGCAGCATTGTAAAATCATTCAATATTCTAGAAAAAGCTAAAATACCTTTTGTTACTATGGAGCGAGTATTCGACTGGCAAGCGCTAGAAGAAGTCATCGCCCTGCCAAGGCAAAAATATCAGTATTGGTTAGGTGAGATATATCACGATAACATCAAAGCCAGCCATGAGCTTACCCAAGCTTTAATAGATGCTGCTCAATCAAAGAAACCGGAAAAGAGCCTGAACTTAATTGGTTTTAACGGGGATTATTATTCCGAATCTCTAGATCGTGCTAAGGGATTCAAAAAACATATTTTTAGCCAAAATAAACACAATATTATTCGTATTATCCCCGCACAGTGGAGTGCCGAACAAGCACAAGAGAAGTTTGGCATTATTTACAATAAGCACAATGATATAGATATCGTTTGGTCAGCTTCAGATAAAATGGCGCTAGGCATCATAGAGGCCACATCTGCATACTCGAACATTGAGCTTAATCAAAACATGTTTATCGGTGGTTTTGATTGGCTACCATCCGCCTTAAAAGCGATTGAAAAAGATCAGATGACAGCCAGTGTTGGTGGCCATTTTTTACAAGGTGCATTGAGTTTATTGAAGATTTACGATCACGAGAAAGGTCAGCCAGTGTTCATTAAAGGTGATAACAAGCCCCACATACAAATGTCACTTATTAATAAAGATAACATTTCAGATTATCAGCGCTTATTTCAACCAGAAGATTTAAAGAAAGTAGATTTTAAGCAGTTTAGTCTTTATCACAATGAGCAAAAAGCGTATCAGTTTAATGCTGATATGATCGTTAAAGCGCTATCTTATTAGCTGTATCAGGGTTCCAATATTACTTGGTAGGGTGAAACATAAGCGATAGGTAATATGCAATCTAGGTATGCAAGCCCTAGCCTTTCATGCTCAGCAGTAGATGAAACAAAAACATGTGTGCCAAAGAGGTAAGAATTTTTACATTTATTTAACTTAACTTCTTTGTAGTGATTACAAGATTGAATTGAATAGCCATGAGCACCGTTGTTTATTTGACAAAACTCAGTAGCTAAAGCGTCGAGTAATTGGAAATAGGTATCTTCAGGGATCGGGTGCTCGTCAATCGTTTCTACGCTGTAGCCGTTAATTGACATAGGCTCTATCTGATAATCTTTAGCATCGACTAATTGATAATAGGCAAAACTCAGTAAGCCAATTAAAAATATCTTCTTCATGCTATTCCCTTAAACCACTACTACTAACACGTGTATAATTAAACAAATCATATACAATTATTTATCAAAACCCAAGATAAATGTAAAAAAAATGTAATAAAAAAGCCACCCTAAGGTGGCTTTTTGTGAACTGGTTAACAAAAATTACTTCAGCAGTTGTCGACGTTCAAATTCACGAATGCGCTCTTTGTAGTGTTGTACAGTTTGACTCGTTAAAACACTGCGTTGCCCATCTAATACTTGGCCATTGAATTCTGCAGCTAATTTTTTAGCGGCATTGTGCATCATGTTAAATACTTGATTTGGATCACCTGTCACAGGAAGGCTCATAAATAAAGATAAACCTTGAGTTGAAAATGTTTCCATATTATCGATATCAAACGTACCGGGGTTAAACATATTAGCTAGGCTAAACAGAACATCGCCACTGCCTGCACTATCTTCATGGCGGTGGAAAATTTTCATCTCGCCATATTTAAATCCAAGTGTTAATAAAAATGGTAATAAACTAGCACCAGATATCTGCTGTCCTTCAGCTGCCATCACGTTAAGGATTAATACTTCCTCTGGTTGACCGGCTTCGGTGTTAACCTTGGTTTCAGTTGTCTCTGCCGCTTTTTCTTGCTCCACTTCAACAACGGGCTCATCGTCTTGAGTTGCTACAAGTGGCTTAATATCTTCTTCTGGAAGTTTTATTTGAAGTTGATCATCATCACTTGGTACATCAACATGACCATCTAAATTAGGCTCTACACGTGTTTTATTTTGTTCTTGTGTATCGGTTGATAGTTTTTCTTTGAGGGAGAATTTTTTACTAAGTTTGTTGTCTTTCTCAACTATTTCATCTTCTACTTCTAGCTCAACACCTTCTTCTACTTGGTGTTTCTTATCGTTTTTACGAACCGTCCAAATGCCATGTATAACTAAACCTGCAATGGCTAAGCCACCTAAGACCATTAATACGCCGCGAAAATCTTCCATCTATGTACCTGTTTTATCCAAAACTTGTGTTCACATGTTAGCTATTTATTAGATTAACATGATGCGTTATTAAATTTCAGCAAGTTCTATTGCTTTTTCCATGTCAACAGCAACCATTCTGGAAACACCAGGTTCCTGCATGGTTACACCGACTAAATTATCTGCCATCTCCATCGCTATTTTGTTATGCGAAATGAAAACAAATTGCACTGTATCTGACATCTCTTTGACCAATCGACAAAAACGCCCAACATTTGCATCATCAAGTGGTGCATCCACTTCATCAAGCATACAAAAAGGAGCTGGGTTTAATTTGAAAATTGAAAAAACTAAAGATAGTGCAGTTAATGCCTTTTCACCGCCAGAGAGTAAATGTATTGTGCTGTTTCTTTTACCGGGTGGCCTTGCCATGATAGTAACGCCAGTATCGAGTAAATCCTCACCAGTTAAATCTAAATAAGCAGAGCCTCCACCAAAGACTTTCGGAAATAACGTTTGCAAGCCGTGATTAACCGTATCAAAGGTTTCTTTAAATTTGGCCTTTGTTTCCTTATCAATTTTCCGAATAGCTTCTTCAAGCGTGTCCAAAGCATTAACAAGATCGATATTCTGCGCATCTAAATACGTTTTGCGTTCACTTTGATGATCGTACTCTTCAATTGCAGCGAGGTTAATTGCTCCCAATCGATTAATAGAAAGTGTTGTCTTTTCTAAATCCTGTTGCCATGTATCCTCATCAGCATCGTCAGATAATTCATCTAATACCGTTTTTAGATTCACATCGAGCTCTTTTAATACATCTAAAACGGCAATTGCGCGAACGTTATAACCTTCTCGTTCAATTTTTAATGCGGCAATTTGCTCTTTGAGTTTTTCAGCTTTAGTAAATACGCCGTGTTGACCTTTTTCTAAATCAGCGATCAACTGCTCAACATCAATAAGCTGGTCTGCAATGAGTGCTCTTTCTTGTTCAGTTTCTTGTTTGAACAATATATTTTCCTGTAATTGAATAGCACTATCTTCAAGAGGAAAATCAACTTCTGTCAGTTCTTCATTGCCTTGTTGTACTTGTGCATGTTTAGTATCGAGTCGCTGTAGTACTTGTTTTAAATGTTGGGCACAAGATTGGAGTTTGTTCTTGTCTTGTTCAATTGTTAATACCAAGCTGTGTTTTTGGTTTTTTACCGACTCTAACTGACTGCGCAGGGCTTGTATTTTCTGCTCACCCTTTGCTTTAGTATTACGGGTCGCATCTTGCTGCGCTTGATAGGTTTGCAATGTTGCACTTAACTCAATGGCCTGCTCTTCTAATTCCATTTTCTGTGCAAGTTCAAGCTCGATTGTTTCTCTAGTGTCACTAACTTCTTGTTGGAGCTGTTGACGCTTTTTCGCCGCTCGTTGTTGTTGCTCTTGTTCAATTGAAATTTTGTGTTCGAGGTTGGTGATTTGTACCTTGTGGGCAGCCTGGTCTTGCTCTTTTAGTTTATAGTTTTGTGTGATGCGCTCAACATCAGTTTGTTTTTCTATTATATCAGCTGACATTGTTTCGAGTTTTTGTTCTACAACCGATATTTCAGCAT
The DNA here is from genome assembly GCF_013328345.1 of Marinifaba aquimaris. Classification (GTDB taxonomy): domain Bacteria; phylum Pseudomonadota; class Gammaproteobacteria; order Enterobacterales; family Alteromonadaceae; genus Marinifaba; species Marinifaba aquimaris. The sequence goes on from NZ_JABULX010000015.1 coordinate 70,074, forward strand.
CAACCGCCTTTAAATCGGCAAGTAATGACAATCTATTCTCAACTTTACCACTTGGAATATAGCTAAACTGGTGGCCAATCCACACGCCCTGTTGATTGATAATACTTTGATTTGACGTCAGCTCACTTAAATGGCCTTTAACAAGCACATTGCTAAATAACTGCCTGATGTGCTCAGGACCTTTTACAAACTGAGCCAATGAATCAGCGTGGTAAGGCATCTGATTGCTAGAATGTAACGATTCATTCTGTGAATGATATAGCTTTATCTGTGCTGGGCTGTTACTGATATCTTCATTAATAGGTTTTGAATCGCTTTTGCTAATAATGTGCTGAGTTTGTGTATTGAGTACGTGTTCTACAGCACATGCCCATTCAGGTTCTACTTCGATCGCATCATAGATACTGCTCACATCGTCATAACCTAACGATGAAAGGAATGTTATAAGTTCATCTTCAGAGCAAGGTTGTTGATTTTCAATCAATGTCGAGAGTGACGTTTGTTTAGCCTTTAATTGGTGATACTGAGCTTGTAATGCTACCTTGGATTTTTCCAGTTCATTTAGTGCTTGTTTACTGTGAACTAATTGGTCACCGAGGGTTTGCAAGGCCTCTTGGCACATTTTAAACGCAAGCTTATCGTTTTCTAATTGTTCAAAGAGCCCATCGATACTTTCTCCATCTTCACCGTCACTAGCTTTAAGTTCGTTTGATAGTTTATCAATTTGAAGCTGTCCCCGTTCTATCAAGCGTGTTAACGAGATGATTTGGTGCTGATTAGCCTTCAATTCACTATCTGACTTAAAGTATTGCTCGGAATCAGCCTGCCATTTAGCTAGCTCTTGTTTTTGCTGTGTTTCTGCATCATCTAATGCAATCTGAGCCTCATCCTGAGCTTGTTCGATAATTTCTAATTCGGGAAGATTAAATTCTAAGGTTTCTTCAAGCGCTGCCTTTTGCTCCTCTAGCTCAGTATTTTGAGCCTTAAGTTGTGTCAGTTCAGCTTCATGCGTAGCTTGTTGCCTGATTAAATTTTGCTTTTTTTCTTTTAAATGAAACTGAGTTTGTTCTTCTTTAGTAATGGCCTGACCAATTTTAAAAAGGGTCTGATTGATTTGCTCTAGCTTGTGTTTAAATTCAGCTTGTTTCGTCTTGTGCGTTTGCATTTCACCTTCATCACCTTGGTGCTGTGATAAAAGTTGTTCTAACGCCAAATTTTTCTGGCTGATATCAGCATCTAAACGTTCTGTTTGACCATTCATCCGCAACCAACGCAAAGCAGAATATTCAGCTTTAAGTTTGCGTTCACGCGCTTTTAGGTCTTTATAGCGTTTAGCCGCCGAGGCTTGTCGCTGAAGCTTTTCTAATTGCTGCTGTAATTCAGCTCTTAAATCATCTAATCGCTCAAGGTTATCACGGGTATGGCGAATGCGGTTTTCGGTTTCACGGCGCCGTTCTTTGTATTTAGAGATCCCCGCCGCTTCTTCAATAAATAATCTTAGCTCTTGAGGTTTAGATTCAATTAACCTTGAGATCATGCCCTGCTCGATGATGGCATACGATCTTGGACCTAGCCCTGTACCTAAAAATAATTCGGTAATGTCTTTTTTTCGGCATTTACTGCCATTGATAAGATAAGTTGAAACCGCATCACGTGTCACAATACGCTTAACAGCGATATCCGTATACTTGGCATATTCGCCTTGTAAACGCCCTTCACTATTGTCAAATACCAGTTCTATGCTGGCTTGAGATACGGGTTTTCGAGCGGTTGAGCCATTAAAGATGACGTCGGTCATCGCATCGCCACGCAAGTTTTTGGCAGAGCTTTCGCCTAATACCCAGCGAACCGCATCAATAATATTAGATTTACCACAACCATTTGGACCAACGATTGCTGTCATCGAAGCAGGAAACGGAACCGTCGTAGGGTCTACGAATGATTTAAAACCAGCTAATTTTATTTGTTTTAACCGCATCGACTGTGAGTTTGTAGTAATTATTCTTGAGTTTGCTCAACCAATAGTGAAACATATCAGAAGCAAAAGTTAACAACAATCAATAGTTACTCGATATGAATTATTTCCTCTCAGGCTTTTCATTAATTAGCCAAAAAGGTTTAAAACGCTTTGTTTTTATACCGCTTATCATCAATATCATCATCTTTACGGGTGCGTTTATCTATTTACTAAATCAGCTTTCTTCCCTGAATGAATGGGTACTGAGTTTATTACCCAGTTGGCTAACGTGGTTAAGTTATTTAGTTGGGCCATTTGTTGTGCTGTTAACCTTACTTAGTTTTTATTTTTTATTTACCGCCGTGGCGAATTTTATCGCCGCACCGTTTAATGGCATTTTGTCAGAGCGTGTACAGGCATTACTAACGGGTGAAAAGCCCAACGTCGAAGAAAGCTTCAACCAAATGCTCAAACGTTCATTGCAACGAGAGTGGCAAAAGCTCGTATATTCGATTCCAAAAACCATAGGCTTCTTTATTTTGTTTTGGATCCCCTTTATTGGGCCTGTTTTATGGTTTCTATTCGGCGCATGGATGTTAGCTATTCAGTATTGTGATTACCCGTTTGATAACCATCAAATAGAATTTAATGAAATGCGTGACGAGCTTTGGCAAAACAAAGGCCAGAGCTTTAGTTTCGGCACCAGTGCTCTTATTTGTACTATGATCCCAATATTAAATTTTTTAGTCATGCCCGTTGCTGTATGTGGAGCGACTAAACTATGGGTGGAAAAATACCATCGACGTTAACAAAAGGAATATTGAAAGTATGAAAGTAGCTGTTTTCAGTACAAAACCCTACGACAAGGAATATCTCACTAGCGCCAATGACACCTTTAATGCCAATTTAGAGTTTGAGTTTTATGAAGCTCATCTCAATAAAGATACCGCCATCTTGGCCAAAGGCAGCGATGCCATCTGTTGCTTTGTAAATGACAATATAGATGCAGATGTACTGACACAACTAGTAGCCTTTAATATAAAAGATATAAGTCTTCGCTGCGCTGGCTTTAATCAGGTTGATCTAGATAAAGCCAAAGAATTAGGTATTCGAGTAGCCCGAGTACCTGAGTACTCTCCTCATGCAATTGCTGAACACGCCCTTGCTTTAATTCTTGCGCTTAATCGAAACATCCATCGTGCGCACACGCGTATTCGTGAAAACGACTACTCTATTCATGGCTTATTGGGCTTTGACCTCCATGGTAAAACTGTGGCGGTATTTGGCACAGGTAAAATAGGCGCAACCTTTGCTAAAGTAATGAAAGGGCTTGGCTGCAATGTGGTTGCTTATGACCCCTACCCAAACCCTGACCTGCTAGCGCTCGATATCCCATACGTTAATTTAGATCAGGCACTTAACCGTGCAGACATCATTTCTCTGCATTGCCCGCTTATGCCAGAAACGCAATACCTCATTAACGATGAAACCTTAGCTAAGACAAAAAAAGGCGTTATGGTGATCAACACGAGTCGTGGTGGGCTAATTGATACCAAAGCCATTATCCGTGGCCTCAAAACTGGTCAAGTTGGTTATGTAGGGCTGGACGTTTATGAAGAAGAAGGTGATTTGTTTTTTGACGACTTGTCTAATCAGCTATTACAAGATGATGTATTTGCCAGATTACTGACTTTTCCTAATGTGGTCATCACCGGCCATCAGGCATTTTTTACTAAAGAAGCCCTTATCAATATTACCGACACAGTTGTGCAAAACTTAATGGATATGCGCAATAACCAAATTAAAGCGAGTAATCGCGTGGCTTAATGTCGTTTGACCCAATATGCCACAATCAGAAAGCAACGAACTGGTTGTGGCTGTTTGACTTAGTTTAGATTTAGTGTTGCTGCATTTACCAGAGCCCCATCAACAAAAATAAAAAAGCTGCTTTATCTTGCTAAGCCAATTTACATCTGAGCGAAGCCAAGTTTTATGATACGTAAAGGCTTGATTAAAAATGCCGTGACCTTTTTTATCGTAAATATGGAAAATAACCTGATCAGAGCACATGCTATCTGGTGTTTCAGAATAACTCGAATATTGCACTTTAACTTTATGGTGCCCCTTTTGAATACCGTTTGGTCGACACCCTAGTAGCAAGGCTTTGCCATCTTGATGTATACGACCGCACGTTGTTGCATATTCTCCTCTCGTACCCGCGTACATGTATTCTATTTCCAAAGTCAGTACATCTTGCGTTTCACCAATCACATTGACAGCGATTAAAGCTGCATCTTGCCAAGAACGTTCAAAGCTATCGAAATCGGAATACTGAAAATCAGCACGGTAAATTTCACGTACTTGATTGTTGGCAGCGCTGGTGTGGCTTTGTATCAGTAATGCTATTAATACAAGAATAAGTACGAATAATATGCTCGATGAAATTTTGTTGCGGGTATTCATTTACTATCCCTATGTTTAATCCTTGTTTAAATTAAACACTAACACACGTTTTCAGATAAGCCTATATAGTTCAATTGGATACAATATAAGTTGAGTTAATAAGGTGAGTAAATGCCAAATACGTTTAAATGCAGAGCTTTAATCTCATAAATAAGACAAGCTAAAAGCAAAAAAGGACCATTACAATGAAGTACCTAGTAGCAACAAAGTTGTTTATTTACACTTACCTCATAACGTTAATAACGGCTTGTGGCGGCGGCAGTAGTCAATCGTCAAATAATCAATCACGAAATACATCTACAAGCCAGCAGCATCAAACGGTAACCAATAATTCAACAACATTGACCATAGGTACCCAAGGCGATGGTTTACTTAGAGAAAAACTAGAGCATATTAAAAATACTTACAACCTACCCGCATTAGGGACGGTTATTATTCAAAATGGTGAGCTGGTTAATTTAACGGTGACAGGTGAACGCACCCAAGGTGAAGATAATCCAGTAACCAGTACAGATAGATGGTCAATTGGGTCATACACAAAACCAATGACGGCGACCCTTGCCGCTGTTATGGTTGAAAACCAGCAAATTCGCTTTGACTCAACAATTGCCGAGACCATGCCGGATCTAGTTGGTACAATTAACCCTGCTTATCACAATATTACATTAGAACAATTACTTTCAATGTCATCAGGGTTGTTGGTTAATCCGCCTAATTTTTTCTCCAGTAATTGGCTTTCATCAAACCGCCCTATGTTAGAGCAAAGAAGGCAATTAACTTCAGATATTCTAAATACTGAACCAGCCGTCTCTGAAGGTACTTTTCTCTACAGTAATGCAAGTTATATCGTTGCGGGTCATATGTTGGAAACGATCTCAGGCCAGAACTGGGAAACACTCATAGCTCAACAAGTATTTGCACCTTTAGGTATTACTAACTTTGGGTTTGGAGCCCCTGCTCATGATGAACCTGGCCTGCAACCACAAGGGCATTCGGGTACAGCCCCAAGTGTTAATATACTTCCACTTGCATTAGGGCCTGCTGGTACCACCAACATGGATTTAACCGCCATGGCAACTTTTTTAAATGCGCACCTTATGGGCATCAATGGTGAAAATAACTTACTCACTGCTGAAACATACCAGAAGTTACACACTCCAAGAGTCAGTACATTAGAAGATAATGATAATATTCAATATGCCCTAGGTTGGGGCCATAATATTGAGCAGCATAGTTTTAATCATGCAGGCAGTACAGGTAGCTTTTATGTCGTTAATTTGGCCTTACCAGATGAAAATGTTGCTTTTTTAGCGGTAACCAATATGGGCGGAGAGAATGCTAAGAGGGCCGTAGACGAAACGCTAAAATTACTTGAAGATCGATACCGAGCAATGCAGTAGGTATCATATTAAAAGCGCGTTTATTTTTGCTCTGTACTAACCGTTACAATTAGATACAGAGCAGAAAACCTTATTTGGTAAGCTAGTTACTAATGAGGAAACTACTGAGCACATCAACACCATGATTAAAGGACATTCTTTACATTTGCTATTTATCATCATGGCCTTAACGGCATTACCTGCTTGTAAATACTACAAAAATGATAAATTACAAAAGTTTGATGTCCCCCGTAAAACTAATACAGATTCGAATTTTTTTTGGTGGCCTTCACCTATTGAATATGCCCCAATGAGTTCAAAGCTAGAGCCAATTAAATTAGCATAAAAGCAAGTTAACAAGCCTGGCCACAGGCCCAACCGCAACTCCAGGCATATTGGAAGTTATAGCCGCCTAGCCAACCTGTAACTTCAGTTACTTCTCCAATAAAGTAAAGCCCTTTAGACTTTTTAGCTTCAAATAAAGTTATATTGAGTAGCTAGAATGTTCAGTTAAGCTATCCCTAATAAGGTTGATGGCTTTTTTATGTATATTGAAAACTTGAGTTTTACTGAGATCTAAAATTGAAGCTATTTCCGAATAGCTTTGTCCTAAGTTGTAATATAAACCAATCACAGACTGATAATCAGGTGGTAAGGTTTCTCGCCTATGTTTGATTTTATCTATCATCAGCTTATATTCTAATGAATCGTAAATCGCACCATCTACAGCCCTAATATCTTCGCTCTGCTCGGAGGTTTGATTAATTAATATGTCATAAGTTATTTGTGTAATTAGGCTTCTAAGAGCCTCTTCAGCATGAGGTAAAGTTTCTTCTACACCATTGACAATACTATCAACATACTCATTTTTAATTGCCCTCAACTTATGTCTGGACCAGCTATACTCGCTGAATTTAAAAATTGAATTTAAGATTGTTCCTTTTATCCTTAATTGAGAATATGCAATGAAAGTCCCTTCCTGGTTCTCGTCGAAATTATTAATCGCTTCCATTAACCCTAGGTAGGAATACTGTAGATAATCATCATACTCTGCACCTGAGAAATTTGTTTTTCGATAAAGCTGATTAGCCACATTCCTAGCCCAATTTTGATATTTTTCAAACAATTGATTTTTATCCATAAAATCAATTTATAAAGCTTGAAATTAATGAACCAGCAATTAGCCCCCATCCATCTATCAGTACAAAAAGCATAACTTTCAGTGGCAATGCAACTGTAATGGGGGGAACCATGATCATACCGAGCGACATAAGTGTACTTGCGGTAATTAAATCAATAGCAAGAAAAGGTAGAAATATAACAAATGCAATCTTAAAAGCAGTAGTCAATTCACTCAATAAAAAAGCTGGGATAAGCTGAACAAATGAAACTTCATCAGCATCATTAGGCATATTTGCTCCAGACATTTTAATTATTGTTTGAAAGTTATCTTCACTTGTTTGACTTAGCATGAAAGCTTTAATTGGTTTCGAAGCTCTATCAAAGGCTACTTGATAATTTATTTCTTGATTAAGATATGGTTTAAGAGCTTCCTCATTTACTTTTTCATAGACAGGACTCATGGTGAAAAAAGTTAAAAAAAGTGCCAGTGTAATTAAAACAATATTAGGCGGAGATTGCTGCAAACCAAGTGCGTGACGAAGCATCGCCAAAACAATAATTATCCTAGTGAAGGCCGTTGTTGCGATTAATGCAATAGGTAAAAAAGATAGCAAACCCAGAGATGCTGCTATTTTTAATTCCGGTGCTAATTCGTTTATCTGAGTAATCGTATTGTCAGTTATTCCAGAAGCAGCCATTGCGTAATTCGGAACGAAATAAAGAAACAACAATAAGAAGTTAAGTTTTATCATTTTTATCCTTAACAACGTCACTTTTATCTAAATTAATTACTGACGTATCAGATTCATATAAGAGGTACTTTTTACCATCATGGTTAATTTCAACTAGTCTTCTAGTTTTACCTAAATGGGTAATCTTCATTTTAGAATCAGTCTTGCTTGTTAATTGTTGCTGTTTGAGAAACCAAACTACAGCTAATATCAGAGACAAAAAGACTAATACGATAACGATTTCTACAGGGAAGCTGTTATCAACTGCTTTGAACTTCAAATCTGACATATGAATTCAAATTAATCAGTAATTGTTGAGACGCTTGTTATTTCTACACCATAACAATCATCAACAGCAATAAGCCTACCTTGTGCAAGTTCATTCTTGCCCAAAACTAATTTTACTGGCTCTTCAATTAGCTGCTCTAATTCAACAACCTCACCGACTTTCAAATTATATAGGTCTGATACACTCAATTTAGTTTCACCTATTACAGCAGTTAAGCTTGCCTCGATATCTTTTATTAACTCAATATCAAAAGCTGACTTATTCGTTTTATGTTGGTCAGTAATCTCATCAGCATTTGTGTATTCAATTTCATTAACTACTTTAGACATATTATTTATCCATTATGATCATTGATTTATTGTCTTTAGAACTAAGTAAGTAACCAGGTATTAAGGCCCCATCATTGGATATGGAAAGATAGAATGGTTGATCTAATTTCTGTTCTAATTTAAAGACATCTCCTTTTTTTAAATTAAAAAGGGTGTCTATGGCTACGGGCTCAATTTTAGCTTTCACTTGGAGTTTAACTTTTTCATTGAGTAAGCTTTTTACGATACTAATCTTGTTGTTATTTTGATAATTGATGTCGACTAAAAATAACCAGCTAGCAAAAACAATATTAAACAGTGGCTGTTTTGTTGTTTTGTCAATTACTAACGCCTCAACAGCGTATATGTCCCTTGAGTTAGTATTGATTTTAGAAGCAAAATCATTATCAACTTCTGCACATAAATCACTAAAGCAATCATTTACCGTAGATGAAACTAAGTGTTCATCAACTTTATCAATTTGGATTGTTCCAAATAAAGCTAATGTAAGTGCTTGTTTATTAGATGGGCATGATTTAATCAGAATCCCTTCGCTAATTTTTTTATGTGTTGCATCAGGAGTAAAACCTTGAAATGGCTTAGTTGAAAAGTTAACTTCAATTAAGAAAGATGGCTGTTGAAACCAAGCTCTTTGCCATCGTTCAACAGTCTTCTCGATTTTTTCCTGTATCGCTTTTTTTCGTTTATTACTTAATAAGCAAGAGTGAGTTACAGGCACTATTACCCCCCTCTTGTATTTTCATAGAGCTTATCCAACAATTGATCAGCTGCATTTAAGACTCTTGAGCTAGCCTGATATCCCCTTTGAATAATTAGCATGTCAGCAAATTCCTGAGATAGGTCAACGTTGGAAAGCTCAATACTTTTCCCTTCAATCGTACCTATGCCTGACTGCCCAGCAATATTAATCACTCGACTTGATGTGTCATCAGCTTTAAAAACTGCGCCATTTACAAGCTCTAGAGCTTGCTCATTCGCAAACTTTGCCATAGCTAGCTTGGGCCCTGTAACCTTTTGGCCGTTACTATAAGTAAATTCAATAGAGCCATCACTTTGAAATTCGAGTGCACTCAAAGAACCAATTTTTAAACCATCTTCAACAGAGGCTTGTAACGTTGATGTGCCTCCACCATCAACAGAAGTAGATTGAGCAAAACTACCATTATCACCAAAATTCAATGTAATCGGAGTTTTACCTCCCATTGAATCAGCTAAATCAAAAGTTAACGAATTAGCGCTATTTAGTGGTGTGCCATCGTTATCAAAGCGAATTTCCCCAGATTTTATTACGTTCCCTTCTTGATCGGTAATATCGACTAACCAACTGCCTGTTGTCACACTTGAGTTATTCGAAAATGATAATGTGACAAACTTTTCTTCGCCTAAGGCATTTATTACACTTACCGAACTTATCTCATGGCTAACGCCTCCAGAAGACAAATTACCTGATAATGAAATACTTGTTGAAGCTTCAGGTGCTGAAACTTGGAAAGCATCGATATTGAAAGGGACAACCTGACCATTATCATCTAGAGCTGCAACAGTGCCACCAGAATTTTTATCGATTAAGTTACCACTTTGATCAAATGAAAACTGCCCAGCCCTTGTATACAACGTATTATCATCTTGCAGTAAAACAAAAAAACCTTCCCCCGTTATTGCAAGATCAGTAACGTTACCCGTTTGTTTGATGTCACCGTTTGTAAAGCGGTAAGCAATTTCATCAAGCTGGGTACCGTGGCCTGCTCCATCACCACTATTAAGGCTTTTATAAAATGCATCTTTGCCTCTGTATCCAGGTGTACTCATATTTGCAATATTATTACTCACCGTATCTAGGTTCTTCGAAAAGGAGAACAACCCTGACAAACCGGTATAAAACGATTGGAACATACTTTCTTCCTTAATCTTCAATTATTTGTATTTGGCTCAGTGAGATATTTTCAGTTAACTCACCTTGTGTATTTCTAATCGATAGTAAAGGCCCTGTAGATGAATAATCTGCAGACTCCACTCTTCCTTCAAAACTGACTCCGCTTGCTGTTTGAACTTGAACATTCTTCCCTAGCAAAGATAATGACTGGCCAGAACTCGTCATCGATAACAAACCAGTTAGGTTTTCATTAGTCAATCTACCTTGCTCTAATGTTGAAAACTGAGCCAATTGGGCAAGAAACTCACGATTATTAAGAGGTTCAAGAGGGTCTTGGAAATTTAATTGTGCTAAAAATAACTCTACAAAGTCTTCTTGCGAAATACTAGAATTGCTCGCTTCAACTGCATTAGTTGATATTTGATTTCCAATGGCTTCAACTGTCATGTCCGTTTCCTTTTTGCCAAACCACTTGGCCATTAATATTGATTTCTTTTATTTCTTGTTTTGATTCAAATGGGTTTTCTTGAATCATTGCTATTAGCTCCTGGCTTTGATTTTTTGCCAAGTTAAAGTCACGTATCCAAAATTTTTGCCCATTACTGCTTGTAGTAGAGAAAAAGTTCTTTGATAAAATTGGATGACTAAAGTGGGCATAAATCAGTTTTTCATTAGCTTTGTTACTTTCAACTAATTTAGAGTTATTCAAAATTTGATTTGAATTAGTTGAATAGCGAATACTTTCACCGTATTGCTTTGAACTTTCAGTAACGTGAGAAAATTGCCAGCTTAAATTAGGTAATATTGTTAAAGGGCCATTAAACTTGGAATTACTTTTAATATTATTTAAGGGGTCAACTTGCAAAGACGTTTCTTGAGAACCGTGATGAAACAGCGTAAATGAAACTTCATTTGTGGCATAAAACTTAAATAGAATAGTTGTTTTATAATTAGCGATGTCTTCTAAGCTTTGATTCTCAGTAAAATGTATCTGTTTATTAGGTAACTCGTTCTGATATTCTGCTTGAAATAGTGCTTGATTTAATCGATTACCCATCTTGTTGTAGTCTTCATTAGCAATTTGATGCGAAGGAATAACGTCTCGATTAAAAACACGGTCTTCAAAGGTTACTTTGCTAACAAGTTGATTTTCATAAGCCGTTTGATCTTGAGCTTTTTCTGATAAATGTTGAACAAAATCCAGTAAGTGAGCACCACTTATACTACTAGTTGTATTATTAACAAGCTGCTGTCCGTTTATAGCTAAAGTACCTTTCAAATCAATCATCATTAATTTTGTTCCTGAGTGTTATATCTCATTGAAAAAGCATCATTCAATTCAATCTCAAGTGATTTAAGATTCTGTGTATTGAGTTCACTCTGCTTGTTATCTACTTGAGTTTGGTAGTTTTCTCGTTGCTTTCGTAAACTGGCTAACTTGGCTTTTGATTTAACAACTTTATTGTTAGCTTCTTGGTGGGCAAGGGTTAACTCTCTTAATTCTTGTTCATTAGAGCTTAAAAATGCATGGCATACATTGTGTGTTATTAATATATCGGATTGATTATCAAGTGAACTATTGGCTTTTTCTAAAAGTGTTTTCTTCGCAAAAATAAGATCAGCTATAGCCTCAACTTCATTCTGGGCTTTGGCAAGGTTTCCCGCTTCAGAAATAAAGGCCTGATTTTTTACCTTGGCAAATATCTCAGCTATTTTGATTGACTGCTTGATTTTATTCGTTGACATGTTCACCCCTTAACTGAACATTTGCATTAGCATTTTCTTACTTTGGTCTACGCTCAGTAAGTCGTCTGGTGTTTGCTTCAGGAACGCTTCAAGCTCAAGCCATTTTTCTACGATAGCTTCTGATTTATCAGTATCTGACATGGCTCCCATATCAATTAGCTCTTTATTATCAATGTAATTTGTTAATGCTGACTTTGCTTTACCAACATTTTCTAAATGGCTGTGATTATTCAACTGTCTAAACAAGCGACTGACACTTTTAAGCACATCAATTGCTGGGTAGTGGTTTCTATCAGCTAACTCTCTAGTCAAAACAATATGGCCATCTAATATCGCTCTAACACAATCTACGACAGGGTCATTAAAATCATCCCCCTCAACTAGTACACTGAAAATTGCAGAAATAGCACCACGACCTTTGAACATTCCACAACGCTCAATAATCGAAGGGATTTCAGAAAAGACAGAAGGAGTAAAACCTTTAACAGTCGGTGGCTCACCAATTGACAATCCAATCTCCCTTAGTGCCAACGCAAAGCGAGTTATTGAATCTAAAATGAACAGAACATTCTTACCTTGTTTTGAGAAATATTCCGCAATAGCCATTGCGTTATAAACTGCGTGGGCACGTATTAGGGGCGGTTGTTCAGCTGTGGCAGCTATAACAACAGAGTTTTCCATCCCCTTTTCGCCAAGAGAAGCATTCACAAACTCTTCTACTTCACGCCCTCTTTCCCCAATTAATGCAATGACATTTATATCTTCAGACAAGTTATTACTGACCGTACTTAATAAAGTACTTTTCCCAACACCACTTCCAGCAAACAAGCCAATTCTTTGTCCACGGCCAAAAGTAATAAAGTTATCAATAGCTTTTATGCCTGTATCAATCGGTGCAGTTATAGGGCTTCTAGACATTGGATTTATTGGTTCCTGATACAAGGGGTAATCTTTATAACCTTGAATATTACCTTTGCTGTCTAAAGGCTCACCAAATGCATCAATAACCCGTCCTAGTAGGCCTTTGCCTACTTTAGCCATTGCCATATTTCCAGTAGCATTAACCAAACTACCTTGAGAAATTCCTTTAATTTTTTGATAAGGCATGAGAAGTACGCGATTTTCTTTTATGGCTACCACTTCAGTGATCACTGTTTGTCGGCCAAATTTCGGATGAATTTCGCATATCTCACCGATATATGTATCGGGACATGTAGCTTCAATGACCATACCTTTGGTCTGAATGACTTTTCCATGCCTTTTAAAAGGCGATAAGTTATCTAAAGCATCGAAGTACTTCTGCATCAGACTTCATTGCTCCCCGAACATAACAATGAAGAAATTTTGTTAAAATTTTCATTAAACCAGAATTCTAAGGTGCCTGATGCCGTCTTAATTTTATAACTGCCTAAACTAATTTCGCTGCACGGTTTGATTTCAAAACCTTCCTGAAGATGAGACGATATATTTAACTGAGTCAACATATTAAAGTCAGCCTCATTAAAAAAGATCTCTACACCTAACTCTTCTACATACTCATGAGTAATTTCGTCTAAAATGTTTTTTACGCGTTCACTATTATTTAAATAGTCGATTCCTAGAAGTGTTAACGCTCGATGAACTAAAGCTATTACTTCCTGCTCATTCTCAATATTGAGGGACAGCTCTTTAACTGATAACTTTTCAAGTAGATTATTAAGATTAGTTTTTGCGGTTTCCAACTTCTGAATAATTTCATTGTGTTCAGTTTCATATTGGTCTTTAGCAGTATTCTTACCCTGTTCAAAGCCTTCTTGGTAACCTAATTCAGTAGCTTTACTTTCAATAGCTCGATATTGCTCACCAAATGTATCCATTAATAGGGAATCAACTTCATCTGTATCTAACTTCAACATTAAAGATTTAATTTGTTCAAGTGGTGAAATTTCAGCAACATTTTCTAAAGTATTTACTTCCTGATTCAAATCCATATCAGGCAAGTTCTTGAGGCCAAAAGTCTGAATTTTATTCATATCAGTCATGATTCTTCTCTAAATACTGCGAGATAGATTGCTTAAACTTAGCTGGTAAAGCGCTATCATCCTTTTCGACCTTTTCAATAACCGCTGTTATTTTTTCAGAGTAAGCAAGGTTTTTAGATGTCGATTTTTTTACTGAGCTATTAAGTAAAATCTTCAAATTCTTTTTACTTTTTTTATCTAACTTGAAGTAAAGCCAACATTTATCCAACCAATTTAATTGACTAATTTTTTGATTAAGTAATTCAATATCACAGTTCACAATCACTTTACCTCTTTGCCATCACTGCTTGATTGACTTCAACCAAAAGAGCCTGTTTCTCTTGAGCAGACAAACGTTTTTGTTTTCCAACTGCGAACATTAGAATGTTACTGGTAATAAAAATTAATAATGCTAAGCCATACCAGATAGGATTTATTTCTAGACCTAATTCATCTTTTCTAGATATCTCTGTGCTTGTTGGGTTAGGTACAAAAGAACTGCTAACACTTTCTTCTTCTACAAGGGGGGGGGATAAGTTTTCCAATGGAGTAAAAACATTCACGGTTAACACATCACCTCTTTGCTCATCAATTCCAACAGCAGTGCCAATTAATCGAGTTAATTCTTTGAGCTGGTTATCATCAATATCCGCCAACAAAGCAACGGCAACAGACAAACGTTGAAGTTTCTCTGGCGCATAGATAACTTCTTTTGTTTGTTTAGTGTGGGCATATTCAATTTCTAGATTACTTTGTTGGTCATCTTGTTCACCATCGGTTGATTTTTCACTGATACTTTCTTTTTTACGCACCATTAAACCACTCTGCCCGTTCACCGGTAGAACGGCTTGAGTGATGGTTTTCGTCTTAGTTTTATCCACAACAGCGGATACCGTCACACTGTATTGTTGCTTGTTAAAATACAGTGATAAAACTGATTCAATTTTATTCTGTTTAGTGCTTTCAATGTTCGCAGAAACATTTGAATAAAGCCCAATCGAATCTAATGCCCGATTGCCGAGTGATTGGCCAAACTGATCAAATACGGATACATCTTTCTCATCTAACTGATCAACTGATGACGAAATAAGTTGCTTAACAGTTATAACTTGTTGGTAGGTCATTTGATGTTTATCAACTATCATCAATTTAACCGCCGCTTTTGCTCTGTCTTGCTCGGTTTTAAAGAGCTTTTTCTCAGCTGGGGTAATATGAACACGAGCTGAATCAATAAAGCTAAATTGACTTAGTGTTCTTTCAAGCTCTCCTTGAATAGCACGTTGATAGGTGACTTTTTGAGTATGTTCCGTCAAGCCATACTCAACGGTATCATATAACTCTAAACCATTAGACTTATGATCTTTTCCTTTAACGCTTGAAATGCCGAGTAAAGCCTCTTCGTAGGCAGATTCTGGCACTGCAATAGCTTGCCCGTGTTCTGATAACTCGTATCCAATTCCCTTCTCAATAAGAGCATTGACTAATGTTTCAGATTCGCTTGCGTCACTAGTACGGGTTAATTGAACATAGTTTGGGTTGAGCACCCAATAAACAGCTAAGAGCGATCCAAACAGGATCACAAAAATACCGGTGAGCAAGCTAATTTTCTTTGCTGAACTTAAATTGTCTAACATTGATTGACCCTTAACCTAACTACAACTGCATTCGCATAACTTCTTGATAAGATTCAAGTAGTTTATTTCTAACTTCAACTGCTAACTGCAAGGACAGTTTGGCTTCGGTCATTGTTAACATTACTTCATGGGTACTTACTTCTTTGCCCATTGCAACTTTTTCTAATAATTGATTACTTTCAATCAATTTGGCATTCAAATCAGTAATTGCGTTACTCATTGCACCCTGCAAAGAAAAATCCTGATCCGGCTGTACAGTTTGATTTAGTTCCAATGTTGGCATCTCAGTTTTTAACGCAGAAACACCAAAGTCTATTGCATCAATAATCACTTTTATTTTCCTATCTCAATTGCTTTAGCGCCCATTTCTTTATAGGCATTAAAAGCTTTAATGTTGGCCTCGTAATGGCGATTAGCTTTATTAAGCATGAGCATTTGTTCGACCATGTTGATGTCAGGCGTATAAATAAAACCTTGCGCATCAGATTTTGCATGTTCGGGCTTATAAATGGCTTTCATTGCAATGTCTTGTTCGATAACTTCAACTTCATTACGACTGTTCAAACTAGCCATAAACGGCTTTGCAACGTCGTTAGGCGAAGAGCTAATTTGATTAGCATTAGCAATATTTTTACTCGCGGCTTCTAGGTAAGCTTTTTGTAGCTTCATTCCTTGTAGTGCAATCTCGTAAACTTCAGACATTAACGGTTACCTACAATTGCAGTCTTTAATAGGTCTAATTTTCGGTTTAAGCCTTCAGCAAGAGACTTATATTTGCCAGAAACAATTAACGATTCTGCAACTAATTCATCAGCACTAATTTCATTTGCATCAATGCTTTTAAATTCAGCAAACAATTCAATATCATTGTTAACTTGTTGAACAAAATTGCTTTTTTCTTCAGGTGAAAGGTTATCCAATTGCGCTAATACATGCGAAAAATTGACTTCTTTCGGGGTACCAATTCCTGCAATATTTTTAGCTAGAACACTTTGTTCAAGCTTTAACATCGACAGTCTCATATTGGCTAATTCAATAACATCAATACTATCCATTTATCTCTCCAAATATTATTGAATAATTAATTCTGCGTGTAAGCCACCACTCTTTTTCAAAGCTTGTAATATTGAAATAATATCTCGGGTGGATAAATTTAACTTCTGAAGCGAAGTAACAAAATCGGCGATATTGGTGCCCTGCTCATTGCTATATACAACCTGATTTTCAGTGTTATCAGATAACCTTGTTTCAGGTACAACTTGGGTTCTAATAGCATCTGAAGGGCGATACAAGAAACTATTTGGTTGGGATACAAGGTAATCTGTACTCACCGAAAGTTTAAGTGCGCCATAAGAAATGACAACATCATCAATCATCACATCAGCACCTGAGACAATGACACCTGTTTTTTCATTAACAACTACTCGTGAGGCAGTGTCAGGTCTTACTTGTATTGTTTCAATTTTGGCCATTAATTGTACAATTGAAACATCTTCATCTAATGGTTTGATTTTAATTCTACTAGCATGAATAGCTGTCGCTTCTATGTTACTTAGAGATCTATTTAATGCAGCTTCTACTTTGGCCGCCGTAGCAAAATTTTGGCTATTTAAAACTAAATATAAAGAACCATCATCCGCTAAAAAGTCATTATTGATACTGCGTTCAACAGTGCCCCCGCCGAGCACCGTTCCAACGGTTGGATGATTTTTTTGGATAGCACTATCAAACTTATCTAGTTGATAGCCCCCTACAGCCAGAGGACCTTGTGCTAGCGCGTAGATCGAACCATTTACAGCTTTCAAAGGTGCTAATAAAAGCGTCCCCCCCATTAAACTTCGTGCATCTCCCATAGCTGATACTTGAACATCGATCACATCACCTTGCTGAGCAAATGCGGATAATTCTGATGTGATTAAAACTGCAGCAACATTCTTGCTGAAAATATCTTTGTCATCTACCACTACACCAAAGTTTTGTAGAGTGTTTCGGATTGACTGCACTGTCGATCGCGAACGATTTGAATCACCAGTGCCAGATAATCCAACTACAAGACCATAACCTGTAAGAGCATTATTTCTTACGCCATCAAAACGTGCAAAGTCTCTAATTTGAACTCCAGATTGATTAACAGCTAAAGATAAGGGGCTAAATATAAGAAATGATAATATCATTAACGTTAAACAATGGTTCATATCAACCCCACTCCTTTAAAGAATTTGTAAAAAATTCCAGAGTCTTTCCCTTCACTAACCTCGCCTTGGCCAGTAAATTTAATTTGGGCATCAAATAAACGTGTCGAAATTAAAGTGTTATCTGAACTAATATCCGAGACTCTTGCTTTACCTGTTATTTCGATGGTCTGTTCTTCACCGTCAATTTTAATACTTTGCTTACCTCGAATGACGATGTTCTGGTTCAAGTCAACTTCAAGGACAACAGCTGTTAATTGAGCACGAATAAAACCATTCCTTTGGTTACTTGCATCGCCTTCCTGATCAGAGCCAACGCCTACGTTAAAATCTCTAGACCAATTCAAATTGTCATCACTATCTTTGCGTCCTGCTTTAGCATCTAAAGACATGCCAAAGCGTCCAGAACTTCCATTGCCGGCACTAGATGCAGCTTCGGCCGTTTCCATAATCATGATGGTGACAGTATCACCTACTTCACTTGCTCTTTTATCGGCAGTATAAGATTTGAAAGCATCTTCATTGAATAAGGAATTAGCCCATCCAGTATGGATGATGCTAACAAACATCAATAACGCACATATTAATTTCATTACCTTTCCTTAGATCTCGACTAAGCCATCAGAAACAACAGTTGCAGTAACTGCTGATTTAGCACCATCAACCAAAACCTTAACTTTTTGACCAACTAGGCCACCTATGAGTGTTTTTCCTGATGTTTGGATAAAAACGCCTTTATGAGAGCTAGTCACCCTAACTTTTTGACCTGCCATTACGGGTTTGTAGGGTTTAAATTGATTGAGGACTAAACTGTCACCTTCAAGTGTGTTTGCTAGCGCGACAAAACGTTTGGTGTTGTTTTGTTTAGTTATAAAATCAGCCTTCGACAAAAATTTTTTTGCTAATTTACTATCTACTTTGATCCAATTTATGTCAGATTCATCAATTGTTTGCCCTTGGTATATGTCCTTATTTCCTTGTGCTATATCTTGCTCAAATCGAATTTGGTACCAGACTGTCGATAGTACATCGTCATCACCTAATAGCTCTACCGCTATTCTTTGTTGCTTCAAGTTCCGATCGATAATAGGCCTCACCAAGGTAACTTGATTATCAAGACACATTTTTTTATTTGCTTCGACTCTTTTTAACGACAACAAGTTAACATCAGGCCTTTTCTCAAAAAGTACTTCACGTACTTTATTTAGAACAACGTCATGGTCTACTTGATGGCATACCTCAAGTATTATTAGACTGTCGGAGTTCACCTTAATTGCAACGCCTAATTGATTTGTAAGGGTCTCACCTAATTCTGAAGCACGAAACCAATTGCGTTTGCCATCAAATAATAATGGTTGCTGTATTAGTTTAGTTAACTGATCACCATTACTTTTGACTTCACCTAAATCATCTAAAAATACAGGTGAAGACAAACTTAGTTTTTGCTTGTAAATTGTCAGCTCTACTGCTTTAAGTGGTAAGCTCAGGGTTAGCAACAGCAGGATAAACCTTTTCACATTAACGCCTTAAATTATTAATTGTTTCCATCATTTGATCAGAAACTTGTAATATACGAGCATTTAACTGATAGCCACGTTGAGCCATCATTAAATTGACCATTTCTTCGTTCATCGAAACATTAGACATTTCGGTCGCCCCTTGAATTAAATCACCTAACCCAAGTTCACCTGGTTGACCATAAGTAGGATCACCGGAGGCATCAGTAGCTTGATAAACACCTTCACCAATTGCTTGCAACTGAGAAGGACTGTTGAAACGCACGAGCTCAATTTCACCTAATTCAACTAAGCCATCTTCACCAGGCACCAAAACAGAAACAACACCATCAGCTGTAATACTGAGTTGCTCTGTATCAGGAGGGATACGTATATCTGAATTTAATTTCAAACCATCCGGAGTGGCGATAAATCCATCAGCATCCACTTGAAAACGCCCAGAGCGAGAGTAAGCCAAACCTCCATCATCCTGTAAGACTTCAAAAAAACCAATACCATTAACTGCCAAGTCTAAGGGGTTTCCTGTTTGTTTGATTGTACCTGCTGAGTGGTCAACATTTACACTTCCCACACTTACACCAATTCCTTGGATCGTTTTATTCGCTTCATTTATCAGGTCGGTTGAATTTTGTGTATTTACTTGCTCAGATTGAACAACGATATCCACGAAATTGACGTTGGATTTTTTGAAACCAACCGTCGACATATTTGCGATGTTATTGGATATAACATCAATCAGTTTTTGCTGCGAACTCAACCCGCTTTCTGATATGTAAAGTGCATCAAACATAATTATCTATTCCCTAAATCACTTACACCTTTTGACAGCATTTCATGGTAGGTATTAGCTGCTCTTTGAAGGCTTTCTGTGTGTCTACTTAATTCAATTAAATTAACCATTTCTTCACTTGCATTCACATTAGATGCATTGATAGCGCCTTGAATAACTTTCGCATTAGTTTGTATCAACTGCCCTTTTGTGAGTTTGTATAATCCATCACCAGCTGGAACCAGTTCTGCATCTTTCGAAGGCTCAACCAAACTTAGTTGTGCAATGAAGGAGCCTTGCTGCTCAATTTCACCTTTGTAATTAATTGAAAAATCACCGGGTTGAAGTTGAACAGGCCCACTATCTGAAAGCAGCTTTCCACCACTTATATGAAGTACTTCATCATGAGTATTTCTTTCAAACTGGCCGTTTTTTGTAATCAAAGAGCCTTGCTCTGTCTCAACTAAAAAAAACGCTCGCCCATCAATCGCAATATTCAAAGGTAAACCCGTTTCTCGCATGGAAAAACCAGACATTTTCAATGCTATTTTACGATCACCCTCAATAACGTCTGAAAACTGCTGTGCTGCATAGCCCGGTGTATTAATATTGGCAACATTATGGCTAATGGCGTTGAGTCGATTGATGTTATTAGATAAAGGCTCTAAAAATAGTGTCATATCATCCATTCAATATTCCTACTTACTTGATTTGTTATCAGTGAGTGAAGATTCGGGCATTGCGAGTAAATCGACAGATGAAAGCGCCTTAACATTGATGAATGTTGGAATTTCATCGACCGACAAAATGTTTAATTGTGGAATTACGCGCTCCATCATTTGACTTAAGGCAAACCTTACAGACGAGTGAGTTATCAGCACAGGCGGTACTTTCTCAATTAAGCATTTCTCGGTTTTTTGGGTAAGCTGAGTAACCAAATGATCAAGACCTCTAGGCTCTATAGCAAGAGACGCCTTTTCGCCCTCAACTTTAACCCCGGCAATTAGAGTTTGCTCAAGTTTAGGCGCTATCGTTATTACGTTTAACTGACCGGATTGATCAACCAAGTTTTGGCAAATTTGGCTTTTTAAGCGCACTCTACATTGTTGAGTTAAATAGATAATCTCTTTACTGGTACGCCCATAATCCAGTAATACTTCTAGTATCAGGTCCAAATTGTGAATAGGTACCTTTTCCTTGAGTAAATTTTTAAGTATTTTTTGTACTTCGCTGTAGGTTAGAACTTCAGGTATCAATTCATCAATCAAACTTGCATTATCAGTTTTAAGCTGAGTAAGCAGCGCTTCAGTATCACCTCTTGTTAGTAATTCATAGCCATGGGCTTTGATAATTTCTGTAAGATGTGTCAGTAAAGTTGTTTCAGGATCAACAACGGTATATTTAGCGTTTTTTGCGGCTTCAAGCTGTCCCTCTTCAACCCACATTGCCGGCAGACGATAAGTGGGTTCGGTACCTTTAATACCCTTTATTGCCTCAAAATGGCCTTTAGGATCAATAACAAGGTATTTATCAAAATGGAGTTGACCGGCAGCAATTGTCGCTCCGAACATTTTTAATTTATATTCGTGGGCAGGCATCAGGTTATCATGTTTCACAGTCAATTCAGGCAAGGTATAACCGGTCGATTGATAATGTTTTGCTCGGAAAGCTTTTAATTTCTCCGACAGAATATTACCGTTGGCTTTAATTCCATCGTCAACATCTGATGATACTTGTAATTCAAGTGGGTAAATTTTGAAAATATCTTCATCTTTAACGTCACTTTGAAGTGCCTGAGTGGACTCATCGAAATTGTCATTATCTTCCCCGGGCACATCAGGTAATTTATTTTGGCGGTAGCTAAACCAAGCTAGAGTAAGAAAAAAACTACTCATAATAAAAATGGGGAAAGTAGGAAATGCAGGTATTGCCATAGCCGCTGCCAAGGTCAAACCAACAATAGTTAGCGTTTGTGGTGATGACATGGCTTGTTTTGAAATTTCTTGTCCTAATTTAGAATCTGATGCCGCACGTGTGATTATAATACCCGTAGCTGTAGCGATAATGAGCGAAGGGACTTGAGTAACAATACCGTCACCCACAGTCAGCAAAGTATATTTCTCTAGTGCTTCTGACCAGGGTAAGCCAAGTTGCGCAACACCAATGGCTAGACCGCCAATGATATCGATGAGAATGATGATAATGCCAGCTATTGCATCCCCTTTAACAAATTTAGTCGAACCATCCATTGCGCCGTAAAAATTAGACTCTTTCTCTATTTCCTTACGACGGTCTTTAGCCGTTTGTTCATCTATAATCCCCATATTCAAATCAGCATCAATGCTCATTTGCTTACCAGGCATTGAGTCTAACGTAAACCTTGCAGCAACCTCAGCAACACGCTGCGCGCCATTTGTTACAACCACATACTGAATAATAACGAGAATGAAAAATACCACTAAGCCAACAACAAAATTACCACCCACTACATAAGAGCCAATAGATGAAATCACTACACCAGCATCGCCATCATTTAAAATCAACCGAGTTGCAGATATATTCAAACCAAGACGAAATAGCGTCGCAATCAATAATAAAGACGGGAAAGTAGAGAAACTTAAAGGCTTTTCACTATAAAATGTGAGTAATAAAATCATCAATGCAAAGGCAAAATTTGCAATTAACAGGATATCTAAAATCACCGCTGGCACAGGCACAAATAACATCAATAAAATGCCAACTACAGCGGTAACTAAAAAAAGTTCACTCCTACCTTTTAACAAAGTCCACATCAGATAGCTCTCCTTTTCTTTTTCTGGTCAAATAACCATTGATAGATAGGAGCAAGCTGTTGGTAATAGTCAGGTGACACATGACTATCAATAGCGAACTCTTTAAACATTTTTCGTACTAAGCGTTTTTTGACTAACACAGGTACTCGGTGTTTTTTGGCTGTATATTTGATTTTTAAAGCCATCGAACCTTGACCCATAGCAACAATTTTTGGTGACGTCATCGCTTCTGGATCATAACTGAGCGCGATGGCAATTTGAGTCGGGTTGACTAACACCACATCTGCCTGTGGTACGCTAGATAACGCAGTAGCTTTTTTTAATAACTCTTTTTGAATCTTCTTCTGCTTTGACTTTATTTCAGGTGAGCCTTCACGCTTTTTATGCTCATCTTTTACTTCTTGTTTGGTCATCATCATTTTCTGCATGAAATCCCAACGAGAAAAGGCGAAATCAATCAAGACAATAGGCAGCATTACTGCTATCACCCACAAAATGATCATGCTTATTGCATTAAACATGCCTAAGGGTAAAGCTTGTGCAGGCAACAAATATAGATTCATTGCACGGTCAATAAGTGAAGGAAAAATTAAATAGAAAACCAAACCAACAGCAGCAATCTTTAGGGTTGATTTGAGTAATTCAAATAGTGATTTTTTAGATACAATTTTTTTAAAGCCTTGTGCCGGGTTTAACTTTGTAAAATCAGCTTTAAGGCTGTGACCAGAGAAAATAAAGCCCGTCTGTAAAATCGTAAAGAACACACTAAACAGAGCAATAATTAAAAGAACGGGTAATATGATCGCGGCCAACTCCAAAAATGACTTTTGGAACAACAAAAGCAAGGCATCTTGGGTAAACAAAAATTGATCAGCTAAACTGAAAACCTGCTTAGAAAAACGAGCAAGAGCAGATGCAATACTGGCAGTAAAAACATAAAAAATACCGAGTAAAACAACCAGACTCAATAGAAAATTAAAGTCTAATGATTTAGCAACTTGCCCACGTTGACGTGCCTGTTTTAGTTTGTGAGGGGTCGGTTTCTCCGACTTGTGATCGGCCATTACAATAAGCCCCCACTGATATGAGACATCATTATTGTAAACAAGCGTTCAATAGGGGCTTTGGCAGGTACAACCACTAACATCAATGTCGCTATACCCAATAAAATTTTAAAAGGTAATGCCACAAAATAAATATTCATTTGTGGCATCGACTTGGACAGCACTCCAATTGTCACATCGACACACCAAAGCACCAAAATAACAGGTGCAAAAATAACCATGGCTATAAAAAAAATACTGGTTAAAAAGGGTAAAGCTTGGGACAACCATTGGTAGCCTAAAGGACTCCCTAGTGGCATTACACTCAGTGAGTAATGCCAAAATACAAATAAATCAGTATGTAGATTCATTAAAAAAAACATCAGTGTTATCAGGGTTAAATAAGCCATACCAAGAAGGGGCTCCTGACTTTTATTACCAGGATCGACAACGCCCGCGGCTCCAAAACCTATTTGTAAATCAACAAGTCGCCCAAAGAATAAAATAGCGCCAAAACTCATCACAAAAACAAATAGGGTTCCAAATCCAAACGTCAACTCACTGAATATTTGTTGATAAAACGGAATCGTAGCGTTGATTTGAATATTGCCTGAAACGGTTAAAACCATTGCAAAAACAATTAAAATCACCACGCGAACAAAACTAGGCATATACCTAAATGGTCCTAGGCTGCTTATAAATACAGGTGCTAAACGACTCATCACTAAAAAGAGTTTATCGGTAAATATTGCTTCCATTACATACTCGCAATACTGAGAAATAATTGGCGAGAGTATTCGACTAATGTATTTAGCATCCAATGGCCGGCAAAGGCTAAAACGGCTACACAAACCAGTATTTTTGGTACAAAGGTTAATGTCATTTCTTGGATTTGAGTTACAACTTGCACAACACTAACTACAATACCGCTAATTAATGCAGCTATAAGCAGGGGTAAAGCAATTTTTAAACTCAACTCAAACATCCTCGCCAAGGATGTCAGTGCAAAATCAACTTCCATGTATCACCCATTTTGACTAACAAGTGATTTTAATTTTTCTGCTATGACAGATTTAATAGGGCGACCGGCTAATTGCCCCTGTTCAAGAACTTGCTGTACCAAGGTTTGAGCTTGTTGTGCATCACCGCTCTTTTCAAGCATGACTGCATGTGCAAATTGAGCTGTGGCACTGTTTTTATCTAATTTTAAAGCTTTATCGATATATTGCTTTGCCAACGACATTTGTTCATTTTCTATCGCAACAAGCGCCATGCCAGCTTGAGAGTCAGCAAAAGCAGCATCAAGCTCAAAGGCTTGCTTAAAGGCTTCAATATATTCAGTTTGCCGACCCGTTAAATAACAAACCCAAGCTTTTAGGTGCCAACTACCAATATGGCTAGGCATATACTGACAAGCTAGAGAAATACTTTGATAACACTCATCAAAAGCGAGAGATTCAAACAATAATTGTGCTTTTAGTGAAAGCGCTCTGCCCTGTTTTGGTTTTAGGGCTAATGCACTATTTATATAAGATTGAGCTTGTTTGTATTGGCCTTCAGATATGCACAAGGAGCTTAATGTCAAAAGTGCATCAAAATTATTAGAGTTAAGTTGGTATGCAGCATTTGCTGCTTGTTTAGATTCATCAAATAAGCTGGCATCAAAATAAGCTAAACTCAATAACCCAAGTGATTCATCAGACTGTTCGCTCGATCGTTTTAATGTTTCTATGCACGCAGTAGTGTCTAATGTTAAATAATAAGCTCTTGCAACAAGTGTTAGTGTTGCAACGTGCGGATTGGCCTGTAAATTGAGTTCAAAAGTATCAATAACGTCTTGATATTGCCCAAGTAAAAACAAACTGAGCAATAAATAATAATGTGCAGTCTCACATGGATGTAGTGTGATTAATTTATTAGCAATGGTGTGAGCTAGTTCTAATTGACCCGATTCGATCGAAAAATGACAAACTAGTTGAAGCTGGGTTGCAGTAGGTACTGAGTCATCGTTAACAACTGAAAGGGCGTATTCAGTTATGTACTCAGTTTTTTTCTGCTTCAAGCATTGTGAAAGGTAATCAGTAATTAACGCTTTATTATCGGGGTCTTTACTTAAAAATGTCTTTAATACATTCAAATCCATGTACACCTACAAACACTATAACCGTGTTTGAACCACCTCATTGATAAAAGATGGTGAGAGGTTAACCCATTTATTTACATTTTGAAACACCCAATCACATATTTTTATAAAACCTTAACAGTTGTAACAGGCAATTATTAATATTTCTTAATTTTCAACGAGATAAGTTTTTATATTTAGCCTTTTCTGACCTTATTTATTAACATATCAACAACATCCTCATACAATTTAGCTTGTTTTTCGACCTGCTGAAACAAATTTGAAAATTCTGCAGTATTAACCAATCGGCTACCTAATTCATCATGCATTATCTGATGAATAACCTTTTTTCTTAAAAGGTTTTTATCTTGCCCCTCATCAAAATCCTTAATGATTTCTACTAGTTTAGATAGGGGTTGTTGATCTTGGTTATTTGGTTTGCTTGACGCCGCTGTTTTTTTTACAGACGTTACTTTATCCGTTGGCCAAAAACGTGAATCAGAACCACGATTAATTTTATTGATCATAAAGCTTAGTTATAAATGTTGAGCAAAGCTGATGTCGACAAGCCCAAGCCAGTATCATTATCTGATTGGTTTTTATTAGACGACTCCTCCATTGCTTGATAAGTGTTTTTTGTTAGCAACTCAATGACTCGGGTCATATCCTGATTTAATGCGCGATTGTCATCATTTAAGCCAATTCCTTTAGTCAATAATTCAATTGCTTTTTGTGTTTCTTCTTCTGTAAGCAATAAAATTAAAGCTTGATTAAATGCCTTTAAGTAATCGGGTATCTGGTCACTAGCAGTATTTAGGTTTTGCAACTGAACTAATGCGCTATCTAAATGGTCTTGGCAAATTAAGAAAAATCCATATTGAAAGCGCGCCAAGTAAAAATTAGGAGAAATAGTCAGCGCTTTTTCAAATTGCCTACTAGCAGCGTCTGCATTCTGTTGATTTGCATAAATACTCGCCAATAAAAAAGCAATATTAGCGTTGTTAGGCTCAGTAGATTGAATATTGAGTAGGTTTTCAAGAGCTTGGTTATGCTCTCCTTGTTCGATGAAGTTAATGGCTTGGTCTAAAGACTCAGTAATGTTATCTGGCATGTTTTTTTATTTTTACTTGTTATTTACGATTACTTTAGCATTTTAGTGGAACCAAAACTCTATATTGTTGAGATTCTTCAATTAAAAAAGCCTTAGCTAAGAACTCTGGGGTCAGGTCTTTCATTTTGCATCGCGTATTATTCTACTTATTGTTGAATAATGCACACCAAAATAATCGGCTATTTTCTTCTGTGTATAACCACCACTTTGATAAGCTTTTATTATTGCATCATTGCGTTTTGAGTAATGCGTTTGATAAAACTTTAATGGCTTAGCCTCACGTCTTTGTTGTACCTTTGGCACTTCATTTATTTCCGGTATATCAGCAGCTTGTTTTAAAAAGCGCTTGGAAAAGGCTTCATCACCCAAAAAAACTTGATGAGTAACTGACTGCCAAAAATTACTTTCCGACTGCTGATTAACATAATTTTCAAAAAGCATCATTGAACGATGTATATCTATATCAAAACGGCGAAGCACTATATCTTTTACTAACCAGTGCGGACATGAGCACTGACCTGTCATAGCGGGGTAACTACTCCAATTGTAATCACGGACATGATTAACCATATTGGCACGAAGTGGGTTTTGAATAACATAGCGGATCAAGGTTTTATAATAACTATCGCTATCAACTAAAATACTTTTAAACCGTCCTTGAAAAAGATGCCCGACACGCCCTCGTTTGCGATTAAACCTTTGGGTATAAACACCATTCAGCTGCCTCATGCCCAATGACAAATTACCTTCTAATGTTTCAACAACCAGATGATAGTGATTGGTCATTAAACAATAAGCATGTATTTGCCAGTGATAGCGCTTGCAAACCTCACCTAAGGTATCGAGAAAACTTAAGTAATCATTCGGGGAATGATAGATATCCTGCCTAGCATTGCCCCGAGAAGTAACATGATAAAAAGCACCATCAAACTCAATTCGAAGTGGTCTCGCCATTATTGACCCCTCACTTTAAAAATTAAAGTATGGTTCATCAAACAGCAGATGCAAAATGAAAGGCCTGACCCCAGAGTTCTTCAAACATATTGGCTTTCTTTTTAGATATATTATCGAGCCCAACCTTATCATTTAAGTAAAGTTAAATCTTTAGTAAATAAGCTTAAATAAATAGCAAAAAGCCTTACCGAACGACTCGGTAAGGCTGATATTTTATGATGTTAGAAAGTAACAAAACTTTATTTATTCAATTCTAAATTTTGTTGGCTTAGCTCTATCATTGTAATTGCCAATAAAGCATAAGCGCCATCAGCACAAGTTTCTGCAACAAGGGTTTGTCTTTTATCGTACCAAATATTACTCAGTGTATTACCCGTATTATATGCCGATAAAAATGCAGTATACATTGCATCAAAATTGGGATGATCATTTTTCACAACCACATGCATACGATGATAACTGCCCCCGTAACACAACGTAGGTGCTGGCGATAAGGCAACTTGAAAGCCGGCCTGATCCAACCTGATTTTAGTCACCTTAAATGGTCCGCTTTCATGAAGGGCATAACTATTAAAAGTTATCACCGACAAAATTAAAGGTAATAGTTTTATTAACATTTTCATTTTTTTCTCCTTGATTGTAGTTATTTTTCCTATAGGGTCAGGTCTTTGATTTTGCATCGCGCATTATTCTACTTATTGTCGAATAATGCACACCAAAATAATCGGCTAATTTCTGCTGAGTATAACCACCACTTTGATAAGCTTTTACTATTGCATCATTGCGTTTTGGGTAATGCGTTTGATAAAACGGTAATGGCTTAGCCTCACGACTTTGTTTTACCTTTGGCACTTCATTTATTTCCGGTAAATTGGCATCTTGTTTCAAAAAGCGCTTGGCAAAGGCTTCATCACCCAAAAAAACTTGATGAGTGTATATTCCACTCCCAATCGGCCACTTTTCCAAACAAAATCAGCGCGTGTTACGATTAAAAACTGCGCCCATTCCGAGCGGAATGAGCGATGATTGGCACGGCACCCAATGGCGCGTGGCACTGGTCAAGGGTGATCGGCCTTGCTGGTGTAAAAGGATCGGCTCGCTGTTTAAAAGCCAGCACAATCCAATAAAACCAACAAGACTCATTCACCAATCTCAACCGAATGCAAAATGAAAGACCTGACCCCAGAGTTTTAAAGCCAGCACAATCGAATAAAACCAACAAGACTCATTCACCAATCTCAAATCTCATGCAAAATGAAAGACCTGACCCCAGAGTTCCTGTGCTCTTGCACTCTACCCGCCACAACAGCATTACCAAAGGCATCGGCATAACCAAGTTATGCCGAATGATGCAAGATTCAAGATCTGATAATCCTCTAAGACAGCCTCGCTCCTTGCATTGACTTTCAGCACTAAACTGAAAGTTGAACCCAAAACAAACA
>NZ_JABULX010000016.1 GCF_013328345.1 Marinifaba aquimaris
ACAAGCTCTACTGACAGATAGCTTGGTTATGTTTTTTTCTTCAATAACGCGTTGCGTTGCTTTTTTGTGATACGTACTCCGAAATCTTTATCAAGTACATCGACTATCGTTTCAAAGAATTGTGCTTTTATCTTGGTATCTTCTAGCTCTTTTTCGAGGGCTTTGATTTTTTGCTCAGGTGTTAAGTCATTGGGTTTAGACATAAGGGGAAGCTCATTCATATGATTGGGTGTACCTTTACTCCAATCTAGTTGACCATACCGGCGAAGCCAAGTTAAAACGGTTGAAGCCCCTTGTATTCCATAGTGGTTTTGAGCTTGTTTGTAAGTACATTCGCCTTTTTCTACTTTATCAACGACGGATAATTTAAAGGCAAGTGAATAATCTTTTTGTGTACGCTTAGTTATTGGTTTCATTATCTTCTCCAAATTGAAGTTGGAAAAGTGTCAACCTTATTCAGGACGGGTCAAAATGTTTAAAAAAGCCGGCCAATACCGGCCTTTTTTATTACTACTTTTACTGCTAAATAGCCTGCTTTACTCTATAGTTTACCTTTTATATAAAGGTTTATCTGAATTGATAGGTTGAAGTAAATGAAATCCCGAGCGACTTCTTTTGATATCGCCCATTTAGCCGGAGTATCTCAGTCTACGGTGTCCCGTGCATTGCGTAATTCACCGCTGGTGAGTGAAGAAACACGCGCTAAAATCCAAGCTATTGCCAAAGAAATTAACTACAAAGTGGATAAACATGCGAGCAGCTTGCGCACGCAAAATAGCCGAACCTTGGCCCTGTTGTTGTTCGAAGATCCAACATCTGACGATTCATTAATTAACCCTTTTTTTACTGCGATGCTAGGTAGTATTACGCGTACGTGCGCTCGAAATGGCTATGATTTACTCGTCTCTTTCCAGCAATTAAGTGATGATTGGCATGCGGATTACGAAGATAGCAAACGCGCTGATGGTATTATTTTATTGGGCTATGGGGACTTCTTAGATTTTGAAGATAAGTTAAAACAGTTAGCAGAACAAGAAACCCATTGTGTTCGTTGGGGCTCACCTGCAGAACATGCCGGTGTAGCGATTTCGTGTGATAACTACGCAGGTGGTTATCAGCTGACAGAGCATTTATTAAAGCTTGGTCATAGTCATATCAGTTTTATTGGTGGTCGAGGCGATGGTAGCCCTGAATTTAAAGCTCGCTATCAAGGTGCTTGTGATGCATTAGTGGCTGCTGATTTACCTTTGCACTCTGAATTAGATATAGACGCGGTTTCGAGTGAGGATTCAGGCTATCAATCTATGTTGGATTTACTCGATACCGGCCATCAATTTGATGCTGTCATTGCGGCATCAGATTTAATTGCGATTGGCGCGATTCGAGCCATTAGAGAACGCGGCTTAGAGGTTCCTAAGGATATCGCGGTCGTTGGTTTTGATGATATTCCGATTGCCCGTTTTACTTCGCCGCCATTAACAACCATTAAGCAAAACACCAATAAAGCCGGAGAGCTACTGGTGACTAAACTCATTGATTTAATTAATGGTTAGCAGGTTGATGATTATTTAATGGATGTTGAACTGATCGTTAGAGAATCATGCGGCAGTCAGGCTTAAGAACCCAAATACAAAAAATCAGCAGTCGATAAGTGGATACCGACTGCTAATTGTTCGATTTTATTTAGTTGTCGTCTTTGACAAAGTAAACCGAAATAGCCCCAAGTACCATAGACACACCTGCCAGCATAATGATGTAAATGGCCTGATTTTCGAACACTGAATGCAATATCCAGCCCGAGAATAAGCCAGAAATAATCTGAGGAGCAGCAATCGTAAAATTGAAGATCCCCATGTAAACACCTGTTTTCTCTGCAGGTAATGAACCGGCTAAAATGGCATAGGGCATGGCTAAAATAGCGGCCCATGAAATACCAATGCCAACCATAGGCAATAGTAAATTCAAGGCACCTTGTGGAATATTGACAGTAGCAACTAGCACATTTGCTTCAACAATGGTTGGGTCGTTAAATAAATAGAAGCTCAGGTAGCCTAATCCCCCTGCTAACAAAGACAAGCTATAGGTCAGTTTACGGCCAACTTTATCGGCTACTTTGATTAAGACAATTGAAAATAACGCGGCAAATAGTGAATAAGCGGCGAATAACATACCAACCCAATCACCTGCTGCTCCTTTTGCTTGAGAGATATGTTCAGGCACGCTAGGTAAAGAGGCAAGGTACTGAGAATCGAACCATTTAGCTTCTAAACCCCAGGCGTGTTGAGTGATAGCAGGCATGGTGTAAACCCACATAATAAACAGCGCAAACCAAGAGAAAAATTGCACTACGGCTAGTTGTTTCATGGTTTTTGGCATAGTCAGCATTAAACCAAAAAATGCACCGAGTTTTTGCCCCAGAGTACGTTGTTGTTGCTCGGCTTTTTCAGCCTCAACTTTCGCTTGGTCTAGACCTTTGTACTGATAATATTGCGCGGGTTCGTACTCTTTGGTGCGAATCACTGTCCACAATACTGACCCTAGCATCACCGTTGCCCCGACATAAAAAGCAATAGTCACAGAGGGCGCTACTTCACCTGCTTTAGACGCGTTTTCAAGGCCAATTACATTGGTTAATAAAAATGGCAGAATCGAACCAATAATGGCGCCGACATTAATCAATAACGATTGAATGGAGTAGCCTTTGGTTCTTTGCTCGCCCGGAACCATATCCGATACCAAAGAGCGGAAAGGTTGGAATGACACATTAAATGAAGCATCCATTACCGCTAACATTACCGCACCAAAAATCATTGGAGCCATAAAGGCTACAAAAATAGGTGCATTTGGCATCATGCACATGGCAATTGCCGCTGCTAGTGCACCTGCTAGGATAAAGGGGTTACGACGGCCTAGCTTGGTCCAAGTGCGATCAGATGCAGAGCCAACAATCGGTTGAATAATCAAACCCATAATTGGGGCGACTAACCAAAACAGTGATAATGAATGTAGGTCGGCGCCTAAGTCTGACAAAATACGACTGACATTGGCATTTTGCAGGGCAAAGCCGAACTGCACACCAAGAAAGCCGAAACTGACATTCCACATTTGCCAAAAGGAAAGTTTAGGTTGCTTCATATTGTTCTCTAGTATTGTCAGCGGCGTTATTTGTCTTGTTTTGATATCAGTCTAGGAGACTTTTATTTGTTCTGCAGATTCACGCCACAATTTAATGCTTAGCTTTGAATGTATCTTCTTGTTATAGATAACAACAACTTACTGCATACGTATTCACTCTCGTTATCATCTATTGTCAAATGCCAATAGGTAAATCGAAGTCTTTATAACCTGCTTATTTTAAAGGGTTTATTTTATCTTTCTTATGTGGTTTCTATGTGTTTGCGCTCTGAGCTTTGTTTTTTGCATACGTTTGCAGTTCATTGCCAGTTAAGTTCACCATCCCCTATGCTAAAAAAATTAAAGCAAGAGCATGGAAGCCAGATGTGGTGGAGTTAAACAATATGAATCAATTGGCGTGGTGGCGTGGTGCTGTCATTTACCAAATATATCCGCGATCTTTTTTTGATGCTAATGGCGATGGGATTGGTGATTTAGCGGGTATTACTCAAAAATTAGATTATATCGCCAGTTTGGGCGTTGATGCTATTTGGATATCACCGTTTTTCAAATCGCCAATGAAAGACTTTGGCTACGATATTAGTGACTATCGAGCTATTGATCCTATGTTTGGTGACATGGATGACTTTGATATTTTGCTAGACAAGGCTCATGCCCTTGGACTGAAAGTGATGATAGACCAGGTATTAAGTCATACTTCTGATCAACACGCTTGGTTTGAGCAAAGTCGCCAATCACAAGACAATGATAAAGCCGATTGGTATGTCTGGGCTGATTCAAAGCCCTGCGGTGCGCCGCCTAATAATTGGTTATCTATTTTTGGCGGCCCTGGCTGGCAATGGGATTCTCGTCGTCAGCAATACTATTTACATAACTTTTTGTCCTCGCAACCCGATTTAAATTTTCACAATCCACAAGTTCGTCAGGCAGTGCTGGACAATGTAGAGTTTTGGCTGAAAAAAGGCGTTGATGGTTTACGCCTAGATGCGATTAACTTTTGTTATCACGACGCTGAGTTAAAAGACAATCCCGCTAAGCCAATTGATCAAAGAGCAGGGCGTGGCTTTTCGCCTGATAATCCCTATGCCTATCAGTACCATTATTACAACAATACTCAGCCTGAAAATGAAACCTTCATGGAAGCGATTCGCGCTTTGTTAGATCGTTATCCGGGGACGGTGGCGTTAGGTGAAATCAGTTCTGAAGATTCCATTCAAACTATGGCTGATTACACTAAAGGGCAACGCCTACATATGGCCTATAGCTTTGAGTTATTAACCGATGACTTCTCTGCCGAGCATATTCGCAATACGGTTCAAGCACTAGAGGCGAAAGTACTTGATGGTTGGCCATGTTGGGCTATCAGTAACCACGATGTAGAGCGTGTCGCTTCTCGTTGGGGGAAAAACAATAGCTTTGCGCAAAAAGCAAAAATGTTTACTGCATTGGTTACGTCTTTAAAAGGTTCAATTTGTAGCTACCAAGGTGAAGAGTTAGGTTTAACAGAAGCTGAATTAACGTTTGAGCAGTTACAAGATCCTTACGGAATTGAATTTTGGCCTAAATTTAAAGGTCGTGATGGCTGCAGAACACCTATGCCATGGCATAAAACTGCGGAACATGCTGGTTTTAGTGACAATCAACCTTGGCTACCGGTAGCAGAGTCACATTTTGCTTTAGCAGTAGCTGAGCAAGAAAAACAGACTGAATCTGTGCTGAATTTTTATCGTCAATGGTTTAGTTGGCGTCAAACGGCACCTGTTTTGAAATATGGTGACATCGAATTTATTAATGCTGAATATCAGGGTATTTTGATGTTTAACAGGCATTACCTAGGTCAAACTTGGTTATGTGTTTTTAATTTAACGGATGAAGTTGCCCAGCTAAATGTTGAGGCCAATTACCAACAAATTTATCTCGACTTGCTAATTGAGCAGGGGGAACTCGAACAACATCAACTGCACTTACCTGCATTAGGTGTGTTATTTGCCAAGTTGAACTAACCGACTTATTTCTCTGTTGTTGCTATTTATTGCTCCTTTAATAGCACTTGCCCCACGACCTTGGTTGTGGGGCTTTTTTTATCTACACTGGCAAAAAATACAATAGGAGCAAAAAGATGGATGCAGTTTGGCTGAAGGTAATAGCACTAGTATTGATTATTGAAGGCATAGGCCCTGCTTTATTTCCCAAGCGTTGGAGCCGTTATTTAAAACAGCTGTCGACATTACCTGCAGAGCATTTTAGGGGATACGGGCTAGTGATGTTGCTGATTGCCTGCATCATTTTATATTCTCAATAAAGCATTATTGGGAATACTTTATCACTCAATGGTACTAAAAATGACAGAGAAACTAGGCTTAAATCAAAATCCATTGGTGATTTTGTCACGACATCTTGGTAAAATCCCCGCCCTTATTTTTTAGAAAGAATGTCAAAAATGGGTAAAAACGTAGTCGTGCTAGGCACCCAATGGGGTGATGAAGGTAAAGGTAAAGTCGTTGACTTACTAACAGACACTGCAAAATATGTAGTGCGTTATCAAGGTGGTCATAATGCTGGTCATACTTTAGTAATCAATGGTGAGAAAACCGTTTTACACTTGATCCCATCAGGCGTATTACGTGATTCAGTGACTTGTATTATTGGTAACGGTGTAGTGTTATCACCAGAAGCCTTAATGAAAGAAGTAACTATGCTTGAAGAACGTGGCGTACCAGTACGTGAGCGTTTAAAAATCTCTGAAGCATGTCCATTAATTTTGCCATTCCACGTTGCATTAGACCAAGCTCGTGAAGCGGCGCGTGGTAACAAGAAAATTGGTACAACTGGTCGTGGTATCGGTCCTGCGTACGAAGATAAAGTGGCTCGTCGTGGTTTACGTGTTGGTGATTTATTCTGTGAAAAGCGTTTTGCTGAAAAATTAAAAGAAGTATTGGAATACCACAACTTCCAGCTAACGCAATTCTACAAAGCTGAAGCAGTTGATTACGATAAGACTTTAGCCGATGCATTAGCATTAGCACCTATCTTAAAAGACATGATCATCGATGTAACTGAGACATTAGATCAAGCGCGCCGCAATGGCGACCGTATCATGTTTGAAGGTGCACAAGGTACATTATTAGATATCGACCACGGTACATACCCATTCGTAACTTCGTCTAACACGACTGCTGGTGGTGTTGCGACAGGTTGTGGTTTTGGTCCGCGTAACTTAGATTACGTTTTAGGTATCGTTAAAGCATACACTACGCGTGTTGGTGAAGGCCCATTCCCGACTGAGTTATACGACGGTCAAGACAAGCAAGACCCAGTTGGTAAACACTTAGGTGACAAAGGTCACGAGTTCGGTGCCACAACAGGTCGTTTACGTCGTACAGGTTGGTTTGATGCTGTGGCAATGCGCCGTGCAATTCAACTTAACTCAATTACTGGTTTCTGTTTAACTAAGTTAGACGTATTAGACGGCTTAGAAGAAATCAAGATCTGTACTGGCTACAAGTTAGCAGATGGTACAGTAACTAACGTTACGCCTTTAGATGCTGAAGGTTACGCGGCAGTTGAGCCAGTATACGAGACTGTTCCTGGTTGGTCTGAAAACACGTTCGGTGTTCAAAGCTACGATGAGTTACCGCAAGCAGCTAAAGACTACATCAAGCGTTTAGAAGAAGTATGTGAAACGCCAATTGATATTATCTCAACAGGCCCAGATCGCGTAGAGACGATTGTATTAGTTAACCCGTTTGACGGTGAGTAATTAAACTCGTTAGATTTAGAGCTATTCGCTTTAAAAACCCATGCAAATGCATGGGTTTTTTTATGCCCGAATCGATTTCTTTAATAACCCCAAGTGCATTTCTAGAAGAGAATTGTCACTTTTTCTGTAATTTTATTTCAATATTGTTGCTTAGTTTTAGTTTTTAACCGTCCTTTTTGCGCTGACAGCATTCGCTTCACTTAACTATCGACTACATCTTCCTTACCTAAATTTACTGTTTGCCTCTTAATTGTTCAGTTGAAAAGCAAATAAACCCTTGTTTTGCACCTTAGTAGTGCGTTTTTATTGCTTTTAGTAATAATTTATTACATTTGTAGTTTTATTCATACGTATGCAGAAGATTGTAGGGCTTTCAAAACCACCTAAGATGAATATATGCCTTAACGGGTTGCACTAATTAGAAGAAAAGTAACACCAAATTTGTGCAGAGACACAAAATACAATTTTCAGGGTAGTGAGTTGAAAAATTCGCTAAACAAAAAGAGACCAAGCACATGAATAAATTCAAACCTAATTTATTAACGCTAGCCATGATGTCGAGCGGTTTGACCTACGGCTCGTATGCATTTGCAGCAGAAGAACAATCTGCTGATACAGAAAATGTCGAAGTACAGGAAGTTATCCAAGTTCGCGGTATCCGCCAAAGTATTCTTGGCTCGATTGATAAAAAACGTTATACCGACTCGGTCAGTGAATTTGTTGATGCCGGTGATTTAGGCTCGCTACCTGATGTCTCTATCGCTGATGCTTTGGGTCGTTTACCTGGTGTAACAGCCGTTAGAGACAGCGGTCAATCA
The DNA here is from genome assembly GCF_013328345.1 of Marinifaba aquimaris. Classification (GTDB taxonomy): domain Bacteria; phylum Pseudomonadota; class Gammaproteobacteria; order Enterobacterales; family Alteromonadaceae; genus Marinifaba; species Marinifaba aquimaris. Next base: position 7,714 of record NZ_JABULX010000016.1, read on the forward strand.
TCGCAATTAAACATCCGTGGTATGAATGGCGACTTTATTCAAACTACATTAAATGGCCGAGAGCAAGCCTCAACATCTGGTTATACGGCGGGGAGTCGTTGGATTGCCTTTGACCAGTATCCTGCAGAACTTATCAACCAAGCTGCGGTTTATAAATCACCAAAAGCATCATTGGTTGAAGGTGGCGTTGCCGGTACAGTTGAGATGAAAACGGCTAACCCATTAATGGCTGAAAAGGACCATAATTTCAAAGGCGCTTTGCGTTTATCATACAACGACGCTGCTGAAGATGTAGGGGCTGATGAAAACGGACATCGAGTTAGCTTTTCTTATCAAGGTAAATTTGCCGACGATACTTTTGGTGTCGGTTTAGGTGTTGCCGTCTTAGAGCAACCTAACAGTGCTTATGACATCATAGGTCATGAAGTGAAACGCGAACAAGATTACGCTGGCAATGGCACTATGTATCGCTCTGGTGATGGCTATCAAATTCGCGCAGCTAAAGGTACGGATGAACGTGTTGGCGCAGTAGCGACTTTAGTTTATCAACCGAATGATAACTTCAAAGCACAATTTGATTATTTCCATTCATCATTTGATTCCGAAGACAAGAAAAATGGCCTGAACTTTGAAGGTATGTCAAAAGACTTGGGCGGTTTATACCAATTGGAAAACCCAAGTTTTACCGGTGATTACTTATCAGGTGGTACGGTCACTAACATAGCCGCAGATGGTCCTTGGTTTGAAATGCGCTCTGAGGATCAATCAACCGAATCGACGACGGATAGCATAGGCCTTCAAATTGAATATGTAACTGATAAATTTGAGATCAGTGTTGATGTAGCGCACAGTGAAGGTGAGAAGACAAGGCTCGATCGCATTGCGTCAATGCATGCTTACCAATTTGGCTCTGATGTTATTGATGGTGTCTCAGTTGATACTTGGCAAGAGTTAGAAGGCCAAGAGATCTCATTCCAAAACCGCAGTGGGCAAGCGCCTATTATTGGCTTAAACACAGATTACACTGACCTTAGTCATATGCGTTTAGGTATTTGGGAACAGTTCCCGCATAAATACACTGACGAAATTGATAGCTTTAAAACTGATTTTAAATATTACCTTGCGAGTGACTTTATCACTTCAATTGAGACTGGCTTTAGGTACTCTGAGCGTAAATTTACCGATGAACGTTCAACATTCCGTTGGGGTACACGCGAAGGTCAACAAGGTTATGTTGATGCAAATGGCAATATCACCAACATTAAAGGTTGTGAATTCAACCATATGAATCACCCTTGCCAACCTGCTTCTTTAGACGGTTTTGTTAAAGTAGATAATGTTAAAGGTTTGCAGTTTTTAGAGCTGGATTTACCAGGTATTGCTAACGATATCTTTGGCCCTGGCAATTACGATGCACAACAAACTTGGGAACATAACTGGACGTTAATAGAAAGTGGCGCGTTGGAAGAAGAAGTGACTGCACTTTATTTTATGGCGAACTTTGAAGCGGAAGTTGGCAATATTCCAGTAACAGGTAACGTGGGTGTGCGTTATGTTGAAACTGACACCAAATCGATTGGTATCCAACAATTACCTGCAGGTGAAATCGGTGATGAAATTACCGATGATAATGGCGTAACACGCACAGATTATCAAAACATTAAATACGGTCCTGAATATTCAGATACCTTGCCATCGATCAATTTAAACTTCCAATTATCAGAAAATGATCAGCTTCGTGTAGCTGCTGCTAAGGTAATGGCACGCCCACCTGTTTATCAACTTCGCGGTGGTGCCGGTTCTTGGGTTGATACTGCAAATGATGGTACGAGCCCAAGATACAACGTTTGGTCTAAAGGTAACCCTAACCTAGACCCATTCCGCGCAACACAACTTGATATTTCTTACGAGCATTATGCTGATGATGGCAGTGCTTATGTAGTTGCGGCTTTCTACAAAGATGTCGAGTCTTTAATTGAAACCATCGTGTATCAAGAAGGTGAAGTCGACTGGTCAGAAATTGGTATTGAAGCACCAGAAGGTTATGTTGAAGGTCAATATCAAACGGTACAAAACACCGATGAAGGTGGCTATATCCGCGGTTTAGAGTTTGCTTATACAACGGTATTTGACAACTTACCGGGTATTTTCGCTGGTCTAGGTTTGAATGCAAACTACTCATTTACCCAAACGGATGTTGAAGTTAATGGTGGTCTTAATTTAGGCAATGAAATGGTCGATATGCCAGGGCTCTCTGAACATGTATGGAGCGGTACTATTTTCTGGGATATAGGCAATTTTAGTACGCACTTTAATGCACGTTGTCGCGATGACTATATCTATGATGGTGCAACACCGGGCGGTTCGAGCAAACAATTAGCAGAAGCTTATACAGTGGTCGATTGGCAAGCCAGTTATGATTTTGAAAATGGTATTGATGCCGTTATCCAAGTTAATAACTTAACTGACGAAGCTAATATCACTACATATGGCAACTCTTTGGCTACAGGTACCTACAAAGAGTTTGGTCGCCAGTTCTACTTCGGTATTAACTTTAGCTATTAAATTCATCAATAGTTACAGAGGTTTACTAAACTTAAAGCCGCTCAAGGCGAGATCTTGAGTGGCTTTTTTTAAACTCAATAAATGAGCAAGTAGGAGAACTGGATGGATTTTTCAAAAGCAAAAGGTAAACGCATTGTTATTTTAGGTGGTGGCACTGCCGGCTGGATGGCGGCTAATTTAATTGCTAAAAGTTGGCAAGGTTTAGGTGTTGATATTTCTTTGGTCGAATCGTCAGATATTGGCATTATCGGCGTAGGAGAGGGCTCAACACCTCAACTTAAGGGCTTTATGGATTTTTTAGGTTTAGCTGAAAAAGACTGGATGCCAAAATGTAATGCGACGTTTAAAAATGGTATACGTTTTAATAATTGGTCAACAAAACCTGGTTATGAGAGCTATTTTCACCCTTTTCCCGCTCAACCTGATGACTATACGGCGCCTGCGTTTTTCCATAATAGCTTTTTACGCCGCCAGGGGGTCAATTTAGAAGGTCACCCTGATCACTTCTTTTTAGCAACGTATCTAGCTAATAAACAATTAGCACCGAAGGCACAATATTCTTTTCCGTTTGAAATGAATTATGGCTATCACTTTGACTCTCATTTATTAGGGCAAGTTTTAGCGGAAAATGCCCAAACACTAGGTGTGAAGCGAATCGAAGGTACAGTTAATCAAGTCAATCAAAACACCAGTGGGGACATTGCCAATATCGTAACGGCTCAAGGCAATACACTTGCAGCTGATATTTTTATCGACTGCACAGGGTTTCGCAGTTTGTTATTGCAAGACACACTTAAAGTCCCTTTCAAATTTTATAAAGATAATCTATTTAACGATTCTGCAGTGGTGCTGCCAACGTCAGCCTCAGCTGAAATTGCATCTCAAACCGAGTCAACAGCGCTTAAAAATGGCTGGGCTTGGAAAATTCCTCTGACCAACCGAACCGGTAATGGCTATGTGTATAGTTCGAGCTTTACTGATAGTGATCAAGCGGAAACTGAATTAAGAGCTCACCTAGGTTTATTAGATTCAGACGTGCAAGCAAGACACTTGAAAATGAAAGTGGGACGAGTTGAACAGCACTGGGCTAAAAACTGTGTGGCGGTTGGCTTATCACAAGGCTTTATTGAGCCACTAGAGGCTACCGCGCTGCATATCGTTCAGGAAACCATTCAAGGTTTTATTGAGCATTACCAAAAAGGTGATTTTACTGACCAGTATCAAGCGAGCTACAACCAAAATATTAATCGCCGATTTGAAGCCATTCGCGATTATATTGTTGGGCATTATCGCATTAACTCTCGTACCGATAGTCAATACTGGTTAGCCAATGCGAATAACAACAAGTTATCACATTCACTGTACGATATTTTATCGACTTGGATGCAAGGTAAAAACTTATCCGATGAAATCGATCGCCAAAACATAGGCGATTACTACCCCTCTATTTCATGGCATTGCTTATTAGCTGGCTATGGCATATATCCCGATGCGCAGCAACTACAGGCGCCCAAAGACATTGCCAGTCAGCATAACCCGGCTCACATACTGGACTTCATTCACCGTTGTTCACTCAACTTTCAATCTCATCGAAAAACACTCGAGAGTTTTTCTACGCAATAACACAGGAGTTTTTTAATGTTATTTCCACGCTTGCTTGGCATAGCGCTGATATTCATTTTCAGCACTGGCCTACTTGAGGCGAGAGAATATCTTTCGCATCAAGTTGTTGACTCAAATTTGATCGTCAAAACTGACCAAGGTGAAGTCAAAATCAAAGCTATTCATTCGCAAGCCATGGAAGTGCTTTACCAAAAAGTTGGGGTGAAAAACTTGCCGTCTTTTTCCTTGATTGAGCAAAAAAATCAGCCGCAAACTCGTTTGAAAAACAATAAAAAAGAACTGGTGTTTACCACTTCAGGTTTGACTGCGGTGATCACTAAATCCCCTTTTAATATTGCATTTTACCGAGACCAAGAATTATTAATTGCAGAAGAGTTAGGCTTTTTCTCTCATACTGGTTTATTAGGTTTTCGCTTTAAAGTCGATGAAGATGAAAAATTTTTAGGTGGCGGTCAGCGCGTATTAGGCATGGACAGACGTGGTCATCGCATTCCACTTTATAACCGCGCCCATTACGGTTATGAAACTGAATCGAATCAAATGAATTACAGCTTGCCCGCATTAATGTCGAGCAAAAAGTATTTGGTGCTATTTGATAACACCGCAAAAGGTGCCATTGATATTGCTCATGCCGAGAAAAATATCGTGCAATTTGAAGCAGTTGGTGGTCGTTCTTCTTATGTTATTGCAACTGATAATAGTTATTCAGAGTTAGTTAGCACTTACACTGATTTGACGGGTAAGCAACCGTTATTACCGCGTTGGGCCTTGGGTAATTTTGCATCTCGCTTTGGTTATCGCAATGAAGCTGAAGCGCGCAATGTTGTAAAAATGCACCAAGCGCAAGATTTTCCACTGGATGCCATCATCTTTGATTTATATTGGTTTGGTCCTGACATTCAAGGTCATATGGGCAATTTAGATTGGGATCGCAATGCCTTTCCAACTCCTGAGAAAATGATCAAAGACTTTAAAAATGATGGCATTAAAACAGTACTGATTTCAGAGCCTTTTATCTTAACCACATCGAGTAAATGGGACAGTGCCGTTCAAGCCGATGCTTTAGGCACCAATTTAGCGGGCGACCCTAAAGTATTTAATTTCTATTTTGGCGAAACGGGTTTAGTCGATGTTTTTAATGATCAAGGACGAGACTGGTTCTGGTCACAATATCAGCCTTTACTCGAACAAGGTGTTGAAGGTTGGTGGGGCGATCTCGGTGAGCCTGAAGTACATCCACACGATATGTTACATACCTTGAATGGCCAGCAATACACAGCCGATGAATTACACAATGTATATGGTCACGAATGGGCAAAATTGGTGTATCAGCAAACATTAAAAGTGAACCCACAAAAGCGTCCGTTTATTTTAATGCGCGCCGGTTTTGCAGGTTCACAGCGCTATGGTTTGATCCCTTGGACAGGTGATGTTAACCGCACCTGGGGTGGCTTAAAACCGCAAGTGGAATTGGCACTGCAAATGGGAATGTTTGGCTTAGGTTATATTCACTCTGATTTAGGTGGCTTTGCCGGCGGCGATAGCTTTGATAAAGAGCTTTATATCCGCTGGTTACAATACGGTGTCTTCCAACCGATTTACCGTCCGCATGCACAAGAGCATATCGCGCCAGAGCCAGTTTTTCACGACAAAGAAACCCAAGATATCGTGCGTAATTTCATAAAGTTACGTTATCAATTACTGCCTTATAACTATACCTTAGCCTACCAAAACGCCACTCAAGGTACGCCGTTGATGCGTCCGTTATTTTTCATTGATGAGACTAAAGCGCTGATTGATTACAAAGATGCTTATCTTTGGGGCGATGCATTTTTAGTTGCACCTGTAACTGATGCTGGTGCAACTAAACAAATGGTAAAAGTACCACAAGGCGTTTGGTTTGATTATTGGAGTGGTCAGCAATACCAAGGGAAAAAAGGTGGCTTAGATACTGAAATTGCCGTTACGCTTGAAACCATTCCAGTACTTGTTAAAGCCGGTAGTTTTGTACCGCAAGCGAGTGCAATGTCTTCAACTGAGCAATACGACACTACACAGTTAATTTTGGATTATTACCACGATAGCTCAGTAAAAAATTCACGTGGTGTACTCTATCACGACGACGGTATCACGCCTTATGCTGAGCAAGGTCAGGCTAATCAAAAATTGAATTTTACCGCAACCTTTGACCAAGCTCTGACAATCTCACTAGCCGCTGAACATACCCAGTATGATATGCCTAATAATAGGCAATTGACCCTGACAATTAAGCATTGGAATCAACCAATAAGCCAAGTCAAAGTCCACCAACAAAACACCACTGCGGTATTACAATGCGTGGGTACTAAGCTGCAAACTTGTTATCAACTTACTGATGATGGCTTAACGGTTTTCCTTAACTGGAATGTTGAACAAGCTACTGACATCTCTATTCACCCGTTGCACTAACAAAATAGATTTATAATGATGAAACAATTTTCAAAAAAACTCATGCTAGGTTTATCGGTTGCAGCGTTAACGGCTTGTAGTCAGATTAGTCATGATAAGCCTTCACAGGACGCGCAATTGAACCAAGCAGAACAGGTAAAACAAGAAAAAGCCATTGTTTACCAAGTGTTTACCCGCTTATTTGGAAACACTAATACCACCAACAAACCTTGGGGTACGATTGAAGAAAATGGCGTGGGTAAATTTAATGACTTTACCGATACAGCCCTTCAAGGCATTAAAGAGTTAGGGGTCACTCATATTTGGTACACAGGTGTACCACATCATGCCGTGATCCGCGATTACACCGCCGAAGGCATTAGCAATGATGACCCCGATGTGGTTAAAGGCCGTGCAGGTTCACCTTATGCGGTTAAAGATTACTACACGGTTAATCCAGATTTAGCAGAAAACCCTGCCAATCGCTTAGCTGAGTTCGAAGCTTTAATTGCCCGCACACATAACAATGATATGAAAGTGATCATTGATATTGTGCCTAATCACGTGGCACGTAATTATCAGTCGTTGGCAAAACCAGCGGGTGTTGAAGATTTTGGCATCAGCGATGATACGTCTGTGGCTTATAAGCGCGATAACAATTTTTATTATGTTGTTGGTGAAGCGTTTAAAGTACCAGAAGCTGAAAATGATTATCAGCCTTTAGGTGGAGAACGTCATCCACTTGCCGATGGTCAGTTTGATGAAAACCCAGCGAAATGGACAGGTAATGGCTCGCGCTTAGCGCAACCAAAAGCCGGTGATTGGTACGAAACGGTAAAAGTGAATTACGGTGTACGTCCAGATGGCAGTAAAGATTTTCCTGAATTACCAGTAGGTTTTGCTGATAAAAACTATCAAGCGCATTATGCGTTTTGGGCTGATAAAGACGTACCTAGCTCTTGGGTGAAATTTAAAGACATCGCACTTTATTGGACAGCCAAAGGCGTTGATGGTTTTAGATACGACATGGCCGAAATGGTGCCGGTTGAATTTTGGAGTTATATGAATTCGCATATCAAGATGCAAAACCCTGATGCTTTTTTACTGGCCGAGATTTATAACCCGAACGCTTATCGCGATTATATTTATTTAGGCAAAATGGATTACTTATACGATAAAGTCGATTTATACGATACGTTAAAACCTGTGATGCAAGGTAAGGGCAGTACCGATAATATTGTTTCGATTGCCGATCGCTTTGATGATATCGAGCATAACTTACTACACTTTTTAGATAACCATGACGAGCAGCGTATTGCCAGCCCTGAGTTTGCTGGGGACGCCAATAAAGGCAAACCTGCGATGTTAGTGTCTGCGACGATTTCATCAGCGCCTATGATGATCTACTTTGGGCAAGAAGTTGGTGAAGATGGCTCAGAAGATATGGGCTTTGGCAAACCAAGCCGTACCACTATTTTTGATTACGCTGGCGTACCTGCTCACCAACGCTGGATGAACAATGGCAAGTTTGACGGTGGTCAGTTAACGGCGGATGAAAAGCAATTACGCGATTTTTACGTGCGTTTACTTAACTTTAGCCAAACCAGCACGGCTTTAATGGGGCAATACCAAGAACTGCATTCGGTTAACCGCTCGGCCAATCAAAACTACAGCGACCGTTTGTTTACTTATCTGCGTTTTGATGAAAACGAAAAGCTATTAATTACCGCTAATTTTGCCAATAAAGATTTAGGTGAGATTGAACTGTTGGTCCCACAATCGAATATCAAAGCGTTAGGTTTAGCGGATGGTGAATACCGATTAACTGAACAGCTTTACGGTGAGCAAACGGCAAATTTGGTGGTGCTCAATGGCCAAGGCCGAGTAAAAGTGAAATTTGATAAGTTGGCGAGTTTAATACTTAAGATTAATCGTTAATCGCTTAAAGAATTTTACCTCCTTTTTTTTAATAAGGTCTGGATGTGTTGTGCACCCAGACCTTTTTTTATTCCAGTCAATACAATTAAGCAACACAGCCCTACATAAGCTAATTTGCGAAACTGGCTTGTATTTGCTGACCAAGTTGTTGGTTAAATCGTTCACCTAATTTAGCAATGGCTTTTTGTTTGGCATGTGATGGCTTACCTGAACCTGCCTTGGCTTTAAAGCTAAATTCTGCAATCTTCTTATCTGAAAAATATAAGCTTATTGGGCAAAGAGCCGTAGCAAAATGGGTATTACTTTGCTCGTGTAGCTGCCAGTCAATTCGATAATCCAAAATAAAGTCAGCCTGCTGGCGATCGGTTAATAAAAAGCCTTGTTTGGTCAGTGCACTTGATAGCTGGCTATAAGCATCGGTTTGGGAACTGCGACTAACGTTTTGTACTATCGCAAATTGGGTATTTTGCCAAATCGCATTCGCTTGATTTAACTGAGCACGCGTAAGTTCGCTCAACATTATTTTTTGGCTTTGAAATTGCGCTAAGCCTTGGTTGAGCTTATTTCTGTGTGCCATTTTCTGTTTGACTTGAGCGGCCAATTTTAGCTGTTTAAGTTTGTCTTGCGCTTGGGTGAGTTCGAGCTGATCAATTTGTAGATCAACTTGAGCAATTTCATGCTCTAACAGGGCAATGGCTTTGGCCTTATCAAAAGCAGCTAAGACATAGAAGGTTTTGTTGCTTTTATCGTGATAGCTTTCAATTAATTGCACACCTTGTAAGTTCTCAGCCGATGTTGAACTTTGAATATTTTCTGTCACTTGATAATCAAATTGCTGCTGATTACCCGCCTGATGTAATTGGCTATCTGCTGCTAATGTGACTGCAATCGTTTTCGCCAATTCAACGCGTGCAGCATCATTTGCTCGTTGTTGAGCCGTTGCTACAGAGTCAGTGATAGTGGCAATACCAATTGCGTAGATATAACGACTATCTTGTGGTGTTTGGCTTAACCACAAAGGCTTGCTTTGGCGACTATTACTATGCGTTTTATCTGTACTGCTGCAAGCAGATAAAAGTAAACAAAGCGAAAGCAAACCCAGTAGGGAGAAGTGTTTATAACGCAACGTTTGCGCGCTCCTGATATTTTTGGATTTTCTTCTGACCATTCCACACTTCTCGGTTGGTCGTCATATCAATTAATCTTAAGTCCACTTGGTAAAACGTAACGCGTTTCCCTTCAAGCTGATCGACAAAAGAGTTAATTGAACCCGATAGCGCATAATCTGCACCGTGCTCTTGTCCCATTTCATTTTGCGTCGCTAAACTTGCGTTAATTTCTTGATCTTTACGCTCTTGGCGAATGTCACCTCGAGTATCCGCATCAGCAACAAAGTCTGCTTTACCTGTTCTTAATACTGCGCGTTTTAAATCATTGATAAAGGTTTCTACCGAGATGTGTTGATGTGATTTATTACGCACGTTTTGTACGATAATCGCTGGGCGGTTGTCATTGTTGCGGTAGTGTTGGCTGACCCAAGGAAAACTCAGCATATCGTCTATCATCGCTTCTGCGACTAATTGTGAATCCTTGCCGTTCCAGTTATCGGTTAATGCTCTTTCTTCATTGGCATCGATGCGTTCAACTTTTGTTGAGGTCGATTGGCAAGCGCTCAGTGTTAAGCTCGCTAGCAGCGCCATTGCCAGTGTAGATTTTGAATTGATCATTTTTGACATCCTTATAAAGTGCCACTTTTATTCAAGTGATTGGATATAGGTGTATCGGCAAAGGTTCTGACATGCCACAAGCTAGGTCGCTCAGGTTTGACATTAATTTCAGTGCTTTGCGTGTTAATTTGTCCAGAGTTAAAGTAGGTCACTAACTTAATTTGGTTAAGACCAGCTTTAACTGGGATCCTTTTAAAGTTGATATTAGCAGGTAAACTGAGCCAATTTCGAGTATCGGCCGAGGCGTTTATCGCGTTTATTGTCGCTGTAGCGATTTTAGCTAAATCGCCCCAAATACCTTGTTTGTGTAATCCCACTTCTTTAATTGCTTTTTGCGCCATGAGTGCTTTTACTAATTCTCTGACCAATGCCGCTTGAATCTGACTGTTGGCAATGCGCAACTGCTCTTGTAATGCGATGCGAGCAATTGAACTGGCAGGCATTAATTCACCTTGCAATTGACCGTTGAGCCAAACTTGGGTTTTACTAATTTTTTGCTCTGGCGGTGGGTAATAAGGCACCGAAATACGCGCACCAATTTGTAAGGCATCGAGTAAGCCTAAGCGTTTAACATCGTCCCAAATAAAACTCAGTGGTATGCGTTTGGTAAATTGCCCCATGACAACGTTACCCAAATCACCCAATGCGTAGTTTTGCAGAATATCTATGATGTCGGTATCGGCATACAGCATTTCGAACCAGCGCCATTGGGCTTGTCGCTCTTTATAGCTACCGGTGACAATGGGTGTTAACACTAAAGACTTGGTGTCTTTATCGATTCTCAGCAGCATGTTTAAGTTTTGTCTTTTTGGCGCCGTGCCAGCATGTTGAATAACGATGATATCGGTCGATTCTGGCGTTAGGGATGCCAGTTGTGCGCGCTGTTGGTTATTGAGCTTATTGTTGGTGATGATATCGAGTTCATTTTGATAACCACCTGCTAAGGTCATGGTTTTTGCAACATCAAACCAAACTTGTTGTAACCCTTGATTTCCAAGCTTGTATTGCTGAGCAAAGCCGTTTTCATAGCTTTGTGCCGCTTGTGTGTATTCAATGCGGGCACTGTCTAATTCGCCACTCATTTCATACAAAATACCAGACATATAATGGGCAAACGCATCGTCTCGATAAACAAACTTATCGACATGGTGATCCCGGCCCAGTGATTGTTTGAAAATTTGTAGAATTTGATAAGCTAATGTCGCTTCGCGATTAGGTTGGCGCGGTGCTTGATAGCCACCCGTTTTGTGCTTTAACTCGTTCAACCTAATGGCTAATCGTCTCACTTCTACTAGAGCGGCATCTAGTTTTGCTTGATCTAATTCGGCTTCTTGTTCAGCCAGTTTTAGGTAATTGAGTGCTTTGTAGTAGTTGATATAGGTGTTTTCAAAAACAAAGCCTTTGTAGTTTCTCAGGTTAGGGCCTGTCAGCAATACCGACACTTCTTCAGTCAACCTAGTCGTAAAGAGCTTTTCACCAATATCTTCAGCTTTATCAAAGTGCTGGTTACTGACCAGATATTGACCTTGAAGGTGCTTGAGCATACCCATTTCAAGGTGATAGAGCAGCTGGTTTCGACCGGTTGATGAATATCTTTGGCTAATGGCCTGTTCAGCTTGGGTGTAATTACCGGCTTTTAATTCTGTGATGGGGTCGGCATGTGGTTGAAAACCACTGGCGCAGGCAGACAGCAAGCTAATGAGCAAAAACAGTTGGACTATTTTTAACATTTAATTGCACACGCCTTGCTGACCATAAGATATTGTTAAATTAACTTAAATTTCAAATAACGACTCTGTCGTTGAACCTAAATTATTGATAACTTGTAAGATTAAGCTGCCATAATATACTGGCAACAGCTATTCTGTAACTAATTTGACAAACAAATAATAAGGATGATGTCATGAAAGCTTCTAAGCTATTACTCGCAGCTACGGTTGCAACTGTTCTTGCTGGTTGTAGTAGTGCGCCAGATTCGACTAAAGCTTCTGAGTCAAAAGCTGGGATCCCAGATTGGGTATTAAACCCAAAAGTTGAAAACGGTATTGCTGCTGCAGATTGCGTTAAATACTCTGGCAATATTTCATTAGATCGCAAAATTGTGACGGCTAATACTCGTCTTGCCTTAGCCCAGCAAATTGAAACACGTGTTCAAGGGTTAGATAAAACTTATGCCCGTCGTACAGACTCAAATGAAGAAACATCTGTAGGTATGAACTTTAGCTCTGTGTCTAAGCAAATTACTAATCAAAAGCTAAATGGTTCACAAGTGGTTAAAACGGATATTATCAACATTGGTGATAAAGACCATTACTGTGCATTAATGACGTTAAACCCTGAGCAAACTAAATTATTATTTGCTGATATTTTAAAACAAAGCCAGCGTTCAATTGATCCACAGCAAGAAAAGTTCTTATACGAAGAGTTTAAAGCATTCAAAGCAGAGCAAGATCTTGATAAAGCGATTGAGTCGTTAACAGACTAATTTAATGCGCTTTGTGTTTTAAGAGGGAGAAGGCTCCCTCTTATTGTTTTTGTTCACTTTTTTTGACAATACCTGCCATTTTTTCACCCTTTTTTATTGCTGAGTTTTCCTACCTTTTTATAAATCCATTACATTTGTCACTATAGTCAAAAAACGGACTTTGGCATGCTGATACCATCTTCATTATCTTTACCTTGCTGAAAAGTCACTTGGGCGGATCTATAAGGTTAAGTAGATGATTGTTTGGCACTATGTAGTGGTCATTATCTTAGCTGTGCCTTAACGAATGTTAAGTTTGGTTAAATTTACCAATTATTAGTCATAAAGCTTAATAATAGAAAGTTTGAAATTGCATCTCACTGAAAAGTAAGCCTTTTATTTTCTGGCTTGTTTTGTGCAATAACATGCTGGTATGGCTAATTTAACAAAATTAAAAAAATTGATAGAGGGATTTTCCTATGGGAACCATTCGAACCAATCTGAGTAATAAACCTTGGATTCTCGCTTTAATTATTTCCTTGTTGCTAATTGTTTGGATGTCTAGTGGTCAAGCAGAGCAGGTAGCAGAACAACCTGAAGAAAAAGCTGAGCAAGCTTTACAAAAAGTTCAGGCTGAACGTTTTATCGCTGAACCAATCGCAAAAACAATCGCTTTATATGGTCGCAGTGAGCCTGATCGTCAGGCAACGCTTAAAGCTGAAGTGCATGGTCGAATTGTTGAAGTATTCGAAAAACGTGGTGCAGAAGTTAAAAAAGGTGAGCCGTTGGCACGTATCGCCATTAATGACTTAGAGGTACGTTTGTCGAGTGCTAAAGCGTTGGTTAGACAAAGAGCAATGGAATACAAAGGCTTAAAGTCTTTATCTGATAAGGGCTTACAAGATGAATCTCGTCTTTCATTAGCAGAAGCTAACCTTGCACAGGCAAAAGCAGAAGTCAGAGCGTTAGAGATCTCTATTGAAAATACACTGGTGGTTGCACCTTTTGACGGCGTGGTGAATGAACGTTTTGTCGAAGTAGGTGATTTTGTTCAGCGCGCGGATCCCATCGCTCAAGTCGTTGACTTAAATCCATTAATTATTCGTGTGCAAGCCAGTGAGATTGACGTTAATTACTTATCTAAAGGCCAAGCAGCCGATGCTAAGTTTGTAAATGGTCAGCATCAGATTGGTAAGATTCGCTATATCGCCAGTTTGGCTGATACGAACACCAATACTTTTGAAGTTGAAATTGCGATAAATAATGATAACCGCCAATGGAAAGCAGGAGCGAGTGCTGAAGTAGATATTGCTTTAAATAAGCAAATGGCCATTAAAGTGACTCCAGCGGTATTAGCTCTGGATGAAAATGGTTCTATTGGGATCAAGTCTGTTAAAGATGGCGTTGTGAACTTTAGCCCAATTGAAATCATTAAAAGTGAAGAAGACGGTGTTTGGTTATCGGGCTTAGGCGATCAAGCTGACATCATCACTTTGGGACAAGGCTTTGTTCGCGAAGGCGACCAAGTTGATGTTAGCTACAAAGCGGTAAACTAGGAGCCAGTCATGTTAGGAATGATAAACGCTGCTATCAGTCGAGGTAGAACCGTTTTAATGATTTTTATGCTGCTTTTGGTAGCGGGCTCAATTACTTATAGCCAAATTCCAAAAGAAGCCGATCCTGATATTACGATCCCTTTCATTTATGTTTCTATTCCTTATCCTGGCATCTCTCCTGAAGATGCTGAGCGTATGTTAGTGCGCCCGATGGAAAAAGAGCTAAGAAGCATTGAAGGTATCAAAGAAATGAAAGCAACGGCCAGTGAAGGGCATGCCTCTGTCACTATGGAGTTTGTTGCAGGTTTTAATGTCGATACCGCTTTGGCCGATGTCAGAGCAAAAGTCGCGGTAGCAAAAGGTTATTTACCGTCTGATACAGAAGAGCCAACTGTTCATCAGGTCACGTTAGCCAATGAAACCCCAGTGATTACTGTGATTTTATCTGGCCCTATCTCTGAGCGCGGTATCTTGATGGTTGCGCGTGAATTAAAAGACAAATTAGAGACGTTAGGCGAAGTACTAGAAGTCGATATTGGTGGCGACCGTCGTGATATTCTTGAAATCATTGTCGACCCACTCAAGCTAGAAAGCTATGGTCTTGATCAGTCCGCTATCTTTGATTTAGTGAGTAAGAACAACCGCCTTATAGCCGCAGGTACTATGGATGCGGGAGCTGGTCGTTTTGCGATTAAAGTCCCTTCAGTGTTTGAAACGGTACAAGATATTTGGGAATTACCCGTAAAAGTCAATGGCGATAAAATTGTTACTTTTAAAGATGTAGCGGAAGTTCGTCGTTCTTACATGGATCCAAGCACATTTGCTCGCTTGAATGGTGAACGTTCAATCTCACTTGAAGTGAAAAAGCGCCCAGGTGAAAACGCCATTGAAACGGTGCAAAAGGTTAAAGCGATTGTCAATGGCGCGTCTCAATTGGCTATTTGGCCAAATGCAATGAATATCACTTATACAGGCGACCAATCAAAAGACGTAAAAGAGATGTTGTTTGACTTACAAAACAATGTGTTATCTGCGGTTATTTTGGTTGTTATTGTCGTTGTGGCTATTTTAGGTGCGCGAACGGCCGCGTTAGTGGGTATTGCAATCCCTGGTTCGTTTTTAACGGGGATCTTGGTGCTTGCCATCTTTGGTTTGACCATTAACATCGTGGTGCTTTTTGCGCTTATTATGGCGGTTGGTATGTTGGTTGACGGTGCGATTGTGGTCACCGAATATGCAGACCGATGTATGAGTGAAGGCATGGAAAAGCGCCAAGCTTATTTAGAAGCTGCAAAACGTATGGCTTGGCCAATTACCGCATCAACTGCAACGACACTTGCTGCTTTTGCTCCACTGCTATTCTGGCCAGGCATTATGGGTGAGTTTATGCAGTACTTACCTATTACCCTCATTGCTACCTTAGCTGCCTCTTTATTTATGGCACTGGTTTTTGTACCCACTTTGGGATCTATTTTTGGCAAGGCTCGCCCACTCAGTGCTAAAGCTAGAAAGCAGATGTTACAAGCTGAGCAAGGTGACTTAACTAAGTTAACGGGTTTTACTGGTAAGTATGTTCGTGCGTTAGATAAAGCGATTCGCCATCCGGTGAAAGTATTATTCGCGAGTATCGGTATCGCAATTGGTGTGTTTATCGCTTATGGCGCATCAGATTTAGGTGCTGAATTTTTTCCAGATGTTGATGGCGGTGGCATTAACATTAGCGTTCGTTCGTATGGCGATTACTCAGTTTATGAAAAAGATAAAGTGATGCGTCAAATTGAATCTCGTTTGATGGATATGGATGAGATTGAAACGATTTATACGTTAACGGGTGCCGATGGTGATATTGGTCAGATGCGTCTTAACCCTGTTGATTGGCAACAGCGACGTAAGTTAGACGATATTGTGGCAGAAGTTCGTGAACGCACGGCAGATATTTACGGTATCGATTTAGAAGTGCGCCGAGATGAAAATGGTCCTGGTGGTTCTGATAAAGACTTAAAAATTCAATTGAGTTCTCGTTTCCCAGATAAAGTCGTCGAAGCTGCGCATATCTTGAAAAAGACCTTAGCTAACGATGCTAAATTTACCAATGTTGAAGATGACGCTTCAAAACCAGGTATTGAATGGCAACTGATTGTTGATCGTGCCGATGCGGCTCGCTTTGGTGCTGATGCAAGTTTGGTCGGTAATACTGTTTCTATGGTGACAAACGGACTGCAAATTGGCGATTATCGTCCTGATGATGCCGATCGCGAAGTGGATATTCGCGTTCGTTTACCTGTGGAAAATCGTCACTTAGGTCAACTCGATTCACTTAATGTCCAAACTCCATATGGGTTAGTGCCAATTAGTTATTTTGTTGAGCGTAAAGCCGCACAAAAAGTTGAATCTATTCATAAGGTTGATAGTAAAAAAGTCATTACGGTTATGGCTGATATGGCTCCTGGCGCGTTATTAAATCAAGAGTTACCTAGAATGCAGGAAGTCTTCCCATCGCTTGGCATTGATCCTAGTGTGCAAATAGAAGTAAAAGGGCAAAACGAGGAAGAAGCGGAATCTTCAGCTTTCTTGATTAACGCTTTTGCAGTCGCTCTTTTTGTGATGGCCATTATTTTGGTTACGCAATTTAATAGTTTCTATCAAGCGTTCTTAATTTTGAGTGCCGTATTATTCTCAACGGTTGGGGTATTTCTTGGTTTGCTTATTGCGCAAAAACCATTTGGTATTGTGATGTCAGGTATTGGGGTGATTTCATTAGCCGGTATTGTGGTAAACAACAATATTGTATTAATTGATACGTTTAACCAAATGCGTAAAAAAGGTATTGAAATCAGAGAAGCCATTCTTCGAACGGGCGCTCAAAGGTTACGCCCAGTATTGATGACAACGGTTACTACCATCTTAGGTTTAATGCCTATGGTGCTTGAGATGAATGTTGATTTAATGAATCGCCTAGTCTCATTTGGCGCGCCTTCAACTCAGTGGTGGTCTCAACTTGCCACTGCCGTTGCTGGTGGTCTCGCTTTTGCAACATTGTTAACCTTAGTACTTACGCCTTGTATGCTAATGATGGGCGTCAATACGCGTGCGTTCTTTGAACGCCGTAAAGATAAAAAGCAGCAGGCGCTACGCGATGAAAGTGGTGAACTAAAAACGGTTGCTTAATTCAGACGCAATTTTATTTTATAAAAAATAAGGCCAGCTATGCTGGCCTTATTCTGTTAGGGAGTAAACATGTTAAAAGTGGCTATGGTAGGGTTAGGTGATATTGCGCAAAAAGCATATTTACCGGTAATTGCTGGCATGAGAGAACAGGTCGAGCCCATATTATCTACCCGTAATGGGCAAACATTGGCAAAACTAAAAGCACAATATGCAATTGCACAGGTTGCGACTGACTATCAACAAGTACTGCAGATGCAACCTGACGCCATAATGATTCACAGTGCAACAGATAGCCATTTTAAACTAGCTAAACAAGCGATAGAGGCGGGAATTGCTGTCTTTATTGATAAGCCTGTCAGCTATAAGCTGGCTGAAACTGAGCAATTAGTAAATTTAGCCAGCCAAAAAAATCAGCCTCTATTTGTTGGTTTTAATCGCCGTTATGCACCGGCTCATCAGGCGTTAAAAGCTGATTTATCAGGAAATAATCCAGTACATATCAACTACCAAAAGCACAGATACAACTTGCCCGATGAGCCTCGAATTTTTGTGTTAGATGACTTTATTCATGTCTTAGATAGTGTGTGTTTTTTTGCCGGTATCGACACCCAGCTTAGTTATGATAATTTGCAGGTTTTTAATCATAAACAAACCTCAAAGTTGGCACATGTTCAAGTTCAGTGGCAACAGCAAGGCATGCTGTTAACCGCGCAAATGAATCGGTTGAATGGGCGAACCGAAGAGCACGTTACTTGTTATGGTGAAAACAAAACTTGGCAGGTGAGAGACCTTACCGATACTGAATATTATGCAGGTAGTGAAGAGAAAAAAGTATCGGCAAATGATTGGCGCTCAACCCTAGAAAAGCGTGGATTTAACGCCATGTTGTCGAGTTTCTTTGAGCAGGTTGAAGTAGGCCGATCGCCGAATGAACAGTATCAAAGTATTTTAACGAGTCACCAACTAGCCGAGTATGTGACTCGCCAAATAGAGCAGTGCTAGCTTATTGTCTGAGCTCTGCTAGACGCTGTTTTAACGCTTCTTTATTTTGTTGAGTGTAGCCTGATAAGTGTTCAATTAACTCGCGTTTTTCGTTGAAAATCAACATGGTTGGATAACCTTTTACTGAAAATGCTTTTTCTGCTAATCCTTGATTATCATAAAAAACATTCATTTCGTTCAGCGCGTTTTTAGCTAAAAATGCGTCTGCATCGGCTCTTTCCATGTCAATGTTGATGGTTGCAAAGCTGAGCTCTTCCTCAGAGTAATCGGCAAAAAGTGTTTGATAATAAGGTAGTGATTTAACGCAGGGTTTGCACCAAGTCGCCCAAAAATCGACAATCAGGTAACGACCTTGAAAGTCTGCTAGCTTCATTTGGTTATGATTACTTTCAAAGCTGTGTTGCCATATTCCTGTTGCGGTGATGCCTTTTGGTTGATTTATTTGTTGGTAGCTTAATAAGCCAACAGCGAGCGATGCAATCGCAACTAAGAAAATGGTTAATTTAGCTTTGTTCATCAAATGCCTCTGGTGTGTACTGGGCGCAAAGTTTTGCTGTGTTATTGATTATATTGGGGCAGTTAGCATTTTTTACTTTGCGTTTACGGCACTGCGAAACCGACCAGCTGACATTGCCAAAGTAATCTTGAGCGCTCGGTGTACTTTGACAGAAACTAACATCTGGCTTGGCGTGTTCAAAGCACACCGCTAAAAAGTGTTTAAGCTCCATCGTACAAGCGCCTTCTCGACAAGTTAGACTGTCTTCAATTGTCTTTTCAAAGCAAGCTTGTTGCGTATTTTCTTGGGCGTATTCCATGGCTGCATGGTTAGCTAAATCTAACTGTTGGTTGATTTGTTGACTGTTATCTTGCCACCAAAAATGCAATGACAAATAACTCATTACAACAAACACAACTGCCAATACAGGAATGATAAGTTTGGCACTAAAACGAATATTCATAAATGAGGCTACCAAGGTAAATTAAATGTGGTTCTCTTTTGCTGCCATGCCAGTACCGTTTTTTGTTCTGGGTTGGAACAGGCTTGTTGCAATTGTACCTTATCTAATTGTTTCAGTAGAGCCGTTTGATAGTGATCAATTTCATAGGCCAACAAGCATTCTAAACTTGTATGATTTAGCTCTTGCACAATAAATTCTGCAAGCTTTGCATCGAGCTGCTTTACTTGTTTGCCAGCTAGTGTTCTTAATATACGGACTAATGCGCCTTTAGGATTAGGATTGGTCAGTAAAACTGCCTGTAAATGACCTTGAGTTAAGTGATCAAAGTAGTGTTTTGGGGTATGCAATTTATTAGACGAAGGTTGATAAAGAGCTGCGTCCCAATTCATTATCGTGCTATCTAGTAATGACAGGTGGTTCTGATAAACGACTTTTTGTTGACGAAATGCCCAAGTATTTTCTATTGCCCATATATCTAACCACCATTTAGCGCAATACAATCGGTAGCCACCAAATTTATTACGTTCAGTTTTATATACTAAGCTGAGTTTATCCAACAACTTATCTAATTTGTTGATGCGGCAATCAACAACAAAGTCTAAATCCGAATAAAAATTCCTCATCCCTTCTAGAGCAATATCTCTGATTGCACCACCAAAAAGATAAGTCGGGCCGAGTGCTTCTAACTGATCCACGACTAACTGAACTTGTTGACGGCCGGTATTGTGTGATTGAAAAAAACGCTGAAGGCGTTTTTTCAAAACCGGGGCTGAGTGTGCAACGTTAGCCATTTAAAGCACTTAGCTCATCGTGTACTTGAATCAGATAACTATCTGTCATTCCCGATACCGCATCTACGAGTAATTGCGCTTTTCGATAATCTGATGGTAAATCATTGGAGGCTTGTTCAAATGCACGGCGGTAGTTTTCAGAGATACGCTGATAGGCATATTTACTAAATAAATCCGCATTGCGAGTATTTTCAGAATTACTATTTTGCTCTATTCCTTGCCATAGCATATCCATCATATTGGAAATGTAATTATTACCCTTTAACTCTAACTCTAATACAGACTTGTGATTGTAGCCGTGTGCTTTATCAAATGCTTTCATTGCACTGCAAAAAGCATGGGCTTTTGATGCGCTGATTAAGTCATAAGATTCGTTTGCTTGACCCGATAAAATAAAGTCTTTTTGCTCGACGAATGAAGAAACGACGGCATCAACCATGGCGCTAATTGCATATACCCTAAACATCTGCATCGAAACATCATTTAGCTCTTTTGGACTCAGTGATGCTTGTTTGAATTCGGTGTTTTTATTTTTGGCATTACCAATGACTTTATTGGTTACCTCATCGTCTTGGCTATGAGTTTCGAGATGGTCGATAATATCGGAAAATGATGCAAAGCCTTTTTTGACGATATCTTCGGCATCTAGCACTGAATAGGCAATGTCATCACACGCTTCCATAATATAAGTAAAAGGATGCCTGATACCTAAACTTAGCCCTGTTTCTTGCCATACATCCTCGACGATATCTTGTTCAGATAAATAAAACCCGTGTTTTTTCCATTTGGTATTAGCGAGATCTTGAGTAGATGCTGGGTATTTGAGCATAGATGCCAAAGTGGCATAAGTGAGGTTTAAACCATAGCTGTCGTTTAATATTTGTAATTTAGTGACCAACCGGAACGTTTGTGCATTGCCATCAAAACGCGTGAAGTCAGCGGCTAAATTTGGGCATTGGTTAAACAATCCATCGCGTTGCTTGCGTTTAAACCAGGCTTGAATCGCTGTTTCGCCCTGATGACCAAAAGGAGGGTTACCTAAATCATGAACTAAACCAATTGCTGATAATAAAGCGGGAACACAACGGACAATTTCAATTTGCTCAGGATGTGGGAACAGTTCATTGCCATAATCAAACGCCAAGCGTATGCCTATGCTTCTAGCAAGACTGGATACTTCGTGAGAATGCGTTAATCGGTTGCGGACACTGTCATTTCGTTCAAGTGGAAAAACTTGTGTTTTATCTGCCATCCGGCGAGTTGGGGTGGCAAATAAAATCCGGTCGTAATCTCGCTCCAGTTCAATTCGCCCATTTGCCGAAGCAACTGTACTACCCGAGCCGTGTTTATCTTTTCTTCGCTGCCCACTGAGTAAATCATTCCAATCTAACATAACCGCTCCAAATCCCTATTGATGATATTAATGGTAAACCTTGAAGGTAAAGCGGGCAATGGCATTTTTTTCTATATCACTTTCGCTCTGCTAAAACCTCGTTATACTGATAAGAGCCTGTTTTATTTAGATTATCTTTTTCAAAATTGGCCAGACAAGTGGGACCTGATAAATATATGTCGACTAGGGGTTATAAATGACAGACATAAAACATTCTGAAGAACTTGAAAACTGGTGTTATCGAGCGGAGACAACGCGTTTACTTGGCTTATCCATTGCCCAGATTCACATGAGCCTGACCGAAGGTGACAATTCAATTAACACCTTAACTAATTCTTTCCAAGAGCTCGCAACGATTTGTTCGAAAGTTGAAGGTTTGACCCACAGTGCAGAGTCACAAAGTGAAGACGCTTTAGCGCTTGTTTCTAAAGAAGCAGAAAGCATGAGTTCGCATGTTGATGCGGCAATTGTTGCTTTTCAATTTTACGATAGGCTGTGTCAAAGGTTGGAGCATGTTGCGGCAAGTTTAGAAGGGCTATCTGATTTACTGCAAGAAACTGAGAATGAGAATCCAGCAGACTGGCGTCGTTTAAGAGAGCATATTCGCGCTCATTACACAATGAAAGAAGAGCATTTAATGTATGAAACCATCATGCAAGGTGCAACGGCAAAAGAGGCGTTAGAAATATTCAGAGCCCGACTCGCTGAAAAACCAGAAGAGGATGACGGTGATATCGAGTTATTCTAAACAGGAAAAGCAGACATAAAAAAAGCGTTCAAACATGAACGCTTTTTTTATGTCTGTTTGGTATTAGCTGACTTGTCTGACTACACAAGTTCCGCGTTTTAGATAACGCACACCTTGGTTTGAGCTTGTTAACGTCATTGCACTTGATGAGTATTGCTCAATGAACCAACTACCTATAGCCGCGTTGCTAACTTGGATAAAGTCACTTGCAATTGTGTATTGACCTGTTTGCTTATCTTTTACATGCGGTGTGCTGTAACTCACTGTACCTTGAGAGAAAAGCCAGTCTTTAGGGTCGCCCATTGAACGAGAGCCACCTCTTTGATCTGCTTTAGCGTACTGACACCAGTTACCGGCAATTTTGTAAACCGTTCCAGATTTCTTCGTCGTTTTAACTTCGATTTCTTGACCACTAGAACCTGCGTTCTGATAGCTACATGGCGTATCCCTGTACTCAGTCTTTCCATTGACCTTACATTGGTAAACTGCAGCATGAGCATTGGATAGGCAAGTAAGTGAGCTTGCTAGTAAAGCAAATTTAGCAACTGACTTCATATAACTACTCTTTGGTTGATCTGAAAAACGTGTCTAAAAATTAGAGCTGAGAATTAACTATATCATTTCAAATGAGCTTGTCTAATCATATCTTTACGTTTGTTAAATAAATTGATTTCATTAGATATAAAAAGAATAGATAGCCGATTTTATATGTCTTTTCGATGCAATAACATGTATTTTCAGGTGATATGTAACGGTAGTGTAATAGAGATAGATAGGCCTGTATCGCTTGAATTTACTACGTTTTGTACATTTAATTTGCCATGTATACGGTCGATGGCTTTTGCTGCAATCGCAAGACCTAAACCGAAACCTTTGGCGTTAGTCTCTCCACGAGCAAAAGGTTTGAAGATGGTTTTCAACTTCTCTTCATCAATGCCGGGGCCGTGATCTCTGATGGTGATAGTGACACTTTGCTCATCAGAATCGATACTCAGATCGAGTTTTTCATCGGTGTGTTTTAATGCGTTGGCAATAAAATTGTTGATGGCTTTTTGTAATAGGCTTTTATCTGTTGTGATCTCGACATTTTGGCCAGATAAATTAATAACTCTATCGGCGTGTGTGACTTGGGCATTATTAACTTGCTCTGTTAAAAAGGCCTTAACCGAAAAGCATTCTGTATTGCCACTATCTGGAGTGTGTTCAATTCTGGCAAGCGTTAAAATCTCATCAATCATTTTGGTCAATGATTCGATATCTTTATCAATCTGATTATAACTTTTTTGTGG
Source organism: Marinifaba aquimaris (assembly GCF_013328345.1). Classification (GTDB taxonomy): domain Bacteria; phylum Pseudomonadota; class Gammaproteobacteria; order Enterobacterales; family Alteromonadaceae; genus Marinifaba; species Marinifaba aquimaris. Next base: position 31,364 of record NZ_JABULX010000016.1, read on the forward strand.
CAAGTCTGCGCTTTCTGCAAATTGTGCCGCTAGGGCATTAGCAACCTGCATACGCGCAATAGGTGCTCTTAGCTCGTGACTGACGTCATAGAGTAGATTTTGTTTGTCATTAATTAGCTGGTTAATGCGGGTCGACATTTGTTGAATACTAATTGCAAGATGACCAATTTCATCTTTTCTTGCTAACAATTTTTGATTCATTTCAACTTCTTGCTCACCGGTAGCAAGGTTTTTGACATGTCTCCTCAGTTGTTTGATCGGTTTTATGATGGTTTTACTTAAAGCTGCACTGAACAAACTGATAATGAGCAATGCAAAAAAACCGCGAATAGGGGAGAAATAAGCTTTGAGTGCTACCCATATTTCGGTTTTATGGGGCAAGCTCAAGTAATTAATTTTGTATTCTTGATCGTTTTTACTGGTAAACGTGAAGCTTTGTATTTTGTGACGCTCTTGTTCTGGGATATTACCGTAAACCTTTACATTTTTTGTTAGGTTGTACATCTCAGAAAAATGAGCCACAGCATTGTTTTGCTCTTTATTGCTCATTATGGGCATGCCTTGCTCATAAAGGCCAACGAGAGGAGAAATGCTGCGTTCCATACGTTGCTCTTGCAGTAGTTGCTGGCGGCTGCTTTCTATATCTAGAATGATTAAAACAGCTGCACTTGTGATGATTGTGGCATTGGTTAGCCACAAAACAAAAAAGATACGCCAAAACAATGAGTCGAATACTTTCATTATTTTATAAACTGATAGCCTTTACCACGAACTGTCTTAATGACGTCGTTTTCTAAACCGGCGGCTTTCAATTTCTGTCTCACTCGACTGACATGAACGTCAATACTTCGATCATAAGCGGTTAACTTGCGGTGTAAAACGCGTTCAGTTAAATCAGCTTTGCTGACTAAGTTGCCGGCGTTATTTACAAGTTCGGCTAAAACTGAAAACTCGATACCGGTTAAATCGACGGTTTGATCTTGGTAGCTACATGTCAGCATCCCCATGTCTAGGTTGACACCTTGGTGATCAATTTGTTGGCCACCTTGTGATTGTGTTGGAGCAGCTTGATAACGACGGACAATCGCTTGAATACGTGCAAGTAATTCACGTGGGTTACAAGGTTTTGCCATGTAGTCGTCTGCGCCGAGTTCTAAGCCAAGAATGCGATCTATCTCGTCCCCTCGACCCGTTAACATAATCACTGGGGTATCGACATGATTGCGAATTGCAGGCAGTAGTTGTAAACCAGTTAAACCTGGCATCATGATATCCAAAACCATGATATCGGGAGATTCATCTTTGTTTAGAGCGGCGAGTAACGGCTCACCATTATCAAAGCATCGCACTGAAAAGTTATTTTGTTCTAAGTATTCAGACAATAACTCAGTTAATGTCGTGTCATCGTCAATTAACCAAACTTGATTTGATGCAGCCATAATGGTCCTTATTGCTTAAAGCTTTGGATTTTGTCTTGCCACTTCTTCATTTTATTGCGCTTTTTGTTGCGCAATTTATTGAGTTTATCTCTTTGCTCTGTGCTGAGTACTTGTTTTGATTCCGCATCAAGCATAATCCTTTGCTTAGTTAACTCTGAGGTTGAACTAGCAATCTTATCGGCGATTTGCTCGGTTTGTTGTAAATAGTTAGCACTGCCAGCGTTTAGCTGAGATAAGGCATCTTTGTCCTGCTTTATTTGTTTTCTTAAGTTATTAAATGTTGATTTATATGAATTTTTAATTTCTAAAATTTTAGAGTGTTGTTGTTCAGATAAATTCAGTTTATTTAAAACTTTTTCCGATAATTGCCAATCATTGGCTAAAAGCGCAGGAGATAAGAGCATTAAGCTCGTTAAAAAAAGAGATTGGGTAAGTTTATTCATGTTAGTCATTCCTTTGCGCAACAGCTTCTACAGCAGATTTGCGGTAGGTTGTTGCTGGTCAATCTTATATTGAACTACCACAGTAGAACCACCGTTACTGTATTCAATATGATGGCAAATTTCGTTGATCAAGCTCACACCTCTGCCATGTTGATTATTTAAGTTATCAAGGTTAGCCATGGCTTGGTAATCAAAGCCTTGACCACTATCTTGTACGGTAAACTGCAAAATGTGCTCGTGTGGTAAAAACTTGGCTTCAATGCGAATGAGCCCTTCGTTGAGGTTATCTAATGCTTCTTGTCGATTGCAGTAATATTGAAAGAAACCATCTTCAGTGTCGTTTTTCGTTGAAGAGTCAAGGTTGAGTAAGCCGTGATCGAGCGCATTGTTGTAGAGTTCAGCTAATAATAAAAATAGCGCAGATCTGTGTTGCTGGACGCCTTTAAAAGCACTGACCATATCGAGTGTATGAGAGACAGGGTCGGTACTTTTTATTTCTTCTGGGCCAATTTCAACTTGAAATTGCCATGGTAGGTTAGCCAGCTCATCATCGTTAGATTGCTCAACTTCTGTAGCGGCTAAACAATGAATTTGGGCAATAGATACGTCGTCTTCTTGCTCAGCGGTACCGCTGAAGCGTTTCAGCGAGCGGATGATATCTTCAATAGCCGCTGTCGGGTTTGCTTGATAACAAGCTTCAAGGCGCTCTTGTCCGAACATATCGCCAGATTCATTAGAAGCTTCAATCACACCATCGGTATACAGGATGATGCTTTCCTCTGGCGTTACTTCCAAGTGATATGCATCGTTATCAAACTCGTTTGCTTCGAGTATACCCAGAGCCATGTGCTGCGAAGGGATTCGCTTTTTCAGCCCTGATTTACTCGAGAGCAACAAACTATCGGGCATACCACCGCTCCAAAGAGAAAGTGTTTTACCGGTTGATGATAATTCGACAATACAGGCCGCACAGAACATGTCATCAGGTAATAGGTGAAGCAGCTGCAAGTTGATTTCTTGTGCAATATCACCAACAGATAAACCTTTAGCCGTCATGGTAAAAAACGTTTGAGCTGTGGGCAATGCGCCAACCGCAGCAGCTAAACCATGGCCGGTAAAATCACCCAATAAGATATAGGCACCACCCATTGGGCTTCGGTTTGTCAGGAATAAATCACCATTGAACATACTGGCAGGCGATAGGTGGTGACGAACAATATGCTCTTCGTAGTTATTGCTCTTTAGTGCATTAGAGAAGATATGCTCAACAATTTGGTGTTCGCGTTCTGTTTGGTTTTGGTGATAAATCAGTGCTGCGTTTTGCTTCGAGATACGAGCAGATTGTTCGCGGCTGCGGCTGTGAGCTTTTATTTTGGCTGATAAAATAACTTTATCGAAAGGTTTTGCTAAGAAATCATCGCCGCCTACTTCTAGGCATTTAAGCATGGATTTTTGATCATCCAGTGCCGTTATGAAAATGATTGGTAAGTGCTTATCACCAGCCATTTTTTTCAAAATGGGGGCTACAGTGTAACCGTCCATTTTGGGCATCACGACATCGAGTAAGATAATATCTGGCTCGATTTCTTTGAACGATTCAATGGCTGCTTCACCATCTGCCGCTAATGATACTTTAAAACCTTCTGACTCCAACATGAATTGGAGCATAGTGCGATTCAATTCCTGATCATCAACGACCAATATTTGCATTTAATCACCTAAAAAAAGAGGGGGAATACAGCTAATTATTGTTATTTAATCGATATCGAATTTTTTATCAAAACGTGAAATTTGTAAGATTTTTTTGATTTGTGGACGACAGTTAGCAATGCGAATGCTCTCAACACGTGTGCCTAAGTTCTTTTGCATATTCAACAACATACCTAGTGCAGAAGAGTCCATATATTCAGTTTCACGCAAATCGATAACAATTTTTGGAGTCTGCTCACCAATGTCGGCATAGGCATTGCGGAATTCTTGTACAAGGTTGAAGTCGAATTTGCCTTTGATCTGGATTGTGAAGTTTTTGCCGTCGGCAGATAGGTTGGTAGTCAAGCTCATTGATGGATTCCTAAGACATTTCCATGAAAATAATTGTACTAACTAAAATTTAATAAACTTTTGATGAATATCAAGGGGGTTAGTCGCTTATTAACGATTAATTTTAATTTTTATTAAATATATCTTTTTTATACACTATTTTGGCAACCTAAGGTTACTGTTTTGTAACGAATCATTATTTTGCTAGTGACTTTTTTACGAAATCTTGATTAAGTTATTACTAGACTAATTTTTATTTTTTGGGGCCTCATGCACGCATTATCTCCGGCAGATTTATCCATTTTATTAATTGAACCTTCTTCTATGCAAAGAAAGGTCATTCGCAAGCATTTAGCGCAAGAAGGAATAAACGAAGTTGAAGAAGCTGAGTCGGTTGAACAAGCTAAACAAATTATTACTAATCACGTTCCTGACTTAATTATTTCAGCACTGCATTTTTCAGATGGAACGGGCTTAGATATATTAAATGACATTCGCCACCGAGAAGGTGATGCGGATATTCCGTTCATGTTAGTGTCTAGTGAGTTTCGCCGCGAGCAACTTGAGCAGTTTAAACAAGCGGGTGTCGTCGCTATTTTGCCGAAACCTTTTACGCCAGATCATCTTGGTAAAGCGATTAATGCGACTATTGATTTACTGGAATCTGAAGAGTTAGAACTCGATTTATTTGATGTCCAAGATGTGCGCGTTTTAGTTGTTGATGATAGCCGATTAGCCAGAAATCATATTAAACGCGTTTTATCTAACCTGGGTATTCAACGCATGCAAGAAGCGGAAGATGGCAGTCAAGCTAAAGCTATTTTAGAAAATGAAATGTTTGACTTAGTCGTAACGGATTATAACATGCCAGAAGTTGATGGGCGTGAGTTAACAGAATTTATTCGCAATAAAAGTGCGCAATCACATATTCCTGTACTAATGGTCAGTTCAGAAGCGAACGACACTCATTTAGCGAATATTGAGCAGTCAGGCGTTAACGCCATCTGTGACAAGCCTTTTGAACCTGCCACAGTAAAGCAATTACTTTATCGTTTACTCAATAACGATTAAGCATTAGCAAACAGATCTTCTAACGTTTTTATCGTCTCATCAATTTTATCTGTATTGGTTGGGGCGATAAAAATCGTATCATCACCTGCAATTGTCCCAAGTACACCATCGTTTTGTCCTAATGAATCTAACATTCGAGCAATAAGCTGAGCTGCACCGGGTGAAGTTCTGATGATAATCATCATATTGTTGTGAACTATGTCCAGTACTAAGTGCTTTAATGGGCTTTGTGCAGTTGGGATAGCAAGTTCAGGAGGGAGGCAGTAAACCATTTCTTGTTTGGCATTTCGAGTACGAACGGCGCCAAACTTACTTAGCATTCTAGAGACTTTCGATTGGCTGATATTATCAAAGCCTTGTTCTTTTAGTGCGTTTACAATTTCACTTTGTGAGCCATATGTCTCTTGTTTCAAGATGGCTTTAAAAGCTTTTAATAATAAATCCGATTTGCTATCTGTCATATTTTCAATCTTAACTAGAAAGGGTATCAACGGCGCTAGTTTGGTTTCTTCCTAGCTCCTTAGCTTGGTAGAGCATTTTATCTGCACTTTCTTGAAGTTCAATAGCTGACAATTGCTTAGTTGGAATTATCGTCGATTGTCCAAGGCTAATTGTCACTACTTTAGCCGCCTCGCTGTATTCGTGTTTAATGGCCAGTTGTTCAACTGCTGAACGCAAGCTTTCGGCAAATTTTAAACTAGCAGGAAAGTCTGTTTCCGGTAAAACGACGACAAACTCCTCGCCACCAAAACGAGCAACAAAATCAGCACCGCGTTTTAGCTGTGCATCAAGGGTTTGCGCGACTTTCCTCAATACTTCATCACCTGCAGTATGCCCATAATTGTCGTTGTACTGTTTAAAAAAATCGATATCAATCATGATCATTGTCAGAGGTGTTTGATTGCGTAAACAGCGTCGCCACTCCTGAGCAAATACTTCTTCAAAGTTTCGGCGATTGGGGATTTCAGTTAAGCCATCGATGGAAACTAACTGCTCCAATAAATCATTTTTTCGCTTCAGAATTATTTGGTTTCGAACGCGGGCAAGTACAACAGGAACGTTAAACGGTTTAGTAATGTAGTCCATTGCACCTAACTCTAAACCTTTGGCTTCATCTTCAACGGCATCATTACCCGTAATAAAAATGACGGGAATGTCTTTAGTGGCATCTTGGCTACGCAATTGAATGAGTACTTCAAACCCACTGAGCAGTGGCATTTGCACATCGAGCAGGATCAGATCAGGTTTGGGTTCGGCACTAGCGACATTCAAAGCAACCTCTCCATTGATCGCGGTTTTAACTTTATAGTGTTGAGATAAAGCCTGACCGAGTAATTGGATATTTAGTGGGTCATCATCTACGACTAGTACTGTCGCTTTTTCCAAAGTGATTACACTCCTAAATTAAATTGCTGCAAAATAATGAGTATTCCATGATGCTGTCGCACATGATAAAAGTATAGGCTCAAAGATATAATTACGCTGTAGTTTTAAAGATATAACACAATGAAAAGCACTGTAAATAATCCGTGTCGTGCCGTTTGCAGTCTGAATGAAGACGGTATTTGTACTGGTTGTGGCCGTACTCAGCAGGAAAGAAATGATTGGATCTTTTCTTCCGATACTGAGCAACAAGCCATTGTTGAACGGAGTAAAATCAGGTTAAAAGTGATTAAAGATGCTGCTCAGCAAAGCGGGCCAAGCGAGAGCGCATAACACCTGCGATGTTGATTGTTGCACTGCCTTCAAAATCTTTAAACCTTTCGACGATATAAGTCAGGCCTGAAGTAAGTGGTGACAAATAATTACTGTCAATTTGTGCCAAGTTACCACAGCAAATTAATTTAGTGCCTTCACCTGCACGGGTGATGATCGTTTTTAACTGTGATGCGGTCATGTTTTGGCACTCATCTAAAATCACGATAGATTTTTGTAAACTTCTACCTCGCATAAAGTTGACTGACTTAAATTGAATGTTGGCTTTCTCCATAATGTATTTCATGCTGCTTTCACGGCATTCATCATTGCGATGTAGAAAATCGAGAGAGTCATTAATCGCGGCAAGCCAAGGCGCCATCTTTTCTTCTTCTGTTCCCGGTAAAAAGCCAATTGACTCTGCAATTTCTGGCGTGTTGCGGGTGACGATAATTTTTTCATAGATGTTTTGTTCAATCACCATTTCAAGTGCACTTGCCAAAGCGAGTAGAGTTTTACCACAACCAGCAGGGCCCGTTAGTAGAACGAGATCCATGTCGGTATCGAGTAATGCATCCAATGCCATAGCTTGATCGAAATTCTTAGGTGTGATCCCCCAAGCTTCTCGGCTCATCATTCGTTCAAATCCTAAGTCTTTGATTGTCACTGAATGATCATCATGAGCCAGAATTTTAGCCGCAAAATTACTGGTATCGTCATATAGATATTCATTCACAAAGATGGTTTTAGGAAATTTATCTCGGCTAATTGTATGCGTGGTGTGGCGGCCATGTGTTTCACTGTCACAGTCTTGAATATTTTGCCAAAAATCGCCTTCAAACTGATGATGACCTTTCGTCAGGTATTTGATATCCGAAATTAATTGGTCGGTTCGGTAGTCCTCAACGTTGTCTAAACCTGCACCTTTAGCCTTAAGGCGCATATTGATATCTTTTGTGACTAAGACGACCTTATTAGGTACACAGGTTTCTTGTAAATGAATCGCTGTGTTAATGATGCGATTGTCGTTTTCTGGGCCAGGTAAAGAGTGTTTTTGTAAAGTGAGTTGATGATCGGGATAGATAGATAAGTTGCCTTTTTTGACATCTTCATCGTCTTCTTCGCCGTGTTTCAGTGGAACACCTTCAGCGATTTCTTCAGGTGTTGCATCACGCATTAACTCTTCTAGTGCTCTTATCGCGATGCGCGCATCTCGAGAGACATCTTTTTTACGATCTTTAATATGATCGAGTTCTTCTAAAACCGTCATTGGGATAACGACGTCGTGTTCTTGAAAGTTTAAAAAAGCGAAGGGGTCATGCAGTAAGATATTGGTGTCTAAGACATATTTTTTTCTTAGTTCTGGGGGCATTCAACTCTCCTTGAATGGCAGCAAAAAATTTTGCATTACTTTAGGTTTAGCAACGAATTATTGATTTATACAAATTTCAGTCAGTTAAATAATTTTGCCTATTAACCAATAGCAAAGATATTTGAGTTAAATTGTGAACAATTGATGAAGATTATTTGGAATTAAAACTATGAAACTAAGTAGATCTCAACTTTAATTACAAAAACAGCTATTAACTTAACTGTGCTTTAGGTAGCATACGCGCCCCTCGCACAAATTGTGCATTATCATTGTCAGCTCAGCGTGTTATCACTTAATTAGGTGAACATTTTTATGTCGAATTTTGCATTAGGTCAAAGATGGATCAGTGATTCAGAATCTGATTTAGGTTTAGGTACGGTTGTAGGTATTGAAGGCCGCCGTGTTTCGTTATTATTTCCAGCGACAGGGGAAACCCGAGAGTACGTCATTGACTCAGCGCCGCTAACGCGAGTGAGCTTCAATGTTGGTGACACGGTTGAGTCTGCTGATGGTTGGTCAATAACGGTTGAATCTGCAGATGAGACGGATGGCTTAATGATTTACACCGGCCCCGACTCTGAAACAGGTGAACTGACGCATTTAATAGAAACGCGTATCAACCATCACCTCAAGCTAAATAAACCGCAAGATAGACTCTTTACCGGTCAAATCGATAGGAACGACTGGTACGACTTACGCTATCAATCTCGACAATATCAATATAAATATCAATCTTCTGACTTGATCGGATTAAGTGGTGCTCGCACAGCATTGATTCCGCATCAGTTACACATTGCAAAAGAAGCCGGTCAGAGGGTTGCACCGCGTGTCTTGTTATCAGATGAAGTGGGCTTAGGTAAAACCATTGAAGCGGGTATGATCATTCATCAGCAACTCTTAACGGGTCGCTCTTCTCGCGTATTAATTTTACTACCTGAATCTCTGCAATATCAGTGGTTAGTTGAGATGCTAAGACGTTTCAACTTAAAGTTTTCTATTTTTGATGAAGAGCGCTGTGCTGAATATGACGGTTCAGATGAAAACCCATTTGAAACCGAACAATTAATCATTTGTCCATTGTCCTTAATTGCCGATAAAGAAAAGCGCTTAAATCAAGCTTGTGCAGCTAATTGGGATTTAGTGGTTGTTGATGAAGCCCATCACTTAAAGTGGAGCCCAGAGCAAGTCAGTCCGCAATACGCCGCGGTTGAAGCATTAGCCGGCATTTGTAAAGGCCTGTTGCTTCTTACAGCTACTCCAGATCAGTTGGGTCATGAAAGTCACTTTGCACGTTTGCGTCTACTAGATCGCGATCGTTTTTATGATTATGAAAAATTTGTCGCAGAAGAAGCGGGTTACCAATCAACTGCTGAATTAGCTAAAACGCTCGTTAGTGATGAGTCGCTAAATGATCAGCAAGTAGCTGAACTTGCGCAATTACAAAAAGAAGATTCATTGCTAAATGACGCTTTATTAACCGTTAACTCAAATGATGCTGATGAAAGAAAAGCGAGTCGAGATAACATTCTAAAAGCGTTAATCGACCGCCATGGCACAGGCCGAGTGTTATTCAGAAATACGCGTGCCTCAGTTAAAGGTTTCCCTAAGCGTGAACTTTACCCTGTTGAGTTGACTTACCCTGAAGAATTTATGCCTGCTACACGTTGGTGGATTGATAAGCATCAAGAGGCGCCTAATCAGCAAGACTTAGCTAAGTTATTAACACCAGAGTTTATTTATGAAGCTGTTGGTAGTAATGATGAACAACCTTGGTGGTTAATCGACCCGAGAGTGGATTGGCTAAGCGAAAAAGTAAAAGCAGAAAAAGATCAGAAGTTCTTAGTAATTTGTGCCCAAGCTTCGACAGCATTAACAATGGAAAAAGCACTGCGTACTTTACAAGGTATTAACTCTGCTGTTTTCCACGAAGGGATGACTATTGTTGAGCGCGACCGAGCTGCCGCTTGGTTTGCTGATCAGGATGAAGGCTGTCAGGTTTTAATTTGTTCGGAAATCGGCTCTGAAGGTCGTAATTTCCAATTTGCTAGTAATTTAGTGTTATTCGATATTCCTCTTAACCCTGACTTACTGGAACAGCGTATTGGTCGATTAGACCGTATCGGTCAGCTCAATGATATCAAGCTCCATATCCCTTACTTCACAGGTACTGCATCAGAATCTATCTTCAAGTGGCTAGATCACGGTATCAATGCTTTTGCTGATACGTGTCCTGCGGGCGTGACTGTATTTGAACAGCAAGCGGATGAACTGATTCAAGCACTGTTCCAAATTGATCATGACGATGCGGTCATTGCTCCATTTGTTAGCCAAGCAAAAGAGCACGTAGCTGATTTGAACAAACAAATGGAACAAGGCAGAGATATCTTATTAGAGCTTAACTCTAAAGGTACTGATGGTGAGGCAATTGCCGAAGCGATTGCTGAAATTGATGATGATACTTCGCTTATTGCTTATATGTTCCAAGTGTTCGATGTGTACGGTGTTCAGCAAGAAGATAAAGGCGAGCAGTGTTTAATATTAAAGCCAACAGAGCACATGCTTGAACCGCATTTCCCTGAGCTGACAGATGAAGGCATGACCATCAGCTTTGAACGCGATACCGCTTTAAGTCGTGATGATGTCAGGTTTATCAGCTGGGATCACCCTATGGTTCAAGGCTGCTTTGAAATGATTGCTGCCTCTGATGTGGGTAACAACGCAGTGAGTTTATTGCCAAATAAAGCACTGCCAGAAGGCACTTTCTTTGTTGAATTGATTTATGTGGTAGAAACGTCTGCACCAAAATCGCTTCAACCAGGGCGTTTTTTAGCACCAACACCTGTGCGTTTATTACTTGATAAAGCGGGTAATAACCTAGCAGCAAAAGTGGCTTACGAAGGGTTTAACAAACAATTAAAACCTGTTGGTAAACACATTGCTTCTAACATAGCGACAGCACTGCAAACGGATATGGCGAATTTAATTGCGAGCTCAGAAGCGATTGCCGAGCAACAAAAGCAACAAATTATTGAGCAAGCCATTGAAAAGATAGAGCTTGAACTTTCAACAGAGTTAGCACGATTACAGGCATTACAAAAGTTAAACCCGAACATCCGTGCAGTTGAACTTGAAGCGCTTGAAAACCAAAAAGCCGACTTAATTAACTATGTTAATCAAGCCGGCCTTCAGTTAGACGCTGTTCGCTTAATTGTGGTTTCACATTAAGCTGAGTTTCGTTTATTTAGTTGATGCGGCTCTTTTATGTCGCATCACTAATAACCCGCCTGCTAATAATAACAACCCTATTGTCGCTGGTGCATCTACAGCGTTTGCCAACCCTTGTGGCGCGGTAATATTTAGTGCATTGACTTGAATATCGTCAAGTAAGTTACCAACAGAGCCTTTTGGGGTAATACCTGTAAACTTCAATGTGGTTTGGCTATCTGTAGCGACAAAGTTATCGGTAAATACTGACCACTCTCTGTAAGCATGGTCGTTTATTAATTGACTCATCACTAAATTTTGACCTGAAAATACCTCAACTAAAAATTGTTCATTTTTACGGGTACGTGCAGCATAAGCAAAGCTCAAATCATAGCTTTGGCCTGCTTGGCTATTAAATGTTTGATAGATAGCGTATTCGTTATCTTTTTTGTGTGAGTTGAGTTCGATGTGTTGTTTGCCTGAGTAGGGCTTTAAACCAAACAGACCATGCCAAACTTCAATGCGCTCACCTTGCCAACCATTCACTTTATCAGCGTTAAGGTACTGCCATTTGCGTTTGATTTGCTTGTCTTCAAAGTCACCATTTAAAATTAAATTGGCGCTTGCATTGAAACTGATACATAACAAAATAAAACTTACTAGCTTGTACATCTACTACTCCTACAACCCAAGCTTTTGTATTTATTGAGTATCTAGATCGTTAACTTGTGTAGCAATGCTTAAATTGTAAGCAAAGACATCATTCTGGCCATGCAATTAACAACTGCTTAACGTAGAATACATTTTTTACATTAATCACCATCTTTTTCTAAAATTTATACATGTCTTTTGTTTACAACCCACCAACTGAGCCTTTTTTAAACATTCTTTATCGCGACGATGATTTGATTGTTTGTGATAAACCGAGTGGCTTATTATCTGTTCGTGGTAAAGCGAAAGAACATCAAGATAGTTTGGAAGCCAGATTACAGTCCGTTTTACCTACTGTTGGTATAGTGCATCGATTGGATATGTCGACCTCTGGCATTATGGTCATGCCACTAAATAAACCTGCCCACAGTTCAATAGCCAGGCAATTTCAAGAAAGGGAAACGTCTAAAACTTATATTGCTAATGTTTGGGGTAAGCCTAAAACACAATCAGGCGTAATTGAGCTGCCGCTTATCTGCGATTGGCCAAATCGCCCTAAGCAAATGGTTTGTTTTGAAAATGGCAAACCTTCAACGACATTATGGCGAGTACTTAGCACCAATGATGTAAGTAGTCGGATTGAATTAACACCAATTACGGGACGTTCTCATCAGTTAAGGGTACATATGTTACACCTAGGGCACCCAATACTCGGTGATAAGTTTTACGCCCATCAAGCGGCCTTTGATGCCGCACCTAGATTAAACTTGCATGCACAAGCATTGAGCTTTACTCACCCTGTAACGGGTAAGAACTTATCTTTTTACAGTCCCGCTCCTTTTTGATAATTTGCTGAATTAGGGCATATTGGCCACACCACCAAATGAAGTGCATAGGTACAACAAAGGCGAGAGGCTAAGCCATTACGGTATAACCAAACTCATTACCCGAAACGCAATGATGCAATAGCAAAAGCTTATCAAAGTGGTGGTTATAATCAGATGAAATTAGCCGATTATGTTAGTGTGCTTTATTCAACAATAAGTAGAATAATCAACGATGTAAAAAGAAAGCTCTGTCCTCAGAGTTGCTGATTCACGAGGTAAATATGCTTTACGATATATCCACACAAACAGCATCTTTAACTTGGGGATGGCTTTTGGCTATCCCTACAGTTGTTTTTATATATTATTGGCTTTCTCATAAAACGATAGTCTCTCAAACCAGGAGTCAAACTGTTGGATTGAGAGTATTTTGTTGTTTTGGAATTTTATTCTCATTAGTAAATTATTTATCATTAGAAGATAACAACGCAGAGTTAAAAGATAACAAAAAAAGTTATATTCAAGGTGAATACGAAACTATTAAAGGTGTACTCTACCTTGATAAAAATGAGAAAGGTGGCTTAGATAAGTTTAAGATTGACAAGAGCTCTTTTATAAGAATATTACCTCACAAAAACATACTTAAAAAAGGGTGCTGGGCAGAGTTCATCAAGTATATTGATGATATAGATAATAAATATGTTCGAATGGACTTCATCAACTTTCCTAAATCTGTGTATCCTCCCTTTGAAATGGGTAATAATAAAGTTGACCAAATCTGTATTTTAAGATTTGAGATAATTGATTAAAAACTCTGGTGTCAGGTCTTTCATTTTGCATTCGGTTGAGATTGGTGAATGAGTACTGTTGGTTTCTAAGCACCATTAAAACCTATATCTTTTGACCATTACACTGCACTATCTGGGGCAGTGCCATTAGCTATTATTCCTCTAGTACGCCTGACCATATCCCATAAAAGATTTTAAACGAATGACGGCTTTTAGCGCTTTCTTAAACTAAAGACTTAAAAGATTTGGTCGATAGTTTAGCTATGCAGATTATTTATTCCTTAACTCTAGTCTTTTCTCTCAGCTTAGCTTGGTCATTGCAAGCTCAAGAGGAAGCTGAGCAGCCTCCTGAAACAAGTCAAAGCAATAACGCATCAAAGTCTAAAATGCCCAAGAATGTAAAAGCTCCCTCTTTAGCGCAATATAGACAAGTTGATATCAATCGGTTTGAAGACAAAGATGAGATTCTGAGCCTAATGGCTGGTGACTCGCAATTTCCTGCACTGCTGAGCGAGCAAAACACTTTCATGGTCAAAGGCACTGCAATTTTATTAGCTGACTGGACTTTATCGCCTAGTCAAAGTGCTGCTTTTTCTCAATTAAGGCATGAATTAAATGATCACGGTTGGGTGACATTAGCGGCAAGTAGTCACGACCCTATGTTAGTTGCAGAGCCACTGAATGAAGAAAGTGCTAAGCAATGGATGGAAAGAGCTGACAGCAATTTTGCTTTTTTTCCTGAACAGGCTCAACAAGATTATCAGATGCAAATGCAAATGCGCTTGATGGCGTTATTGAACCAAGCTGAAAATTACCCTGGGGTTTTATTAGTTATTGCTCAGGGAGTAGGTGCGGCAAGTGTAGTGAATCATTTTGCTAAATTGGCTGATGATGAAGATGCGTTGCCCGATATTTTAGTATTAGTACAACCTTACATACCGGATACTAAAGCCAATAAAAAGTTGGCAACAACCATCGCAGAGTTACCAGTTGCTATTTTGGATATTTGGTCTGATTTTGATAACCCTTGGGCTTTAGCAACCAGAGAAAAAAGACAAAAAATGGCAAAGAAAAAGCTGACTTTGCATTATAGACAGCGTCAGCTTTTTGGGGATCACGGATGGGAACAAAGAGATGCGCGATTAATGAAAGAAATTCTCGCGTACTCTAAATACTTGGGCTGGTAAGTATTACCAACCTTTCTGTGTTTTGATCATCTGCCATGCCGCTTGAATGTCCTGTGTTTTTTCTTTTGCTAACTCCATAGCTTGTTCGGGTAAGCCTTGTGCCATCAACTTATCTGGGTGGTGCTGCGACATTAATTTTTTATAGGCTTTTTTAGCAGCTTTTTCTGGCGTATTGTCATCGATACCTAAAATATCATAGGCGTTTTGTAGCTGTGCCTTGGCAGAATATTGCGGTCGATATTGTTGTTGATATTCTTGATAACGCTCTTGCCTTTGCTGGCGATTTTGTTGCTGTTGCGCCTTTTTTTGTGCTTCTTGCTCTTGATAAGCCTGATGAAAGCGATTTACCGCTTGCACTTGTTTAATTAAGATCGCTAATTCTGTTTTTGAGTAATTCAGTGTTTTGGCAACAAGCTCAAGAATCTGCCTTGCTTTGTCATTAATCTCACCATTGATCAACGCCGCTTGAATCTGCATTTCAAGATACATCTGGGTAAATTCAGCTCGGCCAGAACAAAACTGTTTAAATTCTTTCACTGTTTCTTTGATCGGGAAATCGGCTTTCTTGCCTGCATTGTAGGCATTTTGTGCCTCTTTTCTGGTATCGCCTGTTAAATTTAATCGCGTCATTAAGGCGCTAGCAAGCGCAATATCCGCCTCAGTAACCCTGCCAGACGATTTGGCGATATGGCCCATAATTGAAAATAAGGTATGGAAGAACAGCGCTCTACTTTTTAGTGAGTCGGTATTTTTTATTAAACTGGAAAAGCCGCCAACGCGATCAAATGCCCGGCTGTAGCCTTTATCAAAAAAGTGGCCAATGATAATACCGAGTATAGCGCCAGGAATTTTGGCGAACATAAAGCCAAAAACACAGCCTAAAATTTTACCCCAAACTTGCATTATTTATCCTAGTGAGTTTTCTGTTAACGCTTGCTCCATCTGAGCTAAACGTTCAGGTGTGCCTATATCTGACCAGATCCCTTGGTAAATTTGTCCTGTTACTTGTTGCTGGCCAATGGCTTGTTTGAGCAAAGGGCCAAGTGGTGCAGGAAGCTTTTTCACGTTTAAAAATAGTTCTGGACTGTAAATACCTATACCTGAATAAGTCCACTTTTGGCTGTTTTCAAGGTTGAGGTAATCGCCAGCTATCCCAAAATCCCCTTGTGGGTGATGAGCAGGGTTATTGACGAGTACCAGGTGAGCCATTGTATTTGGCATCAAAGTGTTTGGTAAAATTTTAAAGTTTAGGTCAGTCCAAACATCACCGTTTACGATTAAAAACGCCTCATTGCCCAGTAAATCTAAAGCCTGCTTAATACCGCCTGCGGTTTCTAAAGCGCCTACCTCTTCACGGCTATAGTGCAAGCGACAACCAAACTTTGAGCCATCACCAAGCTGTTGTGGTATCAAGTCAGCTAGCCAAGCAATGTTAATGATAATGTCAGTAATACCGGCTGCGACTAACTTTTCGATATGGTATTGAATTAAAGGCTTACCCGCTATTTTTAGTAAAGGTTTCGGCGTATGTGTTGTCAATGGCCTCATGCGTTCGCCTTTGCCAGCGGCTAAGATCATCGCTTTCATTTAACACATCCTTGTTGATCGAGTTTGCAAATAACGACCTGTTCTAACCATTGACCAAAGTCGGTCAATTCAGAGTAGTGTTGGCAAGCATCTGAGATATAACTCAGGGTTCGAGGAATATCGGCTAGATAATGAGGCTTGCCATCTCTGTGGTGTAACCGCGCAAAAATACCGGCTGCTTTGATATGTCTTTGCATACCCGTTAAATCGTACCAGCGTTGCCACTGTGCAGGGGCGATGTTAGCAAAATGGGTTTGTCGATAAGCTTGACTAAGTTGATTGGTTTTTTCTATCGGCCATTTCACATAACAATCTTTTAATAGAGATACCGGGTCATAGGTAATCGGGCCGATTAAACCACCTTGAAAGTCAATGATGGCGATATTCTCATCAGGTAGCATTAGGTTTCGGCTGTGAAAGTCTCGATGTACAAAGCATTTGGGTTGCTCAAGAAAATTCTCTGCTAATAGCGAAAACGTACTTTTGAGTAGTGCTTGATCGGTTTCAGGTAAAACTAAGCCTAAATGTTTTTCAACTAGCCATTCAACAAAAATACTCAGCTCAAAGTGAACTAGTTTTTTGTCGTATTGCGGGATGTCGCCTAATCGCGTTTGACGAATATTGATGAGTTTCGGTAATTCGTCCAGCGCCGTTGGATAGAGCTCAAGGTAATTTTCTTGATTAATGATATTCGCTAAGTGCACATCACCTAAATCGATAAGCAACATAAAACCTAGCTCGAAATGATGAGCAACAACTGTCGGTACTATGATATTTTCCGACGCCAAGGTTTCTGCTAATGCAACAAATAATGGGTTGTCTTCTGTCTGTGGTGGAGCGTCAACGGCTATTCTGTTAACCCCGTTTATTTGCAGGCGAAAGTATCGTCTGAAGCTGGCATCACCTGAGATTAATCTAAAATTGGTCAGCTCACCTAAATTTAGTTTTTCAATCCAATTGAACAATTCTTGTTGTCTAAGGTCAAAAGTCATGTCTATTCGTTGTCTTATTATAATAAAGTGCAGCAACTAAGGCTTATCTGGGCTTGTTTGCCATTACTTGTCAGCTAAATATCGAGTATTATAACCGGCTAGAGATTGCCTTGAGTTTTATAACAGTCATAAAATAAGGCAAAGCATCAAATAATCAATGCTAATCGTATTTTTTACATTAATCTTAGTTAATTAGCTTGAAACCGTTTTATTTTGTTAAGGAACCGGTCGTTAATGTCGTCCAAAACTACTATTGCTACTTCTGCTGCTATTATTTCTCTGAGTTCCTTAATACCCGCCTACGCTCAAGAATATAACTTTAAGCAATGTTTTCCTGCTTTAGCTGAGCTATCAGAGGCTGAAACTCAAGAAGCGAAAACCTTTACTCAAGCTCCCGATTTCTCTGGCCAAAATATAACAATTGATGCAGATTCTGTTCGTATGTCTGATGGCAATGAAGCCATATTCGAGGGCAATGTAGAGATATTCTCCGACAACTCATCTATTGTTGCCGATAAGGCCATTGTCTCTAAAGACAAGAAACAACTTCAAGCTCAAGGACGGATCGTCTTTAATCACCCCAATGTTGTGGTTGAAGGGCAAGATTTTAGTGTCGATGTTCAGCACTCAGCCTTGAGTATTTCAGATACTGAATACCGATTAGCAGGTTATCGCGGTCATGGCGAAGCTGAAAAAATTGCCATAGCACCAGGTGAACATTCTGCTATATTACTCGATGCGACATTTACCACGTGTCCTGAAGATGAACCGGATTGGGTGCTGCGTTCATCCGAAATCACTTTATCTGTAGATGGAGAATGGGGCGAAGCTTGGCACAACCGCTTTGATGTGATGGATGTGCCCGTTATTTATTTGCCATATATCTCGTTCCCGTTAACGGATAAACGCAAAACTGGCTTTTTAATGCCTAAGCTAGATAGTTCTAAATCAAAAGGTTTAGATATCAGCACGCCTTACTATATTAACCTTGCCGAAAATTATGATGCGACATTAACACCTAGATACATGTCTGAGCGCGGCACCATGATGGGCGGTGAAGTTCGCTATATGAGTGAACAAGGTTTGACTAAATTTTACGGTGAATACCTTAACGATGATAAAGATTCACCGATTGAAGAAGATCGTCACGCCGTCAAATTGACTTATCAAGGTGGCGTTTGGGGTGACTGGAAAGCAAATGTCGACTTGAACCAGGTAAGTGATGATGCTTATTTGAATGATTTTGGTTTTCGCGGCTTTAACAGCGTTGATACGCATATTGAAAGTTTGATTAGCTTTTATCAGCACCATAAAGAATGGTTTGTTGAAGTAAACTTCAGAGACTTCCAATCATTTGGTGAAACATCACAACCTTACCGAGTGTTACCTGAAATTGTAGCCGAATATACACCTGATTTAGGTTATGAAAACTTCAAATTGACCGTACCTATGGAAGCGGCTTACTTTGAAAACGAAGAGCAAGTAAAACCTGAAGCCATTCGCTTACACACTGAACCCACGTTAACTTGGCAGTGGACACAACCTGCCTGGGAAGTTTCGGCTGAAACCAGTTTATTGGCCAGTGCTTATCGCCAAGATGGTATCGAGAGTGCTGTTGACGGTTCAACTGCTGTTACATCAGATAACGAAACCATTACTCGAGCCATTCCTCGTGTTCGCTTAAATAGCCGGATGATTCTAGAAAGGCCTATGAATTGGTTTGGCAAGGCAATGACGCAAACACTTGAGCCTAGAGCACAATATCTATGGGTCCCATATGAAGACCAATCCGATATTGGTCTTTACGACACGTCACTACTACAAGATGACTTCTATGGATTGTTTCGCAAAAGCCCATTTAGCGGTATAGATAGAATTGTTGAAGCTGATCAGGTAACACTAGGTGTGACTTCTAGGCTCATCAATGACAAAAACCAAGAGAAGCTGCAATTTAGCATTGGTCAGATTTTCTATCTAGATAACACTAAGCTCGACTTTTTAGATGAAGAACTCGAGTTAGCGCGTGGTGAATCGGCACTGGCACTCGATTTTAATTTTGATATTCGCGATACCTGGTTTTTTCACCACGGTTTGCAATACGACACAGATTTAGGTGTGACACGTAAAAGTTACACCAAGTTAGACTACAAACTCGATGAAACCCATGTAGTACAAGTTTCACACCGTTTTGCTCGAGATGTCTCTGGTAATACAATCAGTATGGCAGGTGTAGCAGGGCGTTGGGAGATTGATGAAAACTGGCAAATGTTTGGCAGTACTTACCACGACTTTGAAAACTCGCGCGAGTTAGAAAGTCGGATTGGTTTTATTTATCAATCTTGTTGTTGGAGTGTGCAATTAGCCTATGAATCGCATATTGTAACCGACTTAGTTTCTGACACTAACCCGAATGAAGTCAGCAATGAAACAGATAACGGTATTATGTTACGATTCAGTTTTGGTCGTATCGGTCAATCAGGCAACCGTCACAATGTTTTAGAAGAAGGTATTTTCGGTCATCGCCGTCCGTATTTTATTAACCAGTGAGAATGAAATGAAGATAAGAAATAAGCTGGCTATTGTATTTGCATTACTAATGACTGCATCAGCACAAGCTGCTGAACTATTAGATAAGGTAGCTGTTATTGTTGATCAAGGCGTTATCCTTGAAAGTGAAGTACAAAGCATGATCCAAACGCAAAAGCGCGAAGCAGAGCAGGCGAACCAGGGCTTGCCATCGGATAAAGCTTTGAGAACACAGGTTATTGAACGCCTTATTCTTCGCACTTTACAAATGCAAATGGCACAACGCGCTGGTTTCCAAGTTTCTGACGCGCAGTTAGAACAAACTCTCGGCCGTATTGCTGCCAATCAAGGCCAAACGGTTGAGCAAATGCGCAATCAAATAGAGCAGTCGGGCTCTAAGTACGAAGTGTTTCGCGAAGAAATTCGCACTGAAATGATCACGACTGAAATTCGCCGAAATGCGGTTTCTCGTCGTATTTATGTTTCACCTCAAGAAATTGACTCGCTTGTTCGTTTAATTCAAGAACAAGGTAGTAAAAATGAGGAATATCACGTTGGTCATATCTTAGTTTCAATTCCGCCTGAGGCAACTGCAACTGATATTGAAGACAGTAAAGCACGTGCAGAAAAAGTATTAGACATGCTAAATACAGGGAGTGATTTCAAAAAAGTAGCGATTGCTGCATCTTCTGGTCCTCGTGCACTTGATGGCGGTGATTTAGGTTGGATGAACATCAACGAAATGCCAACCTTATTTGCTGAAGTGGCTGCGGGTAAAAAGAAAGGTGACATCATGGGGCCTATTCGCTCTGGTGCTGGCTTTCACATCATTACCTTGTTTGATGTTCGCGGTCGCCAAGTTGTAGAAGTACAAGAAGTGAATGCTCGCCATATCCTTATTAAGCCATCTATTATTTTAAGCGATGACAAAGCAAAACAAATGCTTGAAGAATTCATCGTAGATTTAAAAGTTGGTGAGGGCGATTTTGAAGCGCTAGCTAAAGAACACTCTGCTGATCCTGGTTCAGCGGCTCGCGGTGGTGAATTAGGCTTTGCCGACCCAAATGTCTACGTACCGGAATTTAGAGACGCATTAAAAACACTTGATACAGGTGAGTACGCTGGTCCTTTCAAGACTGTACACGGCTGGCACATTGTTCAATTACTTGAAAAGCGCACACAAGACGCAACTGAAAAAATGCAAGAAGACCAAGCTTATCAAATGATCTTCAAACGTAAGTTTACCGAAGAAGCCGAAGCTTGGTTGCGTCAAATTCGTGAAAGCGCCTATATAGAAGTATTATAAATTTATGACTTTAAAAATAGCAGTTACCCCGGGTGAACCGGCAGGCATTGGCCCTGATTTAGTACTGGCTTTAGCGCAGCAAGATTGGCCTGCGCAACTTATTTGTATCGCTGATCCAAAAGTGATGCAACAGAGGGCGCAAGAACTTGGTTTAGATATCAAAATTGAAGCATATGATAAAAATGCTCAAGCTGTCCCTCAGAAAAAAGGCGTATTGACGGTGTTAACCGTTGAAGCTGATGCAGATGTGGTTACCGGGCAATTAGACGCGGCAAACGGCCACTACGTGGTTGAAACCTTACGTGTTGCTTGTGATGGCAACATGGACGGTGAGTTTGATGCAGTTGTTACAGGCCCTGTTCACAAAGGCATTATTAATCAGTCGGGTGTTTCTTTTAGTGGCCATACTGAGTATTTTGCTGCTCAATCTGGCACAACTGATGTCGTGATGATGTTAGCCACTACAGGTTTACGCGTTGCCTTGATGACCACTCATATCCCACTTGCTTACGTATCAAAAGCAGTAACTCATGAACGTATTTGTAAAATTACCGAAATTTTACATCGAGACATGCAACAAAAGTTTGGTATCGAAAACCCTAAAATTTTTGTGTGTGGTTTAAACCCTCATGCGGGAGAAGGTGGCCATTTAGGTCGAGAAGAAATCGATACGATAGAGCCTGCTCTCGATTTATTGCGCTCTCAAGGAATGGATTTAGTGGGGCCACTACCTGCTGATACATTATTCCAGCCTAAATATTTAGAACAAGCTGATGCGGTATTAGCTATGTATCACGACCAAGGTTTGACAGTACTCAAATACAAAGGTTTTGGTAACTCTGTAAACATTACCTTAGGTTTGCCATTCGTCCGTACTTCGGTTGATCACGGTACAGCAACAGACTTAGCCGGAACGGGTAATGCCGATCACGGTAGTTTTGTAGTCGCACTTAATACCGCCATTGATATGGCATCAAAACGAGCTAAATAATGAGTAACGATAAAGTTCATTTAGGGCATAGAGCGCGTAAACGTTTTGGCCAAAACTTCTTATTCGATGAAAATATTATCGCCGATATAGTCTTGGCTATTGGCCCAGATAATGACTACGAACACGTTGAGATTGGCCCAGGTTTAGGAGCATTAACTGAGCCCGCTGCGGCTGAAATTGACCACCTTAATGTTGTTGAACTTGATAGAGATTTAGCTGAGCGATTGCGTCATCATCCTTTTTTAAAGGATAAGCTGACGATTCACGAAGCGGATGCGATGAAATTTAACTTCGCACAGCTTGTTGAAGGCAAAGATAAAAAACTCAAAGTTTTTGGTAACTTACCTTACAACATTTCGACACCTTTAATGTTTCACCTTTTCAGCCATGTCGATATTATCCACGATATGCATTTTATGCTGCAAAAAGAAGTGGTTGATCGTTTATGTGCAGAGCCAGGTAATAAAGACTACGGTCGCTTAACAGTTATGGCGCAATACTACTGTCATGCAGAAGAAGTGTTATTTGTGCCACCAGAGTGTTTTAAACCTGCACCAAAGGTCGATTCCTCTGTTGTGCGTTTAATACCTAAAGCGGTAAGTGAACGCGCAGAATTAGATGCTAAGTTATTGTCTTCTATTTGCCATAATGCATTTAACCAGCGCCGTAAAACGTTAAGGAACAGTTTGAAAAAGCTGATCACCACAGAAGAGTTAGAAAACCTAAACATAGATCCATCTTTACGTGCTGAAAATATTGACGTTGAAAGTTATATCCGATTAACTCAATATATCTCACAGCGCGATCAGTAGAAGTAAGTCGAATATGGAAAATACCATTAAAGTCACCACTGAAACTCAGTACGTAGCGGCACAATCACAACCTGATGATGACCGTTACGTATTTGCCTATACCATCACGATTGAAAACACTGGCGAGAAAACGGCTAAGCTTATAAATCGTCATTGGTTAATTACCGATAGTAATGGCAAGAAAAACGAAGTACACGGCTCAGGTGTAATTGGCCAGCAGCCTGTTATTGAGCCCGGTGATAGCTTTCAGTACACAAGTGGCTCTGTTGTAGAAACACCTGTAGCGACCATGCAAGGCCACTATGAAATGCAAACTGAAGACGGTAGCTCGTTTGAAGCGCCGATTGATGTCTTCCGTTTAGCGGTTCCAAATATCTTAAACTAGAAACCTATGGCGCATTACTTTGTTGGAGATATTCAAGGTTGTTACCTTGAGCTTGTTCAGTTACTTGAGCAAGTTAACTTCGATAAAAGCAAAGATGTTTTATTACCTGTTGGCGACTTAGTCGCTCGTGGTAGTGATTCATTATCGACAGCCAAGTTGATGCTGTCTTTAGGTGATGCTGTCCAACCTGTATTAGGTAATCACGACCTCCACTTTATTGCCGTTTATCACGGGCTCAGAAAAGCAAAAAGAAAAGATTACTTAGATGATCTCCTCGCTTGGTCTGAGCTTGATGATTATATCGAGTGGCTCAGGAAACAGCCGTTAGTTAGGACCATCACTATGCATGAGAAGTTACACGTAATTTCTCATGCCGGTTGGTATCCAGCTTGGTCTTTGTCCGAATTACTGGAACAAGCAAAGGCTGCAGAGAAAATTTTAGCAGGCAAAAGTTATAAAAAATGGTTGCCGACTATGTACGGCGATGAGCCTAAAGTTTGGAGTAAAAAACACAATAAAGAAGATGCTTTTCGCTTTACGGTTAGTGCACTAACAAGAATGCGTTATTTAGACTCCAATTTAGCTTTAGACTTCTTAGAAAAAAATCCACCTGCTCAGGCTTCTTCACATCTAAATCCTTGGTTTGATTACCAAAACGAAGAAATGAAAGGGCATCAAATCATCTTCGGCCACTGGGCTTCTCTACTTGGACAGACGCAACATGCTAACGTGATCGCACTTGATACCGGCTGCGTTTGGGGAAATGATCTCACCATGTATCGGTTAGAAGATGGCAAGTACTTCAAGGTAAGTTCAACTAATTAATTATTGCAGTTTTGTTAAAGTTTATTTACATTAAACTAAACGATAATGTTAATGGTTATCATTATCGTTTGCTTGTTATTGTGGTTTGATTTCTAAAGTTTTAATGTGAATTCATTAGTTGTTGTTTTGTAAGGTTTTTATTGGTTTTTTTCGGCTTGAAGTTTATAGTTTTCGTTATTTATATCAATTTGTAATAATTCTAACTTTCTTCATATTCGTTTATCAAACTACCTTTCTTTAGAATGTAACCAAACTGTAACATTGATTCCCCCTGCCTAGGCAAGTAAGAGAGAAAGCATGATGTACTTACTTAGCAAGCTGAGCATTCGCTACAAGCTTGCTTTATTAACCCTAATCACCTTAATCAGTCTTTTGGTTATCATGGCCGTATCGGTCAAAACGTTAAAATTTAATTTACTTGAAGATCGCTACATTAAAACGGCTCATTTAACAGAGTCTGCTACCCATACTGTTGAGTACTTTTATCAAGAATACCGGGCAGGACGTTTTTCTGAACAAGAAGCGAAGCAGCATGCTTTAGGCGCATTAAACAAAATGCGCTATGACGGGGAGGAATATTTTTGGGTCAACACAAAAGACTACACCATGCTTACTCATCCAAAGACCGCTTTAGTGGGTAAAAATGTCAAACACATTAGTGATCCAAATGGTGTTTATTTCTTCATTGATATGGTTGAACTTATCGATAGAGAAGGCCAAGGGTATGTTTATTACCAGTGGAATAAACCCGGAGCACAAGAGCCAGTCGATAAAGTTTCTTACGTAAAAGAATTTGCACCTTGGGGCTGGGTGATAGGGACGGGTATTTATTTAGATGATGTGGCTGATATCTTCTGGGAAAATGCGCGTACATTGATTGCAACTGCACTGTTTTTCTTGATCACTGCAACTTGGTTATCACATTTAATCGGTCGTAATATCTATAAGCCTTTACATAAAATTCGCGACTTAATGCTGCAAGTTAACAAGGACAACGATTTAACTGTGACGTTAAAAGCCGAGGGTAAAGACGAACTCGCTGAAATTGGTAATGCATTTAATAAAATGCTTGTTGATTTTAGACAAGTACTGACACGTATCGCAGCGTCATCGGGCGATTTAGCCGTACAAGCTGAAGAGCTATCAGCAGTAACTGAGCAAATCAATCACGGTATGAACAGCCAAAGAGACGATGTGAAAAAGGCTGATCAGGCTTCAAATGAAATGGTACACGCTATTGCTGAAGTATCTGAAAACACCATCACGACTCTAACCGCTACTAGAAAAGCGACTGATGAAACTAGACATTGTGCTCAAGTCTTGAATGAGAATATTGATTCAATTAGCCAGTTAGGTGAGCGTGTTGAAAGCTCTGCCAGTCAAATTATTGCATTAGAAAACGCAAGTAAGGACATTGGCGAAATTGTATCGACAATCCAAGGTGTCGCTGAACAAACTAATTTATTGGCTTTAAATGCTGCAATTGAAGCTGCCCGAGCTGGAGAGCAAGGGCGTGGCTTTGCTGTTGTTGCTGATGAAGTCAGAACCTTAGCCAGTCGGACACAAGAGTCTACGGCGAATATTACTGATGTGATTGAGTCTTTACAGCGCGGCGTTCAAGAAGCGGTTAGTAATATGACTGAATGCCAAGTTAAAGCAGAATCAAGTGTATCGCTTGCCAAGGAAGCTGGCGCTTTAGTTGAACAAATGCATAAAGGTATGGGGGAAGTGGCTGAGCTTAATACTATGATCAGTACAGCAACCGAAGAGCAGTACGCTACGACCGAGCAAGTTAAGTCTATTATTAATCAGATTAATGATATGGCGGAGCAAACAACAGATAGTGCTGCCCATACTGCAAAATCAAGTGAGAGTTTGGCGGCATTTGCAACGGAATTAAATGAAATGGTTGCCAGTTTTAAGGTGTAGTTCGATAATTCATAGCCAATAAAAAAGGCGCATTTAGCGCCTTTTTTATTGGCAGCTTAGATAGAGCGCCTGCGTCTTTTCTAACATAGGGGCAATGGCAAATTCTTGCTCAGCCTTTTTCCTAGCGGCTTGTTTCATTTGCGATAGGGTTTTTGGTGTCATTGTTGCAATATTTTTCAGTACTTTAGCTATGGATTCGACATCATTGGTTTGAGTGATCCAGCCGTTAATATCATTGTCGACGTTATCGGGCAGCCCTGCGTAATCGCTAACTATCATAGGCAAGCCCATACTCATCATTTCACGACAAGCAAAGCTGATCGTTTCTACTTCATGTGACAATACAAAGCCAATATCAGAATGTGCTAAGTAAGCTCTAGGGTCGGTTTTAAAACCAATAAAATGTACTTGCTCAGATAAATAATCGCCATTACACCAGTTTAATTTTCGGAGTTCAGGAATTGTTTTTCCCACTAAAGTGACAACAAACTTACTTCTGATCTCTGCTGGTAAGGTTTTTAAAGCGTTAACTAAGTTATGCCAACCTTTGTAGTGCATAGTTCCGGCAATGCTGGTCAGTCTTATTTTATCTGTGTCTAGGTAAGTCGCATCTGCAGGTAACTTAGGTTCATCTTTAAGTTGCCAGTGCGTGGTATTAACGCCATTTTCGATAACGGTATGATTGAGTGTTAAGGGCTTTATACCTAAGGTGCGTTTGATTGAGCGCGCGACAAAAATCACCCCATCGAGCTTTTTAAACTTGCGCTTGGCAATAAAATTGGTGATTGGGTGCGAGTTATGTTTGGTGAAAACGTGCTTAAAAGGGCGTTTGCAAAAGTACTTGGCTAGATAAACTGTGCGGTTATCTGCATCGCCATTAGCATGGACAATATCTATTTCATGCTCTTCAATAAAACGAGCAATTTTTTTCGCTGACTTGAACAACAAACCTAAGTGTTTTGGCTTACGGGCAAAACCAACTGGTAGCAGCTTATTAAATCCAGATGCTTGTAAAAACTGATACAAATCACTTGATGTGGGTGTGGCCACATAGTTGATAGTAAGTGGGCTATTAGCCAAAGCCATCAAATAGGTGGTGTGACCACCACCGTAACCATCGTGATAGTTGGTGTATAGAACTTTTAAAGGTTTTTTCATATTTAAAGCTTATGTCCAACAACCCAGGCGATGATGGCTACACAGACTAAACCACTGCTCACTAGTAGATCGGATTGCAGTCCATATATTATCGCAGCACTGATTGCTGCTACATGGCCAATTTGACTGAATAAGCTAGTTTGTTTAGCTTGTTTTTGTTCAAGTAACTGGTTCAGTTGGGCTTGATGGTTTTGTTGTTGTTTGAGGCTTTTGTATATCAAATCAGGCAGCTCTGGTAATTTTTCACCCCAAAATGGCGCGTTTTCTTTGATGTTGCGCCATATCGCTTTTGGACCAATTTGATCTTTTAGCCAATTTTCTAAGAAAGGCTTAGCTGTTGTCCATAAATCTAATTGAGGATATAGCTGGCGACCTAAACCTTCGATATATAGTAACGTCTTTTGCAATAAAACCAGTTGCGGCTGTACTTCCATTTCAAATCTACGTGCGGTATTGAATAAATTCATCAACACATGGCCAAATGAGATTTCAGCTAGGGGCTTGTTAAAAATAGGTTCGCAAACGGTTCTTATCGCAAATTCAAACTCTTCAATATTGATGTGGCTTGGCACCCAACCTGAATCAACATGCAGCTCTGCTACTTTGCGATAATCGCGATTAAAAAAGGCGATAAAGTTATCTGCTAAGTAGCGCTTATCTTCTTTGTTTAGTGTGCCGACAATACCGCAATCAATGCCTATGTACATTGGGTTATCTGGATTTTCACGCGAGACAAATATGTTGCCTGGATGCATATCTGCGTGGAAAAAACTATCTCTAAACACCTGAGTAAAGAAGATCTCTACACCGCGCTCTGCCAGCAGCTTCATATCTGTCCCTTGCGCTTCAAGCTCGGCGACATTGGCACATGGAATGCCATAAATACGCTCCATTACTAGCACGTTTTCACGGCACAAGTCGGAATGTACATCAGGGATATAAAGTGAATCTGAACCTTCAAAATTGCGTTTTAACTGCAGCGTATTCGCCGATTCTCTTAGTAAGTTTAATTCATCAAATAAGGTTTTTTCGTACTCTCTAACCACTTCTACTGGTCGCAGGCGTTTACCATCTGCTAAGAATTTCGCCACAATACTGGCAAGGACATGCATTAAATCAATATCAGAACGAATCACTTTGGCAATATCAGGGCGGATAACCTTGATAACAATTTCTGAGTGAGGGAAGTGCTCTGTTGCTGCTATCTTTGCTGTGTGTACTTGAGCAATTGACGCGGATGCTAGAGGTTGCATATCAAAGTCATCAACCACTTCGCTAATATCATCGACTTGCCATGCTTGCTCTATGATGGCCTTGGCTTGTTCACCATCAAATGCTTTAACTTGGTCTTGTAAAATGGCTAATTCGTTCGCTACATCATCAGGCATTAAATCGCGACGCGTCGAGAGCATTTGCCCAAATTTGATAAATACTGGGCCGAGTGACTGCAAGGCTAAACGCAAACGCTCGCCGTGAGATTTATCCTTATGGCGGTTTCTTAGCCAGAAGATACTGGCTCTTAAAATATTAAAGTACCAAGGTTTAAATTTATCTGGGATCAGGTCATCAAGGCCAAAGATGAGCAAGGTTTTTACTATGGTATAAAGTCTGAAAAAGCGCATAACTAGAAACTATTGATTAATCTGAGAGGAGAGCTGAGCAATTCGTGCGCTAAGTCTATCTGTGTCTTGTCTGAGCTGGTTTACTTGGTCAGCAAAATCAGTCACCGCGATAGGATGGGCTGCAAGTTGCTTTTCATCGAACAACCAATGACGCACCATTTCTCTATCTTGTTGTACCTTGTGGTCTAGCTTTGCTTTGACTTGTTCACCTGCATGGGTCAATTTATAACAGGCTATATCGCCAACAATACTCGCTAATACATCTTGCCAGCGGTTTAAACTCTGTTTTAACCAATCTGCAAAGTGCTGTGCTACATGGATATCGCCATCCAGGTCTAATTCACCTGATTTGATTAATGCAGTCAGCTGTGATGTATCTTCGAGCTTTTGAAGCGTTTCTAAACGGCAACTCAAATGGCAATCTGCGTGCTCACTATTGGCAATAACATCAATATTACCTTGAGCGCTAAAGACAAATACCAGTGTTAGCTTTATGTCCTTAATGGTTACAGCAAACTGTTTACCCGCTAACTGGCTGGGCATGGTCGTTTGTTGTTTGCTTAAACTCAACCAGTGGTTGAGGCTTTGCTCAACCAAGGCGGTCACTAAGGCTGTAGCTGGCATTAGAATTTAAATCCTTTATGAAGGGCTACAATGCCCCCCGTTAAGTTGTGATAACTGGTTTCCTCAAACCCTGCATTTTCCATCATACCCTTGAGGGTATCTTGATCTGGATGCATTCGGATCGATTCAGCTAAATACTGATAACTATCAGCATCATTAGCGACGAGTTCGCCCATTTTTGGCAGAATATTAAACGAGTAGACATCGTAAATTTTTGCCAGCCAATCTTGTGTTGGTTTTGAGAACTCTAATACCAGTAGACGTCCGCCAGGTTTTAACACGCGGTAGATTGAACTAAGGGCTGCATCTTTATCTGTTACATTGCGCAAGCCAAACGCGATAGTAACAATATCAAATGTGTTATCGGCAAAAGGTAAGCATTCTGCGTTGGCTTGGACATACTCTACATTGCCCACAACACCTAAGTCTCTTAACTTTTCTCGACCCACTTCCAACATTGAGTTGTTGATATCAGCTAAGACAACTTTACCTTTTTCACCAACAATTCTAGAGAACTTAGCTGTTAAGTCACCGGTACCACCGGCTAAGTCTAAAATTTGATGGCCCGATCTTACGCCTGAATTATCTATTGTGAAGCGCTTCCACAAACGGTGGATACCCATCGACATTAGGTCATTCATTACGTCATATTTTGCGGCAACAGAGTGAAACACCTCAGCAACTTTTTTAACTTTTTCTTCGGTTTTTACCGTTTCATAACCAAAGTGGGTAGTTTGATCATCTGCACTATTTACCTGTGCAGTCACTTCGTGGTTAGCGGTTGTCTCTGATGTTGAGTTGGCTTGTTCTGTTGACATAATAGATAGAGTTCATTTTGCTTTATTTTAACTGGCGCTAGTGTAGCACAATCAAAGCTAACGAATACTTTAAGCAAGCGTTTTTTATCGGGAATTATTGTTAAGTGGCTGAATTGGGAAAGGGCAGTGAAACTCGATGATTGAAAGGCTTCAATCATCGAGTCGTTGGCCATTTAGAACAGACCCGATAAGGCTTGAGTAAGCTTTTCTTGCATTTTAACTTCAGCTTCAGCAATCACCATATTCATTTGGTTCGCAGTGATTAAAACGCGTGTTTGGTACTTTTTGCGATTCGTGGTGCTAGTGATCGTTTGCTTAGTGGTTCCACTTTCACCTTGTGATAAATGGTGTTTTGATTCATCAGTCACTATATCATTGGTTTTTTCAGATAACTGTACGTCAGTAATAGCAGTGTGATAAACATCATCAACCATGCTATCTGCGGCATAGCCTATCAGAGCAACTAAAAGTGCTGCTTTGGCGTTATCACTGCCGTCACCACCTGTTGCAGCAGAGATAGCCGCACCCGCGATAGCACCTTGAACCGCGGCAGAGCCACTCGACATTACATCTTCAAACTCTTTACCTTCAGGTGGACCCACATACCTTACGTTAGCTTGCAGCCAATAAGTTGCGAGCTCTGGGTTGTCGGTTACTTGATAACCGGCGCTAGCCAATACATTGGTAAGTGTCGGCTCAATGTTAAATTGCGCACTTTCAGAACTGTTTTTAAGTTGTAAAAATACTGTTCTTTTATCTGGGGCTACAGGGTCCAGAAAAATAGTTTGAGTCAATTTAGTGTTAATGGCTAAATCTTGCTTTTTGGTTGCAGTACCCAGTGCTGAGCAACCAGCTAATAAAATCAATATCGCGAGTAAGCAGCTAAAACGAAAACGGATATCTTTCATCTAAGGTGTCCTTGTAGAATAATTATCGTGTCTGTAGGTTTGATACGTTTAGTTTAGTCATTCAGCACAGCTGTGCTGTAACTTTATGTATCGAACGTAAATTTATAGCCAACTCCGTAAACCGACTGAATTAACTCTTGGCCGGTTTTTAAACTTTCCAGTTTTTGTCTTAGCTTTTTGATATGGCTGTCGATAGTTCGGCCACTGACAATGCGGTTATCTGGATAACAAGTTGTCATCAGTTGGTCGCGATTAAAAATTTGTCCGGGCTTTTTACTGAGTAAAGATAACATCTCAAATTCTATCGCCGTTAGATCTACACAATGTTGTTGGTATTTCGCTTGGTAACAGGTTTTATCCAATGAGAAGTCGATGTGACTGTCTGCGTGATGAGATTTTGGTGCCGTGCGCCTTAACACAGTTTTTACTCTTGCCACCACTTCTCGTGGGCTGAAAGGTTTGCAGATATAGTCATCTGCACCTAACTCCAGCCCGAGTAAACGGTCAATTTCATCTACTCTCGCTGTCACCATTAAAATGGGCACATCTGAAAATTGTCTCAGCTCTTTGCAAATGGTCATGCCGTCTTTGTTGGGTAGCATTAAATCTAAAATAATGGCATTGGGTTGGTGTTGCTGTACCCAATCAATAACCATAGCCCCATCATCTAAAATACTGACTTGGAAGTTTTGTTGTGACAGATAATCTGCGTTTAATTGCGCTAGCTTGGCTTCATCTTCGAACACTAAGACGTGTGCGTTTTCCATGGCGTACCTTTTTCATGCTTGTTGAATCAAGCTTTGTTTCATTGAGTGGGTAATTGAATACAAACCGTTAGGCCATGTGGTTGTGTCTTTTGTGCCCAAATTTGACCTTGGTGAGCATCAACTATTTGCTTACATAAGGCTAAGCCTAAACCTGAACCGCCTGTTTTTCTATTCCGCGAAGCTTCGACTCGATATAAATGTTCAAATAAATGCGTCAACTCACTTTCAGGCACACCTTGGCCGTTATCACAAAACTGGATGAGGAGTGCTTGTTTGGTCTCAGTGAGTTTAACGGTTAACTGGGTGTTGGCTCCTGCGTATTTAACTGCGTTGATAATCAAATTGTTAAACAACTGGCCAAGTCTGTCGGCATCGGCATAAACGTCTGCCGCTTTGACACTAAAATCAAAATGAAGCGTCATATTCTGTTCAGTTAATTTGGTTTGGTAGGCCTGATATTCAATATTTAACAATTCGACTATATCAATCATTTCCTTTTTGTAATTCATTCCTCCTACATCACTGGCACCCAAGGCATAAAGGTGATCAACCAAGCGCTGAAGTTGCTTGATCTCTTGTTCAAATGACTCTATTTGCGTTAAATCAAGTGGTCTGACGCCATCCAAAATCGCTTCAATCTCACCTCGCATGATGGCAATGGGGGTTCTGAGCTCATGAGATATGTTGGCAAACCAACGTTTCCTCAGGTTGTCCGTTTCACTCAACGTAATAGCGAGCTGTTCAACATCTCTGCTTAATTGGCCTAATTCATCTTTTCGTTGCAGCACTTTTTGCGCTTTGAAGTTTGCTTGGGTGAGTTGATGTAATCTGGCTGCGAGTTGCTGAATCGGTTTGGTAAAGTGACGCGCTAAAGGCAAACTCACTAAAAATGTAATGATAATTAGTGCCCCTGCAATGAAGATAAATGCCTTTTTCTGAGTCGCGAGTAAATTCGCTTCATAGCGATCGAAAAAGCGCTCTTGTCGCATCGTGACTAAATAGCCTAAGGTGACTTCACTGTTCTTGATAGCGATCCAGTTGTTGTATTGCTTAAGGTTTTTAGGACCTAAAACATGGTTTTTAGTCGCATCGTATAAGGCTATTTTCAATTTTGGCGGTGGGTGTCTATCTGGCGGCGCCCTTCTTGGCGGTTTAGCTCTGTCGTGCCTTGGTGAAAAGCCGTCGTGATCAGGGCGATGTTTTTTCCTCGGCTTACCTTTTCTTCTTTCTCTTGGGGCGGGTAATAGTTGTCTAATTTGTGTTTTGTTGTCGACGCTCCAATCAAAGGTGCGGGCAAATTTGTGTTTTTCTTGGGTGAAAGCTTGCCAGTCGCCATCACTTTGATACTGCAGGGCCAGCGCTTCAACAAATGGCTGTAATGCTTGCGCTTCTTTTTGATTGGCAAACTCAATTAAATCGCGCTTTAAATTCCAATGCATCAAAGCAAAGCTCAGAATAATTACACACGAGCTGATCACAAATAGGACAGTAAAGAGTTTATTTTGTATGCGCATAACAAATAACAGTAACTAGCTTAAATTTATCATGCGCGAGCCTTACTAATTTGTGAATCTTTTTTGTTGGAATTGCACATTGTTTGCACATTTATTCGGTTTTTCTTGCACCTTCTTAACCTAAATTAACACAAGTAAAGCCCCGTAATGGGCTGCCACGACGAGAAGGAGTCAAAAATGAAGAACAAGTTAAGCAGTATGTTTGTTTTGATGTTAGGTACCAAATTAACCTTGGCAGGGGCGGCCGAGCCTCCTCGTCCTAACCCTGAAGCAAGAAATGCTCCTGTAAATGCAGCGCAAAATGAGAATGGACAAAGACAGCGCCCAGAAAGAGATGAACGGCCAATACGACCTGAAAATCGACAAACTGGTCCTCAACCAATTAATACATTGGCAGGCGATGCACTGGATCAGCGTTTAGCGCAGGTTCTCAGTCGAGATAACTTGCGTCAAATTAATGCCAACCCCAGTGCCGTTCGAACTATTCCTTCGATTGAGGATGCTAAAGCACAGCTTGGCAAAGCGTTATTTTTTACTGACCTATTATCGGGTGAGCAAGATGTAGCTTGTGTGAGTTGCCACCACCCTATGTTAGGTGGTGCGGACCAGTTGTCACTTGCAGTGGGCGTCAAAGCGGTAGATTTATCGAATGAGCCTGCTATTGAGCTACTTGGACATGGGCGCTTTAATGGCGCTGATTTAACGAGTATGTCTGCGGTGCCTCGAAATTCTCCAACAGTGTTGAATGTTGCTTTATTTGATAATGGATTATTTTGGGATTCGAGGGTTGAAGTTCGCGGTCGAAGAGTTGAAAACACTAATGGTGTCGGCAGTGCAATTATCACACCTGACTCGGGCTTAACCAATAATGGCAATCGCCGAGCTGATGATACGTTAACAGATTCGACGAGTTTAGTGGCAGCACAAGCTCGGTTTCCGGTGACTTCGGTTGATGAAATGCGTGCTAGCTTTGCCTCAGATCAAACTAATCAACAACTTAGGTCATCTTTAGCCAGCCGTTTTGACAATTCGGATGAAAATTTTCAAACCAACTGGCCAGCATTATTTAATCAAGCATATCCTCATGGCGAGATTAGTTATGACCGCATTGCTGAAGCTTTAGCTGAGTACCAAAGGAGCATGACGTTTGTCGATAATCCTTGGTTCAACTATTTACAAGGTGATTTAACCGCTTTATCTGAGCAGCAAAAACGCGGTGCTTTGGTCTTCTTTTCTCCAAGAAATCGAGGTGGTGCTGGTTGTGTGAGATGTCACAGTGGAGATAACTTTTCAGATGAACGACACCATTTAGTGGGGTTTCCGCAAATTGGAGTAGGTAAAGGCAATAATTCGGGAAAAGTAGGTGTGGCTGATACCGCTGATTTTGGACGTGAAAACGTGACTCAAGATGCCAGAGATAGATATCACTTCAGAACACCGAGTTTATTAAATATTGCTCAAACTGCACCTTACGGCCATGCTGGTACCTATCAAACATTAGAGGAAGTTGTTTTTCATTACATCACCCCTCGTGGTGCTGTCAGTCGCTTTTCGGTGTTAACGACTTAAATACTGCAACCAGTGCCGATATTGCAGATAACTCTGCTTTTTGTCAGCTTCCACAGGTCAGTGATTACTTAGTAAAAACGACAACTCAATGCCAATCACTTTACCCAGATGCCGTTGCCAACTCTGCTGCGGCTATTGACCGTTTAGAGCAAGGTGATAACGATAACCTAGTACGTAATCCGCTGGGTCCGACTGCTGCGATAGACCAACAAATGGCGAGTGACTTAGTCGCATTTTTACACGCACTGACTGACAATTGTATTAATGACCGTGAGTGCATGGCCCCTTGGATTATTGATAGTGATGATCTCGCCACTTACCCAGATGGTTCTGCAATTATTGCTACTGATCGCCAAGCCAATGAGCTATAAAAAATATTGCGAAACTTGAACTATTTTATTCAAATTCTGGTAGAAAGATGAAAAGGTGTTTTTTTAAACACCTTTTTTTATTTTATTAAGCAAAAAAGCGATTTTGGTTATGAAAAACTACTACTTTTGGCTTTTTCTAATAAAAAATGACAAATAAGTTAAAAAACTTAGTTTATTTACGTTTTTAATCGCTTGATAAATTGCTATTCTTGCCAACAATTTTTTACAGTTTTAGAGGAACATGTATCGTGGAAATGATGTCGGGCGCCGAAATGGTGGTACGTGCACTCAAAGATGCGGGTGTTAAACATGTCTTTGGTTATCCAGGTGGTGCAGTTCTGGATATTTATGATGCTTTATTTGCTGCACCTGAATTAGAACATATTTTAGTTCGTCACGAGCAAGCAGCAGCCCATATGGCTGATGGCTACGCGCGTGCGACTGGTGAAGTGGGTACCGTACTCGTTACCTCAGGTCCTGGTGCAACTAATACTATTACGGGTATTGCAACCGCTTATATGGATTCAATCCCTATGGTGGTTTTATCAGGCCAAGTACCAACTTTTATGATTGGTGAGGATGCATTCCAAGAATGTGACATGGTGGGCTGTTCTCGTCCTATCGTAAAGCACAGCTTCTTATGTAAGAAAGCTGAAGATATTCCTGTCATGATCGCCAAGGCTTACCATATTGCTTCAACAGGTCGTCCAGGCCCTGTTGTTGTAGATATTCCAAAAGATGTGGTTAATCCAAAAGAATCTCACCCTTACGAATATCCAAAAGATGTTTCTATCCGTTCGTACAACCCAACGGTTAAGGGCCACAAGCGCCAGATCAAAAAAGCACTAGATGTACTTGCCACAGCTAAGCGCCCAGTACTTTATGTCGGTGGTGGTGCAATTGCAGCTGAATGTAGTGACAAGATCACCGCATTTGCTGAGAAGTTTAACTTACCTGTAACCAATACCCTAATGGGGTTAGGTGCGTTCCCTGGTACGCATAAGCAATGTTTAGGTATGTTAGGTATGCACGGTACATACGAAGCCAACAAAACAATGCACCACTCTGATGTGATCATTGCTTTAGGTGCACGTTTTGATGACCGTGTTACCAATAATGTTAAGAAATTCTGCCCAGACGCGACAATTTTACACGTTGATATCGATCCTGCTTCTATCTCGAAGACAATCAGTGCTGATGTACCAATTGTAGGTTCAATTGATCAAGTGTTAACGGATATCGAAGCGCATCTTGAAGTTAACCCTATTGAGTTAGACAAAGATGCAATTGACACTTGGTGGCAGCAAATTGAAGGCTGGCGTTCTCGTCAATCACTAAGCTATGAAAAGAGCGATGAAGTGATTAAGCCACAACAAGTTATTGAATCTCTATACAAAGCAACAAATGGTGAAGCTTATGTTTCATCTGATGTTGGTCAGCATCAAATGTTTGGTGCACTTTACTACCCATTTGATAAGCCACGTCGTTGGATCAATTCAGGTGGTTTAGGCACAATGGGCTTTGGTTTCCCAGCTGCTATGGGTGTTAAGGTTGCCTTACCAGATTCTGTATCTGTTTGTATTACAGGCGATGGCTCTATTCAGATGAATATTCAAGAGTTATCAACGTGTCTACAGTACGGTATTCCAGTTAAGATCATTACTTTAAATAACCAAGCTTTAGGTATGGTTCGTCAATGGCAAGACTTAATTTATCAAGGACGACACAGTGAATCGTATATGGAAGCTATTCCTGATTTTGTTAAATTAGTAGAAGCATATGGCCATGTAGGTATGCGTGTAAGTGATCCGAAAGAGCTCGATGCAGCGATGGAAAAATGTTTCGCAATGGAAGACAAGTTAGTCTTTATGGACATCATCGTTGACCAGTCAGAGCACGTTTATCCTATGCAAATTAAATTCGGTGCTATGGATGATATGTTGTTAAGTAAAACGGAGCGAAGCTAATCATGCGTCGAATTTTATCTATTGTATTAGAAAACGAGCCGGGTGCATTATCGCGAATTGTTGGTTTATTCTCACAGCGCGGTTACAACATTGATAGCTTAACGGTTGCACCAACTGATGATGAAACGCTTTCTCGTATTACGATTACTACGTATGGTGATGACCACGTTATCGAACAAATTACAAAGCAAGTAAACAAGCTTGTTGATGTATTTAAGGTTGCTGACTTAACTGACGGTGCGCATATCGAGCGTGAATTAATGTTAGTTAAATTACGTGCTGCAAGTGCGAAAACGCGTGATGAAATCAAACGCACTGCGGATATTTTCCGCGGTCAAATCGTTGATGTGACACCTAACACTTATGTTGTTCAGTTACTCGGTACAAGCGAGAAGTTAGATGCGTTTATTGATTCTGTTCGTCAAGAAACAGAAATCATTGAAACTGTGCGTTCGGGTGTATCTGGTCTTTCACGAGGCGAGAAAGCTTTGCGCATCTAATTGTTTTTCATTGATACGGCGTTATCGCGAGCTCATGTATGAATTTATACACCACACTCGCTCTGGCCTTGTCTCAATAAAAAACACTTGATGCTCAACATCTGTTTAAAATTTATTTAAAAAGGCGCTTTTTGCGCCTTTTTTGTATTAGTAAAGTATCAAATTTAACTGAAATAGAGGCGGTTATGTCTTTAAAAGATCAATTATTAAAAGCCGGTGTTATTGATAAAAAACAGGCAAAAAAGGCAAAAAAATCGAGTAAAAAATCTCGTACGCTGAAAAAAGAAATTGCAGCGGCAACCGAGCAATCTCGACAAGAACAGCAAGCTAAATCGCAAGAGAAAAATGCGCTGCTCAAAGCTGAAGCCGATCAAAAAGCGATTACTGCACAAATTAAGCAGCTGATAGAAATGAACCGAATTGATCGCAAAGGTGGTGATGTAGGTTATAACTTCACCCATGGTACTTCGATCAAAACGATTTATGTAAATGATGTTCAGCAAAAACAGTTAATAAATGGCCGTTTATCTATCGTAATGTTTGGTGAAGAGTATGAGCTAGTGGCTACTGCTGTGGCGGATAAGATAGCCCAACGCGATGAGTCGTTAGTCTTATTGTCTAATCAAGTAGATGATGCTGAGGTTGATGAAGATGATCCATATGCCGAGTTCCAAATCCCAGATGATTTGATGTGGTAAATTCAATAGCCATTAACTTCAAAGGCGTTAAGTGTGAACTTAACGCCTTTTTTATTGCCAAAATTTAAGTTATCACAAAGATTTAAGAAAACGCCAAGAAAAGGATAGAGGATGCGTATATTAGGTATTGCCTTACTATTTTTTAGTTTTGTCAGTTTCGCTGACTGTATGCAAGACATTGATGGACAAGTTCGCTGCGGAAAAGGGATGTGTGAACGCGACGAATATGGACATGTTTTTTGCGCTAAAACCCTTGAAGGTGGGGCAATGAGAAATCAAGATGGTCAGGTTGTCTGTGGGGTTGGACAATGCGTACAAACACTTGATGGTGATGTATTGTGTTCAGCCGAGAAAAACGGCGGTGCGGCTGCCGATTTAGAAGGCGAGGTAAAGTGTTCGGGTGGTTGTATCAAAGCCACGAATGCTCAATGTGATAACCGACTAGGACAATAAATTATAAATTGGGTAGTAAAGTTAGCTGGCCTAAGCTTTCTGTCAAATCCCAATCGAGTTGGGCAGATAAGGTTTTTGCATGTTGAAGTGCCAATGGGCCTTTGACAAAAGGGGATTTACTGGCGATAAAAATGATATTTCTCGTTCCTGCAATTTCTGCTATTAAGGTCCAGGGCATAACTTGGCGAATTAAGACTAAAATATTGAGTAACTGCTTGTTATCCGCGGGCAGTAAATTAATAGCAAGCACGCCCGTTGCTGATAAATTCTTTGCGATATGATGATAAAAGTCTGGGCTTTGAATGCAGCTTGGGTGGCGATTGCCCGAGAATATATCACATAAAACTAATTGGTAGTTTTGGTTTTCTTGCTGTTGGATAAATGCATCCGCACTGTTATTAATCAAGTCGATTTTACTACTAGCCGATTCAACAGCAAATTGTTTGATTGCAAGTTCAATTAATCGGTTATCTAATTCTACTGACGTTAACTTAAGCTGGTTAAAATAATAGCTAAAGAAGCGCTCAAATGCCCCTCCACCTAAACCTAGGTTTAGCACTTTTAATGTTTGATCAAATTGCACTCCCAGTAGCGCTAAGCTAGCAAGCATGATTTGTTGGTTAGTGCTTACTATTCTTTCTGCCCTTTTTAAGTCCATGATGCTAACTAAGGTTCTATCCGTACTATAGAGCCAGCGCCAATTATTGTTTTCCCTTAACGTTAAAGTATCCGATACAGCTTGAACAAAAGTCGCATCTCGTTGGCTGAGGTAAATTAGCTGATTGATATCAAACTCTGAAAAGGGGGCTACTGGCTTACCCGCTTGCAATTTAGTTGATTCTTTAGGCATCTCGTGGCAATCCCTTTTCTATCACTCTGATCAAACGTTGCTGTTGTTTTGTCATAGCTTGAGCGCGCTCTGCTTTTTCTACTTGTTGGGTCAAACTCCAATTAAAGTGTTCATCTAACATAGTTGAAAAAGCTTGGCTTTTCTCTAATTCTGCTTTTTTTTGCCTGATAGCTTCAACAATTGCAGGATTGTAATCTGCATTGCCAAGTCCGACTGATAGGTTTCTCAGCCATTTTTGATAACCAATTCTGCGGATAGGCGAGCCTTGAGTTTTATCGAGAAAGGTCTCTTCAGACCAATTAAATAACGTTAATAGATCTTGGTCTTTCAATTGGGCTCTTGGTGAAAAATCTTCTTCTTCAGTTAACGGTGCGTACCGATTCCATGGACAAATCAGCTGGCAGTCATCACATCCATAGATGCGATTGCCCATAGGTTTTCTAAATTCCTCTGCAATCGGGCCATCAAGCTCTATGGTCAAATAGGAGATACAGCGTCTTGCATCAACTTGATAAGGCTCAACAATTGCCTGTGTAGGGCATATCGTCATGCAAGCCACACAGCTGCCGCATTCTGCTGCGATTGGCTTATCAGCAGGCAAGGGTAGGTTGATAAGTAATTCACCTAAAAAGAACCAAGAGCCGGCCTCTTTGTGCAGCACAAGTGTGTGTTTTCCTACCCAGCCAATCCCCGCTTTATTAGCAAGCTCGCGTTCTAAGATAGGGGCAGAGTCGACAAAAGGACGAAAGCCAATATTGAGTTCGGTTTCTTGTTCTATTTTTTTACCAAACTGTTTTAGTTTGTTTCTTAATACCTTGTGATAGTCGCGCCCCAGTGCATATCGACTGATGTAGGCTTTGTCTTTGTTTTTTAAGGTTTTGGCAAATTGTGCATCTGCGGGCAGGTAATCAAGTCTGACACTAATTACAGATAAAGTGCCAGGGTGAAGCTCGGCTGGGCGTGCGCGCATCATGCCGTGGTTCGCCATAAATGACATGGTGCCGTGATAGCCTTTGTCTAACCAAGCTTGGAGCTCTGCTTCATGCTCGGACAGATCAATATCGCTGATGCCAACAGCTGAGAAGCCCATCTCACTTCCCCATTGTTTGATCTGTTTTGATAAATTGGCTAATTGTTCAGCATTGAGTTCCATAATCGGGTGAGCTTGATTGAGTATTAAAGGTGCTTTGCATTATTATACGAACAAATTAACTCAGCTTGTTGGCTAAATTTAATAAAAGTGGCGCCATGTCAAAATTAACTACGACTTATCTACCTCCTGAGGTCTATTTACCTACTCAGGTTAAAGAAAACGAAGCGCGTGCAGCACAAACTGCCGGTATCAAACTTTATGATCTGATGGAGCAAGCAGGAGCGGCAACTTTTTATTTATTAAAAAACATCTTTCCACATGGTGCCAAGCTTGCTGTCGTAACGGGGCCTGGTAACAATGCTGGAGATGGTTATGTCGTTGCTCGCCTGGCCGTTCAAGCTGGTTGGCAAGTTACCTTAGCGCAAATGCCTGATTGTCAAAACCTTCAATCAGATGCGGCTATGGCAGCTGAAAAATGGCAGGTATTAACCACAACAGCCGAGTTTGGACATGCAAAAACTAAAACTGCAGAATCAGTCGATTTTAGCGAGTTTGATATCATTTTGGATGCCGTTTTAGGAACGGGCGCTAACAAACATATCAAAGACGCTTGGCAGCCTATCTTTAAAAAGATAAATCAAAGTCCCGTGCTTACCGTCAGTGTAGACGTACCTTCAGGTTTAAATGCGCAAACGGGAGTGGCTTTGATGCCTGCTCAAGCGAATGCTGATGAATTTGTGATCCGCGCAGATCACACTGTGACATTTATCGCTGTTAAATCAGGGCTTGTGACTGCAGATGCAGCTGATTATGTTGGCCGTATCCACTATGCTGATCTCGGTATTGGTGACATTTTTGTTGAACAAAACACCGTTTACTACAAACGCACTGAGCTCAATTTATTACGCCACCACCTAGCAGCTCGTTCGCGAATAGCGCATAAACACGACTTTGGTCATGTCGTTTGTATTGGTGGTGATAGAGGAATGTCTGGTGCTATCAGGCTTGCAGCACAAGCTTGTTTACAAGCTGGAGCTGGGTTGGTAACCGTATTGACTCATCCGGATAACGTCATTCAAGTATCCGCTAGTTGTCCTGAATTAATGGTTCAAGGCGTAAATGGTTTAACTGATGATTTAATTCAGTTGTTAGCCAAGGCTGATGTGGTATTAGCAGGCCCTGGCATGGGGCAAAGCGGCTGGGCAAATGGCCTAATGCAGCAGTTAACTCAGGTTGATGAAAGCTCGACTTTTGACAAGCCTATGGTCGTTGATGCTGATGGGTTAAATTGGCTTGCGAGTAATCCAGTAAAAAGAGCAAATTGGATTTTAACACCGCATCTAGGTGAAGCGAGCCGACTATTAGCAGAGAATAAAGCTACGATTCATCAAGATAGGTATGCTTCGGCTACTGAGCTATGCCTGCGCTATGGTGGTGTATCCGTCTTAAAAGGGGCGGGTAGTTTAATTGCAAGTAGTCAAAAAACGTCTGTTTGTGTAGCTGGTAATCCGGGTATGGCTAGTGCAGGTATGGGCGATGTTTTATCTGGCTTATGCGCTGCAATGTTGGCCCAAGGACTCGATTTATATTCCGCGGCTCAAGTCGCAGTATGTTTGCATGCCGAAGCAGGTGATATAGCTGCTGCTAAAGGGGAGAGAGGTTTAATTGCCTCTGATTTATTGGCCCATATTCGAGAATTAATTAACGAGCATTAATCATGAGCTTAACTAAAGAATTTGAATTATTAAATGCTGATGCAACGGTTGCCTTTGGTTGTCAATTAGCTGCCGTTTTAAGCCTGCCTTGCACTGTTTATTTGGAAGGTGATTTAGGTGCGGGTAAAACCACTTTTAGCCGAGGCTTAATTCAAGCTTTGGGTCACAAGGGCAATGTGAAAAGCCCTACTTACACACTCGTTGAACCTTATTTATTAGACGAATGCCAGATTTACCACTTTGACTTGTATCGTCTTGCCGATCCAGAAGAGTTAGAATTCATGGGTATTCGCGATTACTTTACCGATGAAGCGCTTTGCTTGGTTGAATGGCCAGAAAAAGGTCAAGGCATCTTGGCTGAGCCAGATATTCTGGTTAATATGGCGTATTGTGATAAGGGGAGAATATTAAAACTCACTGCTTTATCAGCTATAGGTGAGAAAATATTACACTCGCTTTGAGATATAAGTTGTCTTGTAATACCTGCTTCGGTCAGTAATTTTAGTTATGTTCGTAAATAGACTAAGATTATATATGTTGCCAGTTGGGGAACCGGCATGAATAAAATAAAATGCGCTAATAAATGAAGAAATCAATATTCAGTTCGGTTTTCATCGTTTGCTTGCTGTTAATTAGCTTTATTGCTGAGGCAGCAAATCAGATTAATAGTGTCCGTACTTGGCCTTCTCCTGATAAAACTCGTGTGGTTTTTGAATTACAGAATAAGCCAAATTACACCCATTTCTTTTTAACTTCTCCAAACCGACTGGTTATTGATATTGCTGATACCGGCAAAAAATTTAATTTAAGTGAAGTGAAGGTCAAAGGTGACTGGATCAAAAAAATTCGCTATTCAAAACCGAAGAAAAAAGGTTGGCGACGTATTGTCCTCGATTTATCACACCCACTTGCAGCTAAGGTTTTCTCTCTACCGCCAACTGAGCCTTATGGTGACCGTCTTGTCATTGATTTAATTTCTAAAAATCTAAAACCCGCTACCCGCAGAACAGTCGAGCCCACGGGAGAGCGAGGTATCATTGTCGCGATTGATGCCGGCCATGGTGGTGAAGACCCTGGTGCTATCGGACCTTCTGGACTTTATGAAAAGAAAGTCGCATTTCAAGTAGCGAAGCGACTGGCCTCATTGGTCAACAAGCAAAAAGGTATGCAGGCTTTTATGGTGCGTACTGGTGATTATTATGTTGGTCTTAACGAAAGAACGGAAAAGGCACGAAAAGCGAAAGCTGACATTCTCATTTCTGTTCACGCAGATGCCTTTACCAGTCCAAAACCACGCGGTGCTTCTGTTTGGATGTTATCGATGAGACGTGCCAATACTGAAATAGGTCGTTGGTTAGAGAAACGAGAAAAGCACTCTGACTTACTCGGTGGTGCTGCAGAAGTTATTAACAATACTCAAAACGAAAAATATTTGGCAAAAGTACTGCTAGATATGTCGATGGAACACTCAATTGCGACCAGCTTTGAAGTTAGTCAAAATGTGGTTAATGAGTTAAAAAAAGTAACCAAACTCCATCAAAAACGCCCTCAATCAGCGAGCTTTGCTGTTTTAAAGTCACCGGATATTCCATCTATATTGGTTGAAACGGGTTTTATTTCTAATCCAAAAGAAGAGCGTTTACTCAGTCAAAAAGAGCATCAAACCAAATTGGCTACCGCCGTATTTAAAGGCGTTAATCAGTACTTCATTGCCAATCCGCCTGATGGTACTTTGTACGCTAAGTTGTACTCTCGCTCTGAGCATATTGTCAGAAGTGGAGAGTCTTTATCCGTGCTTGCTCAGCGCTACCAAGTCAGTGTGTCTGCCCTTAAAAAAGCCAATAACTTGAGAAAAGACACTTTGTTTATTGGCCAAAAGCTAACTATTCCACAAACGTAATACGATCCCATGCCTATCCAAATATTGTCGCCCCAGCTTGCAAACCAAATTGCAGCAGGTGAAGTGGTTGAACGCCCATCATCCGTCGTTAAAGAGTTATTAGAAAATAGCTTAGATGCAGGCGCGACAAAAATTGAAATCGATATTGAGAAAGGCGGAAGTCAGCGCATTCGCATCCGAGATAACGGTTCTGGGATAGATAAGGCTGAATTACATTTAGCCTTGAGTCGTCATGCAACATCTAAGGTATGTGAAATAGCGGATTTAGAAGCTATTGCGAGTTTAGGGTTCAGAGGAGAAGCGCTGGCCTCTATTAGTTCGGTTAGTCGTTTAACTTTGACCAGTAAAACGGCTGAACAAACTGA
Organism: Marinifaba aquimaris; assembly: GCF_013328345.1. Lineage (GTDB taxonomy): Bacteria > Pseudomonadota > Gammaproteobacteria > Enterobacterales > Alteromonadaceae > Marinifaba > Marinifaba aquimaris. The sequence continues at coordinate 76,323 of NZ_JABULX010000016.1, forward strand.
AGCTTGGCAGGCTCAAGCTGAAGGGCGCGATATGCAAGTTGAGGTTAAACCTGCAGCTCATCCCATTGGTACAACAATTGATGTGGTAGATTTATTTTTCAATACGCCAGCGAGGCGACGCTTTTTACGTACAGATAAAACAGAGTTTAATCATATTGAAGAAGTGGTTAAGCGCATTGCTTTGAGTCGCTTTGATGTGCAAATTAAGCTTAGCCACAATGGCAAAATGGTGAAGCATTTTCGATCAGCTAGTGATGATGCCGGCCAACTAAAACGCATTGCAACGGTTTGCGGTAATCAATTTACAGAGCATGTACTCTTGCTTGATTGTGAATACGATCTAGTGAAAATTCGCGGTTGGTTGGGCGAGCCTCAAGTTGCCAGGCAACAAAGAGATATTCAGTATTGTTACGTTAATGGCCGTATGATGCGCGATAAGCTGGTCAATCACGCTATTCGACAAGCCTATGAAAGCCGAATAAGTACCGAGCAGCACGCTGCCTATGTTTTATTTATCGAAGTTGACCCGAAACAAGTTGATGTCAATGTGCATCCTGCCAAACACGAAGTGAGGTTTCACCAAGCTAGATTGATTCACGATTATATTTATCAGGCGATTCACTCGGCCTTAAATCAACAGCTGGTCGAGTTGTCTGAAAATTTACACAATCAAAATGATTTTAGTTTTGATCAAGAAACCGGTGAATGCTTTTCTAAAGATGATCACCAAGTACACTTGTACTCAGGACAACAGGCTCCGAGTTTGTTCGAAAGAGAAATTGCCGAAGCGCCAGCAAATGGTTACCAACCCAGTTTTCGCTCGCAGAGCCATTCAAGCGCCTCTAATTCATCTGTTACACCAAGTGTCCACAGTCAAATAGAGCATTATTCTGAATTAGTATCACCGGTAAAAAACACTGAGCCTTTGGCTGAATTAGCTAAAGTAAAATCGGCAACCACTTTTTCTGAACAAGATGCTGATAATGCAGTTTTGAGTTTATTACCGCCATCACAAATATTGTTTAAACATCAGCAAAAGCTGTTTATGTTATCTCAATCAGCATTTTTGCAAATGATGTTACAAGCTAAACTGAAGTTCACTTGGTCAGAACCTGCTGCCAAAGCTCAGCCGTTACTTTTACCGGTTGCGATTAAAGTTGATCAAGCATTATTGAACCAGTTTCAACTTGCCCAGGGCTTGTTATCTGGATTAAATTTTACTGTTTCTATTCCTACTCCCAATACGCTCGTTATCCAAAAAGTACCTGCAATATTTAGGGAAACAAATTTAGCGAAAGTAATACCTAACTGGCTACAAAGCCTTGATAAGGCAGATGTTGATGGTCAAGAATATCCAGAAGCCGCGATGAATAAGCTCATTTCAGTGAGCCTCTCTAGTCAAGAAGAGCTTACATGGCAGGACGTTATTTCTGAGGTAAAAGACTATAATCAAATATCTGAGCAAGATTTTTGTTATCATGCCGCCCAATTTGCGACTGAGCTACCATATCAGCGCTTTATTTGAGCCAAGTTTTAGGGTTTTAAATCATGCAACAGCCTGCTTCTCCCCAAGCAATTTTTCTCATGGGGCCAACTGCATCTGGTAAAACGTCATTAGCGATAGATTTATGCCAGAACCTTCCATGTGACATTATCAGTGTAGATTCTGCCAATGTTTATAAAGGTATGGATATAGGTACGGCAAAACCGAGTGCAGCAGAGCAGGCGCAGGCACCGCACGCACTCATTGATTTTCTCGACCCTAGTGACGTTTACTCTGCTGCCGATTTTAGAAAAGATGCACTGGAATTGATGAAAACGAGTATCGATAAAGGACGTATTCCGTTACTTGTAGGCGGTACTATGCTGTATTACAAGGCACTTCTTGAAGGGCTGAATGAGTTACCTGCTGCAGATAATGCTATTAGGGAGCAGTTACAAGCTGAAGCGGCAGAAATTGGTTGGCAAGGCATGCATAAAAAGTTGCTGGAAATAGACCCAGTTTCTGCACAGCGAATTAATGAAAATGACCAACAAAGAATTAATCGAGCTTTGGAGGTTTATCGTATTTCTGGCAAAACGATGACAGAACTAACTGAAAAACAAGGTGAACCTTTGCCTTATTCTGTCGTCCAATTTGCCATTACACCAACAGATCGCAAGGTACTGCATCAACGTATTGAGCAAAGATTCGATATCATGTTAGAACAAGGTTTTGAGCAAGAAGTCAGAGATTTGTACAACCGAGGTGATTTGAATCCAGATATGCCATCGATACGTTGTGTAGGTTATCGTCAAATGTGGGATTACATCGATGGCCAAATTGATTTCGATGAAATGCGCTTTAAAGGCGTTGCAGCGACTCGCCAATTAGCTAAACGTCAGTTAACGTGGTTACGCGGCTGGCAAAACGTAAAATGGTTAGAAAGCGAAAATAATCAGAATTTGGCTAGCGTTTTACATTTGTTTACCTAAAATTTGTTTGGAAGTTAGTGATTTAGCACTATATTAAACAATATAGACCTAATAAAAATAATAAGGAGCCACCATGGCTAAAGGACAATCTCTACAAGACCCATTCTTAAATGCTCTACGTCGTGAGCGTATCCCTGTATCTATCTACCTAGTAAATGGTATTAAGTTACAAGGTCAGGTGGAGTCTTTTGATCAGTTCGTAATTCTATTAAAAAATACGGTATCGCAAATGGTTTATAAACATGCGATCTCAACTGTGGTACCATCTCGCCCATTCCAAACTAATCCGAATACAGCACCTGTTGGTGTTGAAGGTAACATTGCTGAATAAATTGTTTTTAAGAGGATGGCCACTTGTTTGATCGTTACGAATCGGGCGATGAGGCCATTCTTGTTCATGTAGATTTAGATGATGAAGTTGCCCGCGAAGACTTACAGGAATTAAAACTCCTTGCCTCTTCTGCTGGTATCAAAGCACTTGATGTTATAACTGCTGCTCGTTCTGCTCCTCACCCAAAGTATTTTGTCGGTTCTGGTAAAGCAGAAGAGATAGCCGTTAGCGTCAAAGCTCACCAAGCTAAAGTCGTCATATTTAACCACGCCTTATCTCCTTCTCAAGAGAAAAACCTAGAAGCTATATTGCAGTGTCGCGTGCTCGATAGAACAACGCTGATCCTGGATATCTTTGCTCAACGCGCGCGAACCCATGAAGGTAAACTGCAAGTTGAGCTGGCTCAATTGCGACATATCTCGAGTCGATTGATTCGCGGTTGGACTCACTTAGAGAGACAAAAGGGCGGGATTGGTTTACGCGGGCCGGGTGAAACCCAGCTAGAGACCGATCGCCGTTTAATTCGCGCGCGTATGAAAAACATAATGCGCCGATTAGAGAAAGTCGAAAAGCAACGAGAGCAGGGAAGACGTGCACGTAAACGTTCTGAGCTTCCAACTGTTTCTCTTGTAGGTTATACCAATGCTGGAAAGTCTACGTTGTTTAACCGAATTACCGAAGCCGATGTTTATGCGGCCGATCAGTTATTCGCAACGCTTGACCCTACATTGCGTAAACTTTCTATTGACGATGTTGGCCCAATTATTTTAGCTGATACGGTTGGCTTTATCCGTCATTTACCGCATGATCTGGTTGCTGCGTTCAAAGCAACGTTACAAGAAACAAGAGAAGCTGATATTCAGCTTCATGTTGTTGATGTTGCAGATGAAAGACGCGGCGAAAACATTGATGCCGTCAACTATGTATTAGACGAGATAGACGCTAACGATATTCCTCAGTTGTTAATCTACAATAAAATTGATCAGCTTGAGGAAATAGAGCCTCATATCGATAGAAACGATGAAGGCATGCCAACGAGAGTTTGGTTGTCTGCCCAGTCTGGTCAGGGCACTGACTTATTGATGCAAGCCTTGACCGAAAGGCTTGCAAAGTGCATGGTAGAACATAAATTATGTATACCAGCCAGTGAAGGCCAGTGGCGCGGAATGTTATTCGAATTAGAGTGCATCACTGGTGAAGATTTTGATGAGCAGGGAAATTGGTTAGTGGATGTTCGATTGTCGACAGATGATTGGAATCGACTAACAAAACGAAATGCAGAATTAAGCCAATATGTAGTTTCACTGAATTAATGGCTTAACGGAATTTAAATTTAACAATAACTTTGGAGCATGCCATGGCCTGGAACGAACCGGGTAATAGTAATAACAAAGACCCTTGGGGAAATGGGAATCGCAAAGGTGGAAATGATCAAGGTCCACCTGATTTAGATGAAATTTATCGTGACACTGTCACTAAATTCAAAAAAGCATTTGGCGGTAAAGGTGGTAACTCATCGACACCATCAAATGGCAATGACGGTGGTATGGCTGGACTAGGCATACTCGCTCTTGTTGCTGTGCTAATTTGGGTTTGGATGGGTATCTCAACCATTAAAGAAGCTGAGCGTGGTGTAGTTTTAAGATTTGGACAATTCCACACTATCTTAGAGCCAGGTTTAAAATGGCAACCAGCGTTTATTGACCGTGTTATTCCAATCGATGTTGAATCGGTTGTGTCTATGACTTCTAGTGGTCAAATGTTAACGCAAGACGAGAACGTTGTTGTGGTATCAATGGATATTCAATACCGTGTGTTAGATGCTCGTGCTTACCTTTTCAACGTGACAGACCCTGATTACAGCTTACGTCAAGCTACGGATGCCGCACTTCGATATGTAATTGGTCACACCAACATGGATGAAATCTTAACGACTGGTCGTGAAGTAGTTCGCCAACAAACTCGTGAATTACTCGAAAATACGATCGAACCTTATGATCTAGGTTTAGAAGTGGTTGATGTTAACTTCCTTCCGGCACGTCCGCCAGAAGAAGTAAAAGAAGCATTTGATGATGCAATTGCTGCACAAGAAGATGAAGAAAAATTCATCAACGAAGCAAACGCCTACGCGCGTGAACGCGAGCCTGCTGCTCGTGGTCGAGTTCGTCGTATTGAGCAAGAAGCAAATGCATACAAAGATTCTGTAATCTTAAAAGCGCAAGGTGAAATTGCTCGATTTGAACAGCTTTTACCTCAGTATATTGCTGCGCCAGAAGTAACACGTAACCGTTTATATCTTGAAACTATGGAGAAAGTTTATCAAAACACCTCTAAAGTGATGATTGATGTAGATGGTGGTAACAACATGATGTATTTACCGCTTGATAAGATTTTAGAGCAATCTCGAAATGCGCAGCAATCACAATCGGCTGCGCCGGTTCGAAGCTCAGGTCCTCAACCTGTTTATTCAAACCCGACTTCTTCAACGTCTAACCGTAGCGACCGATTTTCAGATTCTCGCTACTCTAATGGGAGATAACCGATGAAAAATTTAGTGTTAACTCTAACAGCCGTTGTAGCGCTTGTGTTGTACACCATGGTATTCGTGGTTTATGAAGGTCAGCGAGCAATTGTTATTCAGTTTGGTAAAGTTAAACGTGATGCAGAGAGCGCAACCGTAGTTTATGAACCAGGTATTCACTTAAAGATACCTTTCATTCAAACAGTTCGCTTCTTAGATGCACGTATCCAGACAATGGATGATGAAGCAGATCGTTTCGTTACATCTGAGAAAAAAGACTTAATTGTTGATTCGTATGTTAAATGGCGCATTAAAGACTTTGAAACTTTCTACCTAAAAACGGGTGGCGGGGATAAGTTAAGAGCTGAAGGCCTATTAAAGCGTAAAATCAACAACGGCTTACGCAGTGAATTTGGTACGCGTACCATTTCAGAAATTGTTTCTGGTAAGCGTGATGAATTAATGCAAGAAGCGATGGAACAAACAGCTGAAAGTGCAGCAGATTTAGGTATTGAAATTGTTGATATTCGCGTTAAGAAAATCAACTTACCTGATGAAGTCAGTAACTTTATCTTTGCTCGTATGCGTTCTGAGCGTCATGCGGTAGCAAAAGAGCACCGTTCTGAAGGTCGAGAGAAAGCTGAGTTTATCAAGGCTGATATTGATGCCAAGATTGCCGTAATGTTAGCAGACGCTGAGCGTAACTCTCGTTCTGTGCGAGGTGACGGTGATGCTCAAGCTGCTAAGATTTACGCAGACAGCTACAATAAAAACCCAGAGTTTTACAACTTCATTCGTAGCTTAGAAGCTTATAAGAAGAGCTTCCAAAGCAAGAACGATGTGTTAATTGTAAAACCTGATAGTGACTTCTTCCGATACATGAAAGACACTAAAGGTCAGTAGAACTACTGAACGATACTTTTAAAAACCGCCGGCTAGCAATAGTCGGCGGTTTTTTTATGTTTAACTTTCTCAAATATTGAACTTATTGATTTAAAAGCTAAAACTATCTAAGGTGTATTGTTAACCCCTAACTATTTTTAGCAATCAGTCTTATATTCAATGGCTCAGTATCACTTTTCAGATTACATCTACACCAGCCTTAATCACACGCTATATAACACCGAAACGGATACTGAATTTTCGCTTAAGCCAAAAACAGCACAACTGCTAAATTTTTTTCTAGAAAATGACAAACGATGTTTTTCAAAAGCTGAAATCAAAGCGGCAGTTTGGCCCAACTCTGTAGTCGAGGATGCAAGTTTATACTTACAAGTGAAGTTATTGAGGGAAGCTATCGGTGCTGAAGCTATCCAGACAAAAGAAAAGGTTGGTTATGCTTTTTCTTATACGGTTGAAGTGAAACCATCTGAACAAGGCACTCCAACTAGCCGTTTATGGCTTTGCTCTTTAATAGTCTGTTTTAGTGTTTTGCTTTTATGGAATTATTCTAAATTACAGAGCCATGAATCGCCTGTACCAAACCCTCCTTTGACTAAAAATGTGCTTTTAAGTTTTAGTAAAATTCAAAAGTTAGATTTTGACGCTAATGAAAAACTAATTGTTATGAATGGTCGCAGAGATACTAAAACAGGTTTTTCACTTTATTGGAAAAGAAATAATTTAGGTGAGGATGAAAAGCTCTTATTAGATGCGGGGGAAGGAAGCTTACATCAACCTAAGTTAATCGGAGATGACGTTTACTTTATTTCTGTTCATCGAGAGGAGGGCTGTCTTGTTAAGGTAGGGCAATTGAGTATAAGTGAATCACGTTTGATAAATATTCAAACTCTTGCTAATTGCGGAATATGGCAAAAAATAGGTAGCTTAGCTGTAACAAGAGATAAAGAAACTGTTTTTTTTACCAGAATCAATGAGCCTGGCAAGCCAGGCGAAATCTACAAACTAAATTTAAAAACCAATAAGGAATATAAACTTACTCACTTAATGCCCGACATTCTAGTTGATTATGATTTTAGCTTATCTGATGACAAAAAAATGTTAGCTATTTTGAGGTTAAATTCAGAGTTTCAGACTCAGGTTATTTTATATAAGGTTGATACTGGGGAAAGTGAAATTATAGATGAGTTCGACTCCATCATATCCGACGTAGTTTGGGCCAAAGGAAAAATCTATTTAGCCTATGAGAAAACAATATATCAACTCGAGTTTCCATCTAAACGAAGAACTAAAAAATATGCTTCAGGCGCCAATCTTTATTCGATAAAACCTTTAATTGACAATTTAGGAACTACTTCTTTTATGTACACGGCTGGACAACTGGTTAAAACAGATATGGTTCAATATTTTCCTAAAACTAACGAAATAAAACCATGGATGAGCTCGGCTAAAAATGATGTGACTCTCTCTTGCAAGGAGAAAAACAGCTGCTTTTTTGCTAGTGATAAAACAGGCATATACCAACTTTACAAACTTAATGGAGATGGAACGAATGAATTAATATCAGATCAATCAGAAAATAATTTTTTTAATCAAATTGTCCCTATTTCTAATTTTGAACTAGTAATCCTATCTGAAAATAACCTCTTTATTTATGACATTAAGGAAAGAACTTTCTCCCCTCTGTTAGTTGGCCAACGAATAAACTCTATTACTTCTTCATGTAGTACTGGCTCTGTATTAGTAAGTATCAAAGAAGCAGAAACAGCTTCCCTATACAGGTTGAGCTTAGTAGATGAATCTTTAGAACTTTTATCAACTGAAGCTGAACAAATTAAGTCTGATTGTTTTTCAGGAACACCGTCCGTTTATTTTACTAGGTCAAATGAGCAAGTACTTTACCGTTCAGATATCAATGAATTTAAACCTTCAATTAGAATTAGTGACTTTAGAATTCAACAAATTCGATATTATGACGTTGGCAATGAAAAAGTTGTTTGGGTGGATTATGAAAGTCGTATTCACTATTTCGATGGAAAAGGTATAGCTACTCATCAATTACTAGTAGACCCCTATGCTGTATATATGGGAGAAGAGGGACGTATTTACTTGAGTATTTTTGAAAGTGGAGAAGTACAACTGCAGTTAATCCAGTAACTGAATATTGGTCATTTGTTCTGTTTGTAATTGATCAGGATGATCAGAGTTTAATTTGACGCAAAATTTGTGTTTTGAATGTACGTTGATATTTTTAGCCAAAGGAAGGTCAAATGTTTTCAAAGTTAATCTTCGCTGTTTTTAGCGGTATTTCACTGTCTCTAAGTTACCCAAATTATCTTAAGCTTCCCGCCATTATCTTTATTCATTGCTCCATATTTAGCTGTGAAGTAGAGCCTAAATTTCAAGCCATAGTTTCTAATCTATGTGAGGCGAAATTATGGATAAAGTAAATTGTAATTTAGAAAACCTCTCAATCGAGAGCTTATTAAAAAAGGCAGAAGTTGATTTAGTAAAACGTATCGAAAGCGTTTCTTTTGAGGTAGAGGCTCAAAGTGTCTTTATCTTAAAGACTGAAAGTATTATTCCCATCGTGACTTTTGTTGAAGCAGATTTAGCAAGTATTAAACTGGAAAATACCTCAAGCTCAACATTAACAATGGGCCTTAGCTATTTTTGTGAGGTCGATGCCGAAGTTAATTTAAACGTGTTAATTACTGGGTTGGAACCTGACAACCCTGAAGAAGTGGGGCAAGCCAAAATATATATAAAAAGGGATCTTCAAATAAGGGCTGAAATTACCGCGATTAAGCAAGCTGATGGCACTTTAGGCTATCGCTCAATGACGCTAAACCCATTCCAACCTTATCTCTTTTTAGGTGAGATAGATGTTACTGATATCAGGTTATTAAGCCCTTTGTAATAGCTGTTTGGGAATACAAAAAAGTGTGGGCAAAAATAGCCGTTTAAAACTTGTTCAGAAGATGCTTTTTTAGCTGGCTAATTTATTGAAAATTCATAGTTCTTGACAAATACTGTCTTACATAAAGACTCTTTTTTCATTCTCATGCCAACGATTATAAGAATAAGGCGATTAGCGCTATTTATACTCTGCTGTTTTTGTTTAGCATTTGCGTTTAATACCTCTGTCAACGCACAAAGTAACTTTGCGTCAACTGGGCAAGATTTATCACTTGAGCAAATTAAGACCATTTCTGTTGAGCTTAAGTATTATGACGAAGTACTGACTTCCTCTTCACTCAGCTACATCTTTTCTTCCGATGCTAAATGGTTAACTCGATATCAAGAAACAGAGCCGCAGTTAGATAAAGTAATTAAACGTTTATTGGCGAACCAAAAAACAGAAGACCAAATATTAGTTAAGCGGATAGATGATGCAAATTTGTCTTTGGTAGATATAGAGAAGCGTGCTTTTGAATTAGTAGAAAGCGGCCAAAACAAACAGGCCATAGAACTTATCAATGGCCAAGCTTATCGCGATTTTAAAGCTGATTACTTAACCGCGCTGGCGGAGTTTATTGCCAAACTTGAGGCCCGTGCTCGTGCATTTGAAATTCAAAAAGCCATTATTGAATCATACGAAATTGACTTAACAGATGAAGAAAAGCGTTGGGCCAATACACAAAAAATCAAAGTCGGAGTTGAGTATTGGCCACCTATCATTTACGTCAACAATGAAAATAAAATTGATGGTTTGATTGGGTTAATGCTCAACAACATTATTGAGCGTACAGGGTTAGAAATAGAGATTATTCCCGGCCAGTGGAATGACTTATTGGCAGCGTTTAAGCAGGGAGAAATTGATTTACTACCTGATGCTTATCACACCAAAGAACGCGAGGCTTTTGGTAATTTTTCTTCACCTTTCTACTTAATGAGAGAAATCTTTTTTGTCAGTAGTGATAAAACTCATTTCCAAACCCCAGCCGACTTAGCTCAGGCTAAGGTCGCAATTCCTAAAGGTTATTCTTCAATAAAGAAATTACAGTCAATTTTTAATGATATTGAAATTGTACTCACTGACGATATTGATGACTCCATTTCTCGGTTAATTGATGGCGAGGTTGATGCATTATTTGGAGCGCAAGTTGTTATCGAGAGTCGACTAGAAACCAATGAGATTTTAGGGATTCGGGCTATTGATATGGACGTCACATCTCCTTCTTCTTTGCATATGCTCTCGAGCATTCATAAACCTGAATTAGCATCTATTTTACAAAAAGGTTTAGATTCGCTGAACTCACAAGGTTTGATGAAGCAAAATAGTGATTGGTTGACTAACTCCGCGCAAACCAGAGTTGAATTTAATCGCACTAATAGTGTGTCTGGCATTTTGTCTTTACTTGCTGGTCTTGTTGTTGCACTTCTCATCGTCGGCGCTGCTATTAGTAAAGTGTTACTTAAAACCAATGAGAAAGATTTAGCCGTTGCTTTGGGGTCAAACAAACTGCGTAACATCCTTGTTGCTGCACTGATTGGTTTTAGTATTGTGATGTTTTTCCTGGCGACATTTATTGTTGGAAAAGCAGAAGAAACACGCCATCAATCACTCAAGCATAATTTAAATACTCTGCTATCTTCAACGCATCACAGATTAACCAGCTGGATTGATGAAGAACTTGAACTGTTACAAAAACTAACCAATGAGCCTGAGTTTGTTCGATTAGTTACGCTGTTAAATGATAGGGCGATTAACAATATTGCCAATGTTGAAACAGAACAAGCGATGGCGGTGAAATACCTAACGGATTGGGATGATAATCAGGTTAAACGACGCTTCTTTGTATTATCGCCAAGCAACGAAATATTAGTTTCACAGCAGCCTAAATCTAACTTCCTCGCAAGCGAAGTAACTGAGCAGTTCCCGCATTTAGTAGGCCGAACCTTCTCTGGCCAACCAACTTTTATTCCTGCTGTTAGCTACAAAGACTCGCAATTCATGTTCTTTGCTGCTCCTATTTTAAATCTTGATGATCAAGTGATCGCGATTATTTTAAGAGAGATGGATCCAAAAGGCTTGTTTAGCCAAATTTTAACTTCAGGCTTTATGGCTAAAAGTGTAGAAACTTATGCAGTCAGTAAAACGGGTTTGTTACTCTCGCCAGTGCGTTTTGAAGATCAATTACGCGATATTGGTTTATTAGCGGATAAGCAATCAGCCCAGTTTAATTTAAAAATTTCAGATCCCGGGCGACCGTTGCTTGAAACGGATACTTTAGTTGAGTCAACAGATTGGCCGCTGACAGTCATGGCTGAAAGTTTAACCCAGGGTAGAGATGAAATGAACTTAGCTGGCTATCGCGACTATAGAGGTATCGAAGTCGTTGGTAGTTGGCTGTGGGATGAGCGACTTGGCTTTGGTATCACCGCAGAGATAGAGGCTGAGGAGTCCCTTGAGATGATCAACATCCTGCGATACACCATATACGGTGTGCTGTCTGTGTCCTTTATTTTGTTATTTGGTTCGACCTTGTTCACCCTTAGCTTAGGTGCAAAAGCAACTCGAGCATTGACGCGATCTCATAGTGAGCTTGAAAATTTAGTTGAAGGTCGAACCGCCGAATTACAAGCTAACATGACACGTACACGTTCGATTATCGAAAATGCTTCCGATGGCATTATTGTCGTCAACGAAAAAGGTGAAATTCAAGAGTTTAGCCCTGCTGCAGAAGCCATGTTTTGTTACAACGCAAACGAAGTTATCGGTCAGCAATTATCTATGTTGATGGATAAGCCTTTTCATCAGCACTGTTCTTCTGATAATGAGCAGTCTGATGACCCATTTGGTGATAATGATTTACTTGAAGCCAAGGGACGAAAAAAAGCGGGTAGTACTTTTGATTTAGATATTTCAGTCGGTGAAGCTGAAATTGCCGGAGAGCATGTTTTTACCGGTATGGTACGCGATGTCACGTTGAGAAAAGAAGCTGAACGTGAGTTAAAACACGCCAAAGAAAAAGCCGAAGAAGCCACTAAAGCTAAGAGTGATTTTCTTGCAAATATGAGTCACGAGATCCGCACGCCAATGAATGCCATTATCGGGATGAGCTATTTGGCATTGCAAACCGAGCTTACTCGAAAACAAAAAGACTATGTGAATAAAATCCATAATTCGGCTAACACCTTATTGGGCATTATTAATGACATTTTGGATTTTTCTAAAATTGAAGCCGGTAAACTAGAGCTTGAAAATATCCCATTTGATTTAAACAACAGCCTAGACAACATAGTGCAGATGATTTCGCTTAAAGCCAGAGAAAAAGGCTTAGAGTTACTCATTGATGTTCCAAGTGAATTGCCTGTTAGCTTATCGGGCGATCCCCTTAGGTTAGGGCAAATACTACTAAACCTTGCAACTAATGCCGTTAAATTTACCGATAACGGCGAAATCATCATTCGTGTATCAATCTACTTGTTATCTGATGATGATATTACCTTACAGTTTTCAGTCGCCGACTCTGGCATTGGTTTAACCCAAGAGCAGCAAGATAAATTATTCCGTTCTTTCAGCCAAGCTGATGCATCAACAACCCGAAAATACGGTGGTACAGGCTTAGGTTTAACGATCAGTAAGACGTTAGTGGAATTGATGGGCGGTAAAATTTGGGTAGAAAGCACTTATGGTCAAGGAAGTACTTTCTCATTTACTGCTACTTTTGGTATTTCAGAATTTACCAATGTAGAGACAGACTTACTGGCTCAAAACGTTAAAGATTTACCCGTATTGATAGTAGATGACAGTGTCGCGTCTAGAGAGATCTTAGTTCGCATGGCCGAAAGTTTAGGTTTTAACCCTGATGTGTGCGCCTCTGGTGAAGAAGCATTCGAATGTATACTAAACCAAGATAAGCAACAAGCGCCTTATGAAATCGTATTTGCCGATTGGAAAATGCCGGGTATCTCTGGTGTTGAATTGGGTAAGCGTGTAAAAGCTGCGCAGCTATCTAAACAACCTAAAATGATCATCATCACCGCTTATGACAGGGATGAAATGATTAAAGAAGCAGGTGAGCATCAGTTTGATAACTACCTAACCAAACCGGTTAATGCTTCTACTTTACTCGATGCGTCGATGGGCGCACTGTTTGGGCGTGAAAATAAATCAACGCAACAACATGAAATTCAATTAGACCTCTCTACTACAAAAGCTATTCGTGGCGCTAAAATCTTGTTAGTCGAAGATAATGAAGCTAACCAGCAAATTGCCATTGAGTTATTGGAGCTCGCTGGGCTCGATGTGACGTTAGCAGAAAACGGCTTGATTGCGGTTGATAAAGCACTTAAAGGGCGTGGCGAGTACGACATTGTACTGATGGATATGCAAATGCCGGTACTCGATGGCTTAGATGCTACTCGTGAAATCAGAAAAACCATTTCGAACGATGAATTACCTATCATTGCCATGACAGCGAATACCATGGCTGGTGATAAAGAGCGCTGTGAAGCAGCGGGTATGGATGGGCATCTTGCTAAACCGATTGACCCAAATGAAGTTTATCGTACGTTAGTCAATTGGATTGAACCTAAATTAACCGAGCAGGAGCAAGCTGCACTTGAAGATAGTGAATTACCAAAGACCTCTGATGAGCCTTTGCCAAATTTACCAGGATTTGACTTAACAAGTGCCATTGCGCGTATGGCAGGTAATGTAAAAGCCTATAAGAAAACGCTTAAGAAAGTTCATGAGCGTGAACAAGATGTTATTGAGCGTATCAATCAACATTTAGCTGATGAAGACTTTAATAGTGCGGTTCGTGCTGCTCATACATTAAAAGGTGTAACAGCGAGTATTGGTGCCGATGAATTAGCTGCTGTTGCAGGTGAGCTGGAAACTTGTTTAATGGATGTTGAAAAAGCGGGCCTGACAGCAGAGCTAGAGCAGCAGTTACAATATTTGATTATTGATAATCAGGTGCTCGTCGAAAAAAATATGGCGATAATTGCCAATGCCCTAGCAGAAAATGACGCAAATAAAGCACCAGGCAAAGCAGGCGCTGAGTTTGACCAAGGTAAAGTGCTAAGTATTGCTGGGCAGCTAATGGCAGACATTGAGAATTGTGATTCTGCTGCCAACGATAGGTGCGAGCTGCTATTTGAACTTACGCAAGCAACCGACTATAAACAAGGGGTTGAAGCCATTGATAACTTACTTTCTGAGTATGATTTTGACGGTGCTGAGTTACAGTTAAAACAATTAATAGAACAAATTGAAAATACCGGTACCAGTGTTGTCGATAATGCCAATACTGACATCAGTCAACCATACCTACTTGAACAACTTAGCGAGATAGCTGAGAAAATTGAAAATTTTGACTCTACAACGGGTGATGTTATAGATAACTTGCTCGAACAGGGAGTCAGGGATGATTTAGCTGAAGCATTGAATAAATTGGTGAGAGTGCTCGACGATTATGACTTTGATCAAGCGCAGGAAATGATCACTGCAATCATTGAATCGGCTCAAGAATAAAGCGACAAAAAGGAACTAAGCAAGCGATGCAAGGTAATAAAAAAACCATATTAACGGTCGACGATACTCCCGCAAATATTGATGTGGTAAAAGGAATTTTATCAAACGATTATATTGTACAGGCCGCAATTAACGGTCCTATGGCGATTAAAATTATCGAAAAGCGCAAACCCGATTTAATTTTACTTGATGTCATGATGCCAGAGATGGACGGTTATGAAGTCTGCGAAATTGTTAAATCCAATCCAGAAACTAAAGATATTCCTGTCATTTTTGTTACTGCCAAAATTCAAGAAGAAGATGAAACTCGTGGCTTGTCTCTTGGTGCAGTGGATTACATCACTAAACCTATCAGTGCGGCTATATTAAAGGAGCGAGTGAAGAATCACTTGTTACTAAAAGAGGCACACGATTTACTGCAAAACCAAAATCAAATACTGGAAGATAAAGTTGTAGAGCGCACTTCACAGATCAATGAACTGCAAGAAGTTGTTATGGTTGCCATGGGGGCGCTAGCTGAATCTCGAGACCCTGAAACTGGAAATCATATTAGGCGTACCCAGAGGTACGTAAAGCTGTTAGCCGTTGAACTTGCTAAATATGACGAATTTAAAGAAATTTTAACGCCAGAAACCATTACTTCTTTGTACAAGTCAGCGCCACTGCATGATATTGGCAAAGTCGGTGTACCAGATAATATCCTATTAAAACCGGGTAAGTTGACGGATGAAGAATTTGAAATCATGAAATTGCATACGGTTTATGGACGAGATGCTATTGCCGCTGCAGAGACATCGATGGACGTTGCCGATAACTTCTTAGTTCACGCCAAAGAAATTGCCTATTACCACCAAGAAAAGTGGGATGGAAGTGGTTATCCAGAGGGCATAGCAGGAGAAGCTATCCCAGTTTCTGCTCGCCTAATGGCTGTTGCGGATGTTTATGATGCATTGATCAGTAAACGTGTCTATAAACCCGCTTTTCCACATGAAAAAGCAGTTGCTATCATTAGTGAGGGCAAAGGCAGCCACTTTGACCCTGTAATGGTCGATGCATTTTTAGCGATTGCAGATGAGTTTGATCGCGTCGCTAAGACTTATGCCGATGCGGATGATGAAATTCAATAGGCCTAGCCAGAAATTACATTTTTACCTTTAGGCAAGGTGACCTTTAATGTCGTGCCTTTTTGGAATGAGGTTTCAAAAGAAATCTCACCACCTTGGGCTGTAGTCGCTAATTTGGCAGAATAAGTACCAATACCTGTCTCTTCTTTTTTACCGTGAGTTACAAATTTATCGAAGAAGCTTTCCTGTACTTCAATCGGGATCACACCTTGATTGTGAATGGTAAAAAGGACTGCTTCAGATGCGGCTGGTGAAGCAACTAGTTTGACTTCACTTTTTTCTGGAGACGCTTCAATCGCATTGTTGATTAAGTTAGTAAATAAATTATAACTGAGCTGTCCATCACCAAAATAAGTGAGGACGGGAGGAATTTTAAAACGCAGGGCCACATTGTTTTCTCTGCATTTATGCTGCAAACCAAATAAAACGCTTCTCATAAAGTCATCTACATGGATGACTTCACCTTTAGGTTTATATTGTCCTTGTTCTAATTGATACATTGTTTTTTGCCCTTCAACCATATTTTCAATGACATTGGCTGAATCTTTGATGATGGCGGTTTCTTTTTCACAGTTTGGGGCTTTTTCTTCAATTGTTTCAATAGTTGCTTTAATTGCTGTGAGAGGGTTGCGCAGGTCATGTTGAAATATTTGCTCAATTTCATCTCGTAAGCGCATATTATCCATTAGGGTATCAATCTGAGAGGTCATGTTTTTACGCTGATTGAGCTGACTGATGTGGATATCCATTCGCGCTAGGAATATTTCAGGCACGATGGGCTTAGTCACATAATCAACGGCACCAAGTTTTAAGCCTTTAACGACATCTTCTGTCTGTGTCAAAGCAGAAACGAATACAATTGGAATATGTTCGGTACTTGGATCGTTCTTTAAGGTTTGGCATACCTCTAAACCATCCATTTCAGGCATCATAATATCGAGTAATATAAAGTCAGGCTGCTTTTTACTTCGACAAATGTCTATCGCCTTTTTACCCGATTTGGAAGCTTGTATTGTGTATTTTGACTTTAACAACTCACTGATAACTGTGATGTTATTGGGCTCATCATCCACGACTAAAATATTGTATTCTTTAGGGCCTTGAACAGCTGCTTCTTCTTCAACTTCGATAATTTCAACGTCTTGAGCTTCGACAATTGTTTTTGGTTTTGGTGCTGTCAGAGATTTTTGAATTCTGCTCTTTAGCATAGCTTGGGAAAATGGTTTGATTAAGTATGATGAGACCCCCAGCTTAATGGCCTTCATCACATCTTCTTCATTGACGTTTGCCGTCACCATAATAAAAGGGATATGGCTCGAACGTGGTTGGTGCACAATTGTCTGAGCAATTCTAGCCCTGTCATTTTAGGCATATTCCAATCTGAAATGATGATATCAATGGCATAAGCCGATTTTTCCATTGTCTCAATGGCTTAAATACCATTTTGCGCTCTGATGACATTTTTAAAACCCAGATTAGTAAGCATAGCCACCATAGTTCTGATCATAATCGTGGCATCATCTACGAGTAATACCGTTTTATTTGTGACCGATCTGGGTTCAGACTTTTGCGGTTTAAAAATATTCATGAGAGTGCAATATTCCTAACTGACCTGTTGAGCCTTTTTATATCAAATCGCTTCAAAGTTTAGTAATAAACTGCTGAAAAATCAGTAAAAGTTAGTGTGATATTGCGAAATTAGAGAAACAGATAATGGAATAGAAAGTAGCTAATAGATTATTTAAAGATAGGCTGGCCGTGACTGGAGGTTTGCCACGGCCGAAAAGTGTTATTCAATGTTCTGAATTTGCTCACGCATTTGTTCTATTAATACTTTTACTTCTACCGCAGCGTTAGTGATTTCAGCATTAATTGACTTTGATGCGAGTGTATTTGCTTCACGGTTAAACTCTTGCATCATAAAGTCTAGACGACGACCACATGCACCACCTTTTTTCAAAATGGCTTGGGTTTCTTTGATATGTGATTCTAAGCGGTCTAATTCTTCTGCTACATCAACTTTTTGTGCTTGATAGATAAGCTCTTGCTCTAAGCGATTTTGATCAATTTCAGCGTTTAGTTCATCCAACTTAGTTTGTAACTTTTCACGCTGCCATTTCAAAATTTCAGGCATTGCGTTTCGAACCACAACCACTTGTTCACCAATGGCTGTCAAACGTTGTTCTATTAGCTTTCTGAGTGTTTCACCTTCGCTCGCACGGGCATCGATAAAATCTTTAATTAACTGATCAAACTGGGTAATTAATTCTGCTTTTAAGGCATCTAAATCTTGCTCTTCAGCAGACATCACACCAGGCCAGCGCAACACATCAATAGGGTTAATATCACCGCTACTGGCTTCTGCTTTGACCCAGTTTGCCGCTTCGATAACTTGTTTAGCTAAATCTTGGTTGACTAATAACTTGCCTTGCTCGGCCCCATCACTTGATAACTTTAAGCTACATTCCAATTTACCGCGTTGCATGCTTTTGCGGATTTTTTCACGTAATACTGGCTCTAAACTGCGTTGGCTTTCTGGTAAGCGAAAGAAGTTTTCTAAATATCTTTGGTTAACTGAGCGTAATTCCCAAACTGCGCTACCAAAATTGCCTTTTTTTTCAAGACGGGCAAATGCCGTCATGCTGTGAATTGCCATATGAACTGTCTGTTATCTAATTGATTAAGCGAGAAAAACAGATTATAGCCTTGGCTAACTGAGTTTGGTATCACTGTTTTGTTAGAAATTAGAGTTTTCTGCTGTGAAGCTGCTGATATAACTTCTATAATAGGCGCAGTTTAAAAATTAAAGGAGAGAGCGATGCGTCCAAGTGGTCGTACGGCTGGTCAAATCCGCCCGGTAACTATTACTCGTAATTACACATGTCATGCTGAAGGTTCGATATTAGTTGAGTTTGGCGATACTAAAGTTTTATGTAATGCCACTGTTGAAGCGGGCGTGCCGCGCTTTATGAAAGGTAAAGGCGAAGGTTGGGTTACTGCTGAGTATGGCATGTTACCACGCTCAACGCATTCGCGTATGCAACGCGAAGCGGCAAGAGGTAAACAAGGTGGCCGCACGTTGGAGATTGCTCGATTAATCGCACGTTCATTACGTGCAGCTGTCGATTTAAAAGCCTTAGGTGAAAATACCATTACAATCGATTGCGATGTTATTCAAGCTGACGGTGGTACACGTACTGCCTCTATTACAGGTGCATGTGTTGCTTTAGTTGATGCCTTAACTTACATGCGCAAAGAAAACATGATCAAAACTAATCCGCTTAAACATTTAATTGCCGCTATTTCTGTGGGTGTTTATAAAGGGGAAGCGATTGCAGATCTTGAATATGTTGAAGATTCTGAAGCAGAAACGGATATGAACGTTGTGATGACTGAAACCGGTAAGCTTATTGAAGTACAAGGTACTGCCGAGGGCGAACCATTTAGTTTTGAAGAAATGGATGAAATGTTAGGTTTAGCAAAAGCGGCCTTGATTGAAATTACTGATATCCAAAAATCAGCTTTAGCTTAATTTAGAGAACACAATGCAAGCTTATCAAAAAGAATTTATTGAATTTGCGTTATCGCGCAATGTACTTCGTTTTGGCGAATTCACTTTAAAGTCAGGCCGTATTAGCCCTTATTTTTTCAATGCAGGCTTGTTTAATACTGGACGTGATTTGGCTAAATTAGGCCAATACTATGCGCAGGCGTTGCAATCATCTAATGTTGATTATGATTTAGTATTTGGTCCTGCTTACAAAGGTATTCCTATTGCGACGACGACAACCGTTGCGCTTTCAGAGCACCATGACAAAGATGTTCCATACTGCTTCAACCGCAAAGAGAAGAAAGACCACGGTGAAGGTGGTTCACTAGTTGGTTCTGAATTAACGGGCAAGGTTATGCTTGTTGATGATGTGATCACTGCTGGAACGGCTATTCGTGAATCGATGGAAATTATCAAAGCGGCTGATGCGACTCTATCTGGTGTATTAATTGCACTTGATCGCCAAGAAAAAGGCAAAGGTGAGTTATCAGCAATTCAAGAGGTGGAGCGCGATTTTGGTACAACTGTTATTTCAATTGTGACCATGTCTGACGTTATCAGCTATTTAGAAACTCAGCCTGAACTTGCAGAGCACTTAACCAATATGAAAGCTTATCGCGAACAATACGGTGTTTAAGTAAGGTTTGACCCATCCTAGTATGGGTTGACACTTTTTTGATTAAAACGCCTGATGAATTTCATCGGGCGTTTTGTATTTTAAGGCCGAATGTGGCCTTTGTTGATTATATAAATCGACTGATTGTTTTACCATTTCCCTTGCCTCATTTAGGTTATTTGGTTTCATTAACAAGTATTCGTTTTTAAGAATACCGTTTACTCTCTCAGCCAGTGCATTTTGATAGCAGTCATAACCATCTGTCATTGAAC
>NZ_JABULX010000017.1 GCF_013328345.1 Marinifaba aquimaris
ATTTATTGATTTTTTCATCCTGAAACAATCAAAAAATCCGTTCGTCTTCTTTACAACGGCTTCTTAATGGGTGACCCCAGAGTTACAACACCCTCCAGTTATGATTCATTGGGGTTTGACGTTAATACTATACGCTTCGATTTTGCACTAACGGCGGCAAACACAAGGAAGTCTTTAAGTATTTATCGCACTGCATTAGTAAGAGATATTAAGTAAAACCAACTTTAAGGCTCACAATTTGTGAGCCTTATTTATTTCGAATTGCCGACAAACTAATTATCCACTTGTCGTTATACTCAGTACGGCTTCTGCTACTTTGGGCAGAGAAGCTTTTGCTTTATCTTTGATACGTTTGAAGCCACGTACCTTTTGGATATTCTCTTCAATTTTGCCGTCTATTTTATGGTAAAACCCATCAAAATTCGTTGTAGGTATTATTTCTATAGGGTTGATTGTACTGGCAAACACTTGCAGTATCTCTTGACCAAATGGCTCTGCAACTTCAAATTCAGCAATGTTAATCCAGTGATTAGCTTCCTTCGGGCTAATATATTTAATAAAACGGTAGTCATCTTTTGCATCTTGTAGATCCATCAAATAACTCATTCTATCTTCACCGGTTTTGGTATGCCCCACAATATAGTAATAAGCAGGTTGACTTACCTTTAGCATCAAATTTAAGGTTTCACCTTTATCAAATAATAAATTTCGACTCCCCTTATTAGTTTGAAGCTCAACAGAAAACTCATTATTTATTAATTGCTGACTGTAGAGTAAAGTGTCAAAAGTCGGTTGTTTTGGCCTGTATTCATAATTAACGAGTGCTGATTTTTGAATAGCAATCACAGCGGTAGATATAATGCTTCCTTGAAGGTCAGTTAAACTGACTTGCAAATTTAGCAGCTCTTTCAATTCACTATATTGGCCAGTTAAAATCAGCTCAGCATTTTTTATATCTCGCACTGCATTAAGTTCATTCTGCAAGTGAGTTTGCATAAGCTTGGTAAAAGGTGTTATTTCACTTGAATTAACATGTGTAATGGGTTTGACTAAAACGCGTTGTTTTGGTGCTGAGAGCTTTCTGACTAACAACTTGCTAGCCATATCTAAACTGGTGACTTGCTCTTCCATTAAAACCATTTGCTCAATAATCTGAGTGATATTAATTTCAAGGTTAGGTGTATCAAGCTTAGGGTTAAGAAGCGCAATAACCATTGCAACTTGCTGAAGAAGATGGACTTTTTTAAATAGTTCATTCAGAGCTTCATACTTTACATCCGCATTATTTAACAACTGAATTTGTTGCCAATTTTGCATCGCTAACTTTTGCTCTTGTTCAAATAATGCCTGATAAAGCGGCATGGATTGCGAGCTATTGAGCTTTGATTGACACTGATATTCATTCGATAGCTCAACGCAATCAGTTATAGCGCCAACTAAAGGGATACTAGAAGATAATTGGCTACTAACCTTAAAAAAATCATTCCCTTTATTGTCTTGATAACTATAACTTTCACTCTCAATGTTTACATATAAGGTTTGTTGTAAAGCCGACAGAGACTGCTCCTTTGCAACAGCCTGCTTAGAATGATTAGCAAAGCCTTTAAATGTATTAGCGCCTACCTTGATGTTGAATGTAAGCGCACAGACAAGGATTATGATTTTAGTAAATTGGTACATAAAGCACTCTTTCAATAATAAAAAGGGCTTATCAACGGATAAGCCCTAAATCATTTGAGTTTATTTTTTACAAATGATTGGGGGGGGTAAACATGTTTGTCGAAGCAAAAAGCATCATCATTGTTGGAACCAAAATAGATTTTCTTATTGTAAAAAGCAAAACCTTTAATATGATGATGTCCAAAGAACATATAGGGGTTATCGAATATTTGGTTATAAAGATCTAACCCTACAGAAACCTCAAAACTATCCCTCTTATATTCAGATGTGGCAACAATAATACCACTCGGTGACACATCTAATATTTTATTACCGGTACTATCCTCTTGCGCATCGTAGTAAGCCTCTATAAAAAAGTTAAAACCATCAGGACTTTTCCATCTAGGTTTAAAGCCAAGTATATTTTCGATATATGGGTCATCTACGACAGGTTCTAGCTCTGCTACTCTAATAGAAAAAACAATATCTTTAGGTACAAAAACATAAGGTAAGCTGTTGCTCGCTTTATTTTTTAACAAATGAACCTGATGTTTGCCATTACAGTTTTTCAAGCAACTGTATTCGAAGTTAGCTTCTGTCGCTAAATTTTCTATTTTCTTTTGAACATATTCTCTCGCCACTTTAGTGGCGATCTCAACATTATCTAAATTATGACCTTCAAAATATTGAGGTAACCAGATTTGAGTGGTGTAACTTAAGCTACCATCCTCAAAGTAACCATTTTTACTTGCCTGCACAGCGAATTCATTATTAGTTGATGCATTAATCCCTTTTGCTTGCATGAAAAACTTAAGATACGGATTTTGTAAATCAACACCAATTTGCCCTTTAGTCGCTTTGTACCCAGCTTGGTCTAACTGTTGTCTTAACTCAACTCTAGCCTCATGCTCTAATACCAGACGGGACATGTAGTTAATTTTAAGTTTTTCTTCCTTACGAACTTCTTTATAACCACTTTGCCAGTTGATATTATTCCAATCTTGTTGGTATGGGGTTGAACTACACCCAACTAAAAATAAAATACCAATAAATGGCAACCAAGCTGTGAATATCTTTAGAGTAAATTTCATTATGTACGTCCTGTAAACTGAAATGACGCCCAGAAAAATGGGGATAATCCGAGGGTATTTTTCATGTGTAAAGCAGCATTTCTTAAAGATTTTGAAGGCTGTTCGTTTTTATAGTTTTGATAAAACAGCTCCATTAATTGCGCCGTTTCTTTATCACTTACTTTCCACAAGCTAGAAACAACACCCTTAGCCCCTGCTGTTAAAAAGCCTCTATTTAAACCGATGCTTTCATCTCCTGCAGTAATATAACCTAGCGAAGTTTCACATGCTGATAACACGACAAGCTCTGCAGAAATATCAAGATCGTAAATCTCAGAAAGTGTTAGCTCACCATCATCTACCCCACTTTTAGCCATTAATAACGATGATTTTAACGGCATTTGCTCGTTATATAATGCATGTCCTGCATAATGAATCACACCAAATTGATTGGCATATTCTTTAAAGCTGGCCTCTGTTGCTTTGTTTTCAGTCAGTACTAAATTTGAAGCGAATAAGTTTGATACTTTGTGGGCTTCTAACTTGGCATTGGCTAATTTTGGTACATCGCGATCAGAATTAGGATCACCAAAAGCAATAACAGAAGATGTAGCTTTATTTGTTTTATCTAAATAAGTAATAGCACTGGCACTTGGAATAATTGATAACTCGTAGTTATCAATCATAAACTGACCTTTTTTGTTCAACGCATAAAATGGTACGCCATGTAATTCACCATGAGGCACTAACAAAATACGTGCTTTCAAGTGTTCATCAATTGGCTCAACTAAAGCGTTATACAAGGAGGATGATATTTGAGTAAAACGTTCTGTATTATTATTTTTAATAACTTTGGAAAACTCATTGACCAAAGCCGATGAGACAGGTTTTAGTTTTGCAACCTTAATGCCTTTATTATCAACAACAAACGCCAACAATTCTGATTTGTATTGGTAGTATTCCAGAATAGATTCATTGCCTGATAGTAACGACTGAACCTCAGGCAAATTTACAGTGCTAACAGAGACAATTGATTCTTTTTCAGTACCTAAAATGGTATTAATGTCTTTTAATGAATGAGTATTTTTGCGTTTAAAAGCACGGCTATCTTGTGATGAAGAATAACCACTATGCACTAATGCGATATCCGATTGATTAGTTAAATCATTATTAAGCTCTTTGGATAACTTCTTGAATGCCTTTTTATTGGCAAGCATATCAACCAGAGCTCTTGAACGTGAACGCTCAACATATTCAAAAGCTAACTCAACCTGGTTAAGCGCAATAAGATAAGAGATAAAGTTCCAATACACTTCTTGCTTATCACCCATAAAGGTAATTTTCCCAATATCGGTATTCACTATTTTTCTTTGAGACTCAATGTGCTCAATGGCCGTTTTGAAATACCGTATCGCCATTTCAGTATTGCCTTCGGCTTTTTCAATCAATGCTAAATCGTTGTAAACCAGATACTCGAGAGTTTTATGTTGTTTTAAAGCAGGCGCATTTTGTAGTTGAAGGTAAATGTCTTTAGCTTCTTGTTGTTTGTTAAAAACCAGTAATAACTTAGCTTTTTTATAGAATAAAGGCAGGGTATTTAAATCACGGTCAAAGTTAATACTGCCGGAAGCGGTAATTAATCCATCGATAGCTTGGATGCCATTACCTAAAGCAATTTTGGTTATACCCCAAACCATATCGAAGTAATCAATATTAACACTTTTAGATACTTGGAACTGGTTTAAATATCTCGCCTCATCATAACCTTGTTCAGCAATTAAAAAATCAATACTGGCATTTTTTAATAGATAGAAAGCTTCATAGTCAGATACTTTGTTATCAATATCTTTTACTGAATTGATTTTTTGTTGATATTTTTGTGCTAAGGCTGAGTTTTTAGCATAAATAGCGCTGATACCGGCAAGTCTTGCCATTTCAGCATACAGTGGCCCAAAGCGTCTTTCGCCGTGATACTTTTCGACAAAATCGATACCCTTATCAAAATATTCTATTGCCAGTTTAAAATCGTTATACTCAAGTGCTTGTAGCCCTTCATAATAATTAATTTTAACAAAGTCTTTAGCGTAGTTTATCCAGGTAACGCGGTGGCCAACATAGGCCATTCTAGTGAATGTATTTCCGATGTGCTTCTCGTAGCCTTCTTCTTCTTTAACCTCATTAAAAAACTCTTCATATTCTTGAAACCTTAATAATTGAAATGTTTTCCATTTTGTTAAACAGTCGTTTAACTCCATGTACATTTTATTATTAGAGTAAATACCACATACATCATCAAAATCTAGCCCACTAACAAACTTACCACGAAGCTTATCGGTTAGAAGTGAATCTAGCAGTGTATACCCACCAATATCAAAAAAAGCATTCAATCGACAAATATCGTCAGTACCACAAGGTCTGGCTTTATCTCTATATTCCTCTCCTCGTAATTCATCTCCGATAGGAAAGTCTGTAAATGCATAGCTAAAACTAGTGAGGCACACCATCCACAAGATGGATATTATTTTTATCATTCTAACTCCCTGAATTGTTTCCTTTTTGGCGCTGTTTAAGCGCTCTATTCTTGTACGATATATGTTACATATGAAGCAGACAAGATAACAAGGGGTTAATTATTTATTGTTTATATCTCGAATATAAAAATGCTTAATTCTTTCTTGCGTCACTAACACTAAGGCTAGTGTTTTAAGGCATCAAGTCAGAAGATAAACAGACTCCCTTCTTCAATATTTTTTGCTAATTATTACCCTGTTCTAAAAAAATCTATACCTGTCCTTTCAAACCCAAAATACCTCCATTAATTAAAGTAATTAAAAAAAAATCAATTAATTCTTAAATAAAATTGATGTTTTCGAAAAAAAATCAATAAGTTCTACATAGGTAAGCAAATTTGTGACTCATCGTGGATTTGATCTAATAACAAAAAACTTAAGAGATTTTTTTATGGAAACTGAATTATTAACCACCAAACAAGCTTACGAATATCTTTGTGTTTCGCGTTCAACTTTTTACCGAGTACGTGAAACTGAGGCTTTTAAAAAACAAGTTACAACAGTTCGTTTGTTACCAAGTAGTGATCCGATGTACCACCTAACTGATTTAGAAGCATTCAAAACAGAGGATTAAAATAATGCGAAAATTAAAAATAACGAGCTATCTAAATGAGTTCTATCCTGATGACGGACCTTCGCGCCCAACCATAATAAAGATGCTCAATAATGGACAACTACCAGGTGAGCGCATTGGTAAAACGTGGTATGTCCATGCGCCCGATGTTGAGCATTCAGAGGTTGAAAAGCTAGCCAGTTTTCTTGCATCGTAAGGCTCTCATCATGGCGAAACAACGTAATATCAACAACAGTGATTTGCCCGTAGGTCTGTACCAAGCCAATAAAAATGGGCAGTTACGCTATAAATTTAGACGTGTCGACAAAAGTGAAAAATGGCTACCATCAAACACTAGCCGTGCCATGGCGATAGCTGCTGCCAATGACTACAACGCCAAATTTCGCGATATTGATACACTTGCGATTGAAGAATCTAAACGTCAGTTTAACGGCTCTCATAAAGATAAATACAATAAGCCACTTGTTGAATGGATCCCTATTGTTTTAAAACGTATTAAATGTGAAGAGAAAATTGCAATTGAAACATTCAAAACTATTGAGCGAGAGTCCGAGCGATTACTCGAATTGCACGCCCCTGTTTTGAGTAAAAGCTGGGGCATGGAGCATGTGAATGCATTTTTAGCCAAATATACCAATGGTAAATCAAACAATGTTTATAATCGAAAAATAAGCTTCTTGATGAAGATTGAAAGTTATCTTCTTGATGAATCAGCTATTGTAGATAACCCAGCTTCGCGTAAAAAAATGAAGCCCAAAGAAGAGAAAGATCGATTACGTTTATCTCTTGAAGCTTATGAAGCTATCTACCAAGGTGCGCCACTTTTTTTAAAAGTCGCGATGTCATTATCATTGCAAACAACGCATGCTGTTAATGAAATAAGTAAAGTTAAATATTCAGATATTGAGTATTTAAACACACCAATTGTGCAAGATAACTTAAAAGTATTTGGCTACTTAAAAATTCATCGTCAAAAAACAAAACACAAAGAAGCAAGCAGAGTTTCAATACCCGTCACACAAGCGATTTTAGACATTATAGAATTATCCCAAACCGATATTTTAATATCCCCATTTGTCGTACATAAAGCACAGAATAAACGAAACACTAACCCATTATCACAAGAGTGTGAGCATCGAACACAACTAACTCCGAGCTACTTATCAAAAGCATTTTCTAGAGTGCGTGATGAGTTGAAGTTATTCGAACATTTAAAGATGAAACAAAGGCCATCATTTCATGAAATCCGTGCCTTAGCTGCTCACCTTTACGATAAACAAGGTCACGATCCACAAAAAAGAATGGCCCATTCAGATAGTAAATCAACTGAGATTTACAAAGCTAACCATCAAGTGTGGAAATTAGTACCAGCTGCCGAGATTAAAGCTTAGATTTTGTATAAATAGCCCACGGTTTCGTTGACTGCAAGATACAGAAGAGTGGCTTAGCAGTGTACTTAAGCACTATGAACCATGAGCTTACGACGTATATTGAGCATAAATCACAGAGAAACTAGTAACTGATAGCAGTGAACGAACGAGCCTACCACGGTCAAGAAAGTAGAGTCATATCCGTTTATTCAATTTCATTGAGTGACAGAACAACGAAGAATAGTTAAATCAGAAATGACTTCAGTATTGGACGCCAGCTTGTTGGCGTCCAAACAAGGCTTACACTATGAGTAAAATTTATTGTTTCATGAAAAGAGATGACAATAAACGGCTGACGTGCTTTTCCTCAAAAGCTCCAGATAGTTGAATAACATGATTGTGATTTGCCTGTACTATGTAGAGAAGTTGGCTATTCGTATCATAGCTTTTTAACCAGTAAGCATTCATTTTATTGCCTTTGTACTTAACAAAAACAGATGCATCGTTTAGTCCCATAATTTGCCTAGCAACTTCATGTGCTTTCGAAGGTTGAGTAGGCGTATGAATTTCCTCAAAAAAGCTGGCTATGTTACTGACATTTAATTTTTGATAATAACCATTTTCATTTAACCCTCCCGTTGTTTGGGATTCAGTTAATACTGAAAAAATGATCTCGTCATTTTTTGCAAACCATTCATTTTCGCTTCTAAAGTATGTGCCAATTCCGTCAACATTCAGTAATAAAACTTCTTTCAGGTTGCTTTTAGGGAAGTTAAATTGAATGTTATCCATATTGGATATGCTTATTCCGATACAGTTATTACAATCAGATACTTTAGGCCATGGCTTTTGACTCACCTCTATTGCTTTAGCATTTAAGGTCAACAAGCAGAGTATAATTAAAAGATAAAATTTCATATTGCTTGCTACCCTAATATCGACGCTCTATCTAGTTCACGAGACCAAACATGAATGACTTGCCTAGCACATGTTAAAGATACGCTATCCCTAAACCTATCTATCATTGCATGCCCAAAATTTGCAGCAAACCAAGTTATGGTAGCTCTACCGCCTGGTGGAGTAGGCACCCAAGCCAGCGCATTAGAACACTTCCTTGTTTCTATCAGCATTTTTCCAAATATATTAGCAACCTTATCATTTATAGGGCTCGTAAACTTTTGTTTATCATCCATAATTTTTCCTTAAATTGTCTGATAAATTCCTGAATTTCAAGTATAAATAAGCGGCTAAATACAAGTTGGCTAGAATGTCTAGCTACGCTTTAGCAATGCCCTGACTTGTTAGTTGTCTATTTAAACGCTGTACTTAAAACAATTGAGACCTCTTCAGTAATTACGCCATGTCTTTTAAGTAAACTCACTATCGAGCCTGGTTTGCGAGAAAATTCATTGGCAATATTGGGGATACTTATCTCGCTTTGATACATGGACACTACTTTTTGTACATCAGCTTCCTCCCAAGGTAGCCCATAATTTTGGGGAAGCCCCTTCTCAATATTTTCTTGCTGTTTTTGTTGAATAGTTTTCTTAGGCTTTCTTGCCTTAGGTATCAAATTAATTGCTTGAAATAATGCACGAATTACCTCAGGCTCATTATAAGGAGAATTAGATGGTAAAATTTCACCAGTGACTGGGTTAAGACCGTTTGCTAGACCTTCTAAGATTGAAATTACATTTTCTTGATTCATAAAATATCCCTTTTAAACAACTAACAATTAAATAGTGTAAAAATTGCGCACATCCCTATTTTGATGTTTGTATCAAATTCATTAAGTAATTACCAATGTTATGGTAGTTTATCCCCTTTTATTTAACGTTTGAATTAAAGGACCTAATTTAATTTCCCTGCATTTGGGAGAAAAGCGTCTAGTTCAGTAGCCTAAACCTAGCCAGCTATAACTTGAGCTGGTAAAGCTAATGCTATTCGTCTGTGTGACCTTTTGTTGAAATTGTTTTCATTATCTTCTCGGTAAGGCATCGAATGGTGCTAAATTGACAACAATCGATAGTGGTATATTGGCTTGGTAAGTTCTGCTCCATTAAGACATAGAACTCACCTATCTTATCCGGTTCATCAATAATAATGCTTTCATTTTGCCCAGCTTGAATAGCCAAATTTCGCTTTCTAGCCCTAGCCTTTGCCTCCTCAATTGGCAAAGATAAATGAATACAAACAGCTTTTTTACCAAGCTTTTCTAACAACAAATTACTTGCATCACGATCGATTAAACAGCCCATTTCGATGGCTAACTTGCATTTACTTTGCAAACATAATTCGTAGATTTTGTTTGTAATGTCAGAAGATAACCTGTGAAAGTCAGCTTTACACGGTTGAGCTACAAAGCCCGTTATCAAAGTGTCAACTTTTACGCTTTGATAGCCTTGATTTGCCAATTCATTAATAACTGTCGACTTACCAACACATGGTGTGCCAAAAATAAAAACAACACTAGGTGCTATTTCCAAATCAAATCCCGCCCATCAGAAACAGTGCGATAGATATTATTGATTTGTTCTTTAAACTCCAGCCTATAACCCAATAGCCCAGATTCACCGTCAAACATGGTCTCTAAATCTTTTACGAAGTGAGGGTTTCTCATCGCACCTTTTATTCCAGGCATATAATAATCATCCCAAAGAGGCCTAAAACACTTGTCCTCTTTACAGCACACTAGCCACTCATCAAGAACAGTATACCAATACAAGCGAATGGCTCTTTTTTCTTTAGAAGTAGGTTCCCATTTGTCCCTCAAGTTAACACCAGAAGTAAATTCTGATTGAATAGCTCTAATTCGACCTTGAAAATGAGTATGGATTTCTGCGCGTTTTATCGAATCATTTCTTGAGATAGTTCGCCATGCTAAATACGTAGCAATACCTGCAGTAACTGCACTAATTGCGGCAGAAATAGATGATATAGCAGTGATAAGTTCCATGTTTGTTAGTTCCATAACACTTCTCCTTGAAATTAGGACACACGATTGAACGAGTACTTCTTTGGTGGTTTTCTACTCATATTGTATTAACCATATAAGCTAACATAAATTAACATTTATGAAATACTTCAATGTAATCAGTAAGTAACCTTTAACTTTGAATAAGAAATCGTTGATGCATTAAAAGGCTCACTATCAAGAATGAGAACAAACTCCCCATACAAATAATGAAAATTAAATAAGGTGTGAAGAGCAAAACAGCGAGTTTTTGTAAAGTACCGAAGGCTAGGCAACGATTGCTAATATTTGGAAAGGCTTGAACAATTTAATTAAGAAAGTGCGATGAGGAGGTATCGAACCACCGCCAAAACTTACCAGTAAAGTTCCCGTTTTCGCGCATCATACTGCAAACAAGACTGGTACAGTTGAGCCGAGCGTAACACGTCATTGCTTAGAAAGGCTGGCAGCCAACCCCGTATTCATATTCAGGTGCAACCAACCCTAAAACAGATGGTAATCACCATCTCAAAAAATTATCCTACTAAAAAGAAATAAAATCAAAGTAACTTGTTTTTTACCAATATTTATCTTCTTGAAGAAAGAGTAACATTGCTTAATAAGCCGAGCTGTTTTTGCAAAGTGCCGAGAGCTCTCCACCAATTGCCAACTTATTGACTGCTTGACCCCATCTAATTGAGAAGTTGTTGACTAAATCGATTTAAGCGTAAGTCAAAAATTAGCTCTAAACTTAAAAGTACCCAATCACTTTGAGTACGCGTTGTTTCTTAAAGCCAGTCATGATTAAAAAACGATGCCAAAGAGCTTGTTTGATATTACGTTGACCCGTTTTATAGTATCGGATCATCCTATCACTGTTAAAACCAAAAATTTCAGTAGCAAGATCTTTATCGCTAAAACCGGTTTTAGTTTTCACTATTTCAAACAACTCATAAACTAACTCGTGATCGGGTGTTTTATAACCACTATCTAATAAATGTTCTTTTGGGTATTTTTCTATCGCTGCATTGAATAATCCATAAAATGGTACCGATAAGTTTTGCTCTAATTGCTCAATTGCCTCTTTCGTACCCTGCTGCATCAAAAACATACGCTGTTCTTCAATTGACGGGATGTTAAGCCGAGCAGAGTTACCATTCAGTGCAATATCATTACTCATTACCTTCTTCCTTTCTTTACTCGATATGGATTAATGCTAAATCTGACTACAGGAACTTAGTTCCTAAAGGGTTAAACCATAGGACAAAAACAAGAAAACTGTAAATATAAATTCCGGTATATTTGAATTAGTAAGCCAAAAGACTTAGAGGTATTTTGTTAAACATCTTGTTTTATGACTAATAGCCTAAAACGAATGCAAAGCGTTTATTTTTATAACTTTTCTATAAAACCGACTAAAATTATCAGTCAAATTGCTTGGACCATTATCCAGTAGTTATAATTTTATAACTTATTGATTTATATATTTTTTATAAATTAGCTAAAAAGCCATTTTTAGCTAATTTATTCAGTTAAAAACACTTAAAAAAGCTTTAAAAACAAAATCTTGAATTTTGCATTTATGAGACATGGGGTGTCAGGGGTCGCCGGTTCGAATCCGGCCAATCCGACCAGCTCTCTCCCCGCCAAATAAAGCTTTCAGCTTTTTTCAATTCTGAACAACACCTGCAACAGATACAATCACACTAGTGCTTTAATCTTTAATCAATAACCTCATAATCAGATTCGTTTCCACTATTTAAATGGTTAAAACAGTGAGTGCAGAGTTAAGTTAGCAAATGCGAAAAACAGCGTAATTCGCTACTTTCATTAACTGAATCATAAATCTAGTTTGAGCAATTTATCTTGATTGGTTGTGCATTCGTCTCCATATCTAGCTATTCCACCACCCTTGTAAACAAGATGTTACAAATTTGATACATTTTTGTATTTCAATACGTATACTAGCCAATCTTTAAATTAATAAAACGAGTTGGTTTTGATGTCAGAGTTAATCTTAGAGTTTACTCGTAACTTCTATATTCTTGGCTCAATTCTTGGCTTTATTCTCAGTGTCTTGTTGTTTAATTGCCGTAGTAACTTACTAGCTTGTCGTATTTTGGCTGTTTGGGTGGTTTTGTTTAGCGTTGAATTAGCCGAAGTTGTTGCCATTATGTCTCACATAATGCCATTCGCCTGGCATGTGACTTTTGATCCCGTTTATGGTGTGTTGTTCTATTTTTATGCCAGAACATTAGCAAGGTCTCAGCCCTTTAGTGCACCTGATCTTATACACCTATTTCCTGTGCTCTCATGCTACGCGCTTGCGTTTAGTACAGAAATACAATTTGGCCCCGTGCTTGGGCTTTTATATGGCTGCTACACGGTTTATTTCATGTACCAACATCAACGTGAAATAAAAAGGCAGCTATCAGATATCCAAAAAAGCGATCTAAATTGGTTACTCACAATGAGTGTATTCCAAGTTATCATTTGGAGCGCAGTGCTATCGATGTGGGCCTTTTCAGCAATAATTCCCGAGTCATGGAATATTGTTTTAATTAGCACAAGTTTTATTCCCGCCACCCTGTGGTTGTTTGTTCTCGCTTATTTTGGCCTGACAAAAGCGGCAATTTTTCAATTTCAAACACCCGCTAAAGAGACTGTCGATACGCGAGTGAGTCAAATGGATGAAGCTAAAAAACAAAGGCTAACCACACTTTTGTTTGAAGCCATGGAAGGTGAACAATTATATTTGCAACCTCAGCTTACATTAACGCAATTGTCTGAACACATTAAAGCTAGTCGACATGATATTTCTTGCTTATTAAATATTGAGTTAAAGCTCAACTTTTATGACTTTATTAACGGTTTCAGAGTTAATGAAGCAAAGCGATTACTCGAACAATCGCAAAGTAAAATTTTAGCGGTTGCTTTTGATTCGGGTTTTAGTAGTAAGTCAAACTTCAACAAGTTATTTAAAGAGCATACGGGTTACACGCCAAGCGAATATCGCAAACAAACACGGCAGCAAAACTCAGCACTCGTACAAGAAGTCTAAATAACTTGAACATAACCAAGCCGAGGGGTAAAAAGTAAATTACACGTGTTACCCCAAGGCTAGGTTAGTAAGTGTCGCCACACAAATGGCTAACAAATATAGCGACACTAACTGCTAAGGGTTATTCGCCAGCAAAGAAGTAACCCGCTCGGTAATCATCAAGACCGCTCACACTTCGGTTTTGACCACCACCAATTGTAGACGCTTCACCGTTTGCTTGGTTGTCACGACCACCTAAAAGAGCAGCTGCTCGACCATCGCTACCTGTGATGTTGTTTTTACCACCAACAATCGTGCTAGAAGGGCCTTCTGCTCGGTTATCTTCACCACCAGTAATGGTAGATAAATCACCATTGGCTTGGTTGTTATGGCCACCTGTAACTGAAGACCAGAAACCATTTGCTGTATTGAACTGACCACCTGCAACAGTTGACCAGCGTGCATTGTTACCGGTAGTAGCACCTGTACCACCTAAAATTGACGAGAACCAGCCATTAGCTTCATGACCGACACCGCCCAAAATGACAGAGCGAAACCCTGTCGCCTTGTTATTTGAACCCGCTACTACTACAGATTGACCCAGCGCGAAATTACCAGCACCTGTAATAAGCGAGCCGCTCAAACGATAACTATGATTTTCACCAACAATTAAGTTGTGTGACCCCGTTCGTTCATTATCGAGCGATGCATCAGAGTTGTAACCAATAATTAAGTTGCCAAGGCCATTAGTAAGTTGAGTATTATTCAGGCCATTTGTTACCTGTAAATCACAACCACTGATCACCAAGGTATCGTCAATTTTCTCAACACATTGCAGAATTTTGCGAATGGCATCTTCTTCGCTAGAAGAAATGGCTGCATGGGCACCAGACCAAGCTAGGCAACAAAGACCAACCAAAGCTGTATTTTTAATGAGTTTGAACATAATCTTGCTCCAAAATTAGAAAAGTTAAATGGATATAAAAATTCGAGCAGATTTATTGCCCAGAGAAGAAGTAACCGCCTTTGTAGTCATACTGACCACCGATTACACGGTTTTTACCGCCACCAATAGCTGAAGCTTCACCATCAGCTTGGTTAAAACGACCGCCTAAAACGGCTGACTGATCACCAGATGCCACGTTAGCTTCACCGCCCGCAACTGAGCTGACAGCGCCTTGAGCTTTGTTAGATTCACCGCCAATGACATTTGAATGTACAGCTGAAGCTTCGTTGTCAGCGCCACCTGAAATATTTGCATGCGTGCTGCTAACCGTATTGTTATAACCGCCGGCAATCGTGCTATAAAGTGCATCAGTTGTGGTTTTGTTTAACTCACCACCAAGGATGCTAGAGTAGTCACCTTCTGCAGTGTTACGTGCCCCCCCCCAAACACTTGAGTTCATACCTTTAGCGGTATTTAATACACCCGCTACAGCAACGCCCGGTGCCAATGCACTGTTACTTTCACCAACAATCACACCACCTTCTGATTTATAGGTGTGTAAATCGCCAATGACTAAATTATGTGAACCTGAGCGATAATCAGGTGTCGCCCCCTCACCAAGAAGCGGCTTATTGTAACCAATAATCACGTTACCTTTGCCATTACTGGTCGTACTGCTATTGCTGCCATTCACCACTTGTACGTTACAACCATTAACTACTAATGTGTTATCAACGCGCTCAAAACAAGACAGAATGTCGATAAATGCATTTTCTTCTTCAACACTCAGCGCGGCATGAGAACTGGCAGCAACCACTGATAACGCGCCTGCTAAAACTATTTTTGTATAATTAAACATGTTATTTCCCTAAATATTATTCGTCATTATTTGGATGGAGATCAGAAAGGGCTAGTTATCGGCTTTCATATTGCCAGCACGGAACTCATAGTTTTTATCTGTAGAACGATTTAAACCACCACCAATTGTTGAAGTAAAGCCACCTGCGTTATTGCCTTTACCACCGAGAATAGAAGCGGCTTCATTAGATACGGTATTTTGCTCACCACCAACGATAGTGCCTTGGTTACCTTCAAATGGAATGCGGTTAAAGCGACCACCAGATACAGAGCCACGTTGCCCATCTACAAAATTGGCAAAGCCACCTGAAACGCTCGTCCAAAAACTATTGACTCGGTTTAGTTCACCGCCAATAACAACACTGGACTGACTACCATTTTGTACACCATTATTTTGGCCACCTAATACCGCAGAGAAGATACCGTGAGAATGGTTGTTTTTACCGCCAGCAATCGTGTTGTTGTGTTGTGTTGTGGTACCAAAATGGCCCGTTACAAAACCCGATGTGCCGTATACTTCGTGCCTGGTACCAGCAATAAAGTTGCCAGTGCTTGTGTAGATATGACTATGACCTAATACAAAGTTGTGTGAACCATCATTACTAAAATCAGGAACCGAAGGGGCGCTCGCTTGATTGTTGTAACCAACAATCATGTTGCCTAAACCATTTTTATGACGCGTAAAACCACCGCCGTTGATTATCTGTAAGTTACAGCCATCAACGCGTACTGTCGCATCGGATTGTGATAAGCAACCCAGTACATCTCTCAACTTAGACTCTTGTTCAGCTGTTAGTGCAGCAGCTGACATCGATAACGCAGACAAGCTCACTAGCAGTGCGATATTTGAAAGTTTGAACATTATTATTCTCCGAATATTATTTTTTGCAAAAGTCGGCAATTCATTCAGGCTCCATCTGATTAACCAACAGCGAGCATCATGGTTTTCTTTACCGAGTTTTGATGTTTAAGACTCGCTTAGTAGCAAGACTCGCCATCAACATTAGTTCGGATTTTTTTTAGTTAAGTCTCGTCAAAACGAATAAGACTCAAAAACTAAAAATAAAATATAAACCATTGAAAAATAACAATTTCACTCTAAAACCAAGGAGATCTTATTGCTTTGATTGGACGTTTTTTTAATGTTTAGCCCTTTAATCGACTAGTGGTCATTTTTGAATTTAAACAAAATCAGCCTGCTTTTAATAAGCACGCTTAGAAATATTGGACAGACAATCGCTCAAACAAGGATTTGAATAGCTATGCGCAGTTGAAAAAACGCCATAAGCGCTGGATAGTGCAACGCGATAAAGAGGAAATTCTTAGAATAATTAATGGTTTGCATGACCTAGCTATAAAAAGCAAAGGTATGAAATACAGAGGTTGGATATTAAGAAATATACCCTTGCTTTTGTTGGGCCAATATTAATAAGTGAGCCGCTGCAATGGCATCATCTAATGCCCTGTGATGATTCTCAAGTGGAAGATCAAATGTTTGCGATAATGGCCCCAAACCATATGAACTTAATTTAGGAAAGTGCTTCCGCATTAATCGAACAGTGCATAACTTTGGCATTGAAAAATAGGCACCTAAGCGCTCATATTCAGTTCGAATAAAGCCGAAATCAAAATCGACATTATGTGCAACAAATATTTTGCCCTGAAGTTGCTCTTTTAATTTGGCAGCAATATCAGCAAATACAGGAGCGTTATGCGTCATTTCATTATCTATCCCCGTTAATTGGGTAATGTGAGCAGGGATTGAACGCATCGGGTTGATTAAGGTGCTCCACTTATCAATGATCTGACCATTTTGCACAGTAGCGATGCCTATTTCAGTGATTCTGTGGTTGCCCGATTTGCCACCTGTTGTTTCAATATCAACCACGGCGTATTTCTGATTAGGGTTGAAAGACCAAGTAACCGTCGCTATTTCGACATTAAAGCCAACCGATTGTAGTGCCTTTATCGTCACCAGTTGGTTTCGGCGAATAGAATCACCGGGGGCTTTAAGTTCAAAGAAAGTCAGTTGCCCTTTATTTTCAACCATTAAATCGGGATAACCATCTTTTAGCGCCTTAAAGTTTTTAGCCATATTCAATAAGTGCTGTTTAACCGCATTGGGATCAGCATGTTGAAGAAATTTTAACAGTCGGGCTAACAATACTTCTGACCATCTAAACAATGCATTTTTCTCTCCGTGATAACGGGTGGCCATCATCATCAAATGCTGTTTAATTTTATTGGGGCTAAGCACATAAGCCAGTATCGCATTTATTTCATCAGCAGAGTTTTGATAAAAATTATCTTCAAGTAATGCATTTGGCATGGAAGAGAACTCGGTTGTTGGTTTGTTCTTATCGTCATAAAACAACAGCTCAAAAAACGTCAAACCAAATAAACTCAGCCATAAACGATTTTCGGTGTAAAACGCCGCCTTTCCTTGCTCTTTCCAAAGTCGAGTAACGGCCTTTTCGGGGCACGACTTAAAGACCTCATCCAATTCAATCACCACATTGGCATCACTAAGTAGCTGGGTAGCGGTACTTCGTTTGATTTTTTTGTATTTAAGTCGATAGAAATCTTCTGCGAACTGGCCAAGTTCGAGGGTATCTGGATTATCTATGATAGCCAGTAAACGCTGTTCTACTTCTTCTTTTTCACCTTGTTTAAAGCGTTCTCGACACCATTTTTCTATCGCTTGCGGTGCGTTTGACGTTTTCCAAATATCAATTGCCAAGTCTTTGTTTTCTTTAAACGCGGCTTTGCCAAGTTCAAACAGGTATTCGTCTTTCACCTGTGCATCTTTTTCTGAAACCGAGCTCGGAAGTGAGTCGAAACCCGATAACAAATTATTTAAAGCACGCTTATCAAACTTAATTGCATTGCGCATTTGTTGAAAGTAAAAAGCATTTTGTGCTTCTGCTTTAAGGTTAAAAGGCGTATCGGCAAATTCGTTTTGCTTTCGCGTTCTCATTAACCCTAAATCTCTGAGTGAAAACGCTTCGTGGCCTCGGGTAAGGTTGCCAAAAAACAGATAAAAGAAATAAGTTAAATCCTCTTTTATCGCAAAAAACTTAAACCCATCAAATAGCCTAATTTGTTCAATAGGCACCTCAGATAATTCAGAAATGGCCAATCGATAAATCACTTCTTTTTTCCAGCTTGCTTTAACACTCAAATCGGCTTTAGTTTTCAGGCAGCTAATGAGTTGCTCTTTAGTCAGCGTATCAAGCCATTCGAGCTTGGCGCTTTCTGGTACCGATTGTACAAAACCGAACTTAGTTAGCGCACTCAATTGCTGATGCATATTGGTAATTTCTGGATACTGAAATTTTGCCGTGTCGATAAAAGGTGTTTTTCTGTTATTTAAACGAACCAATACTGCTTTTAAATGCCGATCCCAACTGACAAAGTCATCAATAAAATGAAGCTGTTTTTCATCCAATAAATGCCGGCATTTCGCATTTAAAAAATGAATCACTTCATTAAAGTGTTCGAGGTAGTAGTAAGTCGGAAGTTGTTTCACGGCACTTTCATTTAACTGTATGTATAGACAGCAACATTAACTTATCTAGACGTTAAATCAAGTACTCGATCAATATTTTTATGCTGGCGCTGTGTAAGTCTGCTTTTTATGAGAGTGATGGCAAAACAACGGAATGGGCAGAGCATGCCAAAGGTTTGGCTCTACTCTGCAATCTAGAATAAAAAAGCTACCAGTTATATTTTTCGATTAAACCTTTAGCCGCTTGTTGATGATTGTGTAACTGGGTGACGGACGCTTTATCGGCAATAAAATCGCCCCACTTGGTTAGCATCGCGTTGGGCGTTAAGTCTGCGCGAACCGGGTATTCGTAGTTGATATCGGCATATATCATTTGAATTTCCGACTCGACTAAAAACTCGATGAACGTAATCGCTGCTTGTTTGTTTTTTGCTGCCCTAGTAACCGCAGCTGCACTGATATTAACATGCGTGCCACCCTTTGTTTGATTTGGCCATAAAATACCCACATCTTCATAGGCTTGTTTGTCGCGCAAACTATCGCTTGAAGATAGCATACCGTAGTAATAGCTATTCACAATCGCTAAATCACACACGCCGCGGCTAATGTTGCGCAGTTGGTCTCTATCACCACCTGCTGGGCGCAGCGCCAAATTACCCACAATTGATTTCACCCATTGATCAGACCATGCTTGACCATAACGATGAATAAAGCTTGCTAATAAAGACTGGTTATATAAATGGCTGCCTTTTCGGGTACAAATTTTACCTTGCCATTTGGGGTCGGAAAGGTCTTGATAACTATTAACCAGCTTAGGGTTAACTCTGTCTTTAGCATAGAAAATGGTTCTTGCCCTGACTGATAAGCCAAACCAATAACCCTCTGGATCTCTAAGCTCTTTTGGGATCACATCCGTTAAAGTCTTCGATTCAACCGCTTGAATAAGGTTTTCTTTTTTAGCCCGCTCTAAACGCAGCACATTAGAAGTAAGCAATAAATCAGCAAAGCTATCATCGCCGTCTTCAATTAATCTCGACATAATTTTGTCGGCTTTGCCACTGACCACATTCACATCGATATTGTGTTGTTGTTCAAATTTCTCAACGAGCGGGGCAATCAACTCAGCTTGTCTGAAAGAGTAAATATTCAAACTTTGCTCAGCTGCTGCAACAGGTGCAAGCAACATAGCTGATAACAGATAAATGTACTTATTCATAACCCCTCACTATACCTCATTGAAATAGCTCAAAAATTAAACGATAATAATTATCATTTGCATTATCGGGTTAAATAAATAGAATGTAAAGCGTTTCACTTACGTTTTGATATTTAATTTCTGGTAACTGTCCTTGTCCACTTTAATTAATAGCGCATTTATTAAAACCTACCGTATCGTTATTTTAACCGCCGTATTGGGTGTGCTTTTGTCTTTCAGCGCATTTAATATCATCCAGTTTTATGAACAACAAAAAGTGACCTCACAGTTTGAATCCAGCTTCAAACAAAAAGTAACCACCTTAGAGCAAGCCATTCTCGCTATTGATAAAGTCATTTTAGCCACTCACCACTTTATCAGCGTTAACCCTGATTTGGATCGCAGTGCCTTCTCTAGCTTAATCGACAAAGACTTCTTATCTAAAACCGGCCTGCGCGGTATTCAATGGGCACCAAAAACAACAACAGACCAAATAAAGCAGCTAGAACAACAAATGCGTGCATCAGGTATTTTTGATTACCGCACCTACCCTTCGGCCATCAACAGCAGTAACTGTAAAAGCCAATGGCAGTATTCATTCCCAGTAAAATACGCCGAGCCATTAGATGCGATTGGCGAAGCTTTGGGTTTTCAATTAACGTCAGACTGCAAAATTGCCAGTGCACTTGAAAATGCAGCTAATGAGCAAACTATTACCTCATACACCTTTGTAAATGACGACGATGAGGTGGGCGTTAAATTGTTCTACCCGCTTATTATTGATGGTGAACTACTCGGCTTTATTGTGGGTGTTGTCATGTTAAACGAGTTGATTGATACCCTCATTGGCGATGTAACGGTTTCTGATGAATATCAAATGACCATTCACAATGATAAAGAAAAGGGGAACTTGCTTTATCAGTCACAATGGCAAAATACCTGTGATGAATGTGAAAACCAAGCGCCACTGATGCAGTTACAAGCTAATATCTCTTTTGCCAATCAACTTTGGTATGTGACCTTTAGTAAGCAAGGGCTTAACCAACACGCTGACTTATACGCCAGTGCAGCGGCCGGGTCGTTACTAGTTTTAACCTTAATTTTATGTGGCTACATCAGAACCAATATCAACCGCATGACATGGGCCAATAAACTAGTTAAACAAAAAACAGAGTCGCTCAGTTACCAAGCATCACACGATCAGCTCACCCGCTTGAAAAATCGCAGTGCATTATCTGAGTGTTTACAAACGTGTTTACCGGGTAATACTCAACAGCCCTTCTCTCCTTTTACTGTGCTTTTTATCGACCTTGATCACTTTAAACGCGTCAATGACACCAAAGGACATTTAATTGGTGATTTGCTGTTGCAACAGGTCGCAGAGCGATTAACCGAATTTAGCCGCAGTAAAGACCAAGCGTTTCGCTTTGGTGGCGATGAATTTATCGTTCTGCTTAAAGACATCACAGATGACAAAACCGTCACTAAAATTGCCCAGCGCTACTTAAATGAGATAAAAAAGCCTTACTACATTGAAAATAACTATTACCACATTGGTGTCAGTATTGGCGTGTCGATTATTGAACAAGCTAACACCAGCTTAGATACCGTGCTGCGCGATGCTGATATCGCTATGTATGAAGCCAAAAAACAAGGCCGCGGACAGGTTATCTTTTTTGACGACAGCATGTATAAAAACCTAGTTCGAGAACATTCACTGGAAATGGCGCTGCAAACGGCTGTTGAAAAAAACCAACTGCGCCTAGCTTATCAACCCATAGTGAATACAAAGCAGCAAGTAATTGGCTTTGAAGCGTTAGTAAGATGGCAACATCCGAGTAAAGGTTTGATCATGCCAGACCAATTTATTGGCCTCGCTGAGAAAAACGACATGATTTGCCATATTGGCGACTGGGTTATCAAACAGGCTATAGCGCAATTAGCGCAGTGGCAAACAAGTATTGGCCCTGATAAATGCCCGTATATCAGCGTTAACTTATCACC
Source organism: Marinifaba aquimaris (assembly GCF_013328345.1). GTDB lineage: Bacteria > Pseudomonadota > Gammaproteobacteria > Enterobacterales > Alteromonadaceae > Marinifaba > Marinifaba aquimaris. The sequence continues at coordinate 21,748 of NZ_JABULX010000017.1, forward strand.
GCTGCAATTACAAAAACCAGAGGTAGCCAGTTATGTGGCGAATATGCTCACTCACTATAACGTGCCAGGCAGACGATTAGCCGTTGAGTTAACAGAATCGACCTTAGCTGAAAACAAGAAAGTGGTATCAGACAATATCACTATGCTACAAGCACACGGCGTAAAACTCTTTATGGATGACTTTGGTACCGGATATTCATCCATCAGCTTGCTGCAACACTACCCTATTGATGTGATAAAAATTGATCGCTCTTTTGTGTTTAATTTACAAAAACACAATGTATCGGATCACCGATTAGTGCAAGCCATTATCAGCATGGCCAAGGTCATGAACTTACAAGTAGTGGCAGAGGGTGTTGAAAATCAGGCGTTGCAGTCGGTGTTAGTTGACATGGGCATAGACTTTTTACAAGGCTACCATTACGCCAAACCTTTAATGCAGGATGAGTTTACAGCTTATGTGCAAAAGCATATTGGCTTTAAAAACCTAACAAGACAAGCAGCAAGTAATGAATCAACGCCAGCCAATAGGTATATTCAACCGATTGACGCAGTAATGGAGCCTTAGCTTTTTGACAAGGTTAAAGTAGATACAAAAAAAGCCCACCACAATTGGTGGGCTTTTTTGTATTGTTATGCAATTACCATGAGAAAAGCAATATCAATATTACAAACAAAGGAAAGCCAACGATTAGTTGAAGTTGGCTCCAACATAAAAAGTAGAAAGTTTGTGTGTATTAAAAGGGTGATGATAATTAACTCAATGCTGAAGCGAAAGATGAAAGAATAGCTAAAAGTTAAAAATTAACTAACGACGCATGCCTCTTCTTATATTTTTCAATAATCTAACCTTGAAAGTATTTCTAAAAGCTCTTGCTCATCAAACTCACCTGTTATTTGGTAAATGACATCACTGTCTACCTTATTGAGATAAATCCTATCGTAATCGACATTAGTCCCTGTAATTGTAAAAGCAAATAAATCAGCTTTACGATAAACGTCAAGCTTGTTGAAGCTATCTATATCAAATGCTTCTTTTATCAAACTTAGCTTGTCAGTTTTTAATGAATTTTCGTATAAGCTCAAGAAGAACTCATGAACAGAAATATTAAATTTTTTATGCAAGTTTGATATGGCAACATCAGGTGGGTTTAAGCCTATTGTCAACTCTTTACCATTATTCAAAATTGTAACGGTATGATCAGATAAACCAAGAAAATTTACTTTTTTTAAATCATCTCTCACAGGGCAGAAAGTTACATCAACAATTTTTAACTGCAAGGTACCAGCAGAACACTTTGACTTAGGAAATTGTTTTACATTATTGGCAGCAAATACATTGCCAAATGTGAGTAACAACAAAAAAAGGAATATTATCTTCATTTTATATACCCAATGCAGCAAGCTGTAATTTAGTTCTATAATTACGCACTACTTCTTTGGCACACGTTAATGACTGTTTTGATTCTATCTGTCTTAAAACACTTTGAGAAAAATTTCTCACAATCCATGATATTGTTGCCTTACCTCCACTAGGACGAGGAACCCAGCTTAATGCAGTTGAACACTTCTGAGTCGCAATGATCATTTCACCAAATACCTCCGCTACTCGTGGGTTGACATTTCTTTTGAAAGTAAGGTTTAAGCCTGCTCCCTTATAAAAAGCATTAATAGCATTTTTTACTGACGTGTGATCAGACACATTAAAACTCCATTTTTTAATTTTTAGATAATATAATATTACCAAAAACTTCCATACTAAGTGGCTAGTACATTTAAACTTATAACAAAATTATTATCAATGAGAATATTGAACTGTGATAAAAAGGATCTACAACACCAAAAAATGAATATCCATTTTTGCTTGTTCAATCGATGAATGCTATCCAATAAAGACTAAATCGACTTTTAAGCAATAAAAATAGGCTTTAAAAACTTCACAAAACAAACAATTGGTGGGCTCAAGTGTTAGTAGTACTCAGTTTGGTGAAAATTGACGAGAAATGCGTCTAAGTAAAAGGTTTCATACCTTGTTTTAATAAATTTATCAGGCTACTTACCACCAGCGATATCAACGAAGGTACCTGTAATAAAAGATGCTTCATTGGATAATAAAAACGCGATAGCAGCCGCGACCTCTTGAGTTTTACCACCTCGTTGCAAAGGTATCAGTGATTTAACTCTTTCAACCCTATTCGCTTCACCACCATCAGCGTGCATATCTGTGTATATAAAGCCTGGACGAACACAGTTTACCCGAATATTTTGACTGGCCACTTCAAGCGATAACCCTGTTGTTAATGTATCTATTGCGCCTTTTGATGAAGCATAATCGACATATTCGCCAGCAGCTCCCAACCTAGATGCAGCCGAAGATACATTGACAATTGAGCCACCATTTTCCATTCTTTTGATAGCTTCACGACAGCATAAAAAATAACTGGTGACATTTGTTGTCAGCACCTTATTGATTCTCTCAGCTGTCATTTCTGAAACACGAATTTGGGGTAATAAAATACCGGCGTTATTGACTAAATGGGTGATCTGGCCAAGTGTGCTATCAATCGTATTGAATAGTCGAACAACCTCTTCTTCTTTAGAGACATCCGCTTGCACAGCGATAGCTTTACCACCGTCTTTTTCAATTTCCGATACAACTTTGTCAGCCTGTGCTTTATTCGAAATATAATTAACACAAACAGCATAATTCTGTTTGGCTAAGTACTTGGATGTAGCAGCGCCAATACCTCGGCTACCGCCTGTAACTAAAACTATCGGTGTCATCGATACTCCACTTAGTGCCCGATTCTGTCAAAGCATTTGTTAATCAGCTTCATTTGACCGGAACTTTTTTAAAAGCTCTTCACCTCTGTATGAGTATGCGATTTCAGTACCATTACATTTTCCGAACCACTGATCTTCAGATAAATACATTATGTATTCTTGACCTGGAAAGGTGTGTACAGAACAGCCATTAGTACCAGAGAAGGTGTAAGCATATTCATATGGGATGTTTGGATGCTTAAACATCTCTATTATTTCGAAACTGACTTTTACTTTACTATATACAGGATTAGGGGCTTCCAATAATTCAGTTTTAAGTATTTTAACAAGAGCAATTTGATCTGCCCTTGATGAAAAGTCCTCTTCTTTGTAATAAACACATGAACATGCTAAAGAGTGAAAGCTTATTACCATTAATATTACAAAAGTTAGGATATGCATATTTAGACCCATTAATTCATTGCTATTGAGCGCATAAATGCTTGGCTAAAATTGTCGAGTAAAGAGTACCAACTATGCATTTACACCCTCTCTACTTGAGACGTTTATTTTGCTCATTTAAGACAAGATGAACTGATAACCAAACTCTGTTGCTAATGATATCACTAGTACCACACCTGCAAATAATGCCGATTTTTTGGGCTCAAGTGTTCCTGTTTTATTCAAAATTGCGAAAGGTATGAAAAAATATAAAAGATAGGTAAATAGTAAAATCCACATTGGGAGCCCCAAAAAAGCAAGCCCCATAGCAAAAAGAAATATCAAAATTGCCGGTACGATAACCAACACAATTGAACCGAATCCATCTACATTTTTATCTTTGTCTGCTATTAAAAAAAATAACCATACAAAGAAGCATTTAAAGCTTAAAACAATCATCTTATTTATCCTTATTTACATTTTTTATTATTATTTTATTGCATTCTTGTGCATGGGGGTGAGCATTTATACCCATCTGAAAATTGGCCATAAAATCAGATTTTTTACGTATCTCGGGAGTGATTTCAGACGATGGCATAAAGAATAAATCATGCGTTTTGAAATTAGCTTTTGTTATTGTCTGTATAACTTGAAACGTTGCGTTCATTCCCTTTATTTTACCTTCAATAACTAGCGCATCTTGCTTAGTTTGCCCATCAGGGGAAAACGAGGCTTCATATGTAGAGACCCAACCCTCAAAACTGTCAGCGTTATACGCAATAGTATCTAATTGAACTTGCCTTGCTTTTTCAACTGTACTTTCGTTAAATGGCACAGCTGTAGAGCCTTGTTTATTCCAAAATAATGAATGAGGATTCATTAGCTCTGACGGTTTTAATTGCTGTTGAAACTCTATACTTTGGCATAAAGTAACTCCCATATAAAAAGCTAGTGCTTCGATGGCCATAGATTTTCCTTAGTTAACATAACACCTTACGAATAACGCATAGATGCTTGGCTAAAATTATCGAGTAAAGATTGCAAGCCAAGCGCTTGCCCACTTTCTGCTTGAACTATTTGTTAGGGTAAATCCCCACATATTTTCATTAGTTTTATAAACAACTAAAATTTAAGCGTAATTGTTTAAATTACTTCTTATGTAGCTGATAAATGTTGGCTGATATAGTTAGCTATAAATTGCTCAATCTCTGGTTCAGTTTGCCATTTAGATTCTGATACAGCCATTATGTGTATCTTAACTTGGCGATCTTGCTTGTCATTTGGTGCTAATACTGTAGGCATGATATTCAAGTGTGTAGGTATATTTTTCATATGAGGAAACTCACTTAATAACTTTGCCTCAAACCCATTAAAATAAAGAGATCTTATTTTTTTATCAGCATCATATTCATCCATATCTTTAGGTACATCCACGTACACAATTTTATTAAGCTTTAGCCTATTATTTAATAAACCCTTTAAATAAAAAACGATAAACTCTTTAAGTTCTTCGGTCTTCTCCCAACCATCTTCAGTGGTTGCTACAACTCTGTATTTATAAAATGGCGCATTGTTACCACTGGTGCTCATTGTTGGGTTAAACACAGTTGGTAAAATATTAAAGTTAACTTTTCTTCCTTGAATAGATGGGAATTTTTTTACCACTACAAATTGAAGTTTTTTGATATCCATTTCATTTAGAAAGCTTTGTCCTTCGTCAAGTGTCCAACCTTGCGGCATATCCACATTAGACATAATTTCAACTGGTTGGCACGCTAGTAAACCGGTAAGAAGAAGCAAGGCTAGTATATTTTTCAATTTTAACTCCATATAAAATAGTTGACACTGTATATAGCAAAACAGCTATTATTTAGTGAGTGCATCATCGTATTTTAGCGCGCACTTATCTTAGTGGTTATTTTTTACCAAATTACCTAACCCATTGCTACATAAGAAAAATATTATTCTCTATATTTTTTAGGTTTGGATAAAAGTGCCTGAGTTACTCATTTTCCTGAATAGGTATACGTTATATTTCTCTTGGGTTAAAACTCGTAACCTTGCAATGAAAAATATACTTCTTATCAAGCAAATGCGGTGGGTTAAAGCTTGGACCTTAAAATCATTTTATAGCCTTCAAACTCTTGAAGAATTGACATTAAAATCATCTCAGATTTTTTATAACTGCCGTCTTCTGATTTTGGGCAGGTAAACCTTAACGTCCAATACTTGTTGGGCTTATTGCCAATATCAAATTTATAGTCGACTTTTAGGCAATCTTTAATTTCAGTTGTTGAGTAACCCGTTTGTTCAGATATGGATGCTAGCCAATTCTTTTTCTCTAAATAGTCAAAAAACTCGCTAACCGTTTGTCTTACCGCTGGTTCAGATAAATTCTTGAGGTCATTTTTTGTTAACTCAGAAATACCGCCTGGCGCTGGGGTAAGCGTAAATTTGAAAATTTCGATTCCGTATTGTTGATGAGCAATAATAAGCATTGCCAATACAAAGGCTACAGTACTGAAAAATACCGATATCAGGGATTTTTTCTTTTTAGTTTCACTTGGTTTTTTAGGCGGTTGTTCGTCATGGTAATGATTAGTTAAACCGCAAACTGGGCAATCTACCGAGCTTTGATTTAACGCAATTGGCAATGGGTTATTGCATTGTGAACATACACCGTTTGGCATTTAAAAAGTCTTTTTAATCAGTATCTTAGTTATCTAGCTCTAAATTACACAGCTTTTAATTTTTTACCAATTCACTGAACGCAAATCTAAACAAAAACAGCATGGTAAACACCCAGTTTCAAAGCATTAAACCTGCTTTAGCGCTTAAACCTTTATTTTCATCTATTTAAAGCAAAAAAAACCAGCACTCGGCTGGTTTTATTGTCGTGTTTTTTTAATAGGTCTCTTATTGGGCTTGGTTAGCTTGCTGTGCAATCCAATCGGTTAATGTGAGTAACGCGCCGGGGGCAAAAGCATCTTTGCCATGCCATTCGAATTTGATTAACCACTCGATATCATCCAAATGCAAAAAGATGTCATCACGTAAAAGCCCGTGGGTCGCATTCTTAATGACTTTTTGTGTCAGTGTGGCTTGTGGGTTTTGGTTAAAAATCTGCTGATAAACCGCTTGGCTCTGTTCAATATCAACATTTAAATCGTGATCGCCAAATAATGCCAACATAGGCACGGTTAAATTGGCCAAACCTTTGCGAGCATCTTCATCAATATTACGACTAACAAAATTAAAACGCGCTTTATCCGTAATGGGCTCGCCTGCAAATGGGTGTTGATGAACCGCTGCGCTTTGATAACCATCAAACCCCAACGCTATTGCTTGATATTGAAGCTGCTCATATTCAGCGATAGCGTTAGCAACATCTGGCTCACCCGGTTTAATTTGGCCACTACTGAGCAACCTTTGCTTTATTAAGTACTGACTTTGCGTGCGCCAATTAATGGCACCGCCCACCAAGGTAATAAAATCGATATTAGGTTCATCAGCTAAATAAGGGATCACCCACCCCGCCTGACTAAACCCCAAAACGCCTATGCGCTTTGTACTGTAACCTTGCTGTTGAATATATTGAATAGCGCTTTTCACTTCTTCAGCTCTATCTTGCATCGATTGCGCTAACCAATTACCAGATGAACCCTCAACCCCTGCTTTACTCCACGATAGAGACGCAATACCGCGTTCGGCTAATGCACTAAAAATAGGTCGATAATAGCCATATGTGTCGGCATTTAAGGCACCGTCGCCATGCACAAATATCACTATGGGCATGTCTTTACCTGCTTGTATATCAGGGTTTTCAGGTAAAACCATCACCCCCGATAATTGATTACCTGCAGCTGAAAACTCGATATCAACATACTCTCCCGATGTTTCATCGAGTAATAGTAAAAGAACAAATAAAAGTAAGATAACAAGGCCCAAACCTTTGATTGTTTTAACCAGCATTTTTCCCTTCCAATTTTGATTATTTACGCTCAATAAACAGCATACCGATTCTTGCCTTGCCCTTTTGTAAGCCATTGTAAGCGCGCACTTACGCTCGCTTACAGTGATTTGGCTTCAAGTTCTTTATGCTCTTGCCATCAAAAAAATATAGGTAAGTGAACAATGAAATTATTAACGCTAAGCAGCCTGCTATTAGCCGCATGTGCAGCCATGGCGCAATCACCCAACAACGAAAACCTGCCAACAAACAGCTCAGCAGGAGTAGCGGTTAAAGACGCGGTAAAAGCAGAAGTAAAGGAAGAGGCAAAAGCTAAAGTAACGCCACAAGGTTTGCTCACGGTTCATGTAGCCGGTGCAAATAACAACAAAGGCGAGATACGGGTATTAATCATCAACAGCCAGCAACAGTTTGACAGTGATGACCAAGCATTTGCCACATGCGCACAAGCCATTATCACTCAGCAAGTTGCTTGTCAGTTCAGTGCGATTCCTTATGGTGATTACGCCATTTTTACCTTTCATGATGAAAATAAAGACGAGCAACTAAACGTTAATTTTTTTGGTATTCCCACCGAGAAACTCGCCATTAGCCGAATCGATTTAGCCCAAAACAGTGAGCCTAATTTTGCCCAAAGTCAGATCCGTTTTAACAGTCAGCACGGCCAAGTTTTTCTCAACTTACAATAAGGGCAATGCGATGAAATACTTATTCCACCTGAGAGTCAGACAAACCATCGCCGCTTTTTTTAGTATATTTATTTTATTAGTGGTGTTGGATGAATTAGATAAAGCCTCGGTACCGGATACCGACTACGACTTACCCGAAAAAGCACAATTAACCTCAGTAGTAACTGCCAAGCCCACCAATTACATTCCCGGTTTATTGCGTTTAGGCACAGTAGAGCCTGTTAAATTGCGTCAAATCAGTACGCCGTTATCAGGTAAAGTGATTAGCGTATCTAAGCAATTAAAACCCGCTAGTCAGTTATCTGCCGGGCATACCTTGTTAACCATTGACCCACTGCCGTATCAAGTAAATGTATCTGAGGCCAAAAAAGCCGTTTTAGATGCACAAGTCGAGCTTAAAAATGTTAATACCCAGTTTGCTAGTAATAGCTTGCGCGTAGAACAAGCAAAGGCCTATTTAGCGTTAACAAAAAGCCAACTGAATTACGCACAAGATCAACTCATTAAAAGCCAAATTGTACTGCCTTTTAACGGTGAAATAACGCAAGTACAAGCGCATTTAGGCGAGTATCTGGTGGCAGGGCAAGCCGTGGCCAGTGTACTGGCTAAAACCGACAAGCAAATTAGCGTGCAGCTGAGCGAGCAAGACTTTTCAAGGTTGAGCCAGCCTATTCTCAATCAAACCATTACTGTCTTTAGTTTGGATAAAAAGCAGCAATGGACGGCTAAAATCAGCGGTATCAGTCAACATCAAAAAAACCTACAAAGAAGCCTATACCTAGAGCTCAATACAACTTCAAACAATGAGCATTCAGCCCCACTCTACGGCCAACATATTTACGCCCAACTCCCCGTTAAAACATGGCCGCAAACCCATGTTTTACCCGAGAGCACACTGACTTTAAAAGGTGAGATCTGGCTGTTAGATGAAATGGATACATTAGTTAGGCACCCCCTTCACGATTATGTCATCGTCGATAACCACCTCTATTTTCCGATGCCCACTCATCATGACAAACGCGCGGTGCTTTACCCGTTAACGTCTCTGAGCCAAGGGATGCAAGTAAAGGTTAATGAAACGGTTAATGAAGTAGCTATCGAAACGTCTAAACCGGTTAAACCCCATCACCCTGAAACATTGGCCCAACTCGGCCAGTAAATACAAAGCTCATTATTTTAGGAAATTAGCATGATTGCCTGGTTTACCCGTCACCCCGTTGCCGCCAATTTATTAATGGCAGCACTATTAATTGGTGGCTTTTTATCTGCATCGCATATGCGCAATGAGATCTTTCCCAAACTGCCTGCAAGCGAATTAACAATCAGTGTTTATTACGAAGGTCGAAGCGCTGAACAAGTCGATAAACAAATAGGCCAAAAGTTAGAGCAAGCCCTACAGGGCATTAATGGCATTCAACACGTCAGTACCGTTTCGCAACAAGATGAGGTGGTACTGACCGTTAAAAAGCAGCTCGACTACCCGATTGACCGCTTGTTTAACGATATCAAAACCTCGGTAGACAATATTTATGATTGGCCAGTACAAGCTGAAAAACCTCAGGTGTATCGCAACGAAGATACGTTTGATGCCCTCACAGTGCAGTTACTTGGCAATACCGATAAAGACACCTTAATCAAAGAAGCAGGCCGAGTTAAAGCCGCCTTATTGGCCAACCCAGCAATTCACAAACTAGAGGAATACGGTGCCCACGCCTACAGCATTTATATTGAAGTCGTGCCAGATAAGATGCGCCAGCATCAATTGAGTTTTGACGATATTGCCATTGCGATAAAAAACCAGTCGGTACTGGCAAAAACTGGGTTATTAAAAACGGATAATGGCCAATTTTTACTTCATTCAGACAAACACGCACAGTACCAAACCGAACTGGCCAAGCTTTTAGTAAAAGTGACCGATAGAGGCGATCGTATTTATCTAGCGGATATCGCCACGATAAAAGATGCGTTTATCGAGCACGACTCAGACGTGCTGTTTAACAACCAAGCCAGCATTGGTTTTTCGATAAAAATGTCAGCGCAAAGTGATGTGTTAGCCATTTCTGAGCAAGCTCATAAAGTGGTCGCTGAGCTCAATCAAACCTTACCCGATAACCTAGAACTGCTCATTTGGTTTGACAGTAGTCAATACGTGCAAAGCAGGCTTGATTTACTTAGCAACAATGCTTGGCAAGGCTTCTTGCTGGTCTTTTTAATTTTAACTGTGTTTTTAAAAATGCGTTTAGCGTTTTGGGTGGCAATGGGTTTGCCCATTGCTATTGCCGGCAGTTTTATTGTACTCGGTCCACTTGGCCTTAACTTCACGATAAATGAAATTACCACCTTTGGTTTTATCATGGTGCTTGGCATTTTAGTTGACGATGCCGTTGTCGTTGGTGAGAGTATTTACAGCCATAAAAAAACCAGCAACAACAAACTACAAGCCACCATAGATGGCGCTAAAAAAGTGGCAATGCCGACTATTTTTGGTGTTTTAACCACAGTTGCTGCATTGCTGCCGATGACGCGTTTTGCATCAGAAGAAGGCCGATTATTTGCAGGTTTTGCCTGGGTGATGATTATCGCCTTACTGTTCTCGCTTATTGAATCTAAATTTATTTTACCGGCGCATTTACGCCATCTAGATGTTAATAAACCGGCCCCTTCATCTCGCCTTGCTAGCTACTTTCAAAAACTAAGAAGCTGGCCACAAACTGCTTTAGATTGCTTTGTAGCTAACTGTTATCAGCCGTTATTAGTGTTTTGCTTGCGCTATCGCTACGCGTGGTTAATTAGCTTTATTGCGCTGTGTTTAGCCGTATTAGGTGCATTATTTCAAGGCAAGATCCGCAGTGTATTGTTCCCGGATGTGCCTAGCGACTTTATCGTGATGACCGTTGAGTTGGAATCCAATGCGCCACTGACATTAACCCAAAACGCCTTTAAACAACTCGAAAGTTCACGCACCGCCCTTAATCAAGAATACAAAAGCCGCTGGCATGCCAGAGGCGATGTCATTGAGAAAAGCCTGTCCATTATGGATGAGCAAGGTCAAATTACGGTATTTGCTGAACCACTGGCAAAAGCCAAACGCCCAGGGGTAAAACTCAGTGAAGTCGCCCAGCGTTGGCGCCAGAAAATGAGCGCACTTGAAGGCGTGGTCAGTACAGAAGTTATTGTTTCTTTAGCCGGTTCTGATAACGGTAGCTTGCTCCACTTTCAGCACCCAGAACAACACATTCTCAACGAGATTGTCAGCCAAGCGAATGATTGGCTAAGTGGTCAAACAGCCGTTCGCAATGTCAAAGACCCACAAGCCAATCGTATTGCGCAGCTTGCTTTTACGCTCAAACCTGAGGCGCAGTTATATGGCATCAGTCAAAAGATGTTGGCCGATCAATTATCTGCTGCGTATGGCGGCTTAGAAGTCGATCGCTTTTACAGGCAGCAACACCAAGTCAAAGTGTATTTAAATTTACCGAGAACACTGAGAAACTCGCGTGCCGATTTTAGTCAGCTGTATATTTTCAACCAACAGCAAGAGGCTTTTCCATTACTCAGTATCGCCAATATTGAAACCGTTGAAATTAATAATGCGATCAGCCGTTATGACGGCGCCCTTAGCCGCGCGCTGTTAATCGATATTGATAAATCTAAAAGCTCACCTGAGCAAGTTTATCAAAGGTTAATGAGCGACTTTTATCCTGAGATTGTTGCCCAATATCCGTTATTTAAAATCAAAAAAGCAGGTGAGCTTGAGCAAATCGATAATGCCAAAAGTGGTTTAGTCACGGCTTTTGCTGTGGCGTTACTGGGTATTTATTGTCTTTTAGCCCTACCGCTGAAACGCTATGGCCAACCGTTAATTATTATGTCGGTGATCCCATTTGGCATTGTTGGCGCGTTACTCGGCCATGTTTATTTAGATTTAAGTGTCAGCTTAAATTCATGGTTAGGCATGCTGGCGTTATCAGGGGTGTTAATCAACGATAGCCTGTTGATCGTTTCTTGTTATAACGAAGAGCGCCCCACCGCGCTGAGTACTGCCGATGCGGCAATAAAAGCCTGTAGTAGTCGCTTTAGAGCGATATTTTTAACCACAATCACCACGTTTGCTGGCCTTTACCCGCTGCTGCAAGAAACCTCAGAACAAGCGCAATACCTGATCCCAGCTGCAGTAGCAATGGCCTACGGTTTGCTCTTTGCCACCCTGCTGACCTTATTTTTGATACCTGTGATCTTACTCATTTGTAACGATATCAAAGTCTTTGTTACCCAGCGCCACTGGCAAACCAGTGGCCAATTAAATTGCTCATCAAACTAAAAAAGGAATAAAAAATGAAAACCACAAAACGCGTTAGCTCAATATGGGGAGCCATCAGTTTAATGCTGCTGTTTACCCAACCCTGCCAAGCTGAAGGCATCGTCAGTGTCGGTTTGGGGACCTTTACCGGTGCCGGTGAATACAAAGGCAGTGATGGTAATAACTACACTTTGCCTTTAGTGGCCTATGAAAGCGATGAATGGTCGGTTAACCCTTTGCGCGTGGAATACCACTTAGGTCTGACAAAAGCTTTATGGGTAGATGCCATTGCAGCCTTTAGGCTTAAAGGTTTTGATGAAGATTTAAGCCGCTATACCCGAGGCATGGAAGAGCGCGATCACAGTTTAGATGCAGGCTTTGCCATTAACAGTTACTCATCAACCCTCGGACTTATCTCGCTTGAAGTGTTGCACGATATCAGTTCAGTTCACAAAGGCTATGAAGTGAGCTTAGCTTACTTGTACCCCATTGAAGTGGATTCATGGAGCTTTATGCCCACCATTTTTGTTGAAAGACAAAGTGATAAGTTGGTGGATTATTACTACGGGGTAAGAGCAAATGAAGTTAACGAAGAACGCGCCGCTTATCAGGGTGAATCGAGTATGAATTATGGCGTTGCGATGGCCATTGACTATCAAATTAATAAAAGCTGGTCATTGCAAAGCAGTGCCAGTTGGCGTCAGTTGGATGACTCAATCACCGATAGCCCTTTGGTTGACAGTGATACCAGCTGGGATATGGGCTTAAGCGTCTTTTTTAGCTTTTAAGCGGATCTCAAAACGGGCACCGCCCAAATCACTTTTGCCCAAGATTAAATCGGCCTGGTGTAAATCTAAAATTGATTTAACGATCGCCAGGCCTAAACCTGAACCTTGAGAATTGCGACTGGCATCTAACTTAACAAAAGGCTGAATAATGTCAGCTAATTGCGTTGAAGATAACCCCACGCCATCATCTTCAACAGCCAAGCAAACGTCCGTTTCATCAATACAACTGACGCTCAATTTGATGCGACTGTTAGCCGCTTTAAACGCATTGATTATTAAATTCTCTAGCGCGCGTGAAAATAATTTCGCATCGACATTGATAGTACAATCCTTGGTTGAAGTCTTTACTAGCTCAGCTTCAATAGCCGGATACAGAACCTGAGCTTTTGTTAAAACGTGTGTGATTAATTCATTCAGATTGTGTTTACTGGGGTTGATTGCAACGGCTTGCCCACTTAATTCAGCGTAATACAACCATTCAGACACTAAACTATCGAGCTCATCTAAATCGAGATCCATATCCTGAATTTGTGTTTGAAAATCTGCCAGTGTTTGGCAATTACGACACATATCTAAGGCAAACCTAAGTCTGGCTATTGGGGTTCTTAAATCATGCGAAACACCATGCACTAAGGTTTTTTGTTCTTTTAACAAAGACTCAATCTGCCCTGCCATTTGGTTAAAAGTAATGGCTAATGGCGTATAAGGCATTGGAATGGCAGTATCGGCTCGGGTCGAAAACTGCCCTTCGCCATAAGCTTGATAGATATTAACCAACTTCTTAACATGCTTTTTATGACTCTGAACATAAGAGAAGATAAAACAAGCCAGCGTGGCCAAAATGATAAATAAAGTGATTTGAATATATAGCTGGATAAGGGTGTCAGACCGATATACTTTGGTCATTACCAATGCGCAATTGCAAGCAGGATAATAGTAAAACAACTGAATATCATCGACGACCCAGCCACTGGTGATATCAACCCATACGCCCTGCTCAACCAGCTTATTTTGCGCCGACTCATCGAAAAATAGTTCATCAAGCGGTTTAATCTCGAAGTGATAGTTAAATTGTGTATTCCAATAATCGAGCCGTGATTGCGGGTCGGTATCTTTAAGTGCATCCTTGCCGACAAGTTGGTTGATACCACGTGTCGCCATTAGTTCATCTTGTGCAATACCTTGAGTATAAAAACTATCTAGTAGCGATACGGCAACCAATACCGAGACAGTAAGCGCTAACATTAAGTAAATAAATAAACGGGAGAACATATTTTTAATCCCTAGGCTAACAGGATATAGCCTTTACCCCTGAGGGTTTTGATGTACTTATAAGGCGGGGCGCTGTCATTGAGTTTTTTTCGCAAAGCACTTACCCGCATATCAATAGAGCGATCTAATCCGTCGTATTCAATTTTTCTAATTTCGCTGATGATCATATCTCTACTTAGCACCACGCCTGGATTGCGCATAAAATAGAGTAGAATTTCAGATTCGGCTTCGGTCAGCTCTATCGGCTCACCTGCTAACGTAAAACTCAATCGATTGAGGTTAACGGCTAAGTCTTGTACCTCGATAATGTCATCGGTGCGGCTTTGGTTTTGATTTTGTTGAGAGAGACGAGATAAAGCGCGCATTCTAGCGAGCAAACTGTGCGGGCGCACAGGCTTATTAATGTAATCATGCACACCTAAATTAAGTGCAGATACTTCTAAAATATCGTCTTGTGCAGCGGTGATCATCAAGATGATACCATCGTACTGACCATAAATTTGTCGTAATACTTCAAGCCCATCACAACCGGGTAACATTTTATCGAGTAACACAATATCGGGTTGCTGCTGACAAATCGCCTCAATAGCAGACGGTCCATCATAAACACTGCTCACCTGATAAAGCTCCCGCACTAACATATCGGCAATCATTTGATTCAAGCGTTGGTCATCTTCAACAATGAGTACTTGCTGCGCAGCCTGTGGCATGTTTATTCCATTTCTTATTGAGTCAGGTAAAGGTCGATATTGAGACCTTCAATATCAGTTGTTTTGACTATACGAAAGTTAGTTTTTCAATACAAATAGACTAGGATAGTTTGGCTTATAAAATGGATGGTTGGGTCAGAAAATAGAAAATTAATAATAAAATCAAGCAAGAGAAGACTTAAATTAATAAGTGAGGCACCATAGTGCCTCACTTCATAGATAACTGGTATTAGTTAGAAGCTTGACCGTAGACGTCTACTTCCCACACTTTGTAGTTTGCGTAGCTACCTGCTTGTTTCCAAACAATTTTAATGGCATCTACATTTTGACCAATAGGCTGACCTGCCACCAAAGAAGTAATGGTATCATCTCCCCAGTTAGCTGAAGTCCAAGTGCCTGTTAGGTTACCTACATCGTTAACACTAGCAGCAAGCACAAAGCTATCGTCTCTAACACGAGAAAAATAAACATCGTAGCTTCTTAAATCACCTGCGTTTTTCGCGCCAAAAGCTAAGTATAAACTGTCAATATCATAGCCTTGCGTGTTAGTCGAAACATTGAGGTTGATGATCGTCGTCTCGCCTGCTGTAATATTTGCGCCCCAATCAACATAAGGACCTTCTTGCACACCACTTGTAATGGTGGCTGTATCGTTGGTACCCGATAAGCTATCAAATGTAGTTTGCCCTGTGTTGGCTAGATCCTGCGTACTGATGTTAAGTGGTTGATAATTTAAACTATTAACGATGGCAACACGTGAATCAACGTCAGTTGGTGTAACGCTATAGGCTACTGTGTGACGGCCTTCTAATTCACCTGAAACATACCAGTGATTTAACGCTGCATTATAATCGGTGCCAAACGCTGCAACTAAATCAATATAGTTATTGAGATAAAAATAGATATCAAAATCGGCTGATGATTGTCTACCTTCAGCAATACCAAAATTGCGCCAATGCTGAGCTAAAAGCCCATAATTAGCGCCAAAAGCAGCGGCTAAATCAGGATAAGTATTCATATAAAATGCCGCATCAAACTCTTTTACCGCTTGGCGCATTTCAAACTTACCGTAGTTTTCCCAGTGTGCTTTTGCAGCAATATGATCATTGCCAAAAGCCGCTTGTAAGTCTGGATATTTGTTTAAATAAAACGCTGCGTCAAATTCCTCAAAAGCGGAAGCGTTTGACGAAAACAACACCATACTACAAGATAAAAAACATAACTTTTTAACTAACCCTAAAGATTTCATCATATCTCTCCATGAGTGGGTATCGACATTGCTAAATGTGATACTTGATAATTTAAACTTTAAAAATGAAGTGCTGCACTTCAGGGTATGTCCCTATCAACACCAAGCTAAGCCAACTTGATAAAACGATGAAGTAATTCGTCAATTGACCGTACTTATTTCATCCATTTTTTATCCGCTTTGACTCTTTAAAAATCACCACTGTCAAGTTCATTCTCGACGTGACAAAACCATGTTAGAAGCTCAACGTTCCGTTAAACAGCTCAGTTCAGTGTCACTTTAGTATCAGTTAAGTCTCAGTTTAAAAAACCATAATCAAAAAACAAAAAGTACATATTTTCCATGAAGTTAAAAAATAAGGAGCGATAGATGAAAATAAGAAAAAATGAAAATAGAGAAAAGATAAAAATAGAGAAAAGCTAACAGGAGAGTAAAACGGGCTAAAAGATAAATAGAAAAACACTCAGGCTTAGTAGTAAATCTACCAAGCCTGAATAAACCAGAACCTAAGCAGGTTCAGCTTGTCGCTCAGTTTGGTTATCAACCGTTAATGCTTTGTGTTTTTGTAATACTTCTATCGGTTGATAACTTCCGTAGAAATCGATGCTTTTAAGTACTTGCATAAAGCTATTTAATAAAGGCGCTTGTCTTAATCTGGCATTGGCTTTAATACCAATTAAATAGATTTTTTCATCACTAGTTAAATTACTTAAATCGGCATTGGATAAAGACTTACCATCTTGGGTTAAATAGCAGATTAAATCGGGTGCCATTGCTAGTGGAGAATCACTGTTACTGGCCCAAGCAATGATATTTTCATTCTGATTAATCAGACGAAAATCAACCTGACCAGCACTCGATTGTTGAGTAAATTCCATCACCCCGCGATCAAAGCCACCAGCGGTTTTTTCAGCCTTTGCCGGGTTGGATGTTAACGTCACTAAACCATCACCCGGTGCTAGAAG
Organism: Marinifaba aquimaris; assembly: GCF_013328345.1. Taxonomy (GTDB): domain Bacteria; phylum Pseudomonadota; class Gammaproteobacteria; order Enterobacterales; family Alteromonadaceae; genus Marinifaba; species Marinifaba aquimaris. Next base: position 38,895 of record NZ_JABULX010000017.1, read on the forward strand.
ATAAAGGTCATCTCCCAATACGGATTTAAGTGCATCAATTGGGTTACCTTTACGCGTTCTAAGCGCTTCACCTAATTGTCTAGCATGTGAAATAGTGCCGGTTAAAATAGGGCCATCACTACTTTTTGTCTGCAAACTTTGAGCATTCATGGCCCAGCCAGCAAAGCCAGCAATGTTGTTAAAACCCGCTGAAGTTGCAATAAGCGGTCTTATCATAGACTCAACAATTTCGGCACTCGAAAACGCCGATTGCGCGTTAGTCGTTGTTTGTTCGGTATTAAATAACGTATTAATTCCAGTTATGCTCTTGTCTTGTTTTTGCTGAGTACTTTCAACAGTGTGTGATAGTGAAAAAGGCGTAGCTAAAATCTCATCTGCATAAGTGGTATTTTGCAACATAGGCACCGAGCGCCCTGCACCGTCACCATCAACAATAGGAATATCAGTATTAGTCGCTTTAGCCAGTTTTGCCGCGGCTAACATACTGATAAAAATATTGGCGCCAATTTCTACCGACAGCGAAAAGCCAATTTTCTGGCCGTGATATTTTTCTAACGATTGTAAGGCTGAATAAGCATGCTCTGGCGCACCTTTTAAACCGTATTGCTTTAATGCATCAGGCGAGCCGACACCGCCAACAACCGCACCAAAACACGCATCCGATAAATCGCTAGGTTGTGCCAAAGAAACACCTGCATCACCTACTATCTCCAAAATACGATCGACCAATTGGTAAGAGTATTCTACGGGTCCACCACCGCCACTGGCCAATAGACCTGAACCATTGACGATATCTTCTAAATCAACTCGGTTTAATTTTTTCATGTATCACAGTCCTTTATTTAACGCTTACTTTGTCTTTTAAAATCGTTGCAAAAGCGAATTTGCACCTTGTTTTTTTGCCACTTGCCGCCCTTTGTGAAGCAGCGTAATCGATGCGAGGCGCGCTTTGTGATCACCGCTTAATACGATCGATTTTTGCCGATATAATTCGCTGAGGTAGGCCAGTTCATTTTGTTGTAATGCCAGCTTTAAGCCAGCATCAATATGCGCTAGTGCGCTTTGGCTGTCTCCTAGTTGGTGGTAAGCCTGAGCGATAAAACAACGATAGACAGAATGCATCGCTTTACCGCCATACTTCACTAATTTGTTGTTATACCCTTGCTCGATTAATGTTTTACCAGCTTCACTTTGCCCTTTTTTCACCAAGCTCCAACCATAAAAGAGTTCGGCTAGCCCCAAGTAGTAAGGGATTTCATGTTCAGTACAATAGTCCATTAATAACTTACTTTGTTTTTGTACCGCATCCGTACAACCATTGTGGTATTCCATAAACAGACTCGCTTGAATCGCAATGGCATAACTAAAGGCATGATTAAGCGATTGGCTTTGTTCAATTAGTAACTGATATTTTTCTCTAGCCTGCTCAATCTTCCCTTGCAGTGATAAGCATTTTATTTGCATTAACAGGGTGATGGATTGAGTATCTTGGCCGTAATGTTTGATATCGTTTTTATTTCTGTCGGGGCAATACAAATTAAGCGCATCACAAGACGCTTGATAACAATTATCGAGCTCGCCTAACCAAAAATAAGTGTTGCTAAGCGCAGTATATGAAAGCATTAAAGATGACTGACACGCCATTTTTTCACTGAGACTTTTGTGTGTTTGGGCTATCGCTTTTGCTTCTGTCAGTTCAAGTGACAATAAGCGCGAGACCCAAGCATCAAAAATGACAGGGAATATCTGTTCTGATTGTTCTTTGCTGTTAGTCAGCTCTTCAATTTGTTGATAGCAGTTGGCTACAAGCGGCGATACCCAGCCGTGTTTAGCTTTATAAATTGACCCAAGTAAAATGCGCACCTTTATTTCTTTTGCCACATCAGGTTCTGACTGAAGGTACAACAAACTCTTTTGTAAAAAGTCTTGGGCTAAGGCATACATAGCGCGATCCACTGCATAAACCGCTGCACGGTAATAATAGCTAATAGCTTTTCGATAAGACTGAATATCAGCAAAGCTTTTAGCCGCTTGAGCACAATATTGGGCATCGCCTTCTGTGATATGGCTATCAAGCTGATGGGCAATATAGTGTTGTAATTCACGTTTCTCGTTTTGCGAAATTTGATTAATGACAGATTGCAATATCGAGTCATGGATAAATTCAACTTGCGCCTGTGACTCATTTATCCGAATGAAACTGTGACCTTGCAGTTGGTTTAATTGATTTTCATCATTAAGCCCAAGATGGATTAATAGCCTGATATCAACAACTAAGCCACATAAAGCAATGACATTTAATAAGTGCTTTGCTTGCTCGGTTAACCCCACTAAACGGTGTAAAACCAGCGCATCCATTGATGATTTAATTCGATCATCAAGCTGACTATCTTGTAATAGTTGTTCTAAAAACAATGGATTGCCATTAGCCGCATCAACACATTGCTGCTTGTAGTCGCTGCTGCAATGGTCATAGTGCGCAGCCATTTGCTGCGCTTCTTCACCAGAGAATGGCAGTAAATTAAGCGTGGTTAACCGAGATAAAAGGCTATTATTACCCTGCTCCATTTCGGCTAACTTAGCTAAAGGCGTTCTTGATGTCATCACAATCAATGCTGCTGTTTGTTTATCGGTTGAACAGGTTGTTAAAACATAATCGAGATCATCAGGCTCAGCCCAATGCACATCTTCTAAATGGATTAAATGAAATGATGGGTTTGAGTGGTCTAAGTAGCTGGCAGAGGGCTCAAAGCCTGTTAAAGCAGTATCAGCATCAAAAGGAAGCAAACTGTATTTGTTGTGTTCGTTCAATTGAGAAAAGCTGATTTCAACAATATTAAAACCTTTATCGTACAACCCCTTTTTAAACTCTCTTACCAACCGAGTTTTTCCTATACCCGATTCCCCCTGTATTAATACACAAGCCCCAGCAATCTGTTTAGCTTGTAATGAACTGGCGAGTGCATTTAATTGAGCAAGCTCTTGCGTACGACCAATAAAGGGGCGCTCATTGGCATGTAATGAAAGAATGAACCAATACGAGCTTGATGTGGTTGGGTATTTTTTATATTGAAAACAGCCACTATGCGCTTGATAGGTATATTCATCAACGTACATCCCAAACTGATTGGCCGTTTGCAGCATTGAAATCAGCTCAGTTAGATCGGTATCTTGTAAGTTAGCCTTACCATCACCTGTTATTAAAACACTTTGCTTAACACATAAAGTCAAACCAACAGCTGCGTGTTTGGTTTCAGTTTCGATAAAATTTAACAGACGAGTGAGTTGAATCTGGTCTTTATTAATTGAGCCTGTGACAACAAGGTAGCCATTAATATCAACTAAAATATCAAGCCCAAAAAGAACAAATTGTTCAGTGATTTTTTTTAGGATTGTTTCATCAGAATCAACAGATGCATGATGGGTTTTGGTGACATGAAGACCAATTGCATAGACTTTATTGAATTGTCGGTTGGGGCTTTCACTTGCATCGCTTTGAGTAACCTGCTCAGCTTGAATCGGGAAAGACTCAACAAATTGTAATTCATTGACAGAAACGTCGAAAAAATCACTTAATAATTTAGCCGATCTTAAATTGATGCGCTGACCGAGCTCTGCCCTTTTAACGGTAGATAACGAAACCCCAACTTGCTTTTCATAAAGTGCATCACATAAGGCTTCTTGGCTTAACCCCAAAGACTTTCTGTAAAGCTTCATCTTTTTTGGGCAAAGCTTTATTTTCTCATTCGCGACTAATGAGACATCTTCCAATGACATAAACTGCTTCCACTACTTCCCTATACATCGAGTTTATTCGAGCATCAGGCTGATGGATATAATCAAACCATATCCCAGATACTAAAGAACAAACTCAGCAGATAATCTATATCCTAGGATCGAATTTACGCCCTGTCTATTTAAATCACCAAATTTATAACCCATTAATTTGTAAGGGAATTAGCCTCAAAAACAACCCTAAACTTTAAAAGGTAGCACCCCTTATTTTTATATCTAAAAACACCGTGCCACAGGTATATACTGACAATTTTTAATCAAAAATAGGTTGCGCAACTTTATGACTCAACTGCTCATTTAGTACTTGTTTAACTTTGTTTCTTAACCATAAAACAGCAGGATCTCGCTGGTGCCTAATGTGCCAAGTCATCGAAATAGGGCCAGGTGGTAAATCAAAAGGAAGCGCTTTAATAATAAGCTCACCGTCATCAACACTATTGGCAATTATCGGTAAAGGAATTGTCGTGATTAGATTAGTTTGACAGAGTAACTTGGGAATGCTGTAACAATGATTTACTGTCATCGCAATGCGCCGAGTCAATGCCTTTTTTTGTAAAATTGCATCAACAGCGCCGCTAGCGTCTCCCGATAAAGACAACAGTAAATGCTGAGCTTTTGTAAAACGCGCTAAAGTTAGGTTTTGCTTGGCAATTGGATGTTCGGGTCTCATTGCACAAACAAAGTGGTTATTGAACAAGTGTTCAGTTTGAACTTTATTCGAGTGCCCCTCAAAGTAATCCAACACCATATCAACATCAGCCTGCATCAATAATGTCTCACCATTAACGGTATAAGGCACTGCGTGAATATTCACGTTCGGTGCTTCTTTTTCGATAATATGTTTTAACGGCAACCAAAAAAAGTCAGCCATCCAATCGGTTACCGCAATGCGAAAGGTCCGCTCTAATGTATCTGGGGAAAAGTGCTGAGGCTGAGCTGCTTGTTTAATGCGTTGTAGAGGTTGGGCAATATCTTGCCATAACTGTTGTGCAAACGGAGTGGGTCTTATCCCCCGCCCGTGTTTTACAAACAATGGATCTTGCCATACGTGGCGCATTCGAGAGACCGCATTGGAAACCGACGGCTGGGTCATCGCTAGGCGCTCAGCCGCAGCGGTTATCGATTGCTCTTGCATGATGACATCAAACATCACCATTAAATTAAGATCTAAGTTAGCCATTTATTTACCAAGTAGATATAAATATCACGCCAACAATACATTGATATTATCAATACATTCAATACCAAACATCAATTAGACGATATACAAAAGCAGTTGCAAAATAGCCTCATCAACTTAGCCAACAACAAAATAGGAATGATGATGAGAGCAGCTTACATAAAAGAATATGGTAACGAAGAAAAGTTAATTGTTGGTGATGTACCCGCCCCAAGTGTTGGTGATAACCAAGTACTGATAAAAGTAAAAGGCGCAGGTATAAACCCGATTGATTGGTTAATTAGGGATGGTTTTTTAGCAGAGCAAAACGTACACACATTACCGATTATTTTAGGCTGGGATGCGGCAGGTATAGTTTTACAACGAGGCCGAAACGTCACTGACTTGGACATAGGGCAAGCCGTTTATGTTTATGCACCGATTCACGAGCAAGGCACTTACTCAGAATACATATCGGTTGATAGCCAATATGTCGCCGCTATTCCCCAATCTTTAGATTTACTGACAGCCGCAGCTGTCCCTTTAGCGGCATCAACGGCTTGGCAAGCTTTAACTCAAGGCTGCCAATTAAAGTCAGGTGATAAAGTACTGATCCACAACGCATCAGGAGGGGTTGGCAGTTTTGCTGTACAAATTGCCAAAGCTCTAGGTGCTTATGTTATTGCCACCGCTTCTGCAAAAAATAGAGATTTTGTCATAGGCTTAGGCGCCGATGAATTTATTGACTATCGTACGCAAAACTTTGAACAGCTGACGCAAAATTTAGATGCCGTATTAGTTGCAGTCGGGGGAGATGACTTAGTTTCGCGCTCGCTCAATGTAATTAAAGCGGGTGGTTACTTAGTTAGCTTACTTGATGAAATAGACGAGCAATTAGCGAAAGCAAAAAATATTCATTATCAACGTTGGATGGTAATGCCAAACGCCGATGATTTAAAAGACATTAGCGCACTTATCGATGCAGGCCAAATTAAGGTTCACATTGACCGCGTGTTTAAGTTAGATCAAATCAAAGAGGCACATATTTTAAGCCAATCTAAACGCGCTCGGGGCAAAATTATCATCAATATGAGCACTTAAACGACCAGGTGCGAGGCGCATAATAGCTAAGTGTTTTCAATGCAAGGAAAGCAAAAGGTCATACAGTGTGAGGTATGACCTTAGTTTTTGGATTTAACTGGTGCACCCTAAGGTGCATATAAGTTTGATTCAATCTACTAATAATGAGCGATTGAAATAAATTGTTCGCTTATTACCTGGTACTCTTTTACAAAAATCGGCGGCGGACAAACATCCAACAAGCCAAAAGAAAGATTAATAAGCTCAACGTAGGAGGCTCTGATACGGTGGCCGCTGTCAGTGAAATGTTGTCGATACCCACCACTTCCGTGACTCCATTCCAACTTTCTACATTCAACCATATCCCAGTTACATCTGAAAGGATTGTATTCCAAACAGTATTTGATACACCAAAATTTGCTGCGCTGAAATTAAATGATTGAGTTGTCCAATTAACGGATGGGTTAGATGGGATCACATCTATACCAGCGGTTTGGCCTCCACCAAATATTCGGAAAAATCCAAAATCAGATATAAAGCTTGAGCCACTGGTAGGAGCTGTCTGGATGTAATCAAAAGAAAAAGTACCGTTATTGAATGCAGATAAGTCACCAGACCAACCAGTACCAAAAACAGCATGCATGAAGTTGGTGTCTACATCTGTATATTGCAGGTAACTATCACCGGTGCCTAATGGACCGCCGTTGGCCGCTAAAGTCAGTGGGCTGGTAGAAGTTGAAAGCGGGGTTGTGCCATCTGCATCAGAAGTTTGCACATAGCCCCACCCATTTACGCCGCTACTGAAGTCCTCTGTAATCAAAGATGCATATGTGTTTAAAGGCAATGAAAATAATAGAACAAAAGCTGAAAATTTAGCGAACATAATAACCTCATATAATTTAAAGTTTCTGAGTACTTGCTTTGTTAAATAGATGCATTTTTTATACCTGTAAATTTAATCATAATAAATTCACATAATTGAGGGAGGAAGTTAGGCATTAAAGTGCTTTTGTGTAAATGAACTTGACGCTTTTTTCTATATTTCATAAAAGCTACCCCCAGTCAGTAGAAGGTGTTCAAAGTTAACAATGCTATTGATTTTGGAACTGGCTAGCTTCTTGCTAGTAACTGTGTTCCATATTCTCATTTTCAATACTTGGTCTAGAGCTGAGTTTTGATATCTTTATGTTGCACTGTTAGATTTCAGGGTAAGAGGTTTATGTCTTTAAATTTATTTTTTTTTGAAGTTAATTCCCTTGCAAATTAATGGGTTATAAATTTGGTGGTTTAAATAGACAGGGCGTAAATTCGATCCTAGTATAAATTATCTGCTGAGTTTGTTCTTTAGTATCTGGGGTGTGGTTTAATTATATCCATCAGCCTGATGCTTTAATAAACTCGATGTATAGGGAAACCGTGTTCTACTCGCCTAACTTTTGATATAGCTGATGAAGATTATTAAAAGCGGCATCGTATAAGTATTTAAAATTTTGATCGGCTTCAATTACTGGATGTTCGCCTAGTAAGCGTTCTAAATTGTCTAGCAATATTGAAGCCCTATCTAATGCTTCGTGATGAAGTAATTCCGATGTTGTTTTCATTTTAAACTCCTTTTTCGTATCGGGTACTTTAAGCGTGCTTAGCTGGATAGAGCTTGAGCTTTCTGCCGGTAAACTCGAAACCGCACTTTTGGTAAAATTCAAATGTTCGATTCCATTTTTCATCTGGTGGCGCCGTCACATCGATACGTGACCAGCCATGGACTTGAGCAAGTTTTATGATTTCTTGCATCACAGCCTGCCCGACTCCTTTAGCGCGACATTCAGGGTTCACCCAAAGCTCGTTAATGATGCCATATCGGCCTTGAGCAAAAATGGAAAAAGACTGACCTAAAGTAAAAAAAGCCACTACTTGGTTGTGTTGTTTTACTTCGTAAGCAAAGTGGGTATTAGCAGATAACTGCTCGAAAATTTTCTCAAAACACGCTTCGCTGGGTACGGATTTATCGCCAAATAACTCACTATAAAGCTGAGTTATGTAGTGTTTTATTAAACGTGTTTCGGTAATTTCATGTAAGTCCATTTAATCTACGTTTCACTCCCTATTAACTTCAATAGTCTAATTAAAAAGACAGATTTTGTTACTATCGCGATCTCTAAAATAAGCCGAGTAGCGCCCCGAACGAACATTGGGTTTACCTTCGCACGTTCCGCCAAGCGCTAAAGCTTTCGCGTAGATACGCTCAACTTCATCCTTAGTTTTTACATTAAAACCTAACATGGTGCCATTACCATTTGACGCATCGTTACCATCAAATGGCTCTGCTACAGCAAACATAGCATCGCCGTTTGCCCACATCGTCATACGTCCCTCGTCATGTATTTTTGCCCAAGTTAAACCTTCAAATAAAGCATCATAAAATGCGACCGCTTGGCTTTTATCATTTGTGCCTAAGACGAAATATTTCATTTCCATTTGTTTAATTGACCTTGTTTAGGTATTTCGCATTTCGTACTGCGAATGAAAATTTACTTATTTATCAGCAATATAAAAGCAAGTGCGAGAACTTGTTTTTATAGCATCAGCGCTTAGTTTTATTTTTTACCGATAAACACAATAGAGAACCCTTTGCCATCGGCGCCAAAGACATCAACTGTCATTTTATTATCACCCGTTAATTGATAACTGAGCTTTTTAGGAAAGTCGTGTTGTGGGTTCTCAAACACAGCCAACTCATGACTGCATTGCGTTAATTTAAACGCAACGGGCAAATCATTACTGGCTACTTTGGCAATATAAAAGACCTGGTTAGACATTTCGACTAAACGAAGCGTTTCAGCGCTTACTCGTTGATTTTTTGCGATGGAATACGTGAAACCTGCCCCTTCAAACGTATGACTACTTACACGTTGCCACGATTCTGTGATGGTTAACCGACTATTTTCAGAATGCCAATCTCCTATTAGCCAAGTTAAAGTCGCTAACGAATCACATTTTTTGGCTTTTACTTGGGCTTGGACTTGGGCTTGTGCTTGTGCTTGTGCTTGTGCTTGTGCTTGTAAAGAAAAAACTATACAAAGGCATAGTGAACAGGCAATTTTGAACATGATGAGTCACTCCATTTGACTATTGTTATCACTCAAAATCAGTATAGACGTGTGTTATTAAATTCACGGTATTTGATAAGCTAGGCATGCTTGCTATTGTATAGTCTGGATATAAGCTATATAAAGGCTCAGCAAATAATGCTGAAACGCCTTTATATCTCCACTAAAACCTCATTTTAGGTTTTGAAAAATAACTTAGCCTGTGTGTCACACGTTTTTATGAATCCATTGGAATTGAGCCAATGATCTCGCCCTCTTCAAGCACAAAGATAATATTGGCTATTGGCGCATTACCATAACTATCATCATTCCACGCGTGGTTGTGCAAATACAAAAACTTGTTTATCAGCTCATCCGAAGCTTCTTTTGAAATAGCCATTAACCCGGTTCTGCGCGGAATAGAAACGAGTATTTGTTTAGCATTTAGCATCTTATGGGCTTTTAACATTTGTGTTTTAGATAAGATGGCCTCACTACTAAAAGAAAGCCCACTTGCCGTTAACAGTTTATTATCTAGTGCCTTAGAAGGTGTGAACGTCACAGCTAAATTTTCAATATTTGAAAATGCCTGCTGCACCGTTTGATTTATATCGAGACGTTTGCTGTCTTGATGAGTCAAAAAGATAAAGTTATCTGGCGTGTCGTAACCAAAACCAATAACGACTTTTGGTACATCTTCCGAGCCGACTAATGTTGAATAAACGGCACCGTGTTTAATACCCGCCCAATCACCTGGCTTGATAATGGGAAAGAATGTTCTTTTCTTTATGTCTGTGCTGATTTCTTTTTCTAAGTTTTTAGGTAACGGTTTGATGTCGGAACTCGCCATCACCGCACTAGATAAAGCTGCCAGTAAAATTAATGTTATTGTTTTCATGATCAGATCCCTCTGTGATGTTTATATTATTCGTAGTCGAAAAACTGGTACACAGCTTAGCTGTAACCACAATGCCAAACCATACTATCCTTGCCTATAAAGTTTGTTTAGCCTTGCATATCTTCCATGCCAATAGGGCTAACAATACCCCAATAAAAATGGCAAAACAGTCAAACAAATAACCTTGTCCGTCTGAGAAATCGCCAAACGGGATACCAAGTGAAAACGGTGCTTTAAATGCGAGTTCGCTTTCACCGCCAATACGCCTTATGCTTTGTGACATAAAGAATATCAGGCAGGCAACCACACCGGTTACGTGTTTTTTGCCAATACTATATGCCCCGTATAAAGGAATAACAATATAAAGCAGTACATAAACAATAAGGCTTAAAGGTGTTTTATTTTCAGCGCCGTAAAACATCACAAGCCCGATGCCAAGCAGCGCATAGATAACTAAAATAAAACGAGCAAACGTGAACATCATACTTAAGTTGGGTTGTAACCACTGGCAAGGAGAATAGCTTGAGGGTCTTTTAGCTGCAGCAAGTCTTGTAATGCCTTTGCTTTATCCCGCGCTTTATCATAATACGCTTGTGCAATTTGTTTACCTAACCAGTAACCTAAATCTTTCGGCCTTTCATTACCCGTGCGGCCATACATCCAAGGTTTAAAGTTTGTGCCATTCATCACAGTTTTAAACTCGGCCCAAATTTTCGCCTCATTTTTTAGACCAAATTCATGCCGTTCAACTTCGGACAGCGTCACCTTCCCTAACACTTGGTTAGCGATAAAATCAGCAAAGCCTTCCGCTAATGCCTGACGCAATAAGGTGTACTTTATCTGTTTATTTTCAGGCAAACGTGCTTGATACACATGTATAATTTCATGAGCGACAAACCCCAGTAATACCTCTTTTGCCGCTTGTTCGTTATCGGCAAAGCGGCATAAAACCTCTAACCCCAAAGACAGCCCTTCTTTACTGGCTGTACCACCTGAATTATTTGCGCCAAATAAAATGTAAGTCGGCGCCGATTGGGTTTGAGCTAATAAAGTGCTGACATCTTTTAAAACGCGTTTGGCGTCACTGGCAATATTTCTAGCTGCTGGTAAACATATTTCAATGGCTTTTTGATAGGCGCGCGTATTTTCAGATATAGCTCTAATGAGGTTATTTTCATTTTTGATGCGACGCGGGGTAAAAATCTCAACCCCTTTAGTACCTGGCTTTAAATATTCATTTTTCAGTTGTTTTGCATCAAGCGGTTTAGATTGCGTAAATAGATCAGCAAAACGCTCGGCATCATCCAAAATAAATTCATCGGCTAAAGCGGGTTGGAATATCCCCATTAAAAGAAAAGTTAATGTGGTAAAAAGTAAAGTGAACGGCTTATTTTTCATGGTTTTTATTGGCCTAGTAGATACAACACAGTTGGGTAGGAGGCAAATTGTAACGCCCGCCCTAACAAGAGGTAAAGCTTGGTCAATTAAAGACAAGGATAATCAGGGTTTATAAGTGATGGTTGTTCTATCGAGATGGCTAATGATGAATATTCACCGCCATCTCAGCTCTATTCCGATAAAATCATATAGGCCATGTTAATGCGAACTTGGCTCCACCGAGTTCAGAGTCTTCAACAGTGATACTGCCGTTATGCCAATTCGCAATTTGATTGACAATGGCAAGCCCCAATCCATGACCACTATTCGCTTCTCGCTCTTTGCTATCTAACTGCGTAAAAGGTTTAAGTATTCGATGTTTATCTTCATCACTAACCCCTTTGCCATCATCTTCTACAATCAGTGAGCAAACCTCTACCCCTTCATTAACACTCAACAGTAAGCTGACTTTTAAGTTGTGGTTCGCATAGCGGAGCGCATTTGATAACAAGTTGGTTAACGCTCTATTTAGCGCTTTTTCATCGACAAATAACTGACGATGCTCTAGATCTTTGGCTATAACTAGCTCAATATTTAAGTCGTCATGCTGGTCTCTAAAGTAAGCCACTTCCTTTAATATTGTTTGTGCAAGGTAGCACTGGGTAAATAAGGTTACATCAGTAGCACGACTATAACGTGAGAGGATCAAGGTTTGATTAATGAGGTGGTCTAAATCTTCAATACTGTTATCTATCGCACTCTGATATTTATATTTGTCTTGCTGCGAAACACCTTCTTCGCGCAACATCTCAAAGGCAAACCTTAGTCGATATAAAGGCGTACGTAAGTCATGGGCAATTGCATTGGTCAGCTCTCTGTGTTCAACAATGAGCTTTTCTATGCGTTCAGCCATTTGGTTAAAGGAATCACTTAGCCTTGCCAGTACAGAGGTTTTGGCCATAACTGAACGTTTATCTAAATAGCCTTCACCAAATAGTGCGGCTGTTTTTGTCAGTTTATTAATATCGCGCCAAAGCGGGTAAACCCATAAAAACATAGCAATTGAAATAGCCGTAACAAAAGCGAGAATGATCACGGTAAAGATCTTAGCGGTAAGCATGTTTTCATTGATAGAACTGATCCGCACGACCGAGTGCCCATTGGACAACATTTGATAGAAAATCAAATTGTAATCTTGGTCATATTGCCAAGTCAGTTCTTGTTGGTGCAGTTGGCTTAACTTGTCACTTTCAAGGCTAATATCGTCAACGGATAAGATATCGATATCATAATCGAAGCGCGACGCTAGATCGTTAGTAACACGCAGCCATTGCTCGGTTGGTTGATTCTCTAACTCCTTTTTTAACAACGCAATGCCACCGCTTGCGCTTCGACTTATACGCTCGTTCTCATTGGGGTTTAGTGATAATGAAATAGCCCATTGGCTGTTGGGTATCCGCCTTAAAAGTTGCCCGGGATCAGTATTTTGATAAACAAACTCATCTGATAACAAGGCTCGGCTTAAATCATCTTCAGTGTCACCTTGTTTAATGGGTAACAACAGCAGTTCGTAACCAAAATCTTTCGATAATATATCGATTTCTTTTTGCCACTGTGACTCGGGAATAGAGCGCAAAGATTTATTTAGTAAATAAAAAGTGCTTTGATAGGTTTTAATTGCCCATGATTTTTTTGCATACTCATTAAGCCTATCTAATGGGCTATACGGATTGGGAAAAATCATAATGAACAAGGGTACAAATACCACAATCCAAAGCTTAAAGAAGGCTTTAAACATCAATGAAGACCTTAGCGTTTATTAAATTAGTTTTAGGGTTGGCAAAGTTGGTAGCCTTTTCCTCGTACCGTTTTTAACAGTACAGGGCTATTGGCATCGTCCATCAGCTTTTTACGAACACGTGAAACACGCCTGTCTATAGAGCGATCTAAACCGTCATACTCATAACCTTTAATTTCCTGTACGATTTCATCGCGTGAGACAACCTGGCCTGCTTTTGTTGCCAATAAATATAACAGCTCAAATTCAGCAGTTGATAACTCTACCGGTTTACCTGACAAGGTAACGCTTCGGTTGGCATAGTTAATCGCTAAGTGGCCGATATTAATAGCATTTGTTGACAGTTCTGATGGATTTGTATTCTCAGATTGGGCGGTTGTTCCCACTTGAATTCGCCTTAATAAAGCGCGAATACGCGATAATAATAACCTTGGCTGAACTTGTTTAACGATATAATCATCGGCCCCTATTTCAAGCCCCATCATTTGATCAATATCGTCATCTAATGCCGTTTGCATTAAAATAATGCCTTGGTATTGACTGCGAACCTGACGACAAACATCCATGCCAGTTTGCCCGGGCAGCATAATATCAAGAATAACTAAATCAGGCTGTTCATCGATAATACGTTTAGCCGCCTCAATACCATCGGTGACAATAGAAACATTAAATTCGTATTTTGATAAAAACGCTTGAATCAAAATAGCAAGGTCCCTATCGTCTTCTACAAGTAACACATTATTTTTTAATACACTTGGCTCTGATAGCTCACTCAAAAGCACAACTCCTTAAACACATTTCTTTAAAGCCAAATAAGGATAATACCTTTTACTTTTCGGTTTCACCTTTTTAATCACTCTTGTGCCATAACACGTAGGCCATTTTCATTTACAACAAGCAGATATGATTTACCGAAGTCGCCCTGACATAAGTCAATAAATTGCTTATCAATGTTAAGACCTGTCGAACAGTTTTCTATTCTAAATACAGATGAAACCTTTCCAGCTTCTGTGATAGCAGCTACGTTATTTGAATTATTAACTTTAATAACCATTTCACTACTAGCAAAAACCCTAATACTTAAAACATCATTTTGATCAGCAGCTCTTTTCTCAATAACAGACAATTGATTTCTGGGGTTATTACCTTCACTTCGCCAAGCAATAGACCAAAAATCACGGTTGTCTTTCAGTTTATGTTTTTGCTTAGCTAACTTAGCAGAGCTATTGGTGTCTCTTACCCCAAATTCGGTATCATCATGTTGTTTATTCCAATCGTACTCAAAGGTGTTACTTACCGCGTTACTTTCAACATCGCCGCGATCGAACTGAGATTTATACAAATCATTAACCATCAACTCATTTTTAACATAAAAAGTCGCGGTCACATCAAGTGCGTTAACAAAGTAAATATCAGAGGTTCTATTTTTTTCTACATCATCAATTGAATCATCAATATCATTCTTGCTACATGCAGATAATGCAGTACATATAATGACTGACGTTAAAATTTTATTTGCACGAAGAGAAAACATATCGCGGATGTTTATACGGGCCTGTAAATCAGTTAAAAATTTGTTCATGGTTTTTCCTATTGCATTAGTTGCGTTGCATTTGATGGTGCTAATTTAACGTGCAAAGGAAAAAAGAGCTGTTGCCCTTTGGAGACCTAATGTGACAGTTCGTGACAAAAAGCCAGACTAGGTCTAAAACCAATCTCTTTTATCAGTAAATTTGGTGTTTAATGGCTGTAAAAAAGCGGTATTGGAAGAGCTTTTTAGCTAACCAGCCTATTTAGAGAAAACGGCTAGGCAGCTATATAAAATGACGAGCTTTGTTTTAAAGTGATACTAAATTCAATGCTAAGAGATGGCGTAATGTGGGAAGCGCCAAAAGCTAAAAGTCAGCTATTGACGCCATAGTCTTTTGTTAGCTATTTTCGCTCGCATATATAAGGGTCATCAGAGTCGTCATCTATTGTTGAAAAACGCGCGGGTGACAGTTCTACAACATGTGATTTGTATTCGTTTTTTTCAAACTGAAGTAACTGAAGTAACTCATGTGATTGCAGGATTTCTGCATGCGATGCATCACTGAACTCAGATGAAGTCGTGATTGCAGTAAGCGTATTGTCTTCCAAAGTCCACGGACCGGAATAGGCAACGGTAAACCAAACACCATCAATACCTTTGTAGCTATAAGTATGATAATCGGTTGACGTTCCGTCAGGGCGAAACTGAATCGTATGATGGATATCCATATCTAGCAGGTTGCCTTCTGTTACGAGCTCCGTTACTCCACAATCCCACTCCCCAAGCAAATCTGAATCTCCGGCAGTTGCAATGTCAGTTCCTACCAAGAACCAAAACAATAAAACGATGAATCTCATTTGTACCTCAATATAGCTAACGCCTTACACAGCGGCTGGAAAAGCTGGCGCTTTTTTGTGCGAATGCACAAAAAGTGACAGGTTTGACAGTCCGTTGCTGCAACTTGTTAGGATTTTTTTGGTTCGTCATATTCATAAATCACGCTTTTAATCGAACGAATATTAACATTTTCACATGCAGCTATATCGGTTGAGAAGAAGCAAATATTCATTCCATTGTCATCCAAAACACTGGGATACATTAATGCTTCAATCCCATATGCTTTAAATTTTTCTGCAATATATTGACTAGCTAAATATGCGTGATCATCGTTATTGTGAGCTGGAGCCGAAAAATAATGTTTAGTTAAAACACTAGAGATAATCTGGTTTAATGCTCTTCTTTCTTTCACCACCTCCAAGCTTTCATTCGGTTTTAATTTAGGTGATTTTGATGAATTTGGTGATTTTGATAAATCTACTACATTAACATCTCGAGAAGTTGAGAATTTCCCAACTGAGACGTTTGCCCCTTTCCAAGGCCGTATTTCAGATATTGCAGTTTTTTCAGCGAATGCACCATACAAATATGAAATCCCAACAGGATTAATTCTTCCCGCAGAGGCAATGCCGCTTGGAGGAGCTCCCATTTCTGTGTTCTTGAAACAAACTTCTTGATTTACACCATGAACTCTCGCGCGCCAAAAGTTTGTACCTTTATCTATTACGCTTTTATTTTCAACATATGATTCACAAAATGTGGTAACAATTTTTTCCATATTACGAGGTAAAGAGAATCTATTTTTATTTTTCAGATGCTCACCTATACCTGTAAAAGTATCAGAGATTTCTTTTGGCAGTATTATTGTAACCTTACTAGACATACCTAACATTTCTTCCCATATTCGCGATCTAATCCTAACGCCCGCCTCAACTGACAGAGGCCGGAGGTCAGATTGCAGGCGCTTGTTATACGTTACTTTGAACCAATAGCTATATAATTCATTCTTACTGGCGTACGATTTGCTCGACTAGAATGCTCGACAATACTGCCTCTATAAGAAGAATTAGTTACTTGGTTATTGTAGACAGAGAAAGCCCAGCCACTGCTATTCGCGTTGACTCCATTTGCTATGGTAGGAATAACGGAAAATGGAGATACAAAATTAAAACTAAAGCTTCTGGTATGCGTATTTGCTGTCGGCAAGTCCATATATCCCCAACAGATTTGATTTGACTCTCCCATTTCAGCACACCAGTTTGTGCCAGAACTCGATATATTTCGGATGCCATTTAATCCATCTCTTCCATTTACGCCATTCTTACCATCAGATCCGTCTTTAGGTTTGAATCTAGCGTCAGTAGAAAGCTTATTTAATAGAACAGTATTAAATGCACTATCGTTAGATAGGTTGTCTGCTATTTCTTGGAGCTGAACTTCAGTCAATTTTTGTCCAACATTAGAACCTAAATAGGTTATAGCTGAAGCTATTACTGCCGCTGTAACCCCAATGACTATTTCTTTTTGCACTTAATTTTCTCCTTGGTTGAAATTTCTCTCCGAACGTATAACGCCCTGTTAATAGGCAAATTTTGCTGGGTTGATTTTTGCCTGCGGAGCAGAATAGCAAAAAGCGACACTGTGAAATTTGTCCTTATTTAACAGCTTGTTATGTATTTATTCACGCTACTTTACCCCACCACCCTTTAAAAGCGCGTTCAGGTAAAACAAACATAGTTATACTACCGCATTTATTACATTGCCAATACGAATCTGGCCCTGTTACGCCTTGATATTTAAACTCAAATTTTAAATATTCAGGGCGCTGGATGCCTTTATAGTTATCATTCTTAGTTAAACTTAATGCGTCGTCTATAGTTTTGATTGAGCTACAATGGTTGCAAGATACTAATTGCTCTAAGACGTTACGACCGACTAACCGATCACAATTTTTAAGCTTAAGGTACTCGCCTCTCGAAAAGTTATTTTCGATTTCATGCCGGAAAGTTTCAACGAACTCTTTAAAGCATTCATCATCTACTTCTAGGGACAACCAACTTTTTAGTGAGTTTTTGATATTTTTCATCTTGCTACACTGACACATAACGCCGTTGTAACCGGCAAAAAATTGTTGGCTAAAATGTGAAGCGAAGCGTAGCGTAGCAGCCAACAGTTTTTTGTCCGCGTTGACGACCTTGTTATGCGTTGACACTCAAATTTAGAAGCGCTTGCGCCTGCACCAATAAGCCAAAATTAAAATTAAAAAACACCCACCAAACCCAAAATTGCAAAGAAGCGTTCGACTGGTGAATGACCTTTCTGGTCACAGCTTAAATTGAAAAACGAAGAGCCAAGACCAACTTAAAACTTGATTACGCCACTGTACCTAAAAGCTAATTTGAAGAAAAGACTTGAAGTAAAAACCGTTTTAAAGACAGCGATTTAAAGTGACGCATAACAGTTTAATAGATGGACGTTTCCTATTTATTTTTGAAACAAATTTCCGTCTATTTCTCATTAATATTTTTTTACATTCTCTCTACGATAAGCTAGCCGTGGCTTGTGTTCAACCCTTAATTTTATCGTTTTAAAAAACGTGGAAAAAAGTGTGTACTTGTAATAAATGAGAAACTTGAATTGACTGATTATATACCCAGTACTCATTATAAAATTTAGGAAGGAAAATTCATCATTAATGTAATACATATCTGACATCTGACTTTTCATTTTGAATTGTGGTTGAGATGGGTGAGTAAATGGTGTTGGTGTTGGTGTTGGTGTTGGTGTTGGTGTTGGTTTTGACTGAACAGGCTGTTAAGTCATATGCCAGCTGTTTTTTACAGCGTTGAAATTGTAGATAGTGAGTAATAACTGGTGAATTTAGCCTTAGTTATATGAGGTTGAGTTTTTTATTAAAGACATCTAACAGTTTAATAATTCGCGATTTATGCATTGTTCTTTTTATCGTTTTTTTTTATTCACTCGAAATAATGAAGTTTTTCGGTAGATACAACTAAATGACAGTTAAGTTACAAAGACTCGTTTTCAAACTCATCTAGAATAGTTATTAAACAACATGGATGGGTATATACTCTTGAAAAAACTCACTTTTCTTCTATTAACTTTACTGGTCTCCAGCTTTTCGAGCTGGGCTAATACATGTAAACCTGTTATTGCGGTTTACCCGGTCTGGCTTGAAGATCACCCCACAGCCATTAAAAACTTACCTTGGCATCAGTTTAGTCATATCGCCATTGCATCCATTTACCCTAAAGAAGATGGCTCGCTTGAAACCACTCAAGCCGATACGTTTATCAAGCAACTGGTTAAAGCCGCAAAAGCACATGATACCCAAGTAGTTATTTCGGTTGGAGGTGCACATCACGCAAGTAAAGGCTTTCTTAGTATTGTAAAAAGTGAAGATAAACTTGCCACATTTACCCAGTCACTAAAAAGATATGTCGCTAAGTACAATTTAGACGGCGTAGATATTGATTGGGAGTATTGGACTTACCAATCTGAGCTAGGAAAAGGCGGGCAAGATCCTATTGAGAGTAAGCAGCTTGTAAAACTTGCCGCTATGGTTAACGATACCTTACCAGATGATATTTTATTAACCGCAGATATTGCAGCTGGCCCTTGGGTTGGGCCGCAGTATTTGGCCGAGCTTCAATCACATGTCGATTATCTTAATTTGATGGCTTTTGATTTTACTGGTGCTTGGTCTAGCTCGCCCATTGCTCACCATTCTGACTTCGCTACGTTTAAATTAGCTATTAACAATGTGCTTAATCGCGGGTTTACCAAAGACAAATTGCTGATCAGTTTACCGGCCTACGGTATTGAATTTATCGATGGGGAAAATAAACAAATTAACCATGTCAGTTATAAAAGCATTGCTAAAACATTGGGTGAAGATGAAAAAAAGATTAACCAAGGTCAGTATGGCCATATCTATTTTGAAACCCCAAGTTTAATCAAGCAAAAGGTCGATTATGCATTAAAACATGATTTAGCGGGGTTTTCGTTCTTTGAAATCAACTCAGATAGTAACAACCAAGCGATTAGTTTGATGAATCAGCTTGCCTTAGGTGTTTCAACAAAAAGCTGTGCTTATAGTCAATTACAGCCATTAGCAAAATAATAACCTGTAAGACTAATCACAAATAGAATCGTTTTTTAATTGAGAAAACAATGAAAGAGATAAATAAAAAAGGGCTAAACCGCAGTTTAGCCCCTTTTATTTTTTGCTGTTGTGGAACAGAGCTTTAAAACTCTTCCCACTCTTCACTGTCAGATGTAAAGCTATGTGCAAGATTATTACTCGTTGAAGAGTATGTACTTTGCGCAGGCACCGGCGCAGCAGGTACAAAACCCAGTTGCGGGGTATCAAAATCTGACAGGTCTTTTTCTAATTTAAAGAAGGCCATTAAGTTATACATATCTTTAGCTTGCTGACTTAACGATAAACTCGCCGCAGTGGCTTCTTCAACTAATGCCGCATTTTGTTGGGTCATATCGTCCATTTGGGTCACCGCTTTGCTAACTTGCTCGATACCGATAGTTTGCTCATTGGCCGCTTCGCTGATCTGTTTGATCATCACACTGACACTTTCTACCGCACTGACAATTTGGTTTAGCGTTTCACCCGACTCATTAACCAGTTGCGTACCACCTTCTACTTTAACCACACTGTCGCGAATTAGGTCTTTAATTTCTTTTGCAGCAACAGCCGAGCGCTGTGCTAAGTTTCTAACCTCTGCCGCAACCACTGCAAACCCTCGACCTTGCTCGCCAGCTCTAGCAGCTTCTACCGCAGCATTAAGTGCCAATAGGTTTGTTTGGAAGGCAATTTCATCAATCACGCCAATAATATCGGAAATTTTGTTGCTAGAGTCGTTTATCTCACTCATGGCTTCAATTGCTTGTTTAACCACGTGCCCACCATTACTCGCCACTTCTTGTGCCTGACTTGCCAACTGGTTAACTTCATTGGCACTGGCGGCACTTTGGCGAACGGTCGATGTCATTTGCTCCATTGACGAGGCGGTTTCTTCAAGCGATGAGGCCTGCTCTTCTGTACGCTGGCTTAAATCACTATTACCACTTTGAATTTCTTGTGATGAACGCGTGACCGTTTCAGATGATTCTTTTATCTTGATGATAACTTCAGTTAACTTCTCAACCGTTTTGTTAGCATCTTCTTTTAACGTACCAAATGAGCCAGAGTAGTCATTTAACACGCGTTTAGTTAAGTCGCCTTCAGCCATGGCACTGAGTACGTTTAATACGTCTTCTAAGCCTTGGTCCGTGGTTTTAACTAAGTTATTGAGGTTTTGGCTTAATTGCTCAAAAAAGCCTGTCTTACCAGTTAAATCAATATGAGTTTTGAAGTTACCTTGGTTAGCTTGTTCAACTAATTGAACAATTTCGCCGATCACACTCTTCATTTGCGTAACGGTGTTGTTTGAGTAAGTTTTTAGTTGATCAAATGCACCTTGGTAATCAGACGAAATCGTTTGTGATAAATCCCCTTTTTCAAGCGCTGCTAAAATGCGAACAACATCGTCTAAACCCTTATCTGTAGTTTCGACTAAGTTATTTAAGCTTTCACTCAAGGTAGCAAAAAAGCCTGATTTACCCGTTAAGTCAATTCTCGATTTAAAATCGCCCTCGTTAGCGGTATTAACCAAATCACTGATATCACCTATTACGAGTTGCATTTGTAAAACGGTATTATTTGAGTAGTTTTTCAATTGCTCAAACGCACCTTGATAATCAGACGTAATGGTTTGTGATAAATCCCCTTTTTCTAGGGCGGCTAAAATTCGAACCACATCATCTAAACCTTTATCAGTGGTTTGAACTAAGTTGTTTAAGCTTTCACTTAATTCAGCAAAGAACCCGGTTTTCCCCGTTAAATCTATGCTGGTTTTAAAGTTGCCACGGTTAGCTTCATTAACGAGTTGGCTGATATCACCAATCACCTTATTCATCTGATTGACCGTATTATTGGCGTAATCTTTTAACTGATTGAATGACCCTTGATATTGCGCATCGATCGTTTGTGATAAATCACCTTTCTCTAACGCACCTAGAATACGGATAACGTCTTCAAGGCCTTTATCGGTTGTTTGCATTAACTCATTTAAGTTGGCACTTAAATCTTTAAAGAAGCCCGATTTACCCGATAATTCGATTTGTGATTTAAAATCACCATTGTTAGCGGCTTTGACTAAATTACCAATTTCGCCCATCGCAGTATTAAGCTGGTTAATGGTGTTATTTGACGACTGTTTTAGTTCTAAGAAATCACCGTGATAATCTGCTGTGATCGTTTGGCTCAAGTCCCCATTTGCAATGGCTCTTAACACGCGGTTGATGTCGCTTAAGCCCGTATGACAAGTACTGACAAGTTGGTTTAAGCCATTACTTAGCTCAAGAAATACGCCTTCTTTACCACGAGTATCAATTGACTGAGTAAAGTCGCCCTCTACTGCAGCCTTAACTAAGTTATCAATTTCAATTTGAATGCTTTCATCCGCTTGGCGACGAGCATCTAAATTATCGCGCATTGCTGCCACCGATTGTAAAACGCCAGTGGTTTTATTCGCATCCAATTTCATGCTGAAATCGCCTTTGGCAATACGATTAGCAATTTGCGTAATATCTTTTGGCTCACCACCAATCGACTCGCGAATGATACGACCAATGTAAATAGACAAAATAGCGCCAACAATTAACGCAAAAATAGAAATGGTCATCACAAAAGCAGAGGTGCGTTCCGCTTTACTCTGCAGTGCAGGGCCTAGTGTATCTTGATCATTTTTAACCGATAGTTTTACCTGTTCTATTTTATCGGCAACGATTGGCCCCACTCGGTTTAAGGTATTTTGAATAAGGTCGTTACGAGAATTAATGACATTTGTGACATCGCTAAACGCATTGATGTATGTTTGATGAGATTGCCTAACCGATGCTAATAAAGCCCTTCGGTTTGGGTGGTCGACTTTACTATCAAGATCATCAAGTGCTTTGACCATTTTGATATTTAATTCTTCATTAGCACGCGCTTGGTCTTCATCTGCATTGGTGGTTAAAAACTTCGCAACAAATAAACGCCCCAGTAATAAGTGCTCTTGCACGCGGCCAGCATAGAAAGCCGCTTCTGCATCCTCATCTTCATAAGCACTTTCCATAATTTCCGTTGTAGCTTGTCGCATCGCAAGACCTGCTGGGTCGAGACGCTCGAAGACAATCTTATTGCGATCCGCATACAAATCGACAACTTGTTGAAAGCCATTTTCATAGCTTTTTACTTCCTGATTCACCTCCGCTACTAACTTGGCACGGCCAGGGGCTTGAATTTCGACTTTTGCTTCTTCTAAGAAAGTATGCATTTTGTCTTTGCGTTCATTGAACTGGTTGAGTGCCTGCTCGGAGCGAGTATTGATATAGCCTAATACCGACAAACGCATCATCAACATATTGGCTTGGACACGACCGGCTAAGTTAGTGTCTCTAGCTAAACCTCGGTACTCGACAAAACCAGAATAAAGGTTGGATACCCCAGAATAGGAACTGACCGATATTACAATTAATAAAAAGATAATGGCGCCAAAACCAACATACATTTGGCGACCTATCGTGAGGTTTCTAAGATTGAACATTATGTCTCCCTAATGTCAGGATGAGGAATGAATAAAGCCATTTATTCGAGCTAGCAGACGTTATCAGTAGCCATATAAACTGTAGCACTATGAATAAAAAACAATAAATATCAGACAGATAAAAGTAAATAAATGATTATTTATCTCAATATACGATAAACAAGTCAATTTATGCGTTAAACAACAAACCAACTAAGACCAACGACAAAAATGTATTTAATGATAATTATTTACAACTTATTGAAGGTTTTATCAAAGCGCTTTTAAACTTACCAAATAAGGTACTTTTGGTATTGATTGGATTGAGAAGACGTTGACATGGCGTGTTAGGGCTAAAGTACAACTCAATCTATTACCCATTTTTATGATATAAAGAATTCTATATCTAAAAACTATAAAGGACACCTCATGGAATTTGATTTTATCAGCGCTAGTTTTATTAATCTTATAATAAACCTAAGTTACACCATCATTTCATTATTTATCGCCGTTGTTGCTTTGATAATAGTTGATAAGAAATTACTTAAAGATGTAGATATACAACAAGAGCTGAAAAACAATAATTTAGCCGTGGCTATCTTTGCCTCTTCAATTATGATTTTTGTTGCGCTCATTATCTGTTTTGGTATGCAGTCATAAATGAAAGCCTACCCTATTCTGTTATTTTTCATTGCGGTCGTTTTGATTTCCGTCTTTGACAAACCGCAGCAGAAAACTGAGTTTGAAAAACAGCTAGATGCGAAAGTACTAAAGGCCAATCAAGCTCTCAATCAGCATTCAGCATCAGGAAATCACCTGCAAAATGGCTATATAAAAGCCTTAACAGATGGTATTACCTTTACTGAACAAAATATTAACCAGCGAATAAAGCAAGGCACAAATGGCCATATGCACACCGCAGATTTTATTGTGCCTTGGCGTGATAGTTATCAAAATACTGTCAATTTGAGTGCGATGGGGGTTGATTGGAAACATCACTTTGCCAATAGCTACTTGGTAGGAATACGCCCTTTTCCAGTAGAAAATAATTGGTTACCGCTTTATACCCTATCGCAAATAAAAACCTATCAATATGACCATGAGCAATATGGTGTGCAGGAAATGTGGCAAAATTCGGCACAAGCTTTTGCGCATCCTAGGGGTGATTGTGAAGATCACGCAATCATTTTAGCTGACTGGTTAATTTCGGAAGGTGTTGATGCACGCGTTGTTGGGGGTAAATACAAAGACGGTGGACATGCCTGGGTTGTCGCGATAGTCGACAATAAAGCATTTATTTTAGAGGCAACGTCAAAGCGCGTTGGAAAAAGCTGGAATCACTATCCGCTTGCTTCTCTTGCTAAGTACTATCAACCTGAGTTTATGTTTAATCGTACCGATTTTTGGGTTAATACTGACACGCGTATCAAAACGGATTATCAAGGCCATCATTGGCGAAAAACATCAGTTTTCCAAGCTTATAAAAAGCCCACAATCAAACCAATTCCTAAAACAAAAAAGGGTTAAGCAAATTGCTTAACCCTTTTTTAAACTTAACCGAGTAAATCAGTTAGCTAACAGTGGTAATTACCAACCTGTTTTTTCAGCTAATGCTTTACCGATTTCAGCTAATGAGCGAACTGTCTTAACGCCAGCTGCTTCTAATGCTGCGAATTTGTCATCAGCAGTACCTTTACCACCAGAGATGATCGCACCAGCATGACCCATACGCTTACCTGGAGGAGCAGTAACACCAGCGATGTAAGAAACTACAGGCTTAGTTACGTTAGCTTTGATGTACTCAGCAGCTTCTTCTTCAGCAGTACCACCGATTTCACCGATCATTACGATCGCTTCAGTCGCTGGGTCATTTTCGAACATTTCTAAAACGTCGATGAAGTTAGTACCTGGGATTGGGTCACCACCGATACCAACACACGTTGATTGACCAAAACCAGCGTCAGTTGTTTGCTTAACCGCTTCGTAAGTTAATGTACCTGAACGAGATACGATACCTACTTTACCTGGTAAGTGGATGTGACCTGGCATGATACCAATCTTACACTCGCCCGGAGTGATAACACCTGGACAGTTAGGACCGATTAAACGTACGCCTAATTCGTCACACTTAACTTTACAGTCAAGCATGTCTAATGTAGGTACACCTTCAGTGATACATACGATTAATTTGATACCAGCAGTAGCTGCTTCGATGATTGAATCTTTAACGAATGCAGCTGGAACGTAGATAACTGAAGCGTCAGCGCCAGTTGCTTCTACAGCTTCTTTAACAGTGTTGAATACTGGTAAACCTAAGTGCTCTTGGCCACCTTTACCTGGAGTAACACCACCAACCATTTGCGTACCGTATGCGATAGCTTGCTCTGAGTGGAATGTACCTTGAGAACCAGTGAAACCTTGGCAGATAACTTTTGTATTTTTATCGATTAAAACAGACATTATTAAGCCTCCGCTGCCGCTTTAACTACTAATTCAGCAGCTTCTTGTAAACTTGGAGCTGCGATGATGTCAACGTCTGAGTTAGCAAGAACTTCACGACCTGCTTCTGCATTTGTACCTTCTAAACGTACAACTACTGGAACCTGAACGCCTACTTCTTTAACAGCAGCAATGATACCTTCTGCGATCATGTCACAACGTACGATACCACCGAAGATGTTTACTAATACCGCTTTAACATTGTCATCAGATAAGATGATCTTGAATGCTTCAGCAACACGTTCTTTAGTTGCGCCACCACCTACATCTAGGAAGTTAGCTGGGCTACCGCCGTTTAAGTTAACGATATCCATTGTACCCATTGCAAGGCCAGCACCGTTAACCATACAACCAACGTTACCGTCTAATGCAACGTAGTTTAATTCCCACTTAGCAGCATCTGCTTCACGCGCGTCTTCTTGTGAAGGATCGTGCATTTCTTTGATGTCTGGGTGACGACCAACAGCGTTGCTGTCGATAGCTACTTTGGCATCTAAGCAGTGTAAGTCATCAGATGGTGTGATAACTAATGGGTTGATTTCGATTAATTCAACGTCTTTCTCTTTGAATAACTTCGCTAAACCTAAGAAGATTTTAACGAATTGAGAGATTTGCTTGCCTTCTAAACCAAGTTTGAATGCTAACTCACGACCTTGGTGAGGTTGAGCACCTACTAATGGGTCGATAGTTGCTTTTAAGATTTTCTCTGGCGTTTCTTCAGCAACAGTCTCGATTTCAACACCACCTTCAGTTGATGCCATGAAAACGATACGACGAGTGGAACGGTCTACAACCGCACCTAAGTAAAGCTCAGATTTAATATCAGTACAGTTTTCAACTAAGATGCGGCTAACTGGCTGACCGTTTTCATCTGTTTGATAAGTAACTAAGTTGTTACCTAACCATTTCTCTGCGAATGCACGGATGTCTTCTTTATCTTTTAAAAGTTTAACACCGCCCGCTTTACCACGGCCACCCGCGTGTACCTGAGCTTTTACTACAAATTCCTCACCGCCTAATTCAGCAGCAGCTGCAACTGCTTCTGCTGGTGTTTCACAGGCGATACCTTTGGAAACAGGAAGTCCGTACTGAGCGAACAACTGTTTACCTTGATACTCGTGCAAGTTCATGACAATTTTCCGTTGTTATTGGGTTAGTTATATGGCGTGCCTAAAAAACAACCTAAGTTATTCTTCTAACACTTAAAATTAAGCGCATTATACAAGCTATTAGCAGAGATTCTATAGCTAATTTGGCCTTGTTATATGGCAGTTTGGTTACATCTTATAGTGAAATGAAAAGCAGTGACTATTTCGAGCGTAAATACTCGCTATATAGCAGGCTAGATATACACTCTAGAAACAAAAAACGGCGCTTAAAAGCGCCGTTTTTGATTGTTTATCAGTAACCGATTAAAGGTCTAATAATAAACGTGTTGGGTCTTCTAATAACTCTTTAACCGTTACTAGGAAACCAACTGATTCTTTACCATCAACTAAACGGTGATCGTAAGATAAGGCTAAGTACATCATAGGTAAGATTTCTACTTTACCATTTACTGCCATTGGACGATCTTGGATTTTGTGCATACCTAAGATAGCGCTTTGCGGTAAGTTGATAATTGGCGTAGAAATTAATGAACCGAAAACACCACCGTTTGTGATAGTGAAGTTACCACCAGTCATGTCGTCCATTGTTAGCTTACCGTCACGGCCTTTTAATGCTAACTCACGGATACCTTTTTCGATTTCGCCTAAACCTAATTGGTCAGCATCGCGAAGAACAGGCGTAACTAAACCACGAGGCGTAGAAACAGCCATGCTCACATCGAAGAAGTTGTGATAAACGATGTCATCACCATCAATTGAAGCATTGATAGCTGGGTAACGCTTAAGCGCTTCAGTTACCGCTTTAGTGAAGAAAGACATGAAGCCTAAACGCACACCGTGCTTCTCTTCGAAGATGTCTTTGTACTTTTTACGAATGTCCATGATTGGCTTCATGTTCACTTCGTTGAAAGTTGTTAACATTGCCGTAGAGTTTTTCGCATCTAATAAGCGATTAGCAATTGTTTTACGTAAACGCGTCATAGGAACGCGTTTTTGTGAACGGTCACCAGCTGGAACAGCTGCTGGAGCAGAAGCACTTTGTGCTTTAGCTGGAGCAGATGCTTTAGACTTAACGTAAGCGTCTACATCTTCTTTAGTGATACGGCCTTTTTCGCCCGTACCTTTAATTTTGCTTGCTTCTTCAGCAGAGATGCCGTTTTCAGCTAATGCACGACGAACTGATGGGCTTAACGCATCTGATGACTCATCGCTTGCTGCTGGTGCTTCTTCAGCTTTAGCAGCTGGTGCAGAAGGTGCAGCACCGGCTTTTAACGAACCAATAACTTGCTCAGCAGTTACTGTTGCGCCTTCGTCATGTAAAATTTCCTCTAATACACCATCTTCTGGTGCCACTACTTCTAAAACAACTTTGTCTGTTTCGATGTCGACTAAGTTTTGGTCACGCGATACCGCTTCACCTGCTTGTACGTGCCAAGTAGCAACTGTTGCATCTGCTACTGACTCTGGAAGTACTGGAACTTTGATTTCCACTTTCTCACCTTCTACTTGTTGAGTTTGTTCTTGTTGTGCTGCTTGTGCTTGAGCAGGTGCGGCCGCCGCTGGGGCTGCTGCTTCACCAGCTTCGCCTAATAATGCGATAACTTGCTCTGCTAATACGGTTTCACCTTCAGGTGAAGAAATTGAAGTGATTACACCGTCTTCTGGTGCAACAACCTCTAAAACAACTTTGTCAGTTTCGATATCTACTAAGTTTTGGTCACGAGATACCGAATCACCAACTTTTACATGCCAAGTTGCTACGCTCGCGTCAGCAACAGATTCCGGCAATACAGGCACTTTAATTTCAGTAGCCATTATTATTATTCCTCTGTTAGACCAAGCGCATCATTAACTAGCGCTTTTTGTTGGACATTGTGCACAGATAAGTAACCTACCGCTGGAGATGCAGATGCTTCACGGCCAGCATAAGTTAACTTGGCACCTTCTGGGATTTGATTCCAGAAGTGGTGTTGAGAACAGTACCAAGCACCTTGGTTTTGTGGCTCTTCCTGACACCATACAAAATCTTTAACGTGCTTGTATTTTTCAACAATCTCGTCCATTTCTGCATGAGGGAATGGGTATAACTGCTCTACACGAACAATAGCAACATTGTTCTTTTCAGCTTTGCGACGTGCATCTAATAAGTCGTAGTAAACCTTACCGCTACAGAATACAACACGGTCTACTTTAGCCGTATCTAAATCATCAATCTCATCAATCATGTCATGGAATACACCAGACGATAATTCTTCAAGTGA
Organism: Marinifaba aquimaris; assembly: GCF_013328345.1. Lineage (GTDB taxonomy): Bacteria > Pseudomonadota > Gammaproteobacteria > Enterobacterales > Alteromonadaceae > Marinifaba > Marinifaba aquimaris. Next base: position 67,974 of record NZ_JABULX010000017.1, read on the forward strand.
AGATACTGCAGCTGGGTGACGTAATAATGACTTAGGTGACATTACGACAAGAGGACGACGAACAGGACGAATGTGCTGACGGCGGATCATGTTGAACACCTGAGCTGGTGTAGTTGGTACACACACTTGCATGTTATGGTCAGCACAAAGCTGTAAGAAACGCTCTAATCGTGCTGAAGAGTGTTCTGGACCTTGACCTTCATAACCGTGAGGTAACAACATAGTTAAGCCACATAAACGGCCCCACTTTTGTTCACCTGATGATAAGAACTGATCGATTACCACCTGAGCACCGTTGGCAAAGTCACCAAACTGTGCTTCCCAGATAACAAGTGAAGTAGGTTCAGCTGTTGCATAACCATATTCAAAAGCAAGTACAGCTTCTTCTGATAATACTGAATCGTATACTTCGAAACGACCTTGTTTTTCATCAACGTGCTGAAGCGCTTGGTAGCCAGAAGCGTCTTTTTGGTCATGAATAACCGCGTGACGATGGAAGAAAGTACCACGACCCGCATCCTGACCTGTAATACGAATATTCGTACCCGTTTCAGTTAACGTTGCATACGCAAGTGTTTCAGCAAAACCCCAGTCTAAAAGCTTTTCGCCTTTAGCCATAGTTTGACGGTCTTGGTAAATTTTCTTAACACGTGAATGCGGTGTTACACCTTCTGGATAAGAAGATACTTTTTGAGCAAGTACTTTTAAGCTTTCAACTGGCATTGATGCATCGTATGCAACATCCCAATCGTTACCAACGTAAGGAGACCAATCTACAGAATGCTCCATCATTGGACGCCATTCTTCAACCACACATGCACCATGATCTAATGCTGCACGGTATTCGTCGATAACTTTCTTAGCATCCGCTTCTGCAATTACACCTTCTGCTGCTAACTGCTGAGCATATAACTCACGTGGCACAGGGTGCTTTTTGATTTTTTGATACATTAACGGCTGAGTCGCATTTGGCTCATCCGCTTCGTTGTGACCGTGACGACGGTAACAAACTAAATCGATTACTACATCACGCTTGAATTTGTTACGGAAATCTAATGCAATTTGAGTTGCTAAGATTACTGCTTCTGGATCATCAGAATTAACGTGAAGAATTGGAGCCTGAACCATTTTCGCGATATCAGTACAATACTGAGTAGAACGCGTGTCTTGTGGATTAGACGTCGTGAAACCAACTTGGTTGTTAACAACGATACGTACTGTACCACCTACTTGATAAGCACGTGTTTGCGATAAGTTAAATGTTTCTTGAACAACACCTTGACCTGCAATTGCTGAGTCGCCGTGAATAGTGATTGGTAATGCTTGAGTACCGTCACTACATCCGCGTCGGTCCATACGTGCACGTACAGAGCCCATAACAACAGGGTTAACGATCTCTAAGTGAGACGGGTTGAACGCTAACGCTAAGTGAACATCGCCACCTGGAGTAGCAAAGTCAGAAGAATAACCAGCGTGGTACTTAACGTCACCTGAACCTAAGTTTTGGTCAAATTTGCCTGAGAATTCGTCAAATAATACCGATGGGTTTTTACCCAATACGTTAACTAAAACGTTTAAACGGCCACGGTGAGCCATACCGATAACGACTTCTTTCGCACCTTGTTCACCTGCACGAGAGATTAGCTCTTTAAGCATTGGAATTAACGCATCACCACCTTCAAGTGAAAAGCGTTTCGCACCAGGGAATTTAGCACCTAGGTACTTTTCTAAACCATCAGCAGCAACTAATTCTTTGTATATTTTTTTCTTGGCTTCAGCAGAAAACGACGGGCTTGACTGTACAGACTCTAGACGTTGTTGTAACCAACGCTTTTCATCTGTTGCAGTAATGTGCATATATTCTGCACCAATAGAGCCACAGTAAGTTTTAACTAATGCGCTATGGATATCACGAAGAGGCAACTTTTCTGGACCAACAGCAAAAGAACCAACGTTATAGACTTTATCTAAGTCTTCGTTAGTTAAATCGTGATGTGATAGTTCTAAATCGCGGACTCGTTCTTGTTTCCACAATCCTAATGGATCGATATTGGCGTGTTGGTGGCCACGGAAACGGAACGCATTAATTAATTGGAGAACTTTAACTTGTTTTGCATCAGAGCTTTCAGCTTGTACAACCACTTGTTGGCGATGGCTGTTTTTAGCTGCAATTCGGAAATCTTCACGAACGTCAGAGTGCTTAGTTTCAACGTCAACGCCTTCTACTTTAGGCAATTGGTCGAACAGAGCACGCCAATCTTCCCCTACCGATTGAGGATCATCTAGGTAGGCTTCATAAAGCTCTTCAACATAAGTGGCATTGGCACCGGCTAATTGTGATGATTCTAGCCAGGCCTGCATTGTGCCGTCGTGCATTATCTTTTCCTTCACCGCTGAACCAAGTAATATTCATTTAGTACTTGAGAATATAGAAACTTGGTTAATTTTTGTTTTTATAAAAAAATAGCCATTCTTAAACCGTTAAGAATGGCTATTCAGTAATTAACTATTTTTCAAACTAACGTTTGATAAATAACTAAACAGCCTGCTTTAACAGCATTGACTTGATGTGACCAATCGCTTTAGTCGGGTTCAAGCCTTTAGGACATACGTTAACGCAGTTCATGATGCCGTGACAGCGGAATACGCTGAAAGCATCATCTAAATTTGCTAAACGCTCTTGAGTCGCAGTATCACGACTATCTGCTAACCAACGGTATGCAGCAAGTAAACCTGCTGGGCCGATGAATTTATCAGGGTTCCACCAGAAAGATGGGCAAGAGGTTGAACAACACGCACATAAGATACATTCGTAAAGACCGTCTAATTTGTCACGCTCTTCAATTGACTGTAAGTGCTCACGTGCAGGTGGTTGTGTATCGTCGTTGATTAAGAACGGCTTCACTTTTTCAAATTGAGTGAAGAACTGTGTCATATCAACTACTAAATCACGTACCACAGGTAAGCCCGGTAATGGACGGATCACAATTTTATTACCTTTAAGGTCAGATAATGGTGTGATACACGCTAAGCCGTTTTTACCATTCATGTTTACACCGTCAGAACCACAAACACCTTCGCGGCATGAACGACGTAATGATAATGATGGATCTTGTTCTTTAATTAATAAAAGCGCGTCAAGAACCATAATATCTTGGCCTTCTTCAAGCTCAAGAGTATATTCTTGCATGCGAGGCTTTGTATCAACATCTGGGTTATAACGATAGATAGAGAATATTTTTTTCATCTTAATGTTTTCCCCTAGTAAGTACGAACTTTCGGTGGGAATGCTTCGCGGTGAACAGGTGTCATGTTGACATCACGCTTAGACATTTCTTCCGAGTCAGGGTTATAGACTGTGTGACATAACCAATTTGAGTCATCACGCTCTGGGAAATCGAAACGGCTATGAGCACCACGACTTTCTGTACGGTAGTTGGCCGCAACCGCAGTTGCGTATGCAGTTTCCATTAAGTTATCTAATTCGAGACACTCGATACGCTGTGTGTTAAAGTCGCTCGATTTATCATCAAGACGCGCAGATTTAAGACGCTCACGAATTTCTTTTAACTCTTTAAGACCTGTTGCCATTGCATCACCTTCACGGAATACCGAGAAGTTTAACTGCATGCATTGTTGTAAGTCTTTACGGATTTGGAATGGACACTCGCCCTTACCTTTTTCCGAGCTTTCCCAACGATTATAACGAGACATAGCTGCATCAAGATCATCAGGAGAAGCAGCTTTACCTTCTTGCGTATCAGAAAGGTATTCGCCTAAGAATTTACCTGCAGCACGACCGAATACGACTAAGTCTAATAGCGAGTTACCACCTAAGCGGTTAGCACCGTGTACTGATACACATGCAATTTCACCTACAGCGAATAGACCTTCAACGATCTTATCGTTGCCGTTAGCATCAAAAGTGATAGCTTGACCGTTTACATTAGTTGGAACACCACCCATCATGTAGTGACAAGTAGGAATAACTGGAATAGGCTCTTCAACTGGATCTACGTGAGCAAATGTGCGAGATAAATCACAAACACCTGGTAAACGAGACTCTAGTGTTTCTTTACCTAAGTGGTCTAATTTAAGTTTAATGTGTGGACCCCAAGGACCGTCACAACCACGACCTTCACGAATCTCTGTCATCATTGAACGAGCAACAACATCACGACCGGCTAAATCTTTGGCATTTGGCGCATAACGCTCCATGAAGCGCTCGCCGTCTTTATTTAATAGGTAACCACCTTCACCACGACAACCTTCAGTTACAAGCGTACCAGCACCGGCAATACCTGTTGGGTGGAACTGCCACATTTCCATGTCTTGCATAGGAACGCCAGCACGTGTTGCCATACCAACACCATCACCAGTATTGATGTGCGCGTTAGTTGTTGATGCGTAAATACGACCTGCACCACCGGTTGCTAATACTGTAGCACGAGCTTTAAAGTAAACTACTTCACCTGTTTCGATACAGATTGCAGTACAACCAACAACAGAACCTTCATCGTTCTTAACTAAATCTAATGCATACCACTCAGTGAATACTTTAGTTTTGTTTTTAACATTTTGTTGATAAAGCAAGTGTAACAAAGCGTGGCCTGTACGGTCAGCAGCAGCTGCTGTACGGGCGGCTTGCTCACCACCAAAGTTTTTAGACTGACCACCGAAAGGACGTTGGTAAACTTTACCATTTTCGAAACGAGAGAAAGGTAAGCCCATGTTCTCTAATTCGATAATCGCTTCAGGACCGGTTTTACACATATATTCGATAGCGTCTTGGTCACCGATAAAATCAGAACCTTTAACCGTATCGTACATGTGGTATTCCCAGTTATCTTCGTGCGCGTTACCAAGTGCAACAGTAATACCACCTTGAGCAGATACTGTGTGTGAACGCGTTGGGAATACTTTAGTTATCAAGGCACAAGATTGGCCTGATTCTGAAATAGATAAAGCAGCGCGCATACCCGCACCACCAGCGCCGATTACTACGGCATCAAATTCTCTGACTGGAATACTCACTTAAACACCCCACAATACAACGATGCCGGTAATGAAATAGCTAAACGCGGCAATGTTAAGGAAAAATTGTAAGAACAGACGTAACTTAGTGCATTTAACGTAGTCTGTTAAAACTTGCCATAAACCGATCCAAGCGTGAGCTAATAAACCAAACAAAGCTAAGATAGTGAATACTTTCATTGCTGTATTTGAGAAAAGACCAGTCCAATCTGCAAAAGAAATATTTGGTGTACAGAAGATGTAAGCGACCAAGAAGATTGCATAAGCAGCTAAGATAAGTGCTGATGCACGGATGATTAAGAAATCGTGAACGCCCGAGCGTCCTAATGTTGCTGCATTGTTTACCATAATTGCACCGCCACTAATACTGATAATACTACCGTTAATGCCATGGTTACTTTTGCACTTGTGTTGCCCGATTTTAACTCTTCGAACAATCCGCAATCCATTAGTAAGTGACGGAAGCCACCTAACATGTGATATGCCAATGCAGTTAATGTACCCCAAATAACAAATTTAGCGATAAAGGTGTCCAAACATTCTTTAACCGCTTCGAAACCTTCAGCTGAAGATAAAGAAGTAGCAAACGCCCACATTAAGATGCCCATGGCAACAAACATGATAACGCCTGAAATACGGTGAAGAATAGAGGCAATGGCGCTAGCCGGGAAGCTAATAGTATTTAGCTCTAGGTTAACAGGTCTTTGCTTTTTCACAGTCATTCCCACTTATTACTCAAATCTATGCGACTTTATTTAGATTTATTATTGTGCACTAACAAATCGGTAATAAATTGGTTTTAGACGTGGAGAATCCAGTACTTGAATCAATCTATAGATTTTATTGAGTGCTTATTATTTTATTATGTAGGCCGAGCGCTAGTCTCGACCTCGCGAGAGTATATAAGGGTGCGGGTCTAAATACAATTGCTGCAACAAAAAAGTGCATGATCGAACAAGTTTTAATCATCGTTAAATAAAAGGCGTTTATTTAATAAACTATAACGCTTTGGAAATTGCTATTTGCTGTAAATTAAAGTTTAATAGCGCCCACTCAATAATAACTAGACAACTCTTTTCAAAGGAGCGCACTTATGGCTGACAAGAAAGCCATCTTGACTATCGACGGAAATCAAGTAGAGCTACCAATTTATTCTGGTACGCTTGGCCAAGATGTTATCGACATTCGCACTTTAGGCCAACACGGCCATTTCACATTTGACCCTGGCTTTTTAGCAACAGGTTCATGTGAATCAGAAATCACATTCATCGATGGCGGTAAAGGTGTTTTATTACACCGTGGTTATCCAATTGATCAGCTAGCAACTCAAGCTGACTACTTAGAAACTTGTTACTTGTTATTCAACGGTGAAGCACCAAGCGAAGAAGAGTACAAAGAATTCGTATCCATCATCAAAAACCACACTATGGTTCACGAAGGTATTCACCAATTCTTCAACGGTTTCGACCGTGATGCTCACCCAATGGCAATGTTAAATTCAGTTGTTGGCGCATTATCTTCTTTCTACCACAACGATTTAGACATCACTGACCCAGAGCAACGTCACCGTTGTGCAAACCGCTTAGTTGCTAAATTACCAACGATTGCGGCAATGTGTTACAAGTACAGCATCGGTCAACCTTTCGTATGTCCTAAGAACAGCTTAAACTACTCAGAAAACTTCTTAAACATGATGTTCTCTGTACCAGCTGAAGACTATGAAATTAACCCTGCTGTTGCAAAAGCAATGGACCGTATCTTCACACTTCACGCTGACCACGAGCAAAACGCTTCAACGTCAACAGTACGTTTAGCGGGTTCTTCAGGTGCTAACCCTTATGCATGTATCGCTGCTGGTATTGCTTCATTATGGGGCCCTGCGCACGGTGGTGCTAACGAAGCATGTTTAAACATGTTAGAAGAAATCGGTACAGTTGATCGCATCGACGAATACGTTGCTAAAGCGAAAGACAAAAACGACCCATTCCGTTTAATGGGCTTCGGTCACCGTGTATACAAAAACTTCGACCCTCGCGCTACAGTAATGCGTGAAACATGTCACGAAGTTTTAGAATCTTTAGGTATTAAAGATCCATTATTAGACGTGGCTATGCGTTTAGAGCAAATCGCTTTAGAAGACCCATACTTCGTTGAGAAGAAATTATACCCTAACGTTGATTTCTACTCAGGTATCATCTTAAAAGCAATTGGTATCCCAACTAACATGTTCACAGTGATCTTCGCATTGTCTCGTACAATCGGCTGGATCTCTCACTGGAACGAAATGTTATCTCAACCAGGTGCTAAGATTGGTCGTCCTCGTCAGTTATACACTGGTCAAGACAAGCGTGAATTCCAACCAATCAAAAAATAAGACTTATCTTATTTAACTAAAAAGGCTCCTTTCGGAGCCTTTTTTTGTATCTGATACTACATTCAATTTAAATTGACTCTATCGCTTCCGATAATTTGGTAACCGCGATAATCTCCATACCTTCAATTCCTCCTTTTGGCACGTTGGCTTTAGGTACAATCGCTTTTTTAAACCCGTGTTTAGCTGCTTCTTTTAAGCGCTCAACGCCATTGTTTACTGGTCTAATTTCGCCCGATAAACCCACTTCACCAAAGCTAATAAGTTCTTGCGGTAAAATTTGATTTCTAAAACTCGATATTAAAGCGATCAGAAAAGCTAAATCCGCACCAGTTTCGACAACTTTTACCCCACCAACAACATTAACAAATACGTCTTGGTCACCCATTTGTATGCCGCAATGTCGATGTAATACAGCCAACAACATAGCTAATCGAGTTTGATCTAAACCCACGGCTACACGTCGCGGGTTGCTTAACGCAGAATTATCAGCAAGTGCTTGAATTTCAACAAGTAATGGCCTTGACCCTTCCCATACCACCATCACAATGCTACCTGATGAAGCAGATTCAGCTTGCGCTAAGAAGATTGCTGAGGGGTTAGTGACTTCACGCATGCCTTTTTCAGTCATGGCAAAAACACCTAACTCATTAACCGCACCAAAGCGGTTTTTATGCCCTCTTAACGTGCGATACCGGCTATCAGTGGAGCCATCTAATAAAATTGAGCAATCAATACAGTGCTCTAGCACTTTAGGGCCAGCGATAGAGCCGTCTTTTGTAACATGACCAACCATGAAAATAGAGACATTATTCTGTTTAGCATATCGTGTTAAAAACGCCGCGCTTTCCCTAACTTGTGACACACTACCCGGTGCTGATTGAATGTCAGCCATATGCATAACCTGAATCGAGTCGATGACCATAAGTTGTGGTTTAATTTGCTCGGCTAAATGACAAATGGTTTCAACATTGGTTTCAGACAATAATTTCAGTTGTTGCTTTGGTAAACCTAACCGCTCAGCACGCATAGCAACCTGCTGTAATGATTCTTCGCCTGTAACATAAAGTGCAGGCATAGTTTGAGCCAACTGACACATCATTTGTAATAACAGAGTACTTTTACCCGCACCCGGTGAACCGCCAATAAGCACCGCAGAACCAGGAACAATACCGCCGCCTAAAACTCGATCAAATTCGCTTAAACCCGATGTAAACCTGGGTAACTCAGTTAACTCAATTGTCTCTAATGTCTCAATTTTAGATGTGGTTGCACCTGCATAGCCGGCAAACTTGGCATTTGTCGTTTTTGCAGGTGCCACTTTAAATTCAACCACACTATTCCAAGTATGACAGTCGCTGCACTGGCCTTGCCACTTTGAAAATTCAGCGCCACATTCATTACAAACCCATGCAGTTTTTGCTTTTGCCATTTAAAAACACCTTAAATTCGATGAAACAACTACTTAATCCTAACTTGTTGCTTTAACCTGCAATAAATTATGGCTAAACTTGTTTTATGATACGTCGATAAACAATTGATACGAATTATAATTTTTTTATTAACTTAGTCTATGTCTGTAAAAACTGATCCAGCTTTAGCTGAATACAAATCTATCATAGAACAGCTAAAACCAGTTGTTGGTCAGCCTGACTTTGGTCAGGTGCTTGATTCAGTTGCCCACCATGTTCCAAAACCCAAACGCTTCTTAATCAAAATGGAACTCAACAGACTTGCTGCCCCTTGTAACCGACGCATTGATTTACGTGGTCATGTAGAGGGTGAAATCAAAGAATTTGAATTTGACGGTACCGTCCACTATTTAGATGACGTCGCTATTGGTATTTTTGAAAAAGGGTTAAAACGCTTCGGCGGCAAATATACCACGGGCATTTTTGAAGACGTTCAAAACGCAGAAAACAACTTCCGAGTCATGCATCAAAAGCAAACTGAAAAAATGATGCAAGAGAAGGAAGATGCTTCAGATATTAGTAAGCAAAGTGCCGGGGTTAAAACAAACTACCCCGCTGATGCGGTTATTTTCGGCAATCGCGGTTTTCGCCAAGAAGAACGAATGATTTATTCGATGACCATAGATGTCGAGTTTGAAAACGGCCAACATGTTAGAGCCGTGACAACAGATTTGTCGGTCAGCGGCTGCAAAATCAAACTACCAAGAAATTATAAAGCGATTAAAGGTCAAACTATCCGTGTTAATTACACAGGACTCGAAGAGGAGTTTTCTCTTGGTTTAGAAGAGCCCGTGAGTTATGAAATAGTAGGAATAGATGAAAAGCTTGGCCATCTATATCCCCGCTGTAGACGAATTGAATCAGATAAAACCGCAAGCTTTGACAAGTTTCTTGACCGGTTTATTAACGGTAATAAGCGTCGTTATAAATTAAATTTAGATAACACAGTTGAAGCAGTTGTCACTAAAGGCTACGAGCAATATTACTTACCAAGAACAACAAGTTTGCCCATATTCATTAAAGAAAATGACAAAGGCATTCTTTACCCGGCCTACATGCTCAGTAATGAAAATAATAACGAGATCGCCAGACAGTGGTTAGATGAAGAAAATAATAACCAGCTGGCCAGTTTATTGAGCCCTAGAAGATTAAATAACCTATTAAAAAAACCGGGGCGAGTCAAAGAAACACTCGTTTATGGTTTTACTCACATTGCCAAAAGCAAGGTCTATTTTTATTCAGCTACAATAGATGAGCTCAATAAAAACGAAGAAGTTAAGACGATGTTTTTGAGTTTTGGCGCCAGTAAATCTCACTGGTTTGTATATAAAGTCCAGTTAACAGACTGTCATGGTGAGTTGGCTCATATCCCGCTAACACTGCCAAACTCTGCAAGTGAAGATGCAGAGAAACTCAATAAGCCTCCGTCGACTCGTGTTCAAAGAGCTGTAAAAGCAATTCGGTATATCGCCACGGTTACCGAATTATCGGATGAGAAAAACAAAACGATTTACAGTGATTTACCTTTGGATATGTCCAAAGCAAATTTACTCAAACCTTTTGGCCATAAACGCACTCGATTAAAAATTGAAGATGTCTCGGTTAAGTTTGTAAATCTGCGTTCAGAGACGCGTTTCATTTACCGTTCAGCAGTCGAAGTATCTGGTGATTTATTTGATGAGCCAGGTGCGACTCGGGACTTTTCAACTAAGGGCATGCAAATAGAATTCAACGAGCCCGTTGAAGTTGAAGAACAAGAAATCATTCAAGTAGCCCTACCCGATCTGCAAAAAATCACTAAAAAATACAAGTTAAAAAACTTAGCTTACGAAGTGGTTGGTTTTAATAAAGCAAAAACCATCATTAATTTAAAAATATATGAGGGTGATACCAGTACGCATGTTGGTAAAGCCTTTTTCAACGAATTAATAGAAAACAACCGAGCTAAATTAAAAGCGGCGATGGAGCACAGCCATAGCATTCCAGGATTAGCTGAAGCATTGAGAAATATCTTTGTGCAACGGATGCCAAACGTCGGTATTTATATGCATAAAGAAGGTATTCGCTACGAAATGAATACGATTGGGCATTCGCCACTACCTAATAAATTTGTTGATATTATGCATCAAGCAGAGGGCGAAAAAGACTTTAATCTATACCCGCTTTTGCACAACAATTACTTGCAAGATGTGTTTATAACGAGCTTGCGCAAAATGCAAAGGCATCACAAACCGGTCATTCATGATTTTTTTATTAAGTACCGACCAAATGAAACTGAACTCACCGAGCAATTTGAAGTTAAATTAGCCGACAAATTCAGAAACCCTGCTGCTCAAAAAATCTTTGTACAAAAGGCCAGCCAGAAAGAAAGTCTGTTTTTTGCAGTGCGTTTATATTTCTCTCGGACAGGTCGACCAGATACGGACTTTATCGCTAAAGAGCTGGCTTATGTCAGCCAATACGCAATGCACAAGGCAAAAGTTTTAGAGGAAGAACTATGGAGTGTAGCAGGCGTCGTGGATGTAATTGATATTTCCGAGGAATATCTTACTCGACTTGGCTTTGCTAATGATGCTTATCACAAGCAGTTGGTCAAAAGGCATAAAATGATAAAATAACAGGGCTGACTAAAACCAGCCCTGTTTGATTGCTTATCTGTCTAAAATAGCCAGTAATGCATCGAGGCCATGTGTGTTAATTGCTACATCGGCTTTTTCTTGAACTAACGGCTTAGCTTCAAAAGCCACACCTAAATTTGCCGCATTCATCATCACTAGGTCATTTGCACCATCCCCCATAGCAACGGTTTGCGACATCTCAATACCAAACTCTTTGGCAAGCTTCTCTAATGTATCTGCTTTGACTTGTGCATCAACGATACCGCCTAAAACTTGGCCTGTTAATTTGCCATCTTTGATTTCAAGTGTATTGGCTACCGAAGCATCTAGACCTAAATCGTCCTTAAGCTGGTCTGCAAAATAAGTAAAACCACCCGAGGCGATAGCAACTCGCCAGTCGTGCTGCTTTAATACTTTAACTAAACGCTCTAAACCGTGCATAAGTGGTAGGTTACTTCTGACTTGAGCAATAATACTTTCATCAGCATTTTTTAGTGTTGCAACACGGCCACGAAGGCTCTCGGCAAAATCTAGCTTACCTTGCATCGCAAGTTCTGTTACTTCTGCAACTTCTTCACCAACACCGGCTAACTTAGCAATCTCATCGATACATTCGATTTTAATGGTGGTGGAGTCCATATCCATCAACAATAAACCAGGTTGCTTTAATGTCGGACGAGCCGCTAAATGCCAAACTTCTTTGCCGTGTTCTTGTGCCCATGTTTTAGCTTGGTTTAACACCTCATCGCTGATCTCAGAATCCAATAACCATCTAAGCGCAATGTCTTTCCCTTCATCTAGAGCAGGTACAATCTCTACAGCACTATTGAGTACTTGGGCATGGGCAAGCATATCACTAATATCACTGAACTCAGCCTGGCTAAAAGTGCTGCCATAAACAGTTAAGCTCGGCTTTGTTGATTGTTCAGCTTGGAGGTAATGAACAGGGTTAGTTGAAGAAAGGTGAATAGCTTGGCCTTGAGTTAGTTCAAATTCAGCAACATAAGGAGAAGCAATATGATCAGCATCTTGTACTGCTGATAAATCAAAGATTGAAAATTCAGACACGGAGGGTTCTCGTAAAAACTTAATTGGCACTATTATAACCAATACGAGGCAATAACCAATGGTGAAAATTACAAATCATTTAAGGATTTAGCCTGTCTTTTTTACTTTTGCTAGCTGGTTTGGTAAAGATAAAAAAGTTAATATAATTAGGTTAGTAACAAAGGCAAAGCTGAATAACTGTGCAAAATAGACTTGAAGAGTTAGAACAGAAGATATCAACACGAGATACTCGATGGATCTATCGGAAGTTTGCCCAAATTGGTTTGGCAATCAGCTTATCAGTCATGTTAATCGCCATGTGGCACACCTCGACCCAGAGCGGTGCTGAGAAATTTGAACAGCATGCTTATTTGCTCGTGAGGCATATTGTCAAACAAGCCCTACCAAGTACAGCTGAGTCGATAAAAAAACAGCAAAGCCAATCACTTACCCATATTATTGAGCATTTAAGCCACTCTGATTTTATTCTTGATGCGACAGTCTACTCAGCAAAAGGCGAAGTATTGGTCGAAACCAAAAACTCGCTTCCTCTGACTCAAGCACTTGGCCTCGATAGTGAACAAACTAAACTGTCGATTAACAAGCATATTAAAAAAGAAGAAAAAGCTGAACCTATCGTTACTGCTAACCCGCCAAGTGCTGCTAACTCAGAAACTTTGCTTGAAGAAAGTCAAAATGCGTCACCTCTGACAACACCACTTAGTTTGATAAAACCAGCTGCCAAAATAGAGACCAGTTTGTTTCCGATTGTTGAAGATGTAGTTAGCGATGGAAAAACAATAGGCTATATTCGAGTCACTTTTGATTATGACCAAGTGCAGCAACAAGCGAAATCTTTTCAGGAAGATTACAGTGAACTGACCAAATTAATGATTTTGATCAGTGGACTGATTGGTTTTCTGGTTGCTCGTGCATTCAGCAAATAACAAACAGGCTTTAAACGTTCTTATTTAAATTGTTTTAACTTAGTTAAAGAAAGCTTGTCTGCAAACTTTTTCAATTCTGAACGAGAAACTTGGTAACCTTCTAAAGACACGACATATTTGTCAGCAACAACAAAATCAAGCTGACCATTTTTGTGGTAATCATCAAATGCGATGGCACCTCTATTTCCGTTCACTACCGTCATTTGGCTGTTGCGGTTTTTGATTAATAGCGGGTTGGCTAACATAGCTAGCATCTTTTGTGATTGCGGGCTGTCTGATTGTAAGGTTAATTTAATATTGGCATCTTCTTTGTAGTAATAGCGCTCAATATTGACACTACCACCATACATCAACGATTGAGCATAGTTATACTCAACCTCATCCGCTGTCCAGCCGGCGATTTTACTCGGTAAAATTTTTGCTAGTTTTTGAGACTTTTCTTGATTAGCCAGTTGCAATGCCATCGATAGGTTTTCAACGGTAGCCGAGTAATTTTTGCCATTATAATCTGACAGTGCAGCTTGAATGATTTCAGCAACTGAATCAGCACGTGCTGAGGTAGAGAGAAGTGTTAAGCCTAGAATAAGTGCGCTTTTGTACATCCATGTCTCCTGCTCAATCCTATGTGAGCTCGTTTATTATCAAAAATTAATAATTAGAAGACCTTAAATAATACGCCGAAATACTGGTCTGTCCACCAGAACCATATAAAAAGGTTAACAATTTGTGAACCAGTTAACAAAAAAGCCAACTGCAAGTGTTGGCTTTTTTATTGGAAAATGGAAACGTTTTAAAGTTGAGATTGTAAGTAGTTAGGTAAGCCCAACATTTTAATCAGTCTCAGCTGCTGTTCTAACCAATAAGCATGGTCATTTTCTGTTTCTTCAATAAGCGTCATTAACATATCGCGACTGACATAGTCTTGCTCAGTTTCGCAAAGCGCTATTGTCTCTTTCAATAATGCATCAACGGCATATTCAACACGTAGGTCACTTTCTAACATTGAAGGTACATCGTTACCTATGACTAAGCCATCACGCGTGACCATATCCGGAGTGCCCTCTAAGAACAAGATGCGCTCAATCAATAACGAAGCGTGCTCACGCTCGTCGTCTGATTCATGCGAAATACGCTCGTGTAACTTTTTTAAACCCCAATCTTCGTACATGCGAGAGTGGATGAAATATTGGTCCATTGCCGATAATTCATTTGCTAAAAGCTTGTTTAGCGCATCAATAACTTTTTGACTACCTTTCATAATTAATCTCCTTCAACTTGAGCTTGAAGGTAATTTTCAATACCCATGTTTTCGATTTGGTAAGCTTGAGTTTCAAGCCAGTCTAAGTGTTCTTCTTCGTACTTTAAGATATCTTCAAGTAACTCACGAGAAACATAATCTTGAGCCGTTTCACACTCGGCAATAGCACGACGAAGTAAAGGAAGTTGTTCAATTTGGAAGTCGGTATCACACTGCAGCATCTCTTCTGTGTGCTCACCAATTTTTAAAGTGCCAAGGCGTTGTAAGTTAGGTAAACCTTCCAAGAATAAAATGCGCTCGATTAACTCATCAGCTTGTTTCATGTCTTTAATCGATTTTTTGTAGCACTTTTCATTTAATTCTTCTAAGCCCCAATTTTTGTACATGCGTGCATGTAAAAAATATTGGTTGATAGATGTCAGTTCAGAAGTCAGCACTTCGTTAAGTAAAACAATTAGTTGGCTATCTGTTTTCATGGCCTTAAGTCCAAGTTGAGTAGTTATAGGAATAACGAATTATTCAAAAGTAGTTAAAGCTTAGTTGCTACCGTCAAAAAAATCAAATTTTTTCTTTATTTTCAACAACTTAAATAATAATAACAATTATCATTAAGAACACCCTTATCAGTATTGTTTGTATAATAAATAACCAAAACTACAGTTTAGATTGAAACTGGCTCACTAGATGCAATAAAATAAAAATTCATAACAAGTTAATAATTATTAGTGAACGTATATGCCAGTTAATTTACCACCTCTCGATCCTTCATCATTATTTCCTGTTCCTGGGATTCGTCTCGGCTGGGCTGAAGCAGGCATAAAATACCCTAACCGCAAAGATCTACTGATTATTGAAGTAGCACAAGGCAGTGCTGTTTCTGGAGTATTTACCTTAAATCGCTACTGTGCAGCACCTGTGACTTTATGCAGATCTCATTTACAGGCCAAACAAGGTATCCGCGCCTTAGTTATCAATACCGGTAACGCTAATGCAGGCACAGGTGAACAGGGAATGAAAGATGCACTATTAACTTGCGATACTGTAGCTGAAATAATGCAATTGAACACAGAACAAGTTTTACCTTTTTCCACGGGTGTTATCTTAGAAAAACTTCCTATGGATAAGCTACTAGCTGGTTTACCAGAAGCAAAAAATAATCTGACAGATGACTGTTGGGCTGATGCTGCCGAAGCAATCATGACAACAGATATTGCACCAAAAGCCATTTCTAAACAGTTGATACTAGGTAGCGACAAGATAGCCATCACAGGCATGAGCAAGGGCGCTGGGATGATCCACCCTAATATGGCGACTATGCTGGGTTACTTAGCAACAGATGCTAATGTCAGCCAAAGTTTGTTAGATGAGATCACACAAGAAATTGCTGATTTATCTTTTAACTGCATTTCAGTAGACGGTGATACATCAACCAACGACTCTTTCATTATCATCGCGACTGGCCAAAGTGCAGCTGAACCAATCACATCAAGACAAGATTCAAGATTCGATGCACTTTATCAAGAGCTACTGAGTCTGTCTCAATATTTGGCCAAAGCAATTGTTAGAGATGGAGAAGGTGCAACTAAATTTATCACCGTTGATGTGCAAGGGGCTAAATCAGTTGCAGAGGCAAAAGCAGTGGGCTATGCAATTGCCAAGAGCCCTTTAGTTAAAACGGCTTTTTTTGCATCGGATCCAAACTTAGGTCGATTACTCGCAGCTATAGGCTATGCACACAGAGAGTGTGAAAGCTTAAATGATTTAGATACGGAAAAACTAGAGTTAGCGCTCGGAGATGTCATGGTTGCGCAAAATGGCGGTTTTGCTAAAGGCTATACTGAAGAAAAAGGTCAGGCAGTGATGGATCAAAGCGAGATCACGATCACAATTAAACTCAACAGAGGTCAGTTTGACGCCAAAATCTGGAGTTGTGATTTCAGTTATGACTACGTCAAAATCAACGCCGAGTATCGAACGTAACCCGCATTACGTTAAGGTATTCGCTCAGATACAAAAAAACCGCTTTTAAAGCGGTTTTTTTATATCGGATAAATCGATTACTTAAGCTTGAGTATCAACTTTTGCAGCTTGAGAAACCATAACCATAGCTGGGCGTAATAAACGGCCGTTAAGCTCATAGCCTTTTTGCATAACTGCGATAACAGTATTTGGCGCTACATCTGGGTTTGGAACCATAGACATCGCTTGGTGGAATTCTGGATTGAATGCTTCACCTTCAGGGTTTAATTGTTTGATACCTTGCTTTTCAAGTGCATCAACAAAGCTCTTCAATGTAAGCTCTACACCTTCAACAACTGGCTTAATCGCTTCTTCTTCTTTATTGGCAGATTCAATCGCACGCTCTAAGTTATCAACTACTGGTAAGATATCTGCACTGAACTTTTCAATGGCACGAGAAATTGTGCTCTCAGCTTCACGAGCTGTACGGCGACGCACATTGTCAATTTCAGCTTTAGCACGCACAACCGAGTCTTGTTGATCGGCTACTGTTTTTTCAGCAGCGGCTAATTTTGCGGTCAATTCTTCAATTTGTGCTTGTTCTGGTGATAAAACCTCACCCTCTGCTGCTTCTACTTGTTCTGCTTGCTCTACTGATTGCTCTTCAACTTGAACATCGTTTTGTTCATTGCTCATGTTTCTCTAACTCCAAAACTGAAAATCTCTCTTTAATGAGGACAATATAGGGATTAATCTTTTTGATTCAAGGCTGAAGTTAATAATCTTGCTGTTATATCAACAATTGGAATGACTTTTGTGTAATCCATTCGCGTTGAGCCAATCACAGCAAGTCGACCAACTGTTTGTCCGTCAGCCTGATAAGGTGCACTGACCACAGAACAATCGGCAAAATCACTTAAGCCTGATTCATTACCAATAAAAATTTTCACGCCATCAGCATCAGAGCAACGCTGCATTAAATTCATCACGCTTTGTTTCTCAGTCACAGCATCGATTAATTGCTTTAAACGATCAAGCTCTTCACTAATACTGCTATCGAGTAGGTGATTTTGACCTGCTAAAACTAAGTCTTCTTGCTCACCGGTAATGGCTAAGTTCAAAGCTGCCTTTGATAAATTGGCCACTTCTGGTGATGTTTGCATCGCTAGTTCTTTGATACTGGCAATGCCCTGCTCTAGCGTTTTTCCTATTATCGCTAAGTTCATCAGCTGCGTTGTTTGCGATAGTGCTAAATTACTAATCGGCTCGTGAGACTCAATAATTCGATTTTGAATATCACCATCATGCATGACTAGTACACAGATAAGGCGCGTTTCAGTTAAGCGGATAAACTCTATCTTCTCAATTTTGGTTTGGTTGAGTTTGGGTACAGTTACAATGCCCGCCATCGATGTCATATCAGCTAATAGCTTTGAAGCGTGCTGACATAATTGGCTAGGAGTCAAATCGGCGCTCAATTGATGTTTGATATAGCCCGTAATGTTATGCATAAAGGGTTTGACGGTCAGTAGCTCATCAACAAAAAAGCGCAACCCTGTCGGTGTAGGGACACGACCAGCTGAAGTATGAGGAGAGGCTAACAAACCAGACTTTTCTAGGTTCATCATCACATTTCTAATAGTGGCAGGGCTCGCCGTCAACTGACGATGATCAGCTAATGTATTAGCGAGCGCCTTTGATGAAATAGGCTGACCTTGCTTTAGATACTCTTCAACCAGCAGTTTCATGATCTGCATGGCTCTGTCGTTCATAAATACATACCTTTAGTGCTTGTTATTACTTGTTATATGAACACTTTCTTAAATTTCAATTAGTTTGATTCAAATATTAATGTAAGATTAAACAAAAGATTTAAAAGCAATAACAGTCACTACATGCAACCAGTTTTCAACAAAATAGGTTTAGTCGGTAAACCGCACCATAAGGCAACATTATCAAGCTTTAAGCGTCTGCATAGCTTTTTAAATAACGCGGGGTGTGCTGTTTTTCTTGATCAAAGGTTATCGGCTTCACTAAACTTCGATGATGTTAGCTTTATTTCCCTTGATGAAATGGGTAAAACCTGTGATTTAGTTATTGTTGTAGGTGGTGACGGCAATATGTTAGGTGCAGCCAGAGTGTTATCTCAATACAGTACACCGGTTATTGGCGTCAATCGAGGCAACTTGGGCTTTTTAACTGATTTAAACCCCGAGCAGTTCGAACAAGATTTAACCCAAGTTTTAGCTGGAGAATATGTTGCTGAAGAACGCTTTTTATTGGAAGTCACCGTCAAAGATACACAAGGCCAATACGACAGCTTAACAGCCGTTAATGAAGCCGTTTTACACTCAGGTAAAGTCGCGCACATGATGGAGTTTGAGGTTTATATCGATAACAACTTCATGTTCAGTCAAAGAGCGGATGGCTTAATAATCTGTACACCAACAGGTTCGACAGCTTATTCGTTATCCGGTGGTGGCCCAATTTTAACACCTGATTTAGAAGTTGTTTGTCTACAACCTATGTATCCTCACTCTTTATCCAATCGCCCTATTGTGGTCGATGCCAACTCAACCATAAAACTGATTATTGCAGAGCAGTCAAATACCACAAGTATTACTTGTGATGGTCATAACTCCCTTAACTTAGCATTGGCCGATGAAATTACCATCCACAAAAAAACCAATAAATTAAAGCTGCTCCACCCGAAAGATTACAGTTACTACAATGTGATCCGCAGTAAATTACACTGGGGCAGTAAACTTTACTAAACCAACTTTCCAGCAAATGGCCGGTTATTTTAATGATTAAAGTTAATCGGCTTTGCTTAAAAACAGTTCAAACCAGCTTCTACCTTTTTATTCCACAAAATCTTAAAACTTTAGACTAAAGTCTATAACAATCTGTTTTTATTAGTTTTTTATTCAAAAAATACTTGCACACGACAATCAACTCCTTTAAAAATACGACCTTTAAAAAATCGCAAAACAGAATATTTCGCTATTATCACATCAAGCAGACAAGGAGTTCAGATGTCAGCAAATCAATCAATTCATATCAAAACGGATCATTTAATGCGCTGGATGGTGATTGGAGCCTGGTTTGTCAGTTTTTTATATGCCTCTGTCTATAGTACCTGGATAGAAGCGCTTGTGATTGGTGGTGTACTCGCCATTCCTGCTTTTTTAATTGCGTCTAGCCAACCAGGACAAGCGCATACTCGCCACATACTGACCATCGCCCTACTCGGTTTAGTTGCTTTGCATGTTCAACAACTTAACGGTGCTGTGGAAGCGCACTTTGGTTTTTTTGTTGTTACTGCATTTCTATTTATTTACAAAGATTACAAGCTTTTTATCACAGTGATCACAGTTGGCGCCATCCATCACCTCGGTTTTTACTTCTTACAGGTACTTAACACTGGTATCGTTGCTTTCTCGCCTGAAAACGCCAGCTTTTTAATTGTTTTACAACATGCCAGTTACTTAGCGTTAGAGTGCGCGGTTCTGGCTAAATTTGCCATGGATTCACAAGCTGAAGCAGAGCTTGTTCGCTCATTAAATAGAATAACGGATCACCAAGATGGTTTAGATTTTCGCCTTAACAATACACAAACCGATAATGCCCTATTAAACCAACTTAATACCTTGGTAAACAAAACAAGCGGTGCCTTAAGTAATGTAAAAGTAGCCAGTGAGCATATGATGTTGACCGTCTCTGAGGTATCAGATGCAATGATCAGTTATCGAGTAAAATCTGAACAACAAGTCAACCAAACAATTAATATCGCCACGGCAACCAATCAGATGTCTCAAACCTTTGAAGAAATGGTTGAACATGCAACATCAGCGTATGACAAAGTATCGACTTCTGCATCAAAACAAACATCCGCCAGTTCTGCGATGGAGTCTTCTAAGCAGTCTATATCAGAGCTGAAAAACACAATCGACAGTGCTAATAACACGATCACGACTTTATCAGAACACAGTCAACAAATAGGCCATGTCCTTGATGTCATTCAATCTATTTCAGATCAGACTAACTTACTTGCGTTAAATGCAGCCATTGAAGCAGCTCGAGCAGGAGAAGCTGGACGTGGTTTTGCAGTTGTTGCTGATGAAGTCCGCACGTTAGCCATGAAAACACGTGAATCGACTGATGAAATTCAAGCGATTATTAGTAGTGTGCAATCAAGTGGTGACCAAGCTGTCAATGAAATGCAAAGATGTAATACCTTTATCGAAGACAGTATCAAACAAACAGTCAATGCCAACTCGCAGTTATTAGAAGCAACAGAGCTCATAAACCAGCTTGAGAAAATCAATCAGGCTATTGTTTCAGCCATTACCGAGCAAAGCCATGTCGCTAAAGATATAGCAACAAATACGGACTCGATTCGCCAAGTAGTTGAAGATTCAAGTGTCGATATTGAGCAAATAGGCCAATCAATTTTAGCCATAGAGAATGACTCTGACAGTTTGAGTCAGCAACTCAAGCACTTTGTTGTTTAAACTTTTCAACCATACCCCAGATAAGTATGAGTAGGATAACCAAACTGTTTATCCCTTTGTGGCTCATACTTATCATTTCAGTATTTTATCTATTTTTTGGTCAAGCTATTCAGGCTTTTAATCAAGATGAACGCTGGCTAAGTAAAGCAACGTGGTCAGCAAAAAATGATATTGTCGAACAAATATTTAGCCATTATCAGCTCACAACCAACACCAATATCCTCATTCATATCACTAACTCGTCATGTCAATGTGAGCGTTTTAGCCAAGGTTATATCCAGTCTGTCAATCAGCAAGCTGAGTTTTCAACCTACCAAAAATTGATCATAGATTTATCATCAAATTCCCTGCCCGCTCTACTGGTGCACCAATTAAAAAACATTGTTCCTGCAACACCCGCTGCGCTTGTTTGGTCAGCGTATCACCAATCCGTTGCATTTATTGGCCCACATACAGCAGGCTTAGTATGTGGTAAGGGTGAATCTAATTTAAGTGTGGTGAACTTTAGTCTCAAACATCAAATTAACCCCGAATATTTCCCTTTTGAGCAGTTAGGTTGCTTTTGCAAAGTCTAAAAAACAACCTTGACCATACAGTACTTATACAGTATAAATAAAACACTGTATTTAATAACAGTAATAAAACACTCACTATACTGCTGTTTAATCATTTTTAGGGTAGCCCAATGCTTTCACATTTATTTGTAAAAGACTTTGCCATTGTTGAATCGCTCGATTTAGAGTTTCAAGCGGGAATGACCACAATCACTGGAGAAACTGGTGCAGGTAAATCCATATCTATTGATGCATTAGGGTTATGTCTTGGAGATAGAGCCGATGCAGGCATGGTGCGTGCTGGCGCAAGTAAGGCAGAGATCTCAGCCACTTTTAATATTAGTGACATAGTCAACGCACAAAACTGGTTAATCCAGCACGATCTAGCTGACAGTAACAGCAACGAGTGTATCATCCGTCGAGTCATCTCTTGCGAAGGACGTTCAAGGGCCTTTATCAATGGTAGCCCTGTCGCTTTGCAACAACTAAAAGCACTCGGTGTCTTTTTAATTAATATACATGGACAGCATGCCCATCAAGCGTTAACTAAATCGGATTACCAACTGACTTTAGTCGATAGTTTTGCCGGACATGATGATTTACTGGAAAGTGTCCACAATGCCTATCAGTACTGGGATATGCGACGCAGTGAATACAAAAAATTAAAGCAGCAAGAAAGCCAGCAAGCCGATCGCTTGCAATTAATTGAATACCAAGTGGCTGAGCTAGATGAGTTTAACTTGCAGCAAGGTGAATTTGAACAAATTGAAGAAGAACAAAAAATCCTTGCGAACACCAGTCAATTAATGACTGAAAGCCAAACCAGTTTAACTATGCTTTATGATGGTGATGAGCACAGCGCGTTTGGCTTAGTTCAAGGTATCAGTAACAAACTTGCTAAATTGGCCGAGGTTGATGAAAAGCTCGCACCCGTCATTGATATGTTAAATGAGGCACAAATTACCCTAGAAGAAGCAAGTCATGATTTACGTGGCTACCTAGACAAACTCGAGCCCGACCCAGAGCGCCTCAATCAAGCAGAGCAACGTTTATCAACGGCACTAGAATTAGCCAGAAAACACAAGGTAAAACCAGAATCGTTACCTGATGAGCATCAACAATTAGCCGCAGAGCTTGCTGAAATAAAGTCTTTAGATGCTAAAAGCGAAGAACTTGAAAAAGAGTTACAACAAGCAGAAAAACACTATTATCAATTAGCTGAAAAACTGACGCAAAGTAGACAACGCCATGCAGCAAATTTAGCCGATATGATCACAGCAAGTATGCAGCAACTGAACATGGCACAGGGGCAATTTGCAATTGAATTACGTTCTCTGTCAACCCCAACCAAGCTAGGTGCCGATATGGTTGAGTTTTTAGTGAGTGCAAACCCTGGGCAACCTCTACAAGCCATTCACAAAGTGGCTTCAGGCGGTGAGTTATCGCGAATTAGTTTAGCAATACAGGTGATCACCGCTGAAAAAATTGCCATGCCAAGCCTTATCTTTGATGAAGTGGATGTTGGTATCAGTGGTCAAACCGCTTCAGTTGTAGGTCAAATGCTAAGAAGAATTGGTGAGCAAACTCAAATAATTTGTGTTACTCACCTACCCCAAGTTGCCGCTTGTGGTCATCAACAAATGCAAGTGGCCAAACAAACAGACGGTAAGCAAACACAAACTGAAATGATCCCACTTAACAGCGATAACCGAGTGATAGAGTTAGCGCGCTTGCTCGGTGGCGATCAGGTAACAGACATCGCTATTGCCAATGCTAAAGAGCTTCTGGCAGGTTAATCAAATAAAGCTCATTGACAAAAAAAAGCGACCTAAAAGTCGCTTTTTTGGATTATATTGACCCGTCCTGAATAAGGTTGACACTTTTCCAACTTCAATTTGGAGAAGATAATGAAACCAATAACTAAGCGTACACAAAAAGATTATTCACTTGCCTTTAAATTATCCGTCGTTGATAAAGTAGAAAAAGGCGAATGTACTTACAAACAAGCGCAAAACCACTATGGAATACAAGGGTCTTCAACCGTTTTAACTTGGCTTCGCCGGTATGGTCAACTAGATAGGAGTAAAGGTACACCCAATCATATGAATGAGCTTCCCCTTATGTCTAAACCCAATGACTTAACACCTGAGCAAAAAATCAAAGCCCTCGAAAAAGAGCTAGAAGATACCAAGATAAAAGCACAATTCTTTGAAACGATAGTCGATGTACTTGATAAAGATTTCGGAGTACGTATCACAAAAAAGCAACGCAACGCGTTATTGAAGAAAAAAACATAACCAAGCTATCTGTCAGTAGAGCTTGTCGTTATCTC